>NZ_JAPFBM010000002.1:0-574388 GCF_026153195.1 Aurantimonas litoralis | reverse complement strand
AACGCCCCAGCGCCCATGATACTTCGTCTCAAGACGCGGGAAAGTCGGTCGCCGCCAGGTCTGCAAATCGCAAGTTGTCCATTGAGACCACCTTCTTCACAACGCACCACAAAAAGCCCCTCGCGCTCCACAGCCGAGGGGCTTTTTGCGTTCGGGGTGTGTTTCAGGCGTCTGATCTCATGCGGGACAGCCAATGGGCGTCCGGTGTTCGCGTGATGCAGAAATCTGGACGCACTTCATGGACTTGCCGCCGTCGTGCAAATCGTCGCTGACGATGCCGGTCCGCGATAGCGGACGGCAGAGGCTATAAGAAGCTCTGCGTCAGTTCCGGGTCCTTGCGACTGGCGGCTATGGGACGAACGCTGCAGTTGTCCGGCGGCTGACACAGCCACGATTTCGAGCGTGCAGTCGCAAGTTCACGAGGGCGCACCCCGCCGAGGTCTCACCGGCATGTGTATGTCCCGTGTGCTTTTGACACCCTCCACCCGTCTCCGAGCCCGCGCTCAGCGTTTGACTGCCCGGCCATAATAGCCGCGCATGAGGAGTGGGGTTAGAAACATCGGGATCTGGTAGCAGCCGACGAAGACCATCATGGCCTCCAAAGACGCGGGGGGCAGGGCGACGAGGAACAGGGCCAAGTTGCGGTTGCCGGCCATCAGCGCGACGGCGCCGCCGATCGCCGGATCACTGCCGGCACGGCGCATGGCGGTGTTGGCCGCGATCTGCAGCCCGAAATTCAGCGCGAAGGCGGCCGCGAGCATGCCGGCGACTTGCGGCGGATCGCGGAGCAGCATCGGCTGGATTGCGTCCATGAGGCCGAGGACAAGGGCCGCGAGCAGCAGTGCGCTGACGGCATCGAGCATGACAATCGCGTCTGATTGCGGCGCGGGGCGCCAGATCCGCCGCACGACGACTGCCAGGCCACCGGCCAGCGCGATGACGCCGAGAAGGCGCAAAGCCGGCTCCAGCGGCGAGATATCCGCGCCCGGGAACACGATCTGCAGGGGCAGCATCGAGGTGAGCGGCAACAGGATCGTGCCCCAGACCAGCAGTCGCAGGGCGGTCATGCCGTCGAGGCCGGTGAGGGCGGCGAGGCCCGCGCCGCCGGTGATCGGCGCGGCGGCCAGGGTGAGAATGACGACGCTGGCGAGGGGGCCACTTATACCGACGACGTAAAGGATCGCGGCGACGGCGAGGGGCAGCGCGAGCTGGAGGAAGAGGACCAGTGGCACGTCGCGCCGCATATGGGTAAGGGACCGCGCGATCTGGGCAGGATCCACCCGCAGGACCGAGACGAAGAGGATCGCGGCGATCAGCGGGAAGAGGCCCGCCCGCATGAGCGAGGCAAGGCCGGGAAACAGGACGCCGCCGACAAGGCCGGCCACCAGCATCCAGCGGCCATTGCGGGCGATGATCGTCAGAAGCCGTGTCATGGCGTGTCAGGCGCCTTTCTGCTCCGGCTGCCGATGCGGCGACATGCGCCTGTCACTATTCCGCCGCCTACGACGGAAAGTCTGAGCCGGCTGTTCACGCCGGGCTGGGATCCGCGGCGCCGGTCTTGTGGCGATCGCGCCGCCAGGTGGCGGCGGCGAGACAACCGCCGATGACGGCCAGGGCGGTGAGAACGCCGTAGCTGCCGATATAGCTGCCGACATGATTGTGCACCGAGGAGAACAGGGTCGGCCCCACCAGCACGCCGGCGAAGGTGACGAACATGGCGGTTCCGGTGACCGAGCCGACGGCGCGCAGGGGGCTGAGGCGCGCGACTTCGGAGAGATAGACGCCGTTCCAGCCGACGCCGGTGAGGCCGAGCAGCATGAAGGCCGCGATCACCGCGGCGAGCGGCCATTGCGGCGAGACGAAGAGGATCGTGGTCGAGACCACGGCCATCAGCGCGGCGAGGCCCGTGAGGACGGCGAGGCCGCTGTGGATGCGATCGGCGACATGGCCCCACAGCAGACGGCCGACGGCGCCCATGACCTGAACGGCGGCCAGAACCATGCCGGCTTCGACGAGGCCCATGTGCAATTCCTCCACCAGCAGCACGACCAGGAAGGCGACGAGGCAGAGTTGGATGGCGGAAAAGCAGAAGGAGGCGGCGGCCAGCATGAGCAGCGAGTGGTCGGAGCGGATGGTCGTGAGGCCGAGGCCGGCCGAGCGCAGCAGCCGGGTTGCCGGGTTCGCATGGGCATCGAGACGGGCGCGGCCGCGCTCGAGCGCCAGCATCAGCACGATGCAGGTCGCGGCCACGGCCCACAGTACGGCGCCCCAGCCGAACGCCACGGCCATCGGCGCGCCGATGAGCCCGGCCATGATGCCGCCGACCGGGACGCCGGTCTGCTTGATGGAGAAGAAGAGATTGCGCCGATGCGCCGGCGAATGGCGCTGCAGGAGATCGGAGGCGGACGGGTTGATCAGGCCGTAGGAGAGGCCGATGGCCAGCGAGCCGGCGATCATGCCGGCCAGATGGGGAATGCTGGCGAGAAGGCAGCCGGCGGCCGTCAGTGCCATTGCGGTCTGGCCGGTGCGGCAGGGGCCCCAGCGCGACACGACCGCGCCGCCGACCAGCGAGGACAGCATCGCCGCCAGATAGACCAGCCCGACCTGATAGCCGACGAAGCTCGACGGCACGCCGAGGGTCAGCGCGACGGCGGGGGCAAGGGCCGGCACGGTCAGCACCGCGGCGGTGCCGAGCGCCTGGATGATCGTGGTCTCGGCCAGCAGCCATGGCAGGCTCACGGCCTCGCCGGGCCGGTCGGAAACGGACGCGTCTGTCGTCATGGGGTGGATGCTGCCTCTGTCGAACCCGGACGCCGTCGGCGATCCGGTTGCGGGAGCCCGGCAAGACGGGCACCAAGATCATGCGACCTTACTAGTCTGGCAGGGTCCGCGACAATGGCCGGCGGGTTGCCGTGTCGGACGAAGCGGCCTTCGCGTGACCCGTGATGGATCAGCCGCGGGGCGGGACGGTTTTGTCGCAGAGCTGCGCGGCTCGATTGTTCGCAGGCACCCAGCCCCGAGCTCGATGTCGCCCCGTCGCTAGACGACGGTCTTCACGCGGTCCCAGGTCTTTTGCAGATGCCGGGCGAGGACCTCGCCGAGCCGCTCGCCGTCGCGGTTCCGCAGCGCCACGGCCATCTCTTCGTGCTCGGCGACCGCCTTGGCCCAGGCTTCCGGCCCCTGATTGCCGAGAAAGCGGATGCGTTTCAGCCGGCCCTGTATGGTGCCCTGCACGTCGATGAGCATGTTGTTGCGCGACAGCCGGGCGATGCCGGAATGGATCGCCTGGTTCATCTTGTAATAGGGCAGGCGCTCGCGCTTCTCGTAATAGCCGATCATGGCGTCGTGCACGGCCAGCAATTCGGCGAGCTCGTCGTCGGTGGCGCGTTCGCAGCACAGGCGGCCCGCCAGCTTCTCGAGCTCGGCCAGCACTTCCAGCATCGAGGCGACGTCTTCGGGCGACAGGCGCCGCACGACGCTGCCGCGCGACGGGCGGATGTCGATCAGCCCCTCGCCGGCCAGGGTGCGCAGCGCCTCGCGCAGGGGGGTGCGCGAAACGCCGAGGCTCTGGACGAGGGCTGCCTCGTTGATTCGCGAGTCCGGCGGGAGATGCCCCTCGATGATCATGTCGCGGATCCGCCCGGCGACCTGCTCGTGCAGGGTCTGCCGCTGGATCAGGGGCGCGTCCAGCGTCGCCGTCTCTGCCGCATCCATGTGGTTCACCTTCCTGCGTCGCACCGTTGTGGGGAGATTATAGCAAAAAGGGGGCTTGTGGGGGCAAAGAAAAATATCGTATGCAAAATGCGATATGCGGAACCGGTGAGGAAACAGCATGCCCCAGTCCCAAGTCCTGGCCTTTGCCATTGGTGATCCGGCCGGAATCAGCCCGGAGCTGGCCGCGCGGCTTCTCGCCGATCCCGTGGCGCAGACGGCGACCCTTCTGGTCATCGGCGACCGCCGGGTGCTCGACATGGGCGCCGGCCATGCCGGCGTCACGCTGGATCTGCCGACGGTAACGGCCGAGGAACTCGGCAGCGAACGGCCGCAGCGCAGCTGCTTCGTCGATCTGAAGAACTGCGATCCGGCGGCGATCACGCTGGGCGCTTCGAGCCCGGAGGGCGGCGCCTCGGCGCTGGCGAATTTCCGCTGCGCGTTGCTTGCGGCCAAGAACGGCTATGCCGACGCGGTGTTCTTCACGCCCTTCAACAAGCACTCGATGCGCCTGTCGGAGAGCGACTATGTCGACGAGATCGGCTTCGTGAACCGGACCATCGAGGTCACCAAGAACGGCAGCGAGTTCAACGTCCTCGACGAGGTCTGGAATGCCCGCTGCACCTCGCATATCCCGCTGTCGAAGGTCGCCGAGTCGATCACCGAGGACCGCGTCTTCGAGAGCCTGCGGCTGACCATCGAGACAATGCAGGGCGCCGGCTACGAGCGGCCGCGCATCGGCGTCGCCGCGCTCAACCCGCATGCCGGCGACGGCGGCAATTTCGGCACCGAGGACGACGCGATCATCCTGCCGGCCGTCCAGCGCGCCCAGGCCCACCAGATGGCCGTCACCGGTCCGGTGCCGTCCGACACGGTCTTCGTGCGTGCCATGAAGGGCGAGTTCGACGCCGTCCTGACCATGTTCCACGACCAGGGCCAGATCGCCATGAAGCTGATCGGCTTCGATCGCGGCGTCACGCTGATCGCCGGCTATCCGTTCCCGATCGTCACGCCGGCCCACGGGACGGCCTTCGACATCGCCGGACAGGGCATCGCCAATCTGGGCGCCGGGCAGAAGGCGATCGAACTCGGCCTGATGCTGGCGGCCCGCAAGGCTGCCGAGGGGGACGTCTTGCCGGCGCCGGAAACGCCGCTGTCGGCACTGTTCGCCAAGGGGCTGCAGGGACCCCGGGCCGCCTGAGGGGCGAATGCCCCTCCAATACATCCAAGACGGCCGCCAAGGTCGCGTCGCGCAGACACCAGCCACCACCCAACCCCAACGATCTGACGGGAGGACCCACATGATCCACTTCACGCTGAAATCGGCCGTTGCCGCCGCTGCACTTCTGGCCGCCAGCGGCTTCGCCCAGGCGCAGGAAGAAATCATCTTCGGCCTGAGCGCCGCCAACGGTTCGCTGCAGGAGCGCACCGCCAGCGAGTTCGCGCGCCGCGCCAACGAGAAGCTCGGCGACACGGCCGTGGTGAAGGTGTTCGACTCCTCGCAGCTCGGCAAGGACAAGGACATGCTCCAGAAGATCAAGCTGGGCACCATGCACATGACCCTGCCGTCTTCGACCATGCCGGAGATCGCCGCCGAATACGCGCTGTTCGACCTGCCCTTCATGGTGAAGGATCGCGATCACCTGGCGCGCATCGACGAGACGCTGTTCCGCGACGTGCTGGTTCCGGCCGCCGAGGAGCAGGGCTATCGCCCTCTCGCCATCTGGGAGAACGGCTTCCGCCAGATCACCAACAACGAGCGGCCGATCAACACCCCGGCCGATCTGGAAGGCCTGAAGATCCGCACGCCGAACTCGTCCTGGCGCGTCGAGATGTTCAAGACCTACGGCGCCAACCCGACGCCGATGTCGTTCTCGGAAGTCTTCGTCGCGCTGCAGACCGGCGTCATCGACGGCCAGGAGAACCCGCTGACCAACATCTCGGCAGGCAAGCTGAACGAGGTGCAGGAATATCTGTCGATGTCCGGCCACGTCTATTCGCCGGCCTATCCGACCGTCGGCGTCACCGCCTTCGAGAAGCTCGACCCGGAGATCCAGGAAGTCCTGAAGACCACCGCCGAGGAAGTGGCGCTGTGGGCCCGCGAGCAGGGCGCCGCCGATGACGACAAGCTGCTGAAGGAGCTCGAGGAGTCCGGCATGAAGGTCAACCAGGCCGATCGCCAGGCCTTCGTCGACGCCTCCAAGCCGCTCTATGAAAAGTTCGCCGCGGAAGTCGATGGCGGGCAGGAGATGATCGACAAGGCGATGTCGCTCGCCGACTGATCGAACGCGATCCATGACCGGCGGGGAGGGGCAACGCCTCTCCCCGCCGACGGTCCGGGCCCTGCCCACAAGAACTCTTCATCGGGGGAACCCACCCATGTCCCGGCTCGCCCGCTGGCTTGACGTCTCACTTCAGGCCGTGACGATCTTCCTGCTCGTCGTCCTCGCACTCGTGGTGCTGCTCGGCGTCGGCTACCGCTATTCCGGCAATTCGCTGATCTGGTACGACGAGGTCGCCTCGGTGCTCCTCGCCTGGATCACCTTTTCCGGCGCCGCCCTCGCGACCATGCGCAATGCGCATCTGAGCTTCAGCGGCCTGCTCTATTCCCTGCCGCCGAAAGGCCGCCTGCTGCTGTTCTCCGGCGTGGAACTGATCTTCCTGGCCACCTTCGCCGTCATCGGCTGGGCCGGCTGGGCCATTCTCGACATCTTCGGCAACGAGACGCTGATCTCGGTGCGCTTCGTGTCCCGCAGCTTCGTGCAGAGCATCCTGCCGGTGAGTGCGGGCCTGGTGATCCTGGCGCGTCTCCTGACGCTGCCCGAACGCTACGAGGACGCCAGGATCGGGCTCGATCCCGAGGAGCGTGAGATCGCCGCCGAAATCGCTCGCGCCCAGGCCGAGCTCGAAGCTTCGCGCGCTGGAGAATCCAAATGACCGAGGCGTTGATCCTTCTGTCCCTGTTCGTGATGATCGCCATCGGCCTGCCGATCGCCGTCGCGATCCTCGCCAGCGCGCTCGTTGGCGTCTACATCCTCAACGGCCATCTCGGCTTCCTGAACGCGGCATTGTCGGTGTTCGACGGCGCCACGAGCTTCCCGCTGATCGCCATTCCGCTGTTCATCCTCGCCGGTGCGCTGATGAACACCGGCGGCATCTCGCGCCGGCTGATCAATTTCGTCTCGGCGCTGATCGGCTTCATGCGCGGCGGCCTCGCCATGGTGAATGTCGGCGTGTCGCTGTTCTTCGCCGAGATCTCCGGCTCGGCCGTCGCCGACGTCGCGGCGATCGGTTCGGTGCTGATCCCGGCGATGAAGAAGAAGGGCTATTCGCCCCGCATGGCCGCGGCGGTCACCTCGTCCTCGGCATCGCTGGCGATCATCATTCCGCCGTCGATCCCGATGATCCTCTATGGCGCTCTCTCCGATACCTCGATCGTGCAGCTCTTCGTGGCCGGCATCGTGCCGGGCCTGCTCGGCGGCTTCGGCATGATGGCGCTGTGCTACTATTTCGCGGTGCGCTACGACCTGCCGCGCGAGGAGGCCTTCAGCCTGACCCGGCTCTGGAAGGCGGCGAAGGACGCCGGCTGGGCGCTGATCCTGCCGGTGATCATTCTCGGCGGCATCTTCGGCGGCTTCGTCACCGCCACCGAGGGCGCGGGCCTCGCGGTCATCGCGGCGCTGGTGATCGGCGGCTTCGTCTATCGCGAGATCGACATCCGCCTGTTCTACCATGCGCTGACCGACGGGGTGATCCAGACCGCCGTCGTGATGTTGCTGGTGGCCAGTTCCGCGGTTCTCGGCCTCTATCTGACCGAGACCGAGATGCCGCAGCGGCTGGCGGCGAGCATCACCACGCTGACGACGGACAAGTTCCTCGTCCTGATGATCATCAACGTCTTCCTGCTGTTCGTCGGCATGGTGCTGCACGGAGCCGCGGCGATCATCCTGACGGTGCCGATCTTCATGCCGCTGGTCCATCAGATCGGCATCGACCCGGTGCAGTTCGGCATCCTCCTGACACTGAACATCGCGCTCGGCCAGCAGACCCCGCCGGTCGCCAGCGTGCTGGTCACGGCCTGCTCGATCGCCCGCACCGACATCTGGCGCACGACCCGGACCAACCTGCCCTTCATCGGGATCCTGCTGGTGGTCCTGCTTCTGGTGACCTATGTGCCGGCCGTCTCGCTGTCGCTGGTGGATTTCTTCTACAAATAGCGCGGCGTCGCCCCGCACGACATGCAACGAAAAGGGCCGGTGTCACCGGCCCTTTTCGTTGTCGCAACCCTGCTGGAACACGCGCTTCCCTGCCGCTTCCGCATGGGAGCTATTCGCCAGAGGCCCTAACCGGGACGGCCGCGCCGGCATAATTCAGTGGCACAGCAATTCGCTCGGCGAGGAAGAGACATGACGATCGACGCACGCGCTCCCAAGAGCTACTCCCGCATGATCGACTATCTGCGCGGCGCCACCGGCAGCCTGCGCGAAGCACGCCGGATGCGGGCCGAGTTCCGCAACCGCTATCCGCATCTGATGGACTGAGACCGAATAGCCTGGCGCAGCCTTAGGGGCGCGCCAGTGCATTCTCGGCGAGGATGTCCGGGGTGATCGCATCGAGCGATGGCGCCCCGATCATCGCCATGTCGCGGTCGATCTCGGCCGCGAGCAGCGAGACGGCGTGCTTGACGCCGGCGTCGCCCGCCACGGCGGCTGCGAACAAGAACGGCCGCCCGACAAAGACGAAGTCCGCGCCCAGCGCGATCGCCTTCAGGACGTCGGAGCCGCGCCGCACGCCGCCGTCGAGCATGACTGCCATGTCGCCGGCCTCAGCCTTCACCGCCGGCAGCGCCGCGATCGCCGACACCGCATAGTCGAGCTGCCGGCCGCCATGGTTGGAGACGATGATGCCGTCGGCGCCCAGTTCGCGGGCCCGGCGCGCATCCTGCGGCGACAGCACGCCCTTGATCACCAGCCTGCCCTTCCAGCGCTCGCGCGCGATCGCCGCGTGGCGCCAGGAGAAGGTGCCGCGCCCGCCGAAGGAGCGCACGACGTTCTTGGAAATGATGGCCGGGCCGCGCTCGACATCGGCATTCTCGAAATGCGGCATGCCGTGGTTCATCAGGGTACGGGCCATGGTGCCCATCACCCAGCCCGGCCGCACCACACCCTGCAGGGCGAGATCGAGGCTGGGCTTCATCGGCGCGCCGAAGCGGTCGCGCCTGGAATCCTCGCGGTTGCCGGCCACGGGGACGTCGGCGGTGATGACCAGCGTGTCGTAATTGGCGGCGGTGAGGCGGTCGACCATACCGGTGACCCGCGCGTCGTCGCCGGGCAGATAGGCCTGGAACCAGCGCGCATGGCCTTCCTTCGCGACCCGCTCGAGGCTGATCAGCGAGGTGGCGCTGAGCACCGCCGGAATGCCGCATTCATGGGCGCTGCGGGTGAGAACGATGTCGCCGTCATAGGCGGTGAGGGCGCTGAGCCCCATGGGCGAGATGCCGAAGGGGTGCTGCCAGGTCTTGCCGAACAGGGTGCGGCTCTGGTCGCGGACCGCAAGGCCGGCGAGAATGCGCGGGACGAGGCGGATGTCCTCCAAGTCGCTGCGGTTCGCCTTAAAGGCGGCGCCGGTCTCGACCGAGCCGGAGATGTAGGAGAAGACACCGCGCGGCAGCCGCTTGCGCGCCGCCGGCTCGAACTCGCCAATATTGAAGATGTTGCGAAGTCTGCGCGGAAGCCGTTCCTCGCGCCGCGCCTCGGCGACGCCGGTGGGGGTGCCCGCAGCCACCCGGCCGCCGGTCTGATCCGTCATCGTGTTCTCCCTGATGGTCCGCTGTCTCGTCTCGGTCGGCCCTATCGGCTGGCGTCCAGCGGGCGGTCCGGCAGGGCCTTGCGCAGCCGCGCGAGAAGCTCATCCGACAGGACGACCCCGTCCGCGATCTGCTGACGGCGCAGGCGCAGCGCGCGTTCGCCCGGCAGACGCACGGCACTGGCGCCGTCGGGCACCTTCGCGTCCCGTGCGGCTCCGGCCATGAAGCCGGTTTGCCGCTCGAAGGCGGCGCGGCCGCCATGGTGCTCCGGATCGACGACCATCACGAAGACGGAGGCGCCCCATTGGTCGGGCGCGTCGGCCCGGCCATGGCCGGCCAGTCCCGCCGTCAGCATCTCGACGATCAGGCCGAGGGCGAAGCCCTTGTGGCCGTATTCGGTGCCGCCCAGCGGCAGCAGCGCGCCGGCGGGCTTTGCTGTCAGGAGGGCCGGATCGTTGCTGGCCGTGCCGTCGGGGCCGATCATCCAGGCGCCGGGGAGCGACCGACCTTCTTCGACGCGTTCGCCGACGAGGCTGTTGGTGGTGATCGAGGCGGAGATGTCGACCAGCACGGGATCGCTGCCCGTCGGCCAGCCTGCCGCGATGGGGTTGGGCGAATAGATGCCCTCGACGGCGCCGAAGGGCGCCACCGAGGCGGTGGCCGGCGAGGACGAGGCGATGATCGCCGCCATCCCATCGTCGGTCACCGCCTTCAGATAGGCGGCGAGGCAGGCGACGTGGTGGCTCTGGCCGATCGCCACGGTGGCGACGCCGGCGTCGCGAGCCCGCTGCGTGCATTGAGCGAGGGCCCGGCGCACCAGCACCGGGCCCGGCAGATACTTGCCGTCCCAGGCCGCGGAAGCGCCGTGGTCGCGAACGACCGAGGGTTCGCCTGCCTGGGTCATGTGCCCGGCCGCGAGCTCCCTGAGATAGCGCGGCAGGAGCGCAAGGCCGTGGGTGGAATGGCCGAGGAGATCGCCTTCGACAAGCGTCTCCGCGACGATCTCGGCGTAACCCGCGTCCAGGCCGCTGGCGACAAGGGCGTCCTGGGCGTAGCCGATCAGCGCGCGATAATCGTAGCGCCGGCTCATCCCCGGGTTTCCGGCACGCTGCCACTGGCGGGCGGAACGAGGAAGTCGAAGTCGCAGCCCTTGTCGGCCTGGGTCACCGTTTCGAGGAACAGCCGCTTGTAGCCGCGGTCGGAACCGGCGTGGACCGGGGCGACGAAGCTCTTGCGCCGTTCGGCCAGTTCGGCCTCGCTGACATCCAGCGAAATCGCGCGGTTCGGTACGTCGAGCGTGATCCGGTCGCCGGTGCGCACCAGCCCCAGCGGACCGCCCTCGGCGCTTTCCGGCGTCACGTGCAGGACGATGGTGCCGGACGCCGTACCGCTCATGCGGGCGTCGGAAATGCGCACCATGTCCTTGACGCCGGCGGCGGCGAGCTTGCGCGGGATCGGCATGTAGCCGGCCTCCGGCATGCCCGGCGCGCCCTTCGGTCCGGCATTCTGGAGAACGAGGATGTCCTCGGCGGTCACGTCGAGATCGGGGTCGTCGACCCGCTCGGCCATGTCGGCGATGGAGGAGAACACCACGGCCCGGCCGGTGTGGCTCATCAGCGCCGGGGTCGCGGCGGACTGCTTCACGATGGCGCCGCCGGGCGCCAGATTGCCGCGGACGACGGCCATGCCGCCTTCCGGGTAGAGCGGCGCCGAGACCGGCGCGACGATCGACTGTTGCCAGCCGGCGGGCGCGGCATCGATCTCCTCGCCGAGCGTGCGCCCGGTGACCGTCAGGCAGTCGAGATGCAGAAGGTCCTTCAGCTCGCGCAGGATGGTCGTCAGGCCGCCGGCGGCGTGCAGGTCCTGCATGTAGTGCTGGCCGGACGGCTTCAGGTCGACCAGCACCGGCACCTTGCGGCCGATCCGGTCGAAGGCGTCGAGATCGAGGGTCAGACCGAGGCGGCCGGCCATGGCGGCCAGATGCACGATGCCATTGGTCGAGCCGCCGGTGGCGAGCAGCACCGTCAGGGCGTTCTCGAAGGCCCTCACGGTCATGATCTTGTCGGGCGTCAGGTTGCTGGCGGCCATCTGCACGGCCAGCGCGCCGGTGGTCTCGGCGATGCGGCGACGGTCGGCCGAGACCGCCGGCGGCGTCGCGCCGCCGGGCGCCATCATGCCAAGCGCCTCGACGACGAGGGCCATGGTCGAAGCGGTGCCCATCACGCCGCAGGTGCCGGCGCCCGGCACGAGCTGCGAATTGACGTCAGAGATCTCCTCCGCATCGACCTCGCCGGCGCGGTGGCGGGCCCAGAAGCGGCGGCAATCGGTGCAGGCGCCGACCTTCTCGCCGCGATGGCTGCCGGTCAGCATCGGCCCGGTGACGAGCTGGATCGCGGGGACCTTCGCGCTGGCCGCGCCCATCAGCTGGGCCGGCACGGTCTTGTCGCAGCCGCCGATCAGGACGACCGCGTCCATCGGCTGGGCGCGGATCATCTCCTCGGTATCCATCGCCATCAGATTGCGCAGATACATCGAGGTCGGATGGGAGAAGGATTCATGGATCGAGATGGTGGGGAAGGGGACCGGCAAGGCCCCGGCCAGCATGACGCCGCGCTTCACCGCCTCGATCAGGTCCGGGACGTTGGCATGGCAGGCATTGTAGCCGCTCGCCGTGTCGACGATGCCGACGATCGGCCGATCGAGCGCATCGTCGGAATAGCCCATGCCCTTGATGAAGGCCTTGCGCAGGAACAGCGAGAAACCGGCATCGCCGTAGCTCGTCAGTCCCTTCTTCAGCCCCCGTCCGTTCTCTTCCGACATGCGATACGCTCCTTACCCTTTTACGCCTGCTGCTCTGGGTTGACCTGACAGACGATTGCCAAGATTGTCAACAATATGTTTGACACCTGCTCAGGTGTCGATAAGGTCCATCGACGCGCTTGGAGGAGTGCGTCAATCCAAAAGGGAGGATCCACCCATGAGAATGACCATTGTCGCGGCTCTCGCCGTTACCACCGCCATCGTCGCGCCCGCATTTGCACAGGACGCCAAATACTCCGCATCCGACGAGATCAACGTCATGCAGGGCTTCAAGGCCGGCGGCGGTTCCGACGCCCTGGCGCAGCTCGTCCAGCCGTTCCTCGCCGAAGAGCTCGGCGTCAATTTCGTCAACCAGTACATTCCCGGCGCGACCGGCGCGATCGCGTGGACGCAGCTCGCCAAGCAGACCAAGCCGGACGGTGCCACGGTCAGCATCACCAACACCCCGATGCTGACGACGAACTACATCATGAACCCGTCGATCACCTACACCGTCGACGAGATCACGCCGCTGGCCAACGTGGTCACCGATCCGGGCATCGCGGTCGTCGCCAAGGACAGCCCGTTCCAGACCTTCGAGGATTTCGTCAAGGCGGCGAAGGACAATCCGAGCACCGTGACCGTCGGCAATTCCGGCGTTGGCGGCGACGACTTCTTCACCTCGCTGATGTTCGAGAAGGCGGCCGGCGTACAGCTCCAGAAGGTGCCGTTCCAGGGTGACGGCCCGTCATGGACTGCCGCGATGGGCGGCAAGATCGACGCCAGCTTCACCAATGTCGGCGTCGCCTATCCGCAGGTGAAGGAGGGCAATCTGCGTGCCCTCGCCGTGTTCACCGAAGAGCGCCTGCCGGAACTGCCGGACGTGCCGACCGCCAGGGAGCTCGGCTACGATCTCGTCGCCGGTTCGTCGCGCGGCTACAGCGGCCCCGGCGGTTTCCCGGAGGAAGCCCGCACGCAGTTCGTGGAGGCGCTGCGCCGGGTGACGGAGAATCCGGAGTTCCTCGAGAAGGCCAAGGCATCGGCGATGAACATCGATTTCATCGGCGGTGACGACTACACCGCGTTCCTGAAGAAGCAGGAAGGCGAGTACCGGGAGATCTGGGCCGACATCAAGGACGAAGTCCAGGCCAAGTAGCACCCTTGGGGGCGGCGACCCGCCGCCCCCGCCACAGACTCCGTCCGGAGACCATGTCATGGGTCGAATCCTGGTTGCGCTCGCGGCCATCGCGCTCGTCTTCTTCTTCTGGAGCGAGGCCGCTGCCTATCCCCGAACAGCCGCCCGCCTGCCGAACCTTTTGGGCTGGATCGTCCTGATCCTGGCGCTCGCGGCGATCGCGCAGACGCTTCTGGCATGGCGCCGGGAGAAAGCCGCCGGCACGCTGGTGCTCATCCCGTCCTTCGCATGGCGCGACATCGCCGTCGGGGCCGGCTTCGCAGGCCTGATCGTGCTCTATGCCTGGAGCATCAACCATGTCGGCTACCTCGTCGCGACGCCGCTGTTCCTGCTGATCCCGCTGGCCGTGCTGCGGCCGATCGGATGGACCGCGACCGTTCTGACCACCCTCGTGGTGACCGGGTTCATCTGGGCCGTCTTCGTCTATTTCCTGAACCTGTCGATCCCCCTCTACCCGGCCGTCTGAGGAGACCCGTCATGCCTGAATCCTTCCTCTGGATCGGCCTGGCCAATGTGGTCGACCCGATCAATCTCCTGGCGATCTTCGCCGGTGCCCTCATCGGCATGTTCGTCGGCGCGATGCCCGGCCTCTCTGCGACGATGGCCATCGCGCTCTTGTTGCCGCTGACCTATTCGATGCGGCCCGAAACCGGGCTGGCCATGCTCGCCTCGCTGTATCTGGCGGCGATGTATGGCGGCTCCGTTGCGGCGATCCTCTTGCGCACGCCGGGCACGCCGGCGGCGGCGGCCACCGTCCTCGACGGTTATCCGATGGCGCAGAAGGGGCTTGCCGGCAAGGCGCTGGGCCTGTCGCTGACGGCATCGTTGATCGGCGGCGTCATCTCCTCGATCGTGCTTCTCACCGTCGCGCCGCTGCTCGGCCGGGTGGTGCTCAATTTCGGCCCGGTGGAGATCTTCGCGGTCGCCGTCCTCGGCATCACCATCATCGGCTCGCTGTCCCAGGGATCGGCGATCCTCGGCCTGATGTCCGGCGCGATCGGGCTTCTGATCGCCACCGTCGGCATGGACCCGACGACCGGCACCCCGCGTTTCACCTTCGGGGTGCTGGACCTGTTCGGCGGCGTCAACTTCACCGTCGCGCTGATCGGCCTGTTCTCCATTCCCCAGGCGATCCGGCTGATCGTGCAGGGCAATTCCAACCAGGACGAGCGCGTCTCCAGCGTGCGGGACCGAATGCTGCCGACCGGCGCGGAGTTCCTCAAGATGCTGCCCAACAGCATTCGTTCGGGCTTCATCGGCGTCTTCGTCGGCCTCATCCCGGGGACCGGCGGCGATACCGCCTCCTGGTTCGCCTATAACGAGGCCAAGCGGTTCTCCCGGGACAAGGCGGAGTTCGGCACCGGCTATCCGGCTGGCGTCGTGGCGCCGGAAGCGGCCAACAACGCGGTCGTCGGCGGCGCGCTGATCCCGACCATCTCGCTCGGCATTCCCGGCTCGTCCTCCACGGCGGTGCTTCTGGGCGGGTTGATGGTGCATGGCATCCTGCCCGGACCGTCGCTGATGACCGAGCATGGCGACGTCACTTACACGCTGCTCTGGGCGGTGATGTTCGCCAATATCGCGCTGTTCGTCGTCGGCCTCCTGTTCACCCGCGCCTGCATCACCGTGACCCGGATCCCCAACCGCGTCGTCGGCCCGATCATCGTCGTCCTGTCGGTGATCGGCTCCTTCGCCATCAACAATTCGGTGTTCGACGTCGGGCTGATGATCGCCTTCGGCATGGTCGGCTTCGTCTTTGACCAGTTCCGCATCCCGACGCCACCGCTGGTGATCGGACTGATCCTCGGACCGATCCTCGACACGACGCTGCAGCAATCGATGCTGATCGGGCGCAACGACTGGATGATCTTCTTGCAGAACCCGATTTCGGCGACCCTGCTGGCCGTGGCCTTCCTGTCGATCCTGCAGGCAACACCCTTCTTCGGATCGCTGGCCCGGCTGTTCCGCAAGCCGGCGGCGGCCAGGACCGTTTCCTCGGTGGAGGGGGACATTGCGGGGAGCCGCGACTGACACCATCGTCAGTTGAGCAAACCTTCCGGCGCCGCTATGCGGGGCCGTTCGATCGCAGGAGTTGCCAATCCATGTCCAGAACGGCCGCACCCGGCGATGCTGACGAAACCTATGCGACGGCCACGGGCCGCCAGAGCGGCGAGGAGGCGTCGCTGGAGATCGCCGGGCAGCTGGAGGAAGACATTGTCTTCGGGCGCCTGCATCCCCGCGAACGGCTGATCGAGGAGGACATCTCCAGCCGGTTCCAGGCCAAGCGCCACGTGGTGCGCCAGGCACTGATCGAGCTGGAGCGGCTCGGGCTGGTCAACCGGGTCCGCAATCGCGGCGCGGTCGTGCGGCTCTACAGCGAGGCCGAGGTCGAGGACATCAACGCGGTACGCGAGCTCCTGGAATCCCATGCGGCATCGCTGATCGAACTGCCGATGTCCGACGCGGCGATTGCCGAGCTCGAGGCGATCCAGGACCGGCACTCCGCGGCGATCGAGGCGGAAGACCGGCGCGGCGTGTTCCGCTCCAACATCGAATTCCACCAGGCGCTGTTCGCCCATTGCGGCAATGCGGCGCTGATCGAGGCGATCAACAGCTTCGCCCAGAAGTCGCATGCCTATCGCTCGATCTTCGTCAACGACAGGGGCTATCTGCTTTGGGCCGCCAACGCGCATCGGGAGATGATCGCGGCGATCCGTTCGCAGAACCGCGCCGAGCTGATCGCGCTGTGCCGGGCACATCTCGCACCGGCGAAGAACCATTACATCGAGATGTTCCGCACCCGCTTCACCTGAGCGCGGCGTTCTACGCCGGCTCGTCCAGATGGGCGATCAGGCGGCGCAGCCGCGCGGCGGCCGCGGCGATCTCCGCCCTGGCGTCGCGCCCGTCCCAGTCGTAGAAGCCGCGGCCGGCCAGCGCGCCGGTCTCGCCGCGCTCCAGCATCGCCTGGACCGCTTCATTGGGTTCGGCATCATGGCAGAGGTCCGGCACGATGCTGCGCTGGGCCAGGATATGGCCGGTGAGGCCGGCGAGATCCTTCTGTTTCAGAAGCCCGGCGATGCACATGCGGGGCCCCAGCAGCCAGCGCGCCGCCCGGTCGATGTCCTCGACGCTCGCCAGTCCCTCGGCCATGAGATGATAGGCCTCGTGCAGGATCGCATGCTGCAGGCGATTGACGACCGCGCCGGGAACCGGCCGCGGCACGACGATGCTGTCCCAGCCGGCCGCGCGCAGCAGCGCGAGCGCGGTGTCGACCGTCGCCGGCGCCGTCTGGGCGACGCGCACGCTTTCCACCATCGGCAGCTCGTCGGCGGGATGGAACCAGTGAATGCCGAGAAACAGATCGGGCCGGGCGAGCCGGTCGGCGATGTCCTGCAGCGGCAGGCCGGAGGTGTTGGACGCCATCAGGGGGGCCGAATCCGGCCCGTAGCGCACCTCGACCGAGCGGAAGAAGGCGGTCTTCAGCGCCAGATCCTCTGGGATCGCCTCCACGACCATGGCCGGCGGTTCGTCGGGCAGGGCGCCGACGAGATCGACGCCCGCCGGGGCGGGACCGGCACCGGCCGGATCGCGGGAGACGAGAAGGGTTCGCTTCCCCGAGCGGGCAAAGCCCGCGGCGATCGCCCGGCCCATCGTGCCGGCGCCGACAATGGCGACACCGCTCATCAGGCGATGTCCCGGCGGCCCGGCATGGCAAAGCCGCGACCGTCCAGCATCTGCGACAGCGACGCCAGATCGGCCTCGCCCAGCGGGGTCAGCGGCGGGCGCACGCGCTCCCAGCCGCGCTCGCCGGTGGCCAGGCCAATCGTCGCCTTCAGCGCCGGGATCATCGGGTAGGCGGCGACGGCCTTGCGGAAGTCGGTGATCGCCGCCTGGCGCTGGTCGGCATCGGCGGCCTGCCCATTGGCGTAGACGTCGTGAATGGCGGCCGGATTGATGTTGGCCGTGGCGCTGATGCAGCCGGCGCCGCCGGCCCGCATCGTGTCCAGAAGGAAGGCCTCCGAGCCTGCGAAGACGGCGAAATCGTCGAAGCCCGCGATCATCGCCCGGGTGTTCTCCCAGTCGCCGGAGGAATCCTTGATGCCGGCGACCGTGCCCGGATAGGCCTTCAGCAGCCGCTCGATCAGCGGCAGCGAGATCGGGACCTGGGCGACCGGCGGGATATGGTAGAGATAGACCCGCAACCGGGCATCGCCGACGCGCTGGATCACCTCGCTGTAATAGGCGAAGAGGCCGTCGTCGGAGACGTTCTTGTAGTAGAAGGGCGGCAGCATCAGGACGCCGGCGGCCCCGCCGTCGACGGCGGCCTTGGTCAGTTCCACCGTCTCTGGAAATGCCGAGGACGCCGTGCCGGGCATCATGCGGGCCGGATCGAGACCGGCCTCGAAGGCAGCGTCCAAAAGCGCCCGGCGCTCGGCGACGGCCAGCGAGTTGGCCTCGCTGTTGGTGCCGAAGATCGCCAGGCCGCATTCCTGCGACAGGAGCCAGCGGCAATGGGCAAGCCAGGCCGCCTTGTCCGGGCGCAGCTCCGCGTCGAACGGTGTCACCACGGGCGACAGAACGCCCCTCATCGCATCGGCCGGCATGGTCGTCTCCCCCTCAAGATGCGGCGTCGGCGCCGCGGTCACCCCCGTCGTCGCCCCCTCGCGAAAACGGCTGCTTAAGCCCAGTCGTCGAGGGCGAAGGCGTCGAGCGCCTTGTCGTCGAAATCGAAACCGAGGCCGGGCTCGGTCGGCAGGATGAGCCGTCCGCCCTTCGTCTCGAGCTGGCGATCGATCAGCCGGCGGAAATTCAGCACCTGATCGTCCGGGAAATATTCGACGAACTGGCCGTTGGCGGCCGAGCCGACGAGATGGACATGCAGATCGTGGAACCAGTGCGGGCACAGTTTGACGCCGTAGCTCGCCGCGGTCGCGCCGATGCGGCGATATTCGCTGATGCCGCCGCACACGGCCGCGTCGGTCTGCAAGATCGCGGCGGCATCCTGGTCGAGCAGTTCCTTGAACCGCCAGCGGCCGGCCTCGATCTCGCCGGTGGCGACCGGGACACGGGTGTTCTGGGCGAGGCGCGCATGGTTGGCGATGTCGTCCGGCGAGAACGGCTCCTCGATCCAGTAGGGATCATAGGGCTCGTAGCGATCCATGAAGCGCAGGCAGGTCGGCAGGTCGCTCCACGCATTGTTGGCGTCGAGCATTAGGAGAACGTCGGGGCCGATCGCCTCGCGGGCGGCCCGGATGCGGGCCTCCTCGCCGGCGGGGTCGAGCCGTCCGACCTTCATCTTCACCGCCTGAAAGCCCAGCGCGACATAGCCGGCGAGTTCCTCGCCCAGAGCCTCGGGCGACTTGCCGTCGAGATAATAGCCGCCGGAGGCATAGGCCGGCACGCTCTCGTCGTGATAGCCGCCGAGATAGCGGTGCAGCGGCATGGCGACGGCGCGGGCGTTGCGGTCCCATAGCGCAATGTCGAGGATCGACAGCGAGCGCATCAGCGATCCGGCGCGGCCCTGCAGCAGGCCCGACGCATACATCTTGTCCCACAGGCCTTCGACGCGGGTGGCGTCCTCGCCGATCAGGAGCGGCGCGAAAAGCTCGCGCACGCCCTGGGTGACGAGACTGCCGGCATCGCTGCCGCCATAGCAGAAGCCGATGCCACGGACGCCGTCGTCGGTGGTGACGCGGGTGACGGCATAGTCGCGGTGATGCACCTGCCGGGTCGAGAAGGAGGTCGGAGAATCCAGCGGAACCCGGATCGTCCGCGCCTCGACGGTCCGGATCGTCGACGGTCTTGCCATGGTCATCTCCCGTTTGGTCACCCCTTGCATAAACGCCCATGGCAAATTGTCAAATAGATTGTTGACAATCGGAGCTTTGAATCGCGTCGCTGGAGCGTGCGAGGGTATCGCCGCTCCTTCGCCCAGTCGGACCGCAGCCCGGGAACAGCTCGGCAGAGTCGTTCCGTATGGCGATACTGCACAACTGACCGTCGTCGGGCCCGGCGCCGCCTCGCCCCGCCCCGCTTAATCCCCGCTGCACTTCCATCGTCGCTACCGAACCTCTGGGAACGGCTTCCTGCGCGCGCTCCGCCTGCCCGATGTCGGCGTGCGGCGTTACGTCCGATGCGGTTTCGCACGCTTGTATCCCGGTGGATACTTTGACATAAGTCGGGCCGGGCCGACGCCCGATCTGAATTCATCCGAAGGGACCGATGTCGACGATGGCAGGCGAGGGAGACCAACTCGACGTACTCGTTGCGGGAGGCGGCAACGCCGCCCTCTGCGCCGCCATCTCGGCGGCCTGTACGGGCGCTAGGGTCATGGTCGTGGAGCGGGCGCCGAAATCCTATCGCGGCGGCAACACCCGGCACACGCGCAACATGCGCGTTGCCCACGATGCGGCGAACGGCACCCTGACCGGTCCCTATCCGGTTGAGGAGTATCTCGACGACCTGATGCGGGTGACCAAGGGCCGGACCGACGAGGAACTCGCCCTCCTGACCCTGGAACGGTCCAAGGAATTGTGGGACTTCATGTGGGAGCAGGGGGTGCGGTTCCAGCCCTCGCTGGGCGGCACCCTGTCGCTCGGGCGTACCAACGCCTTCTTCCTCGGCGGCGGTCGCTCGATGCTGAACGCCCTTTATCGCACGGCCGAGGATCTCGGCGTCCAGATCCGCTACGACACGCGTCTTGTCGACATGGAGATCGACAACGGCTTCTTCGTCGGCGCCACGCTCGAGGTCGAGGGGCGCATGGAAGAGGTTGCGGCGCGCTCCTTCGTCGCCGCCTCGGGCGGCTTCGAATCCAACATCGAATGGCTGACCGAGGCCTGGGGCCCGGGTGCCAAGAACTTCCTTATCCGCGGCACGCCCTACAATCGCGGCGAGGTCCTGCGCATGCTGCTCGATCGCGGCGTCGAGCAGGTCGGCGATCCGACCCAGGGCCACGCGGTGGCCATCGACGGGCGGGCGCCGAAATTCGACGGCGGCATCGTCACCCGGCTCGACTGCGTCCCCTTCGGCGTCGTCCTCAACGCCAATGCCGAGCGCTTCTACGACGAGGGCGAGGATTTCTGGCCGAAACGCTACGCGATCTGGGGCCGGCTGGTCGCCGCCCAGCCCGATCAGATCGGCTATGTGATCATCGACGAGAAGTCGATCCGCTCCTTCATGCCCTCGGTGTTTCCGCCCGAGCGGGCCGATACGCTGGAGGAGCTCGCGACCAAGATGGGACTCGATCCCGCCAGGACGCGTGCGACGATCGACCGTTTCAATGCCGCCTGCCAGCCCGGCCATTTCGACCACACCATCCATGACGACTGCCGGACCGTGGGGCTGGAGCCGCCGAAATCGCACTGGGCCCGCACCATCGATCAGCCGCCCTTCTACGCCTACACGCTGCGGCCGGGCATCACCTTCACCTATCTCGGGGTCAAGGTGAACCGCGAGGCCCGCATGGTCATGGCGGACGGCACGGTGTCGCCGAACATGTTCGCGGCCGGCGAGATCATGGCCGGCAACGTCCTGGGCGAGGGCTATCTGGCCGGAATCGGAATGACCATCGGCAGCGTCTTCGGGCGGCTGGCGGGAGAAGGAGCGGCTCGCTATGTCCGGAATTGATCTGGCGTCCCTCGCCTCGGCCTCGCAGGAGGAAGCCGCGCGCCAGATGAGCGTGTGCAATGCCTGCCGCTATTGCGAGGGCCTGTGCGCGGTGTTTCCGGCCATGGAACTGCGCCGTGACTTCGCCGGCGGCGACGTCGATTTCCTCGCCAATCTCTGCCACAATTGCGGGGCCTGCTACTACGATTGCCAGTACGCCCCGCCGCACGAATTCGCCATCAACGTGCCGGTCGCCATGGCGGAATTGCGCGACGAAACCTATGCCCGCTATGCCTGGCCGCCGGTCTTCTCCGGCGTCTTTCAGCGCAACGGCCTCTGGGTGGCCCTGGCCGCGGCGGGATCGGTCGCCGCCTTCCTGATCGGTTTTGCCGCCTGGCAGGACGCCTCGGTGCTGTTCGGCGTCCATACCGGCGAGGGCGCCTTCTACCGGCTGATGCCCCACAACACGATGGTCGCCATCTTCGGCGGCGTCTTCCTCTACGCCATGGTGGCGCTGGGGATGGGCGTGCGGTCCTTCTGGCGGGCCAGCGGCCCGGTCCAGGACCTGCGCCTGTCGTCGCTGTGGCAGGCGGTCAAGGACACCAGCCGGCTGCGCTATCTCGACGGCGGCGGCATGGGCTGCATGGACGAGAGCGAGCGGCCCAACGATCGCCGGCGCCTCTACCACCATTTCACCTATTATGGCTTCCTGCTCTGCTTCGCCTCGACCTCCTCGGGCACGCTGTTTCACTATTTCGGCTGGGAAGCGCCCTATCCGGTCTGGCATCCGACCGTGATCCTCGGGGTTCTCGGCGGGATCGGCCTTGTCATCGGGCCGATCGGACTGTTCCGCCAGCGCGAGCGCCGCGACGTCGCCATCCGCCGCGACGACCGCACCGGCATGGGCGCGGCCTTCCTGTGGATGCTGCTCCTGACCAGCGTCACCGGCCTGGCGCTGCTCGTGTTCCGCGCCACGCCGGCCATGGGCATCCTGCTCGCCGTCCATCTCGGCGTCGTCTTCGCGCTGTTCCTGACATTTCCCTATGGCAAGTTCGTCCACGGCATCTACCGCTTCACGGCTCTCGTGCGCCATGCCCATGAACAGCGGCTGGCCCATGGCGACGTCGCGGTGAACGCGCCGCCGGCTGGCGATCGCAAGCGCACGTTGCTGCCTGTGGCCGGCCAATCGCAGGCCTGAGGACGGTCCGGTCCGGTTTAGCGTCGTGATCGCGAGCCTGCGGGGGCGGCGCCGACGGGTGGGCCTGTGCTATGGTTCCGGTCGCACGCCCGGCATTTCGAA
This sequence comes from Aurantimonas litoralis, assembly GCF_026153195.1. NCBI lineage: Bacteria > Pseudomonadati > Pseudomonadota > Alphaproteobacteria > Hyphomicrobiales > Aurantimonadaceae > Aurantimonas > Aurantimonas litoralis. The sequence goes on along the minus strand of NZ_JAPFBM010000002.1, from coordinate 551,969 downwards.
ATGGGTGCCGTTTCCAACCGGATATGGACAGACATGAGCAAATCGGATGTCTCGCGCGGCGAGACCGCTTACCAGCAGTTGAAAGCCGCCATCCAGGCCGGCGAGATGCCGCCCGGATCGCGGGTCAGGGAACTGGAGATCGCCGAGCGTCTCGGCCTCAGCCGCACGCCGGCCCGCGAGGCGATCCGCCGGCTCGAGGCGGAAGGACTGATCTCCTTCACCCCGCGATTCGGCGCCGTGGTCTCCAAGCTCGATCACCAGGAGACCATCGAGCTCTATGACATTCGCGAGGTTCTGGAGGGCGCGGCGGCCGGCTTTGCCGCCCGTCACGCCTCGGTCGCCGAGATCGAGGAACTGGAGGAGCTGATCGCCTCGGAGGTCGACCATTTCGGCCAGTCGAAATCCATGGCCGACCTCAACCGGCTGATCCATTCGGCGATCTACCATGCGGCCCATAATCGCTTTCTCAAGCGGTCGCTGATCGGCCTGCGGGACTCCATGGCGCTGCTCGGCGGCACGACGCTGCGCCTGCCCGGGCGGGACGAGAGCGCCCATAACGAGCATCTCGCCATTCTCGCCGCCATCAAGGGGCGCGATCCCAAGACGGCGAACGAGGCGGCGCAGATCCATATCCGCAACGCCCAGCGCAGCCGCCTCAAGCTCATGCGCCAGGAATATCTGTCGCGCTCCAGCGACGAGGACGAGCCGGGCATCACCGACGACTGACCCCGACCGGCGCCGTGGCGCCCCACGGCCGGTATGGCGTCGGACGCTCGCGCCGGCGTGGGCTTGGGGCCGTTCGGCGCGACGCCCGTTCAACACCAGGGAGAGCAGCATGGCCGACTATCCGAAACGCGTGAGGATCAACGAGGAAGGACCGCGCGAGGGCTTCCAGTTCGAGAAGGGACCGATCGCGACGGCCGACAAGATCGCGCTGATCGATGCGCTGTCGCAGGCGCGGCTGCCGCAGATCCAGGTGGCGTCCTTCGTCAATCCGGCCCGGGTGCCGGGCATGGCGGATGCCGACGCCGTGGTCGCCGGCATCACCCGCGCGCCGGGCACCGCCTACACCGCGCTGTGGCTGAACGAGAAGGGCTTCGACCGCGCGCTCGCCCATCGCGGCCAGCTCGACCTCAAGGGCTCGATCTCGATGGTCGCGTCGGAAAGCTTCATGCTGCGCAACCAGAACCGGGATTTCGCGGAGAACCGCCGGGTCCAGACGCGCATGGTGGGGCGCTATCTGGAGGCGGGGCTGACCGTCGAGCGGGCCTCGATGATGGCGGCCTTCGGCTGCAATTTCGAGGGCGAGGTGCCGGTCGCGCGCGTCCTCGCGGTGATGGCCGAGACCTTCGAGATCGCCGCGGAATGCGGCGTCACGATCAAGACCTATTCGCTGGCCGACACCATGGCCTGGGCTACGCCTGCCGCGGTGCAGCGGGTCGTCGGCGCGGTGCGCGAGCGCTGGCCGGATCTGAAGGTCGCGCTGCATCTGCACGACACGCGCGGCATGGGCATCGCCAACGCCTTTGCCGGTCTGCAAATGGGCGTCGACACCTTCGATGCCTCGGTGGCCGGTCTCGGCGGTTGTCCGTTCGCCGGGCACAAGGCCGCGGCCGGCAATGTCTGCAGCGAGGATCTGGCGTTTCTCTGCGAGGAGATGGGCATCGAGACCGGTGTCGATCTGGAAGCCCTGTCGGAAGCGGCGCGGCTTGCCGAACAGGTCGTGGGCCATGCGCTGCCCGGCAGCGTGATGAAGGCCGGTCGCCTCAACGCCTATCGCCGCGCCGCCTGAGGCATCAAGTGCGTCCGGGGCGGGCGGTCAGTCCGTTCCGGCCCGGTCGCGCCATTCCTCCAGCGACATGCGCGGCATGGAAAACCGCGTGCTCTGGCGCGAATAGAGGCTGGCGAACAGGCGGCCGAGCGGCTCGTAATTGTCGATGTCGACATTCAGCGTCTGCGGATCGACGAGGCCTTCGCGCACATGGACGCAGAGCACCTCGCCCAGAACGATGTTGCGGCGGGGCGAGAATTTCAGCGTCTGCACCTCGCGGCATTCGAGCGCGATCGGGCTTTCCACGATCCGACCCGGCCCGACCATGGACGAAGCGGCGATGGTCAGGCCCGCCGCGTCGATCTCGCTTTCCTCCGGCGGCAGGTCGACGGCACAGATGTTCATCCGGTCGGCCAGGGCGTCGTCGACGAGGTTGATGACGAACTCCTTTTCCCGCGCGATGTTGTTGGCCGTGTCCTTGTGCTCACCGGCCGCATTCACCTGCAGGCCGAGGGCGACGATGGCCGGGTCTTCCGACAGGACGTTGAAGAAGGAATAAGGCGCGGCGTTGTGATGGCCCTGGGGCGAGCGCGTCACGACCAGCGCGATCGGGCGCGGCACGATGGCGCTCGACAGGAGCTTGTAACGCTCGCGCGGGGTCAGCTCGGCAAGGTCGAAACGCGTGGTGGCGTCGGTCATGTCATCTCAGGCGTAGAGGAGGGAAGGGGTGTCGACGAGGATAGCCCGCAGCGCCGCCGCGTCGCCCTCGCACCAGCCGGCGAGGACTTCGAGAAGGTCGGCGTCGTCGGGCATGATGCCGGCATGGTTGGGATGCGGCCAGTCGGTGCCCCAGACCAGCCGGTCGGGCGCGGCGGCGATGATGCGGGCGGCCATTGGGGCGACGTCCGGATAGTCGGGCGCATGGTTGGAGATCCGGTAGGCGCCGGAGATCTTGGCATAGGCCTCGCCCGCCGCCAGCATGTCGCACAGGAGAACAAAGCCCGGATCGTCGGCGCTGCGGGAAGCCTGGGTGCGTCCGAAATGGTCGATCACGAAGGGGATCGGCAGGCGCCGCAGCTCGCTCCGCAATTCTGGCAAAAGGGCCGAATCCACCCAGAGCTGGGCGTGCCAGCCGAACTGCTTCACCCGCTCGGCAAGGGGGAAGAGGTGTTCCTGGCCGACGCCGCCGCGAAAATGCGGGCCGCCGGTCTGCTGCATGAGATTGATCCGGAAACCGCGCACGCCGGCCCGGTGCATCGCCTCCAGTTCGGCATCCGAAATGGTGGAGTCGATGACCGCGATGCCGCGCAGCCAGCCATCGGCGGCGGCGTTGCCATTGGCTTCCGCAAGCGCTTCGATCAGAAGGCGGTTGTCGGTGCCGTAGACGGTGGAGGTGACGAAGACGCCTTTGGCGAGGCCGAGCCGGTCGAGCAGGCCGCGATAGTCCGCAAGGGTCGCTTCGGGCGCCATGTGGGTTGCGGTGTCGGCCGGCAGATAGCGATCATGGGCGCCGAAGAGATGGCAGTGGCTGTCCCAGGCCCCCGCCGGGATCGTGGCGCGGGGCCGCCGGTCGCTGCTCAGCGGCGGCGCGCAGAGAGGCTTGCCGTGGACCAGCCGTGGCGGAACGGTGGGGGCGTTGGAGCTGGCGGAAGCCATGGGCGGTCGCGATTTTCGTTGAAGTTGTCCTGAGCGCTGGTATACATTTGCATCCTGTTGCGCGCAAGACGACGCCGCCGCATCGGAATTGTCGCCATTATACTGGGAGGTAAGCATGGCATTCACGACAGGAACGCTCACGCGTCTGATCGGCGCGCTCGGCATCGTCGCCGTTGCCGCCACGCCGATCACCGCCGTCGCGCAGGAGCGCATCACCATCGGAACCGGCTCCACGGGCGGGGTGTATTATCCGCTCGGCGGCGGCATGGCCGACATCTTCTCCAAGACCATCGATGGCGTGTCGGCGGCGGCGGAAGTGACCGGCGCCTCGATCGAGAATTCGCGCCGCGTCGGCGCCGGCGAGATGACGCTGGGGATCGGCAACGCCAACACGGTGTTCTTCGCCCGGAACGGGGAGGAGCCGTTCCGGCAGTCCTGGCCGCTGCAGGCGGTCGCCGCGCTCTATCCGAGCACCATCCAGATCATCGTGCGGACCGATTCCGGCATGGAGAGCATCGCCGATCTGGAAGGAAAGCGCGTCGCGGTCGGCCCTCCGGGCGGCTCCACCCGGGTGATGGCTGACGCGGTGTTCGAGGGGGCCGGCATCGACGTGCAGCGCGAATATCTCGACTTCACCGAGGCGACCGAGGCCCTCAAGGACCGCAATCTCGACGCGTCCGTCGTGCTGGCCGGCTTCCCGACGCCGACGGTGATCGATCTGGCCACCGCGGCCGAGATCAAGATCCTGCCGCTGGACGAGGCGGCCATTGCCGCCACGCACGAGAAATATCCCTATTACATCGAGGGCGTGATTCCGGCCGGGACCTATGAAGGCCAGACCGCGGACATCCCGACGATGGACATCTGGAACATCCTCTTCGTCAACGAGAAGACCGACGAGGAACTGGTCTATTCCATGACCAAGGCGCTGTTCGAGAATATCGGCGAACTGCAGGCGATCCATCCGGCGGCCAACCAGATCACGCCGGAATCGGCGGTGAAGACGCCGATCGATCTGGCGCCGGGAGCCCAGCGCTACTATCGCGAAATCGGCGCGCTCGACTGAGCCACGGTTTCGACCGATCAGCGGGGCGCGACCGGCCGGGCCGGTCGCGCCCATCCTGCTCCAGCCAGCGATGTTGCGATGTCCGACAAGTCAACTCCCGCCGCCGGCGTGCTGCTTGAGCGCGACCTCCTGCCCGCAGAGGACCCGGCCCTGGCCGCCGGTGCCGCGATCGGCGGCAACGGGCACTGGATGCTGCGGCTGATCGTCGGCATCGGCGTCGTCGCCTTCACGCTGTTCCACCTCTACACCGCCTATTACGGGCCCTTCACCGCGCTGCAGCAGCGCGTCGTCCATGTCTGCGGCATCGCCGCGATCCTGTTCCTGTCGACGGCGGCGGTGAGCGGTCGCTGGCTGCGCACCGCGCTGATCGTCCTGGCGCTGGTGACAGCCCTGCCGGCGCTCTATGTCTGCCTCGACTATCGCGAGATCATCGAGACGGCGGGCATCGTCACCGAGCAGCAGATCTGGCTCGGCGCGATCCTGATTTCTGTGGTGCTGATCGCCACCCGCATGGTCATCGGCTGGCCGCTGGTCATCATCGCTCTCGTCGCGCTGGCCTATGCCGCCTTCGGCAACCTCCTGCCGCCGCCGATCGGCCATACCGGCTACGGCATCGACCGCATCGTTTCGCATCTCTACCTGACCACCGAAGGCGTCCTCGGCACCCCGGTCGGCGCCTCGGCGACCTATATCGCCGTCTTCGTCCTGTTCGGCGCGCTGTTGCAGACCACCGGCATGGGCGACGTCTTCATCGGCTTCGGCCATGCGCTGACCGGCCGCAAGAAGGGCGGGCCGGCCTATGTCGCCGTGATTTCCTCGGCGCTGTTCGGCTCGATCAACGGCAGCGCCGTCGCCAACGTCGCCAGCACCGGCACCTTCACCATCCCGCTGATGATCCGCACCGGGTACAAGCCGCAGACGGCGGCGGCGATCGAGGCGGCCGCCTCGTCGGGCGGGCAGATCATGCCGCCGATCATGGGCGCGGCGGCCTTCCTGATGGTCTCCTTCACGGGCATTCCCTATGTCGAGATCATCAGCCACGCGCTGTTCCCGGCGCTATTGTATTTCGGCGCGGTGTTCGCGGCGGTGCAGCTCCATGCAGCCCGATACGACGTGAAGGCGGTCGCTGCCTCGGACTTGCCGAATTTCCGGCATCTTCTCCTGACGCGGGGCTACATGCTCCTGCCGATCCCGATCCTCCTCTACTTCCTGCTCGACGGCTACACGCCCTATCGCGCCGGCTTCTACGCCATCGTGGCGGCGCTGGTGCTGGCGATGTTCGCCAGATCGTCGCGGCCGACCCCGGCGCGGCTGATGGCGACCTGCCGGGCCGCGGTGGCGGGGCTGCTGCCTGTGGCGACGGCCTGCGCCTGCGCCGGCATCGTCATCGGCATGTTGACCCTCACCGGGCTCGGACTGAAGCTTTCCGGCCTCATCGTCGATGCCAGCGGCGGCTCGCTCTTCATCGCGCTCTGCCTGACCGCAGTCGCCTCGATCGTGCTGGGCATGGGACTGCCGACGGTGGGCGTCTATCTGCTTTTGGCGGTGCTCGTCGCGCCGGCGCTGACCCAGATGGGCGTGCCGCTGATCGCCGCGCATCTCTTCATCTTCTACTACGGCCTCGTCTCGGCGATCACGCCGCCCGTGGCGCTGGCGGCCTATGCGGCGGCGGCCATTGCCAAGTCGAAACCGCTGGAAACCTCCGTCGAGGCATTCCTGATGGGGCTCGCCAAGATCGTCGTGCCCTTCGTCTTCGTCTATGGCCCGGAAATCCTCTTGATCGGCACGACGGGCGACATCGTGGTCGCGATCACCTCGGCCTTCGTCGGCGTCTATGCGCTGTCCATCGCCACCACCGGCTGGTGGGGCGGACCGCTCGCCCCGTGGCGGCGCGTCGTCGTCGGGGCGGGGTCGGTGCTGATGATGATGCCCGGCCTGTGGACCGATCTTTTAGCGATCCCGGTGATCCTCGCGCCGCTCTATCTGCTGCGCCCGACCAACCCCAAGCCTGCATGAGACGAACGACATGACTGCAGACGAACTGCGCGCCCTCGCCACCCGGGCGATCGCGGCGAACGGCGCTCCGCGCAAGATCGCCGAGACGGTCGCCGATGTGCTGGTGGAAGCCGATCTGCGCGGGGTCGCGTCCCATGGCGTGGCCCGCCTGCCCAATTACGTGGCGCGGGCGAGGAAAGGCCTGATCGATCCGGCCGCCGAAGCGACGATCGTCAGCGACGCCGGCGGTCTGGTGATCCTCGACGGCAACAATGGCTACGGACCAACGGCCGCCATGCGGGCCGTGGAGCTGGCGGTCGAGCGGTCGGCGGCGCACGGTGTCGCCTGGATCTCGGTGCGGGGCTCCAACCATTTCGGCCTCGCCTCGGCCTATACCCAGCGGCTGGCGCGGGAGGGCTGCGCGGCGATCGTGGTCTCCAACGCGCCGCCGGCCATGGCGGCGATCGGGGGCAAGCGACCGGTGCTGGGTACCAACCCGGTGTCGATCGCGGTGCCGGGCGCCGAGCCGCCGGTCACGCTGGACATGGCGACGACCGTGGTGGCGCGCGGCAAGATCCGCCGGGCCGCCGCCGAGGACGAGCCGATCGCCGAAGGGCTCGCCCTCGATGCCGACGGCCGGCCGACGACCGACGCCCATGCCGCGCTGGCCGGGACGCTCGCCCCGATCGGTGGACCGAAGGGATACGGTCTGGCGCTGATGATCGAATTGCTGACCGGTTTCTTCGCCGGCGGCTCGGCCGCGACCGAGCTCGGCGAATCCAGCGATTTCTCCCGTACGGCCGGAACCTGCTTCACGCTGATCGCCGCCCGTACCGACCATCTGGGAGAGCCCGACGCGCGGCTTGCGGCGATCACCGGCATGATCCGGGCATCGGGCGAGCCGGGCGAAGTGCTTCTGCCCGGCGAGATCGAGGAGCGGCGCAGCGCCGCGAACCGCGAGAGCGGGCTGTCCATCCCGGCCAAGGTACTGGCGGAGATCGACGCGCTTCTGTGACGGACGGGACACGCGTGGCTGAAGGGGCACCCCTCAGTCGCGGGTGTCCAGCGCCGGGTCGCGGCCGGGGCCCATGCGGATGACCGCGTCGAGGGCGAGGATGCCGCGCGCATGTTCGCGGACCAGCACGGGATTGATCTCGGCCTCGATCACGCGCGGCTCCGCGGCGAGCTGCGACAGGGCGACGAGACCGTCGGCAAGGGCGTCGAGATCGCCTTCCGGCGCCCCGCGATAGCCCCGCAGCAGTGCAAAACTCTTCACCGATGCGATCATGGCGCGCGCGCCGTCACGCGAGACCGGGGCCGGGCTGACGGCGAGGTCGGCGAAGATTTCCGTCATCACGCCGCCGAGCCCGACGCTGACCATCGGGCCGGTGACCGGGTCGCGGGTAAAGCCGAGAATGGCTTCTCCCAGGCCGCGCGCCATCTGCGCCACCATGTAACCGCCGATCCGGGCCTCCGGCACCTGCCGGGCAAGATGGGCGCGCATGTCGGTGAGGGCGGCGGCGACGTCGCTGCAACCGGCAAGGTTCAGCCGAACGGCGCCCGCCTCCGATTTGTGGGGCAAGTCGGCCGAGACCGCTTTCAGGACATAGGGCCCGGCAAAGGGCAGGTCGGGCAGAGGCTCATCGGCCCCCACATGCAGGCTTTGCGGTCCGGCAATGCCGAGCGCCGCGAAGATGTCTGCCGCAGCGATCTCGTCGGCCAGCCCTTCGGGCAGCGCCGTGAGCCGCTCCGTGACGGCGTCGGGCAGGCGGGCGGGGCTCGGCGGCGGCGGCGCGGGATCGGCCAGAAGCGCCGCAACGGCCTGGGCGCAGCTCTCCACCGTCCGGAAGGCGGGCACGCCGCCATCGTTGAACAGCGCCAGGCTTTCGGGCGCGTGCGGGACCGGCATGGCGATCACCGGTGCGGCCTCCGGTCCAAGCTCGGCGACCGTGTCGACGATGGGCCGGACGGCGATCTCGGGATTGAACTGGGCCGAGGAGCCGATGGCGGCGACGATCAGGCCGGTCTCCGGATCGCTCGCCAGGGCCGCGACGACGGCCTTCATCGTCTCGTAGCGGGCCCCGGCGAAGGTGACGTCGACGATCGGCCCGGGCTTGATGGCGATCCCCTCGGCGCGAAGGGCGGCATTGGCCTGTGGCGAGAGGCCGGCCAGCGCCGAGCCCTTGAGGGCGATGCCGTCATAGACCATGCCGCCGCCGCCGCCCGTCGTCGTCAGCACGGTGGCGCGCTTCGGGCGCGACGCGAGGCGGGTGCGCAGGGACAGGGCGCCGGCGGTCTCGATCATGCCCTCGAAACTGTCGGCGACGACGATGCCGTGATGGGCGAGGAAGCTCGCCAGGGCCCGCGGCCCGCCGATCATTGCGCCGGTATGGGACTGGGCCAGCGTCCGGCCGGCTTCCGAACGGCCGACGAGGAAGGCGGTGATCGGCTTGCCGAGGGCGCGGGCGTGCGCCGCAAAGGCGGCGACCCGTTCGGGCCGGCGCAGGGTCTCGACGAACAGCGCGAAGGAGTCGAAGGCCTCATCCTCGACCAGCGCCTCGCCGAGTTCGCCGACGCCCAGCATCGCCTCGTTGCCGACGGACACGAAAGCGCCGAAGCCGCGCCCCGTGGCGGCGCCGCGCGACAGGATGGCGCCGATCACCGAACCCGATTGCGACAGCACCGCGGTGCGCCCCTGGGGCAGGGCGTCGATGGCGAAGGCGGCGTTGGTGGTGGCGGAAAAGCCCGCGGCCGACCCGACGACGCCGGTGGAGTTCGGCCCGATCAGCGCGACGCCGGCCTCGCGCGCGGCCGCGACGAGCCGGGCCTGCCGGGCGATGCCCTCGCCGCCGGATTCGGCAAAGCCGTCGGCCAGGACGGTGGCGACCTTGACGCCTGCGGCGGCGCAATCGGCAACGGCGCCGATCGCCCGCTCCGTATCGAGCAGGATGTAGGCGTGGTCCGGCACCTGCGGCAGGGCGGCGAGGCTGGGCCAGGCCCGTGCCCCCTGCACGGTGTCGCGGCGCGGATTGACCGGATAGACCGTGCCGTCATAGCCGTGGCGGGCGAGAAACGCCTGCGGCCTTGCGGTCAGTCGGCCGGCGGTGTCGGAGGCGCCGATGATGGCGACGCTGCGCGGGCGCAGGAGGGCATCGACGAAGGCCGGGCCGCGTGCGCTGCCGGTCATGGCCGGGCGTCCGACGGTGCCGTCCGGGGCGGGCGTTGCGAGAACTTCTCGCCGAAGATCTCCTCGGCGATGCGGTTCTTCAGGATCTCGGTACTGCCGCCGGCGATCATCCAGCCGCGGGTGCGGCGCAGGCAGTACTGGACGATATGGTCCTCGCCGAAGCCCAGCGCGCCCATCACCTGCAGCGCCTCGTTCGCGGCGAAATGGCCGGCCTCGTTGCAGGCGAGCTTGGCCATCGCGGTCTCCATGGCGGAGGGCAGGCCGTCACCGGCATTGATCACGGCCCGGGCCAGCAGAAGCTCGGCCGCATCGAGCTTCACCGCCATGTCGGCGAACTTCCACTGGATGCCCTGGAACTCGGCGAGACGGCGGCCGAACTGGCGTCGCTCCAGCGCGTGGTCACGGGCGACCTCGAAGGCGAGGCGGCCGACGGCGACGGCCCGCGAGGCATTGCCCAGGCGCTCGACATTGAAGCCGGAGATCTGCTTCTTGAAGCCGCCGGGGCCGAGCAGGACGTTTTCGGGCGGCACGTAGAGATTGTCGAAATAGAGCTGGCTCCAACTCTCGCCGTTCATGTAGCGGACCGGCTGGCCGACGCTGAAGCCCTCCATGCCGCGCTCGAGAATGACCGAGCCGATGCCGGAGACGCCAGGCCCAAAGCGGCAGTAGCAGAGGATCAGGTCGGCGGAGCCCGAATGGGTGCCGAAGACCTTGGTCCCGTTCAGGCGGTAGCCCTCGCCGTCGGGCGTGGCGGTGGTTGCCAGTTCGGTCACGGCGGAACCGGCCTCCGGTTCGCTCATGCCGACCGAGATCACCGTCCGGCCGGCCAGCAGGCCCGGCAGCCAGCGTGCCCGCTGCTCGGCGGTGGCGAATTCCGACAGGGTACGGATCGCGCCGAAATTGCCGGCCTGCACGACATCGGCGGAGCGGGGGCAGACCTGCGCGATCTCGCGGATGGCGATGACCGCGTCCATCAGCGTGCCGCCCTGGCCGCCATCGGCCTCGTCCATCATGATGCCCATCAGCCCCATGTCGACGAGCTTCTGGGTCGTGGCCGGATCGAGACCATCGGCATTGGCGCGGGCGACCCGGCCCTCGGCCAGTTCGGCCCGGGCGAATTTCGCGACCGCGTCGCGGAACATGATCTGCTCCGGCGTGTAGAGGCTGTCCATGGATCGTCCTTTCAGCGGGGTCTCAGCGCGACAGGGCGCGAACGACCGCGTCGGCGAAACCGGCCGTCGTTCCGTCGCCGCCGAGATCGGGCGTATGGGTGGCCGGATCGGCAAGGGCGGCGGTCACCGCCGCCTCGATCGCCCTTGCGGCATCGGTGAGGAGCGGCTCGCCCCGCCGCGCGCCGAGCCATTCGAGGAGGAGAGCGGCCGAGAGGATGAGCGCCACCGGATTGGCGATACCCCGGCCGGCGATGTCGGGCGCCGAGCCGTGGACGGCCTGGGCCACGGCGTGGTCGGCACCGACATTCAGCGCCGGGGCGAGACCCAGCCCGCCGGCCAGTTCGCCGGCCTCGTCGGAGAGAATGTCGCCGTACATGTTGGTGGTGACGACGACATCGTAGACGGAGGCATCGCGCACCAGATGCGCCGCCATCGCGTCGACAATCACCTCTTCGAGCGACACAGTCGGATAGTCTCCGGCCACATGGCGCACGGCCTCCAGGAACAGGCCGTCCGTCTGGCGCAGCACATTGGCCTTGTGGACCGCGGTCACCTTGCGGCGACGATGCAGGGCGGCCTCGAAGGCGGCCCGGGCGATCCGCTCGCAGGCGCTTCGGGTGATCTTGCGCACGGCCAGTGCCATGTCGGGGCTCGGCATGAACTCGCCGCTGCCGGCGAACATCGAGCGGTCGGCGTAGAAGCCTTCGGTGTTTTCCCGGTAGATCACCAGGTCCATCCGCCGGGCGGCGCCCGGCAGGCGCGACACGCTGGGCCGGATATTGGCGTAGAGGTCGAGCCCGCGGCGAATGCGGGCCGAGGGGTTGGGTTGCCCCTCGGCATATTCGTAGGTGGCGAGCGGCGCGAGGATGACGCCGTCGGCGGCGCGGATCCGCGCTTCGCTGGCATCGGAAAAGGTCGTGCCCTCCGCCGCGAAGGCCGCCAGCCCGACCGGGATCTCGCTGAAGGAGAGGTCGAGCCCGAAACGCCGGTCCGCCGCTGCGAGCACGGCGAGGGTCGCCTCGGCGATCTCCGGGCCGATGCCGTCACCCCTCAGAACCGCCAGATCGATCGCCATGACATGCCTCCCCATGCTGTTGTCCGGCAAATGTTCGGTTGACCGGACAATTGGTTTGGGGTTCATTCGCACGGAATGAAGGCGGGCGGCAAGCCTTGCGGCATACGGGTCGCCTCCAACGCCATCACCGGACCAGAATGGGAGGAAACCAGCCGTGCTTCTGAAAGAGATCGGGGCCTATGTCGCGCGCGAGCGCAGCTCGCAGCTGTCGGACAAGACGATCCACCACGCCAAGCGCGCGGTCATCGACTGGTTCGCGGCGACCATGCCGGGGACCGCGCAGGACCCCGGGCCGATGCTGCGCGCCGCGCTCGCCGAGGAGATCGGCCATGGCCGCGCCGTCGTGCTGCCGGGCGGTGCGTCGGCGCTGACCCGCACGGCCGCCTTTCTCAACGGCACGGCTGCCCACACCGCCGAGTTCGACGACATCCACCGCGACTCGGCCGTTCATCCCGGCTGCGCGACCATCGCGGCGGCGCTCGCCTGCGCCCAGACCACGGGCTGCGACGGCGAAACCTTCCTGCGCGGCGTGATCGCCGGCTTCGAGGTGTCGACGCGCATCGGCCTTGCGATGACCCGCGAGCATTACAAGTTCTGGCACGCGACCGCGACGATCTCGACCTTCGGCGCATCGGCCGCCGCGGCGCTGATCCTCGGCCTCGACGAGGACGAGACGGCCCATGCGCTGGCGACCGCCGCGACGATGGCGGCGGGGCTGCAGCAGGCCTTCCGGTCCGACGCGATGAGCAAGCCGATCCATGCCGGCCATGCCGCGGAAGCCGGCGTGACCAGCGCGATGGCGGCCGGCAAGGGCGTCACCGGGGCGCTCGACGTCCTCGACGGGCCGGTCGGCATGGGGGCCGCGATGAGCGGGCGGGCCGACTGGTCGAAGGCAACCGCCGGGCTCGGCAGCGCCTATAATATCGAGGTCATGACCTTCAAGAACCACGGCTGCTGCGGCCATACCTTCGCAGCCATCGACGGGGCGCTGGTGCTGAAGCAGCAGCACGGCATCGACGCGGCGGACATCGACAGCATCCATGTCGGCACCTACCGGCCGAGCGTCGACATCTGCAACCGGCCCGACCCGCAGACGCCGGTCAATTGCCGGTTCAGCCTCCATTACGTCGTCGCACATGCGCTGGTCCACGGCTCGGTGCGCCTCGCAGCCTTCGAGCCCGAGCGCATGGCGGACCCGGCGGTGCGCGATCTCCTGCCGAAGATCACGCTGGAGCTCGACGAGGACATCGATTCCCGCTTTCCCGGCCAGCGCGCGGCGCGGGTGACGATCGCCATGACGAATGGCGAGCGCTTCAGCTTCCTGCAGCCGACCCGCAAGGGCGATCCGGACATGCCGCTGAGCGACGCGGAACTGTCCGACAAGTTCACCGAGCTGGCCGGCTCCGTGCTGGCGGATGCCGAAGCCGAGGCGCTGCTGGCGGCGCTCTGGGGGCTGGAAAAGCGGAGCTCCCTCGACCTGCCGGGTCTTCAGGCGAAGCCGGCGCGCGCCAGCGTGGCCTGACCACTTTCCGATACAACGAAAAAGGCCGGACCCTCGCGGGTCCGGCCTTTTTCATGTCCGGCGTGCCGGCGTCAGGCAGGCGCCGTTCGGCGCCTGGCGAGCATGTCGCGGATGATCGGGAAGGCCAGGACCAGCAGCGTCAGCACCGCGATGGTGACCGAGATCGGCCGGGTGATGAAGACCAGCCAGTCGTTCTGCGAGATGAGCAGGGCCAGCCGCATGTTCTCCTCCGCCATGGGCCCGAGGATCAGGCCGAGCACCGCCGGGGCAAGCGGGAAGTCCAGCCGCTCCATGGCGTAGCCCAGAAGGCCGAAGCCCAGCATCATGTAGAGATCGAACATGGAATTGTTGATCGAGTAGACGCCGACGGCCGTCAGGCCGGCGATGAGCGGCACCAGCAGCACCCGCGGCAGGCGCAGCACATGGATGAACACACGCGTGCCGATGATGCCGCCGATGAACATCAGCAGCGCCGAGGTCACGAACATCTGGATCATGAAGCCGTAGACGACGTCGGGATAGTCGCGGAACAGCGCCGGGCCGGGCCGCAGGCCGTGGATCAGGAGGCCGCCGAGGATGACGGCGGCGACCGAACTGCCCGGCACGCCGAGGGTCAGGGCCGGGACGAGGGCTGCGGAATTGTCGGCATTGTTGCCGCATTCGCCGGCGGCGACGCCTTCGGGCGAGCCCTCGCCGAACTCATCCGGCGTCTTGGAGGCGCGCTTGGCCTCGTTGTAGGAGAGGAAGGCGGCGATGTTGCCGCCGGCGCCCGGCAGCAGGCCGACGATGACGCCGATGATCGACGAGCGCGTCCAGGTCTTCCACAGCCGCCGCCAGTCGTCGAACATGCCGTGGCTGGATTTCACCCGCAGCTTGTCACGGCTGATGCCCGTCTTCACCGCCTCCTCGGCCATCGCGATGGCCGGGGGGATGGCGTAGAGGCCGGTCAGCAGCACGACGATGTTGAAGCCGTCATAGAGATTGATGTTGCCGAAGGTGAAACGCTGCGCGCCGGTGATCGTGTCGATGCCGATGCAGCCGATCAGGAGGCCGATGCAGGCGGACAGGACGCCCTTGATTGGGTTCTTGCCGACGAAGACGGCGATGGCCGACAGGCCGAAGATGCCGACCCAGAAATACTCCGCCGGGCCGAAGGCCAGGGTAACGCGGGCCAAAGGCGGCGCCAGCGTCATCAGGACGACGGCGCTGACCATGCCGCCGATGGCCGAGGAGACCACCGCGATCTGCAGGGCGCGTCCGGCCTCGCCCTTCTGGGCCATGGGGTAGCCGTCGAAGGTGGTGACGATCGAGGCCGGGGTGCCGGGAATGCGCAGCAGCACGGCCGGGATCGCGCCGCCATACATGGCGCCGTTGTAGATGCCGGCCATCATGCCGAGCCCGACCAGCGGATCGAGCCCGAAGGTCAGCGGAATGAGAACGGCGATGCCCATGGTCGCGGACAGGCCGGGCAGGGCGCCGATGGCGATGCCCAGCACCACGCCCGCCACCATGGCGAAGAGATTCGCTGGCTGGAAGACATAGGGAAGGGCGTGAAGGAGCGGTTCGAACACGTCAGGAACTCCGAATGGCCGCTGGTGTCAGTAGAACATGCCGTGCGGCAGCGGCCGCTCGAACACGAGGATGAAGACCACGTAGACCAGCACCAGGAAGCTCACCGTGGCGGCGGCCAGAAGGCGATAGTCCCGGAAGCCGAGAGCGAGGGCGAGGGCGACGATGAGGATGGCCGTCGCCACGGAATAGCCGAGGGTGCTGATGGCCACGACGTAGGCGATGAACGCCCCGAAGGTGATCAGGAAGTTCCGCGAATTGCGGAAGAAGGGCTGGTTCAGCTTGGGGTCGGTGGCCGCCGCGGGGGCCCGGCCGGACCGCAGCGACACCGTGCGCAGGAGCATCAGGACCGCGCACAGGGCCATGACGGTGCTGATCATTCGCGGGAAGATCATCGACTTGAAGGGCAGCGAACCCGAGGCGACGAACACGCTGACCGCCAGCAGCAGCAGGGCCACCGCGCCAATTCTGTCCTTGATGTAAGTCATCCTAAGTATCCGTTATTAGATTCCGGCATGAATTCTCTGGCATGCGCGTTGTGTGCTTCGCGGTCTGGCGAATTGTCTTCCATAAAACGCATTTTTCGTGATTTCAATGTTTACATCTTCATAGGATTATTCCACGCTATTGCGATTCTCGGCACGGTGCCGGGAAGTTCAGACCAGAAGCAGTGGAGGAAACCATGCGAATATTCAGGGCAATCGCGGCAGCGGGCCTGGCGGTGTCGGCGCTGGCCATGGGCGCGTCTAGCAGCGCCGCGGCCGAATATCCCGAGCGCAACGTCACCATGTATGTGGCCTACTCGCCCGGCGGCGGCACCGACGTCATGGCGCGCACCCTCATTCCCTATCTGGAGAAATATCTGCCGGGCGACGGCTCCATCGTCGTCGAGAACAAGCCGGGCGCCGGTGGCGAGATCGGCTTCACCGCCATCGCGACCGCGGAGAATGACGGCTACAGCATCGGCATGATCAACGTGCCGGCCGTCGTCACGCCGCTGATCCAGCGCACGCCCGGCTACGACCTCGACAGCTTCGAAACCCTGGGCAATGTCGTTTCCGATCCCGGCACCATCGTCGTGCGCGAGGATTCCGAATTCCAGACGCTGGACGATCTCGTGACCTATGTCCGCGAGAATCCCGGCTCGCTTCCGATCGGCAATTCCGCCATCGGCGGCTCGACCCATACGGCGCTGCTGCGCTTCCTCGGCATGGCCGATCTGGAAGTGACCCATGTGCCGTTCCCGGGCTCCGCGCCGAGCCGCACCGCGCTTCTGGGCGGGCATGTGGCCGCGTCGATCATGGGGCTCGGCGAGGCCGGCCCGTATCACCAGGAAGGCAAGCTGCGGATCCTCGGCACCATGGCGTCCGAGCGCTGGGACGAAGTGCCGGAGGCCCCGACCTTCAAGGAACTGGGCTATGACATCGTGGCCGGCTCCGATCGCGGCCTCGTTGCGCCGGCGGGCATTCCCGAGGATGCGGCCACGGCGCTGGCCGAGGCCGTGCGCCAGGCGGTCGCCGATCCGGAGTTCCAGGAGGAGGCACGCAAGCAACTCCTGCCGCTGAACTACCTTCCGCCGAAGGAGCACCGGGAGCATCTCGCCGAGACCCTGACCAAGATGGAAGAGGTCTGGGAGCGCACGCCCTGGGGCAAGTGAGCTTCTAACAGGAACACCCCTGCCGCATTCGCTGCGGCGGGGGAACGGTCCGGACCACTGCGAAGGCCGGCGGGCCCGCAGCGCGGACGCGCCGGCGTTGCCGGACGTTGTCATGCGCATGTCTCTGCCGGCCTCGAGCAACCGTACACTCCTCCCATGGCCAGCCGGCTGAACGCCGGTCTGCGACCGTTTCCCGGCTCCAGACTACGACGGTATACAGAAGTCTACAAGAGGCGATCCGGCGTACAGCCGCGGTCAGCCGGGACTGCTCGCGCGCGCGATCAGCGTGGTGACGGCCTCCGGCGCTTCGTACGGGGCCCAGTGCCCGACACCCGGCAGCACGATCTGACTCGCGGAGGGCAGCATGTCGCGCAGGATCGCGAGGCGTTCCCCATGTTGCGGGGAGACGACGTCGTGCTCGCCGTAGATGGCGGTCAGCGGGCAGGCGATGCGGGCGAGGGCATCGCCGAGCGCGGTGCTGCGGGAGACGAGACGGCTGGGCGTGCGCGCCCGCGGGACGTTCAGCGCCTGGATGCGAACCGCCAGATCGTCGATCAGCGCGGCATCGTGGATCATCATGGCGGCGAGATTGTCCCGATGGGCCGCCATGAGCGACGCCTCGGTCGGGTGATTGCGGACCGACCGCGTGGCCAGGGGCCCGGTCGGCAGCAGGCCGAGGCCCGGCGCGCCGACGATCACCAGGGCGGTGGCCGAGGGGCCGAGCTGCGCCGCCATGGTCGCCGCGATGACGCCGCCGAAGGAGAAGCCGGCGAGAGCAACCGGCCGTTCCCCGCAGATCCTGTTCAGCCCGGCCAGCACCGGTGCGGCGACGGCTTCGGCCGCGGCGGTACCGGCCGCCGGAGAGTCGTCGAGGCCGGCGGATTCCCCGAAGCCCGGCAGATCCGGCACCAGGAGCCGGTGATGCCGCGCCAGGGCCGGGATCGCCAGCAGCCAGTGCAGCCAGGAACCATGCCCGCCGTGCAGCAGCGCCAGCGGCGGCCCGTCGCCGAAGACCCGCCAAGCCATCGTGCCGGCGCCGCAAGGTGTCTCGGTCCGCGTGCCCGCCGCTTCCACGGCGGCGATCACCGCATCCGGGTCCTGTTGCCGGCGGCCGGCGAGCATCGCAGCCGCGTGGTCCAGCGGGTCCTGTTGCATCGTCTGGTCAGTCCTTCACTGCGGGTTCGACGGGTGGCGCGGCAGACATGCGGGTCCGGCGACAGGCCGTGCAACGGTGGCGGGATCGGCGTACCGAGCCGTCATGCGGATGATTGTATCCTATTGTGTTCTGTCGTGCGCTTTGTCTATGTTGCCACGACGCGATGCGGGAGGTCCATGCAGGGCGACAGGCAGCCGGCACCGGCTGCCGTCGCTTTCGGGAGCGCATCGACGGCACGATTTTCCGAGTGGAGGAGACGACAATGAGCTTACGTACCAAGATCGCGGCGGCGCTGGCAGGCACGCTGCTGCTGGCCGGCGCGGCCCATGCCCAGGGTTATCCCGAACGGGACATCACCGTCATCGTCGGCTACTCCGCCGGCGGCGGCACCGATGTGATGGCGCGCACGGTGGCGCCGTTCCTCGAGAAATATCTCGGCAATGGCGTGTCCGTGGTCGTGGAGAACAAGCCGGGCGCCGGCGGCGAGCTGGGCTTCACCGCGATCGCCAATGCCAAGCCCGATGGCTACACGATCGGGATGCTGAACATCCCGTCCTTCATCAACCCGATCATCGAGCGCGAGCCCGATTACACGATCGATTCCTTCGAGCCGGTGGCCAACATCGTCTCCGACGGCACCACGCTGGTCGTGCGCGAGGACAGCCAGTTCAAGACGCTGGATGACTTCATCTCCTATGTGAAGGAGAATCCGGGCGTGATGCCGGTCGGCAATTCATCGCTCGGCGGCGCGACCCATACTTCGCTGCTGAGGGTTCTGACGCCGAACGATCTGGAAGTCACCCATGTGCCGTTCCCGGGCGCAGCGCCGAGCCGCACGGCGCTGCTAGGCGGTCACGTCGCCGCCTCGGTGATGGGGATCGGCGAAGCCGCGCCTTACGTGACCGACGGCACGCTGCGGGCGCTGGCGACGATGCGTGCGGAACGCTGGGACCAGCTTCCGGACGTGCCGACCTTCAAGGAGCTGGGCTATGACGTGGTCGCCGGTTCCGATCGCGGCCTCGCCGCTCCGGCCGGCATTCCCGACGAAGCCCGCGACGCGCTGGTCACGGCCGTCGACAAGATGATGCAGGACGAGGAGTTCCAGGCGGCCGCCAAGAAGCAGGACCTGCCGCTGAACTTCCTGCCGCCGAAGGAATATGGCGAGCACATGCGCTCCACCAAGGAGCAGATGCAGGCGCTCTGGGAAAAGGCGCCCTGGATCCAGTAATTCGAGACCAGATTGCCAACCAAGCACGGCCCCCCGTCCGCGGGGGGCCGTTTGCGTCAACGGATCAGGACGACGACCATGCAGGACAGTAACGCAGCCATTCTCTGCGACGTGGCGGACGGCATCGCGACCGTCACCCTCAACCGGCCGGACAAGCGCAACGCCATCGACGACGCGACGCGCGTCCTGTTGATCGACATTCTCGAACGGCTGAACGTCCAGGAGGAGGTCCGGGCCATCGTCCTGACGGGGGCCGGCAGCGCGTTCTGTGCCGGCGGCGACATTGCCGGCATGAAGGCGCGGCTCGACGCCCCGATCGGGCAGGTCGGCATCAATGGCTGGAAGCGGCAGAAATCGACGCACCGGGCCATCTCGACGGTGAACAACATCGACAAGCCGACGATAGCGGCGGTCAACGGACCCGCATCGGGCCTCGGCTGCGACCTGGCGCTGGCCTGCGACTTCGTCATGGTTTCGGCAGAGGCGAGCTTCGCCATGGCCTATCGCAAGCGCGGCCTGATCCCGGATGGCGGCGGCCTGTATTTCCTGCCGCGGCGGGTCGGCCTGCCGCGCGCCAAGGAGCTGATCTATTCCGCCCGCACGGTCGCGGCGGAGGAAGCGCTGGCCATCGGGCTGGCCGACCGGCAGGCGGCGGGCGCGCTTCTGGACGAGGCGCGCGCCTGGGCCGGGGAACTGACCCGCGGCTCGATGATCGCCATGGCGTTGTCGAAATCGATCCTCAACCGCGCCCTCGACCTGCCGGCAGAGCAGATCTTCGCGCTCGGCTCGGAGGCCCAGTCGATCTGCTACGCCTCCGACGAGCACCGCGACGCGGTGCGCGCCTTCCTCGACAAGAAGAGCGTCAAGTGACCGGCGCCGGCCTGGCGAGCCCGCCATTCGAGGGGCTGAAGGTCGTCGAGCTCGCGCAGGGCGTCGCCGCGCCCTATTGCGGCATGATGCTGGCCCAGAACGGCGCCAGCGTCACCAAAATCGAGCCCATCGGCTATGGCGACTGGAGCCGCGGCCTCGGCAAGCGGGTGGACGACTTTTCCGCCGAGGCGATCGTCCTCAATCGCGGCAAGCGCTCGCTGGCCCTCAATCTGAAGGCGCCGGAGGGACGCGAGACCGCCCTGCGGCTCTTGGAGCAGGCGGATGTGGTGATCGAGAATTACCGGCCCGGCGTCACCAGCCGGCTCGGACTGGACTATGCCAGCGTGGCGGCCCGCAACCCGTCCGTCGTCTATGCCACCGTCACCGGCTTCGGCGAGACCGGCCCGAACAGGGACCTGCCGGCCACCGACACGGTGATGCAGGGCTATACCGGCTTCATGTCGATCAACCGCGATCTCGCCGGCGTGCCGCGCCGGCTCAACATGCTGGCGATCGACATCTCCACCGGGCTGTATCTCGCCCAGGCCGTGTCGGCGGCGCTCTACCGCAAGGCCGTCAAGGGCGAGGGCACGCATCTGCGCACCAGCCTCCTGGAATGCGCCATGGCCTTTCAGGAGGCGCGGATCGTCGCCGAGATCTTCGATGGCGCGGCGGTCAAGCCGGTCGGGGCGCCGGTCGGCACCTTCCCGACGGCGGACGGCTATCTGAGCCTCAATGCCCGGCGCGATGCGCATTTCGCCAAGCTGGTGACCATTACCGGCACGCCGGAATGGCTGGAGGATGCGCGCTTTGCGTCCGAACAGCAGCGCGTCGCCAATGCGGCCGACCTCAACGCGCTGGTCGCGCCGTATGTCGCCGCGCATCCGACGCGCTGGTGGCAGGAGAAACTGTCCGAGGCTGACATCCTGCACGCCAAGGTGCACGATTACCGCGAGCTGATGGAGGACCCGCAGGTCGTCGAGATGGAGGCGATCGGCTGGGCCGAACTGAACGGCCTCGGCCGTCTGCCGGCCACCCGGCTCCCTGGCCTGGCGAAGCCGTCGGAGCGCGATGCCGCGCTCGCCACCCCGCCGAGGGTGGGGGAAGGCGGCCGTGCGGCACTGGCCGAGGCCGGCTTCGACGAGGCCGAGATCGCCGCTTTGGCTTCGAGCGGCGCGGCGGCTTTCGCCTGAACCGGGCGAAGCGGCGCGATCAGCCCAGCGACGGGGCGTCCGGCGTCAGTCGACGGATGGGCGCTCCGGCCTGGAAGGCGGCGATGTTCTCGACCATCTGCCGGTAGAACACGCCCATGTTCTCGCGCGAGACATAGCCGACATGGGGCGTCAGGACGAGGTTCGGCACACCGCGCAGCGGATCGTCCGCCGGCAGCGGCTCTTCGTCATAGACATCGATGGCGGCCCCGGCGATCCGGTTGCTCTGGAGCGCGGCGACCAGCGCCGGCGTCTCGACCAGCCCGGCCCGGGCGGCGTTGACCAGAAAGGCCGAGGGCCGCATCGCGCCGATCGCCGCCGCGTCCACGATGTGCCGGGTTCGCTCCGACAGGGTCAGATGCACCGTCACCACGTCCGCGGTCGCGAAGAGTTCGTGCTTGGAGACGCGGCGGGCGCCGCCGGCCGCGGCCGCTTCATCGGTCAGGTTCTGGCTCCAGGCGACGACCTCCATGCCGAAGGCCGGCGCGATCGCCGCAACGCGGCTGCCGAGGCGCCCGAGGCCCACCACGCCGAGCCGCCGGCCGGCCAGAAGCGTGCCGAGCCCGGTCTGCCAGCCGCCGGCCTTCATTGCCGCGTCGTTCTGCGGGATGCGCTGGGCAAGGGCGAGGATCAGTGCCCAGGTAAGTTCCACCGTGCCGCCACCATGGCTCTCGGTGCCGCAGACGATGATGCCGCGCTCGGCAGCCGCGTCGAGATCGATCCGCATGTTGCGGCGTCCGGCGGTCACGATGAGGCGGAGATCCGGCAGTGCCGCGATGACGCTGCGGGGTAGGGCGGTGCGCTCGCGCATCAGGCAGACTGCATCGAAGCCGGCCAACGCCTGTGGGAGATCCGCCTCGCGGATGTGGCGGGTGACGAAGGTGATCTTGGCGTCGAGCTGGTCCCAGGGCGCCAGGTCGCGGGCCGTGTCCAGCCAGTCGTCGAGTATGGCGATCTTCATCGTCAGTCTCCTGGGATCGTTCCGGTCTTGTGCCCGCCGACGGCGGTCGGTTCGTCGAGGGGCAGCGCCGCCGGGCGGCGACGGCGGATGTTGAGGACGATGATCGTCGCCACGAAGATGATCGCGGTGCCGACGAAGGTCCACAGGGTCGGGCTTTCGCCGAAGACCACGAAGCCGATGGCCGCCGCGGCCGGCACGCGGATGAAATCGATCGGCGTGACGACGGTCATGTCGCCGTATTTGACGGCGAGCGAGGACATCAACTGGCCGGCCGAGCCGCAGATTGCCATGAGGCAGAGCCAGGCCAGCTGGGTCAGCGTCGGCGTCTGCCACCACAGGATCGCCGGGCCCACCAGGATCACCGCGCAGATGGCGGAGAAATAGAACAGGATCCGCGCCACCGGCTCGGTCCGGGTCAGCTTCTTGATGAAGACCAGCGCCAGGCTCGACGAGGCGGCGCCGGCCAGCGCAATGATCATGCCGTGATGGATGCCCGATTGCGGTTGCACCACGACGAGCACCCCGCCGAAGCCGGACACGGTGGCAAAGCCGCCCAGCCAGCCGACGACCTCGCCGAAGGCGAGATAGGAGGTCAGCATCGACCAGAGCGGCCGGGTGAAGGACAGCGCCGTGGCATCGGCCAATGGCAGGACAGTGATGGCGTAGAAGGTGCAGGCCATCATGCCGAGGCCGAAGACGGTGCGGCCGATATGGGCGCCGGGCCGCTGGGTGCGCAGACCGGACAGGCCAATGCGATGCATGGCGAGCGGCGCGGCGATCGACAGGATCAGGATCACCCGCAGGAACAGGATCATCACCACCGGAAGGTCCTGGCCGAGATGCTTGACCAGCGACCCCTGCACGGTCAGCACGAGGGCGCTGCCCAGCATCCACAGCGCGCCGACGAGATTGGGAGCCAGACCTTTCACCGCGGGCCGCCCGTCACGATGAACGCGGGCGGCAGCGCCGGCCGGGGAACGATCCGGCCGGTGCGATGGCGGCGGCGATCGGCATCGAGGACATGGCAGACAAGGCGAACCCTTCGCGCATTGCGGGGCATGCTTGCCCATTTGTACGGATGTTATTATCAATCATACCAATCGCGGTCGGGATGTCCAGCCGACCGGAGCCCCTCGATCCCTTGGAGACGCCCATCATGCTCGGCAGCCCGGACACGAAACTTCCCGTCCGCACCCTCGTCTTCGCGCCGCTGGTCGATGCGTCCTACGGATTTCTGGCTGCCGGTTGCGAGGCAAGGGACCTCCGCGACCGGATCGGCGAGTTCGACGCCGACTTCATGCCGCAGGCCGAGCGGGAGGCCGTCGGCGCGGTGGTGACCAGCGGCATTGTCGGCTTCACCGCGGCGCAGATGGATCTCTTGCCGAATCTCAAGCTCATCGCCTGTTTCGGCGTCGGCTACGAGAATGTCGATCTGGCCGCCGCAACCGAGCGCGACATCGCCGTGACCAACGCGCCGGCGACCAATGGCGAGACGGTGGCCGACCATACGATCATGCTGATGCTGGCCGCGGCGCGGGGGCTGCCGGAGGTGATGGGCGCGGCGCGCGAGGGGCGCTGGAACGAGGCCCGCAAGCGCTACCGGCCGACCCTCAACGGCGCCCGGGTCGGCATGCTGGGGCTGGGGGCGATCGGCCAGGCCATCGCAACGCGCGCCAGTGCCTTCAACGCGTCGATCAACTACACCACCCGCAGCGAGAAGACCGGTGTTCCCTATCGCTACATTCCCGACGTCCTGACGCTGGCGAAGGAGAGCGACTTCCTCGTCGTGGCGATCCCCGGCGGCAAGGAGACCCGCCATCTCATCGGCCGCGAGGTGCTGGACGCGCTCGGACCGGACGGCATCCTGGTCAATATCGGCCGTGGTTCGGTGGTGGATTCGCAGGCGCTGGCCGCGGCGCTGAAGGACGGGCGCATCCATGCGGCGGGCGTCGACGTGCTCGAGGAGGAGCCCGAGATCCCGGCGGCGCTCCTCGACGCGCCCAATTTTGTCGTCACGCCGCACATGGCGGGCCGCTCGCCCATTGGCCTGCGCCGCCAGTGCGAGCGGGCTCTCGACAATCTGGACCGGTTGCTGCGCGGCGACGTCTTTGCCTGCCGCGTCGCGTGACGTAAGAGGGGCTTGCGGGACGCGCGCGCCGGCAGGGCGCGCCGCCGACCGATGGACGATGCCGCTTCGCCCGGATGGCAAAGCCGGGCCGCAGGAATGAGGATGGCGATGGGAACGGACCCGCTCGGCCTGGCCGGACAGCCGCCGCGCTATCTGCGGATCGCGCAGGCGCTGGCCGCCGACATCGCCGATGGCCGCTACGCGGTCGGCGGCATGCTGCCGACCGAGGCCGAACTCTGCGTGCTCCACGGCGTCAGCCGGTCGACGATCCGCGAGGCGCTGCGCCGACTGGCGGCGCTCGGCCTCGTCTCCCGGACCCAGGGCATCGGCACCCGCGTCGAGCAGCGCCACGCCAAGTCGACCTACATCATGTCCGCCCAGTCGGTGGAAAAGGTGATGCAATATGCGGCCGAGACGGAGTTCTCGGTCCGGTCGATCGACGAAATCACGGCCGATGAGAGCTTCGTCGCCCGGATGGGCGGCCGGATCGGCGAGCGCTGGGTGGCGTTCTGCGGCACGCGGGCCGTGCCCGGCGACAGCCAGGGCGCCTTCTGCCGCACCTGCGCCTATGTCGCCGGCCGGTTCGGCGAGGTCCGCAGGTCGATCGCACTCGGCGGGCCGCCGCTGACGACGCCGATCTACCAGACCGTTGCCGACACCTACGGCCTGGCCATCGGCGAAATCCGCCAGACGATGCGCGCCGAGGCCGCGGGCGAGGAGGATGCCGAACTGCTGAATGTGGCAGCCGGTTCGCCGATCCTGCACATCGTGCGCCAGTACATCACCGCCGATGGCGAGACAATGGAGGTCTCGACCAACACCTATCCTGCCGGTCGTTTCGAATATTCGATGCGCCTGCGGCTCTCGACGGGTAGCGGCAGCAGCGACGACTGATCCGCGCCCGGCTGCGGGATGAGACGAGCCGTGGCCGGCTTCTCAGTCGGCGGGTAACCCTGCGAGGATGTCGGCAAAGCGGGTGGCGACCGGCGGCAGATTGCCCGATCGCCGGGTAAGCAGCGCGAAACTGCGCGACAGGGTCGTCTCCGGCAGGGCGATCTCGGTCAGGATTCCCAGCGAATTGCGCCCCACGAAGGTCAGGAGATCGAGTTCGGCCACCATCTCCGGCAGGGCCGAGATCGAGCTGGTCTCCACCCGCGCCTGGGGCGGAGGCAGGCCGTTCTGGACGAAGATCCGGTCGAGCCAGGCGCGGGTGCCGACCGAGCGCGACGGCAACACCCATTTCTCGCCGGCGAGATCGGCAAGGCTCGCCCCGCCTTTCGCCAGCCGGTGCGAAGGGCTGGCCGCGACCACCATCTGGTCGCGGTAGATGGTGCGGGCGTCGAACTCGCTGTGGGCCCGCGGATCGACCGGGGCGATCACGAGGTCGCATTCGCCGGCCCGCAGATGCGCCTGCAGGACGTCGCTCATGCCCACGGTCAGCGCGATGTCGACGCCCGGCGCCACCGCCGCCAGCATGCGGCAGGCGCGGGGCAGCACGTGGTTGACGATGGTCGTGCCCGAACCGATGCGCAGCGTGCCGGCTTCGCCGCGCGCCACTTCGCCGACCTCCCGCGAGACCGCCTCGGCTTCCTGGCGCAGGTGACGGGCCTTTTCCAGAAGGATCGCGCCCACCGGCGTCAGCCGCTTGCCGCGGCCGGTGCGGTCGAAGAGCTTGGCGCCGATCTGCTGTTCTAGCCGGCGCACGGCCTTGGTCAGCGCCGGCTTGGTCCGGCCGACCTCGGCGGCGGCCTCTTCATAGGATGCGCGCGTCGCGACGGATTCGAAGAAGGCGAGGTCGCGCAATTCCATTGGACACCGAAAGTTACCGTTCAGGCGAAACTAGTGCATGGAAAGATAACGGGCAATGGCGCATGACTGGGGCATCGAATGCCATGCCGCCCGGGAGCGAGGGCGGCTGTCGCAGCGGCGGTGCAGCCTCGCGCGCCCGCCTCGCTAGGAGGAAGAGCCATGACCAAGCATGACAAGAACATCGTCGCCGAAGACCCGATGGCGGTTCTGAAGACCAAGAACTACACGACCGACATCGCGTCGATGAAGGACAAGGTCAGCGAAGCGGAATGGGAAGCGCGGGTGAACCTTGCCGCGGCCTACCGGCTCGTCGCCCTGTGGGGCATGGACGAGATGATCGCCAACCACATCTCGGTGCGCGTGCCGGGCGAGGAGGACACCTTCCTCATCAATCCCTATGGCTATTTCTACGAGGAGATCACGGCCTCGAGCCTGATCAAGATCGACCTCGACGGCAATGTCGTCCAGAAGCCCGACTTCGACTACGAACCGAACCGTGCCGGCTTCGTCATCCACAGCGCCATTCATCGGGCGCGCGAGGACGCGCATTGCGTCATCCACACCCATACCCCCGCCGGCATGGCGGTCTCGACGATGAAATGCGGCCTGCTGCCGCTGACCCAGACGGCGATGCGCTTCGCAACGATCGGCTATCACGACTACCAGTCGGTCGCCGTCGATCTCGCCGAGCAGGAATCCATCGTCGCCGATCTCGGCGATTCCGACCTGCTCATCCTGCGCAATCACGGCCTCCTGACGGTGGCGCCGTCCGTCGCCCAGGCCTTCTCGAACATCTACCGGGCCGAACTGGCCTGCAAGGTGCAGGTGATGGCGATGTCGGCCAATACCGAGATCGGCACGCCGCCGGAGGCGATCATCGAAAAGACCAACGCGCTCTACCGGCCCGAGACGCGCCGCCCGTTCGGCGTCCTGGAATGGCCGGGCCTGCTGCGCAAGCTGGACCGGATCGACCCGTCCTTCCGGACCTGAGCCTTGCCCAGCGAACCAGCCGCACGCCTGCCGCTAGCCGGCATCCGCGTCCTCGACTTCGGACATACGGTGATGGGCCCGACCTGCGGGCTCATCCTGGCCGATCTCGGGGCCGACGTGATCAAGATCGAGCCGGCCCCGCGGGGCGACCCGACCCGGACCCTGAAGGGGTTCGGGACGGGCTATTTCGGCTTCTTCAACCGCAACAAGCGATCGATCGCGCTCGATCTGAAGACGGCGGAGGGCCAGGAGATCGCCCATCGCCTGGTGCGCAGCGCCGACGTCCTGGTGGAGAATTTCGCGCCGGGCACGATGGACCGGCTGGGCCTGTCGGCCGAGACGGTGGCCGAACTCAATCCGCGCCTCGTCAATGCCAGCCTGAAGGGCTTCCTCAAGGGGCCCTACGACAACCGGCTGGCGCTGGACGAGGTCGTGCAGATGATGGCCGGCCTCGCCTATATGACGGGGCCGCCAGGGCAGCCGTTGCGGGCGGGCACCTCGGTCGTCGACATCACCGGCGGCATGTTCGCGGTGATCGGCATCCTCGCGGCGCTGATGCAGCGGGGCGAGACCGGCAAGGGCGCCGCCGTCGGCTCGGCCCTGTTCGAATCCTGCGTGTTCCTGGTCGGCCAGCACCTAGCCTATGCCTCGCAGATCGACGAACCGGTCCCGCCGATGCCGGCGCGCCGGTCGTCCTGGGCGGTCTACGAGCTGTTCACCCTCAAGGACGGCGAGCAGATGTTCGTCGGGATCACCACCGACGCCCACTGGAAGCGTTTTTGCGCGGCGCTGCAGCGTGACGATCTGGGCAACGATCCGGAACTGGCGACCAACAACCAGCGGGTGGCTGCCCGTGGCCGGCTGATCCCGATCGTCCAGGAGGTCTTCCGCAATCTCGACTCGGCCGGGGCGATCGCGCTCTGCGAGGCGGCGCGCATTCCCTTCGCCCCGATCGCGGAGCCGGCGGATCTGTTCGACGATCCGCACCTGGAGGCGACTGGCGGGCTGCTGCCCACGACCATGCCCAACGGGACAAAGACCAGGCTGCCGCGGCTGCCGTTTCAGATCGCCGGCCACGATCTCGGCATCCGCTCCGATCCTCCGGCGATGGGCGCCGACACCGACGCACTGCTTGCGGAACTGGGCTATGACGACACGGCGATCGGCGCCCTGCGCCAGTCCGGGGTCATCGTGACCCCGACGGACTGAACCGATCACCCTCCGGCCTCGCCCGACGGCGAGGCCGGCGGACGACCTGGTCAGCCAAGGCCCGGAACGCCGGCGTCCTTCGCCGCCGCATCGATCGAGGCGATGTCCTGGGCGGTGAGGGCCAGGCCCAGGCGCGAGAACATCCGCACTGGTGCCGTCGGTTCCGCGATGCGGATTTGCGGTCCGTCATCGAGCGCGTCGAGGTGGACAACGCGATGATCGGCATCGCCGGCGATGCGGCGACGTTCAAGCAGATGATGGAGAGGAAGCAAGCACTGCAGAAGGCGGAGCGGCTGGCGCGTTCGGCATTCGCAGATTTTCAAGAAAATGGTGCGCCCGAAAGGATTCGAACCTCTGACCCCCAGATTCGTAGTCTGGTGCTCTATCCAGCTGAGCTACGGGCGCATCCAGAAGGGGCCGCGTCTGCCGCCCGCTCTTGAGGGGGTTCCTAACGGCTCGGTTCGCGGAATGCAAGCCGTCCACCGACGCATTTTTTCGTCGTCGCTGATTGGCCTGTCTATCCGGCGTTCGTGACGCTCGGGTGACGGGAGTTGCCGGCCTTTCAGGGCGCGTCGGGCGCCGTCGGTGCTTCCGCTCCATTGCGCGGCGGGCGCCCGGGGGCCGGGCGGGCCGGGGCGGCGGTGCCCGGAAGGGCGATCTCGAACCGGGTTCCCGAGGCGTTGGTCTCGGCCAGGCGAATCGTTCCGCCATGGGCCTCGATGATCTCCGCGGCGATGGCGAGGCCGAGGCCGGTTCCGCCGG
Source organism: Aurantimonas litoralis (assembly GCF_026153195.1). Lineage (NCBI taxonomy): Bacteria > Pseudomonadati > Pseudomonadota > Alphaproteobacteria > Hyphomicrobiales > Aurantimonadaceae > Aurantimonas > Aurantimonas litoralis. The sequence continues at coordinate 522,975 of NZ_JAPFBM010000002.1, read as the reverse complement.
TCCGGGCCGAGCCCCGGAAGGCGCGGAACAGATTGTCGCGGGCGCGGGTCGGCAGTCCGGGGCCGGTGTCGTCCACGGCGATGACGATGCCCTCGGCCGGCCCGCCGGTGGCCGACACGGTGACGCGGCGCACCAGCGAGGACAGATCGTCGTCCTCGGCCTCCAGCGCCTGCGCGGCGTTGCGGCACAGATTGAGGAGGACGCGGTGTAGCTGGTCGAGATCGGCATCCAGCTCCATGCCGGCGTCTACCGCGTTGACGAGCTCGATCGGCGATTGCGGCGAGATCGTCAGCATCTGAAAGACGTCGTCGACGAGCTGTCTGAGGCGGATGCGGCGCTTGACCGGGACCGTCTCGACGGCGCGGCCATAGGCCAGCACCGACTGGGTATAGTGCAGCGCCCGGTCGAGGCTGCGCAGCAGCATCGGGGCGACCCGCTGGACGCGCGGATCGTTCACGGTGGACAGGCGGTCGGAGATCATCTGGGCCGAAGCGAGAATGTTGCGCAGGTCGTGATTGATCTTGGAGACGGCGAGGCCGAGATCGGCCAGATGGCGCTGTTCGCGCAGGGTTTCGGCCAGCCGCGACTGGACGTCGGCAAGCTCGGCCTCGGCCACCCCGATCTCGTCGTCGCGGCCGCTCGGCCGCAGGATCCGCCGCGGGTCCGACGGCTGCTCGGCAAAGCGCACCATCGCCGTCGTCATCGCCTGGATCGGCCGCACCAGATAGACGCTGATGGCGGCATAGACCAGGAGCGCGGCAAAGCTGGCGATGGCCAGTGAGAGCAGCAGGATGTTGCGCGAATAGACCAGCATGTCGCGGCGCAGCGGCGCTTCCGACATCACCATCTCGGCCAGCATGGAGCGGTCGCCGACCGGGCCGGAAATCCGCATGATGCGATCGCCCCCGAAGAAAAGGGTGTCGAAGGCGCCGGTGACCGCGCTCCAAGGGCCGCGATTGCCCAGATCGATCTGCAGGTCGACGGCATCCAGCCGCGGATCGCGGGCCAGCAACCGCGAGGCGTCGCCCTCGATGATGGCGACGAGCAGGGCGTCGAGCGCCCGCAACAGGCCGGCTTCCTCGTCCGGGCTCAGCGGCGCGGCGTCCTCGCTGTCGCGCCCGCGCGAGGCAAGGCCCGCCACCGCCACGGTGGCGATCCTGTCGGACAGCCATTCCTCGCGGAAATTGGCGATGGACGGCACGAAGATCAGCACCTCCGCCAGCATGACGGCCAGCATGGTGATGATCAGGAGGCGGTTGGAAATGCGGTGCCGCACGGTCGGCACGCTGGCGCGCGTCGTCGCGCCGTCCGCAGGTCTGTCGGGCGTCAGCGGCAAGTCGCAGTCTGTCCTTTCGCTGCCATCCACAGCCATCCGTGCGGTCCGCTGCCGGAGCGCCCTGCCGATCCGGTCAGCCGAACCGCTGCAGGAAGGCAACGGCGCGGCGCACCAGGGGACGCCGCGTATAGGGCTGATAGTAGGCGGTGGCCGCCCGTTTGCCAATTTCCGACAAGGTGGGGTAGGGCGAAACGAAGTCACGCAGGGCCGCGACCGTCAGGCCTTTGCCGACCACCAGCGACAGGAGATTGGTGATCTCGCCGGCCTGGACGCCGGCAACGCCGGCGCCCAGGATCTTGCCGCGCCGGCCGACCACGAGCTTGACGAGACCTTCGGTCTCGCGCTCGGCCTGGGCACGGTCGTTTTCGGCATAGGGCCAGCGCAGGATCTCGACGGTAAGGCCGCGCTCCTTCGCCTGCGCTTCGGTGAGCCCGACCTGGCCAACCTCCGGATCGGTGAAGGTGACGTGGGGCAGGATGTCGTGGTTCGTGCGGACCGGCAGCCGGAACAGCAGCGCCCGCATGACGAGGCCGGCGTGATAATTCGCCACATGGGTGAATTGCGGCCCGCCGGCGATGTCGCCGATAGCATAGGCGCGCCGGTTGCTGGTGCGCAGATCGGGGCCGACCGTGATGCCGCGCTTGTCATAAGCGATGCCGGCCGCTTCCAGCCCGAGCCCGTCGAGATTGGGCGACCGCCCGACCGCCAGGAGAAGATGGCTGCCCTCGATCGTCCGGCGGTCGCCATCGGCGGGGTCGATGGTCAGGCGGATGGCGCCGTCATTACCTTCGGCGCGCACCACCTTGGTGTTCTCCATGATGGTCACGCCGTCGCGGCGCAGCGCGGCGAGCGCCACTTCGGTCAGTTCGGGATCGTCGCGGCCCAGCGCCTTGCTGCCCTCGACCACCGTCACCCGCGATCCGAGCCGGCGATGAGCCTGCGCCATCTCCATGCCGATCGGTCCGCCGCCGATGATGAGGAGATGGTCGGGCCGCTCGCGCAGGCTGAAGATGGTCTCGTTGGTCAGATACGGCGTCGCGCCGATGCCGTCGATCGGCGGCACCAGTGCCGACGAGCCTGTGGCGATGACGAAGCGCCGGGGGCGGATGATCTGGCCGCCCGCCGAGATCGTCCTCGGGTCGACGAAGGTCGCATCGGCCTTGATGACGGTCACGCCGAGGCCCTCGAAGCGCTCGACCGAATCGTTCGGTGCGATGGCCGCGATGACGGCGTCGACATGATCCTTGACCGCCGGAAAATCGACCAGCGGGTCGCCAGCCGACACGCCGAAGGCCGGCGCCTCGCGGATCGCGGCGGCGTGCTTGCCGGCGGCGATCAGCGCCTTGGACGGCACGCAGCCATAATTGAGACAGTCGCCGCCCATCCTGCCGCGTTCCACCAGGACGACGGGCACGCCGAAGGCCGCCGCGGCCGCCGCCGTGGTCAGGCCGCCGGAGCCGGCGCCGATGACGCAGATGTCGGGTGTGAGGATCTCGGCCATTCAGCGCTCGCCGTTCTTGTCTTCCGTCGACGTTGTGCGCCGGCGAAAGAAGGTCTTCTTCAGGACCAGGCCGAGGATCGCGAGTGCCGCCAGTCCCGCAAGGCCGATGGTCATTTCCATGGTCACGAGGTCGGCGATCTCGACGTCGCCGCTGCCTACATTGACCAGCGTCTGGTTCAGGCCGCTGCCGAGAAAGGCATAGACCATGGCACCGGGAATGATGCCGAGGAAGGTGGTGACGACATAGGTGCGCAGCGAGACCTCGAAGAAGGCCGGCGCGACGTTGACCGCCAGGAAGGGCAGGATCGGCGTCAGCCGCAGGACGAGGAGATAGGCGAAGGCGTCATCGCGGAAACCCTCGGCGAAACGCCGGATGGCGCCGCCGGCCCGTCGCCGAAGGACGTCGCCGAAGGCGTGCCGGGCGGCCAGGAAGAGTGCCGTCGCGCCGATCGTCGCGCCGATCACCGTCAGGGTGCCGCCCAGAAGCCAGCCGAACAGGAAGCCGCCGGCGATCGTCACCACCGAGGCCGCCGGGAAGGCGAAGGCAACGAGCAGGGCATAGAGCGTGACGAAGCCGAGCGAGGCGAGGACAATATGGCCGGCGACGAAGTCGCGCAGGCGCTCGCGGCTGTCGAGGAAGACGTCGAGGGAGAGATAAAGGTGCAGTTCGAGCGCGTAGGCCAAGGCGAGGCCCGCGACGATCACCGCGACGGGAAGATAGCGCACCAGCGGCGGCGGCCCGGTTTTGGTGTCGAGATGCGGTCTCATGCAGCGTCCGATTTTTCTGCAGGCGCGGCCGGGGTCGCCCGCGCCGCCGTTTTGCGTGGCCCGCAACATCGCGCGCGGCGCGGTAAACCGAAAGGGCGGCGGCGCAAAACGGAGCCAGATCACGCCATGTTGCGCAAAATCCGGAATCGATCCGTTCGCCGTGACCTGCGCGTCGGTGATTGACTTTTCCCGCTCTTCCTTCCTATAAGCCGCGCACACGAGCGGGCAGCGTTCCGCGCGACGGATAGTTGCGTGCAGCGTCTTGTACCGCGAACCCAGTTTCCGGAACACATGAAGGGCCCGTGCCGCAAGGTGCGGGGGTGAAACGATGAAGCGCACTTATCAGCCGTCCCGGCTCGTCCGCAAACGCCGCCACGGTTTCCGCTCGCGCATGGCGACCAAGGGTGGCCAGAAGGTCATCGCCGCTCGCCGCGCACGCGGCCGCAAGCGGCTGTCGGCCTGACACCAGACGTGAGCAGGTCGCGGCCAGGCGAGATGCCGAAGGCTGTCGGCCGCATGACAAAGCGCGCGGAGTTTCTCGCCGCGCGCCGGGGCCGTCGTCTGAACGGCCCGTCCTTCTTCATCGAGGCGCTGGACCGCGGCGACGCGGCTCCACCTCGTGTCGGGCTCACTGTGACCAAGAAAGTCGGCAATGCCGTGGTCCGCAACCGGATCCGGCGGCGGTTGCGCGAGGCGATTCGTCTCGATGCGCAGGCTGACATGGCCCCGGGGATCGACTATGTGGTCGTCGCCCGCCGCGATGTGCTGACGCTGCCTTTCGAGCAGCTCAAGGACGAGCTGTCGCGTCGGGTCGCCAGGATGAAGCAGCCGCAGCGAGAGCCGGCCACAACGGAACGGCGCCCGTCGAAGCGTCCATCGGGGTCTGACTGATGCAAAACAACCGCAACTTCCTGATCGCCATGATCCTGTCGATCGGGGTGCTGGTCGGGTGGCAGTTTCTGGTCGTCAGCCCGCGCATGGAAGCCCAGCGGCTCGAGAACGAGGCCGCGCAGTCCAACGTCGCGCAGAACGACGGCTCGCTGCAGACGCCGCAGACGCCCGCCGGAACGCCGCAGGACAATGTCGCCGCACCGTCGGGGCGCGAAAGCGTCGTGCCGGATCAGGGCGTTCTGCCGACGACCGGCGAGACCCGCGAGCAGGCCATCGCCGCCGGCAACCGCATCGCCATCGACACGCCGGCCCTGTCGGGCTCGATTAACCTGACCGGTGCGCGGCTCGATGATCTGCGCCTGAAGAACTACCACGAGACCGTCGACGATTCGTCCCCGACGATCGTACTCCTGTCGCCGGAGCGGCTGCCGGCGGGCTATTTTGCGGAATTCGGCTATCTCGGCCGCGATGCCGGCGAGCTTCCCGGGCCGAGCACGGTCTGGCAGGCCGAGGGCGGCCAGTCCCTGACGCCCGACAGCCCGGTCACGCTGACCGCCACGAACGGCGCGGGCGTCACCTTCGAGCGGACCATCTCCGTCGACGACCGGTTCATGTTCACCTACGAGGACACGATCCGCAACGAGGGCTCGGCGCCGCTGACCCTGTCGTCCTACGGCCGGGTCACCCGCTATGCGAAGCCGGAAGTCGCCTCGGTCTACGTCCTGTTCGAAGGCCTGATCGGCGTCTTCGGCGACGACGGCCTGTCGGAGATCTCGTACTCCACCATCGAGGACGACCTGCGCTACACGCCGCCGAAATCCTCCAGCGGCTGGCTCGGCATCACCGACAAGTACTGGGCGACGACGCTGGTCCCGGAAGCGGGCCGCCCGTTCCAGTCGCGCTTCCTCTACATGACCGACGGCCGCGCGCATTATCAGACCGAATACGTCGCCGACCCGGTGACGGTCGAGCCGGGCGCCACCGCGACCAACGTCTCGCGCACCTTCGCCGGCGCCAAGGTCGTCAGCGACATCGACAGCTATGAAGAGCGCTACAACATCCGCCAGTTCGGCCAGCTGATCGACTGGGGCTGGTTCTATTTCATCACCCGGCCGATGTTCCACGCGCTGGACTGGTTCTACAGCATGATCGGCAATTTCGGTGTCGCGATTCTCGCGGTCACCGTCGTGCTGAAGCTCATCTTCTTCCCGCTGGCCAACAAGTCGTACAAGTCGATGGCGCGTATGAAGAACATGCAGCCGAAGATCATGGAGATGCGCGAGCGCTTCAAGGACGACAAGCAGAAGCAGCAGCAGGAGATGATGCGCATCTACCGGGAGGAGAAGATCAACCCGGCCGCAGGCTGCTGGCCGATCCTGATCCAGATCCCGGTGTTCTTCGCGCTCTACAAGGTGCTGTATGTGACGATCGAGATGCGGCACGCGCCGTTCTTCGGCTGGATCCAGGATCTGGCCGCGCCCGATCCGACGAGCATCTTCAACCTGTTCGGCCTGATCCCCGTCGATCTGCCGCAGCTCCTGATCGTCGGCGTCTGGCCGATCCTGATGGGCATCACGATGTTCATCCAGATGCGCCTCAACCCGACGCCGCCGGATCCGACGCAGCAGATGATCTTCACCTGGATGCCGGTGGTCTTCACCTTCATGCTGGCCTCTTTCCCGGCCGGACTGGTGATCTACTGGACCTGGAACAACCTGCTTTCGGTGATCCAGCAGTCGGTGATCATGAAGCGCAACGGCACCAAGATCGAACTCTGGGACAATCTGCGCGGGATGTTCCGACGAAAGGAAAAGCCCTCCGAGGGCTGAGCAGACGTCCCGTGCGATGCGGCCTTCGGGTCGCGCCGCGCGGGACGACGCCGTTCGGGGGTGCCGTCCTCAAAAAGGACCGAGCATGCACGGACCCGACCCGACCGATCCGCACCCCTTGGCCGGGCATCCGCGTGTCGGCTTCCTGAAGCCGCTGGTCGACCATCCGCAGATCGAGATCGGCGACTACACCTATTACGACGACCCTGACGGTCCGGAGCGCTTCGTCGAGGCCTGCGTCGGCCATCTCTATCCGTTCATCGGCGACCGGCTGGTCATCGGCCGGTTCTGCGCCATCGCCTGCGGCGTGTCCTTCGTGATGAACGGCGCCAATCACGCGATGGGCGGAATCTCGACCTATCCCTTCCAGATCTTCGGCAAGGGCTGGGACAACGGTTTTGATTTCCAGACCATCCTCGACGGGGTGAAGGGCGATACGCGGATCGGCAACGATGTGTGGATCGGCGAGAAGGCGACCATCATGCCGGGCGTCACCGTCGGCGACGGTGCGGTGATCGCGGCCCATGCGGTGGTTACGAAGGACGTTCCGGCCTATGCGGTGGTCGGCGGCAATCCGGCCCGAACGATCCGTGTGCGATTTCCCGACGACGCCGTCCGGCGCCTCCTGGAAATCGCGTGGTGGAACTGGCCGGCCGACAGGATCAGCCGCAATCTCGGTGCGATCCGGGGCGGCGACACAGACGCGCTGGAAAAGGCGAAATGACGATGGATCAGGACATGACCGACGACGCCAACACGCCGCCGCCGCCGGCCGCCGCGCATTTCTTCGGCCAGCCTTGGGTCTTCGTGCGCGGTGTCCCGGCAATGAAGTTCCTGCCGCCGGAAGGCCCGCCGGAGATCGCCTTCGCCGGTCGCTCCAATGTCGGCAAGTCGTCGCTGATCAATGCGCTTCTCGCCCAGAAGGGCCTGGCGCGCACGTCGAACACGCCGGGCCGGACGCAGGAGCTGAACTTCTTCGTGCCGGACGGCTATGGCGGCGAGACCGCCGAGCTGCCGCCGATCGCGGTGGTCGACATGCCGGGCTACGGCTATGCCAAGGCCCCGAAGGACCATGTCGACGCCTGGACCAAGCTGGTCTTCTCGTATCTGCGCGGCCGTGCCAGCCTGAAGCGGGTCTTCCTGCTGATCGATGCCCGGCACGGGATCAAGAAGAATGACGAGGAGGTCATGGGCCTGCTCGACAAGGCCGCCGTCTCCTACCAGATCGTCCTGACCAAGACCGACAAGATCAAGGCGACGGGCGTGCCGAAGCTGATCGAGGCGACGGCGCTCGGCATCAAGCGGCACCCGGCGGCGTTTCCGCGGATTCTGTCGACGTCGTCGGAAAAGGGCGTCGGGCTCGACGAACTGAAGGCCGAGATCGCCGCTCTGGCCGAATAGGGCAGGGCGGTTCCAGCGTTCGGCCGCGGTCCGCGTCAGTCTTTCGGTGCGGGCGGCGTCGCCTGATCCTGCAGCAGGCGCTTGCGGATGTGGTCGTCGATGCGGCTGCACACGGCGCGATAGGCTTCCAGGATCTGCTCGCGGCTGCCGGTGGCGACGGACGGGTCGGGCATCGGCCAGAACTCGACATCCACCGAGGCCGTGCCGGTGGCGTCGAGGACGGCGTGGTGGGCTTCCGGCGCCATGGTGACGATCAGGTCGAAATAGCTGTCCTCGAGATCCTCCAGCCGCTGCGGCCGCCGGTCGCCGAGGCTGAGCCCCTTTTCTGCCAGGACGCTGTCGACGAACGGATCACGCTGGCCGTCGCGCACGCCGGCGGAGGCGACATAAACCGACTGGGGAAGCAGCGACCGCGCCAGCGCCTCGGCCATGGGCGAGCGGATCGCGTTCATGCCGCAGACGAACAGCACCGAGGAAATGCGCCGTTTGTCGCCGCCTTCGCCGGCCGCGCTCATGGGCAGGGCCTCCCGGAGGCAGCGGAACCGCGCCGGGTCCCACTGGACCCCGCATCCTGATCTCGCCCCGATGCCGTCACTCGCCACGCCATGGCCGGGGTCAGCTCCGCCAGTGGAGAACGCAGATAAGGGTGAACAGCCGCCGCGCCGTATCCAGATCGACGTCGATCTTGCCCTTCAGCCGTTCCATGAGGGTCTGGGAGCCGTCATTGTGAATCCCGCGCCGGCCCATGTCGATGGCCTCGATATGCTGGGGCGTGGCCGAGCGGATCGCCTCGTAATAACTGTCGCAGATCAGGAAATAGTCCTTGATGACCCGGCGAAACGGGGTCAGCGACAGGATATGGGCGACCAGCGGCGCATCGTTCTCGTCGCGGATGTCGAAGACCAGACGCTTGTCGGCCAGGGAGAGCTTCAGCTTGAAGCGGCCGCCCCGGGGCGCGCCGACCGGATTGAAGACGTTCTCCTCGATCAGGTCGAAGATCGCCACGGCACGTTCGTGCTCGACGTCGGGCGTCGCCCGGCCGATCGTGTCGTCGAGCTCGACGTCGATCAGATGGCCATCGCCCGTGCCGTCCGCTTCGCTCATGCCATCCTCAAAGGTTCAACCGGATCGCGACAGACCGGCCATGGGCGTCGAGCCCTTCGACACGGGCGAGTTCAATCGCCGCCGGGCCGAGCTCACGCAACTGGTCCGGGCCGAGCTTGAGGATCGAGGTGCGCTTGACGAAGTCGAGCACCGACAGGCCGGAGGAGAAGCGCGCCGAGCGGGCGGTTGGCAGGACATGGTTCGAGCCGCCGACATAGTCGCCGATCACTTCCGGCGTATGCCGGCCGAGGAAGACCGCGCCGGCGTGACGCAGCCGGGCGAACAGGGCTTCGGGATCGTCGACCGCCAGTTCCAGATGCTCCGGTGCGATCCGGTCGGACAGGGCCGGGGCCTCGTCGAGCGAGCCGACGAGGATGATGGCGCCGTGGTCGCGCCAGCTCGCCGCGGCCGTCGCACTGCGCGACAGGGTCTTGAGCTGCCGCTCGACGGCGGCCTCGACCGCGTCGGCAAAGCCCGCATCGTCGGTGATCAGGATCGACTGTGCGGCGGCATCATGCTCGGCCTGGCTGAGCAGATCGGCGGCGATCCAGTCCGGATCGTTCCGGCCGTCGGCGATGACGAGGATTTCCGACGGGCCGGCGATCATGTCGATGCCGACCGTGCCGAAGACCTGCCGCTTGGCGGCAGCCACGAAGGCGTTGCCCGGACCGACGATCTTGGCGACGGGTGCGATGGTCTCGGTACCATAGGCGAAGGCGGCTACGGCCTGGGCCCCGCCCAGCCGGTAGATTTCGCTGACACCGCAAATCTTCGCCGCGGCAAGGACCAGCGGGTTGAGGACGCCGCGCATGGCGGGCACCGTCATGGCGATGCGCTCGACACCTGCGACCCTGGCCGGCACGGCGTTCATCAGCACGGAGGAGGGGTAGCTCGCCTGACCGCCGGGAACGTAGAGGCCGACCGAATCCACCGCGGTCCAGCGACTGCCCAGCTCGACGCCGATCGCGTCGACATAGCGGTCGTCCTTGGGCATCTGCCGGGCATGGTGGCTGGAGATGCGATCATGGGCCGTGGTCAGCGCGGCCAGCGTCTCTTCGGGCGTTGCGGCATGGGCGGCGTCGATCTCGTCCTGGCCGACCCGCAGCACTTCGGGGGTCAGGTCGAGCCCGTCGAACTGGCGCGTCAGATCGATCAGGGCGGCGTCGCCCTCTTCGCGCACCCGCGCGATGATGTGGCGGACCGCCGAATCGACGTCGTCCGCCTGCTCGCGCTTGGCGCCGAGCAGAGCGCGAAACTCCGCCTCGAAACCGGAATCGTCGGTATTGAGCCTCGACGGCACTCTGTGAACCCCTTCCGTCACTCTCGTCGGACGCCGTCGGGCCGTCGCGGTTCCACCTGCCTTGCGGCAGGGCGCGCCAGCCATGCGGCCGTCAGCTGATCCGGTCTGGCCGGTTGTGGTCCGGCTTCGACCCGGTGCTCCAGGAGCCGCCGATATCGGCGAGCTGCGCCTCGATCACCTCGACGGTCAGCCTTATCGCGGAGCCGCCGGCGAAGACAAGCTCGACAATCCCCGAGGGCGCTTCCGTCACAGTGAAGCGGATGGCGAGGAGAACCAGCACGTCGTCGGAGGCGGGCGCGAGGCCGGTATGCTTGACCTCGGTGACCCGGTCGAAATGCAGGACCGCGCGGCGGCGCTCATATTCGGCCTTCTTGAACAGGCGGAAGCGGGACACGCCCTGCGAGGTCTCCCAGACGAAGCGGTTCATCTCGACGATGAACTGGCCGGCGGCGGCCCGGTGCTGGCAGTCCTTCGGCTTGACCACCGCGTCCTGACAATAGGCTGAGATGATCGCCAGGTCGTCGGTGTCGACGGCGAGGAGGCGCAGGCGGTCGGTCATGCGAAGGGTTCTTTCCGTGTTGGCAGCGCGGAACCTAGGGCGCGCCGGCACCGACCGCAACGGCATCTTGGCCCGACATCCGGCGCATCGCCGCGCCCTGCACCGAGGCATGACCAAAAGCTTAACGTTTCCGGCGCATTATGGCCGGGTCCAACGACCGCGAGAGCCGACGGCGCCGCCGATCGGCGCGGGCATCCGGGGGGATTGCCATGCACGACGAACAGCGCGAAGCCGCCGTTCAGGATCGCAGCCAGCCGGCACGGTTCGAAGCGTTGGACGGCTGGCGCGGTATCTGCGCGCTGCTGGTCGTCCTGTTCCACGCCCCGGTCGCCGGCATCGTCCACGAGACCGCCTTCTTCCGGCACGGCTATCTCTTCGTCGACTTCTTCTTTGTCCTGTCGGGCTTCGTCATTGCCCACGCCTTTTACGACCGGCTGCGTGGAGAGCAGAATTTCGGCCGCTTCTTCGGATTGCGGTTGTTCCGGGTGTATCCGCTGCATCTCTTCATGCTGGCGCTGTTCGTCGCCTTCGAGTGCCTGATGCTGGTCACCAAGGGGCCGTCGGAGGCCTTCGTCGGCGGCAATTCGGTGGTGGCCCTCGTCCACAACCTCCTGATGAGCCATTCCTTCGGCACCGTGGATTCGCTCGGCTGGAACTATCCGAGCTGGAGCATCTCGGCCGAGCTTCTGGCCTATGGCCTGTTCGCGCTCCTGGTCATCCGCGCGCCGCGCGCAATACTGCCGCTGATGGCGGTGACCATCGTCGCCGGGCTTATCGTCATCGCGCTGGTCGAGGGGACGATGGACACGACGGTTCGCTTCGGCTGGCTGCGCTGTCTCGCCGGCTTCTCGCTCGGCGCCGTCCTGCGGCTGGTGATCTGGCCACGGGCCGGGGGGCGGGTTGCGGTCGGGGGCACCGCCTGGACGCTGGCCGAACTCGCCTGCGTCCTGCTGGTCGCGGTCTTCGTCAGCGAGCTCGGCGGATCGGTGCTGTCGGTGGCCGCCCCCCTGGTCTTCGCCTTCGCCATCTATGTCTTCGGCCATGAGGGCGGCGCGGTGAGCCGCCTCCTGAAGGCCGGGCCGATCGCCTTTCTCGGGGCGATCTCCTACTCGGTCTACATGACCCACGCCTTTGTCATCTCGCGCACCGAGAACGTCGCGACGATTCTCGGCGACAGGACCGGCTGGCCGATCTTCTCGGCGGCGGCGGACGGCAAGCGCCTGATGGGCAGCACGGAATGGCAGTCGCTGACGGCGTTGGCGATCATCCTGGCCGGCACGATCGTCATGAGCGCGATCACCTGGCGGCTCATCGAGCGGCCGGGCATGGCCTATGGCCAGAAGCGCCTGTCACGCAAGCCTGCTCCGGTCTCCGGACATCCGGCCGACAAGCCTGTCGCGGACGGCTCTACGCCCTGACAGAGTGGCGCGACAAAAGCCGCAGGCCGATGACCGCGAAACAGACCGCCATCCAGATCGGGTTGGCCCGGTCGAACAGGAAGCTCTCCAGAAACGCGTTCAGCAGCAGATAGGCCAGGACCATCAGGAAGAGCTGGCCGAGCCGCTGGCTCTCGCGGTCGCGTCCGACACGGGTGAAATCCCACAGCGGCAGGACGACCAGCACGATGACGGCGAGGACTAGGCCGGGCAGGCCCATCGAGATGGCGATGTCGAGATAGCCATTATGGGCATTGGGGCTGCCGCGCGGATCCCAGGACAGTTCGAAATTGCGCTCGGTGCCGTAGACGACCTGGCTCTGCCAGAAGGCGTTGAGGCCGAAACCGGTCCATTCGTGCCCTTCGAAGACTTCCAGGGCAAAGCGCCACAGATCCATGCGGCCGGTGAAGGTCGTGCCCGGCACCACCGTCTGGACGATCTGGTCGAACAGCGGCGACAGGACCGTGCCGATCGTCAGGAACGCCATCACGGTCAAGGTCAGGGCGATGCCGATGGTCAGCAGCCAGCGGCCGGTGAGCGAACCGATGATGACGATGGCGGCGACTACCGGCAGCAGCGTGATCGACGTCTTGGAACCGGTCTTCAGAACGAAGAAGGCCGCCAGGAGCGCAATGGCGAAACCGGACCAGCGCTGGCCGCAGCGAAACAGATAGACACCGCAGAAGAACACCACGGCGAACACCGCGCCGGCGACGTTCTTGTGGGAATAGGCGCCGCGCCACAGGCCCGCATGCTGGGGCTCCGAGCCCGAGCCGTCATGCAGGGCAAGGCCCGGCATGGCAATGACGCCGAAATAGGACAGCGCCAGCACGGCCAGCATGGCAAGCGTCAGCGCGGTGCGGAAGGCGCGCACATCCTTGGGGAAGCACAGGATGGCGCTGACGGTCGCCATCGCAAGCAGCGTGAAGGCAGCGCCGCGCAGGGCGTTTTCCGGACTGTCCGCCCACAGGGCACTGACCAGCAGCCACGCCGCCATGATGAGCCACATGGGGCGGGCCAGCGCCAGCAGCGTCGTGCGGTCGGTGAGAAGGGCATGCCCGGCGAAGACGACCAGCGCCATGGAGGCGTAGCCCAGCTGGTTGGCCAGGCTGCCGGCGTCCTGATCGCCGGTGAAGGTGACGGCGAAGGGCGTGACGGTGACCAGCAGCGCCGTGAAGATTCCGGCGCCCAGCAGCATGCGGACGGTATCCGTCCACCACCGGGTGTCGCCGAAGGAGCGAAAGTCAGTTCTGTTCTGGACGGCGATATTGCTCATTCACCCATCCGAATTCCGCCATCAGCCGGCCGATGGCGACCTGCATGTGATAAAGCCCGATCACCGGCGAGCGCGTGCGCAGGGCCAGCCCTGCCGAGCGCAGCGGCGAGGCCGCCAGCAGGGCGGCGCTCTTGGCGACGCGGCGCAGCCCGTTGCGCCGGCCCGATGTCTGCCGGCGCTCGATGATCGAGGATATCGCGCCGTTGCGCAGGCCACGGGCGTTCAGCCACGAAAACTCGGTGCGGCGCGCCGGCGTCGTCTCCAGAACCGGCGCCTCGGCACACCATCCGAAGGAAAAGCCGCGCTGGCGGCAGCGCGTATAGAAGTCGCTGTCACCGCCGCCGATGAAGTTGAAGGCGGTGTCGAGAAAGGGCGCGCCGATCGTCTCGAGCACCCTGCGGCGGATCGCGACATTGCCCGAGGAATACAGGATCGGGACCGCCCCGGTCTCGCTGTAATGCGGCGTGAACACCGGATGGCGCGCGTAGCGGGTGCTGGCCCCGTCCTCGAAGACCGGCACCTGCGGCCCGCCGACGATATCGACATCGAGCCTGTCGGAGGTGGCCACGAGACGGTCGATCCAGTCCGGATCGGCGATCTCGTCGTCGTCGATCACCAGAAGATGGCGCATGGCCGGAAACCGCGTCAGCGCGGTCTGCCAGCCGGCGTTGTAGGCGGCGCAATTGCCGCGCTCATGGGCGATCAGGATCAGGCCGTTCAGTTGACCGTCGGCAAACAGGGGGCGCGCGGCATCCAGCCCGGCACGACCCTCGGCGTCGTTCTCCATGACGATCACGGCGAAGGGACGGGCGGTCCGCTGCGCGGCCAGCGAGGCAAGCGTCTTCAGGAGATGCTCGGGCCGGCGGAAGGTCGGAAGGGTGACGACGATCGCGAAGGCGTCGCCATCGAGGCCGGGCGATTCACATGCGATGGTGATGGCGTCGGTCATCGATCTCGCTCGGGCGATTGTCCGCGGTTCGGCGCGAGCAGACCAGAGAAAGGTGAAGAAAGGATCGATTTCCCTCAGATCGCGCGCCGTCGGACGGGGAAATCCTCGTTTTCGGACCGAACCCGCCGGGTTTGATCCGGCGGATTGATATTCCTTCAATCCTTCCATGCCAGCATTCCGCTCCTTGCAGCGCACACCCCTGGTTTGTCGGATGCATCTTCTGTTTCTCTCCTCGCTGCTGCCGGACGGCCGGCCGTCGACCGGATTCGAGATCGCCAATCATGCGATCGCGCAGTCCTACCGGCGGCAGGGCGTGCGGCTCACCTTCGCCGGCTTTCGCCGGCCCGGCAGCCGGCAACCGGGCGCGGACGAGATCTGTCTTGGCGAATTGGCCATCGAGAACGCCGCGGCGTCGCTGTCGCAGAAGATCGGCTGGGTGGGCGCCGCGACGCTGCGCAACCTGCCGGTGTCGGCTGCCAAGGTCGCCGGGCTGACGCGGGACGGGCTGCGCGCGCGGCTGGCCGAGGCGGGGCCGGTGGACGGTTACGTGCTGAGCTCGGTGCAGATGCCCGCCGCCTATCCGTTTCTGGCGCGGGAGAAGCCGTCGATCTTCATCGCCCACAATGTCGAGCATCGCTCGGCTGCCGAGAATGCCCGCAATGCCGGCCGTTTCCACACGCGGGCGCTCTACGCCCGCGAGGCCGCGCTCTTGCGCCGGGTCGAACACTGCATCTGCCGCGACGCGGCGGTCATCCACACGCTGAGCGAGGAGGATCGCGCTGCGCTGGGCCTCGCCGGGACCGCCCGCTGCCGGCCGCTGGCCCTGACGACGGGACGCTCGCCCCGCGCCGACGACGGCGTGCGGACCCACGACGTCGGGCTGATCGGCACCTGGAGCTGGGCGCCGAACCGCGTCGGTCTCGACTGGTTCCTGGCGCATGTCGTGCCGCGCCTGCCGTCCGACATCCGCGTCGCCATCGCCGGCAACTTCGACGGCACGCCGCCGGCGCTGCCCGGCAACGTCTCCTTCCTCGGCCGGGTCGCTGACGCACAGGCCTTCGTCGGCGCCTCGCGGGTGCTGGCGCTGGCGACGAGGGGCGGCACCGGCATCCAGCTCAAGACCATCGAGACCTTCGAGGAGGGCATGCCGGCCGTCGCGACACCGCAGGCGCTGCGCGGGGTCGGTGCCGTGCCGGCAAATGTCCGCACCGCCGACGATCCGCAGGATTTCGCCGACCGGCTGGTCGAGCTGGTGGCAGCCGAGCGCGCCGGGGAGGCCGTGCGCATGGATGGCGCCGATTTCGTGCAGTCGCAGACCGCCGCGCTGGATGCCGGCATCGCCGCCGGTCTCGATATGCTGCGCACGGCATTGGCCCGCCAGGCGAACGGCACGGGGCAGCGGGACACTGCGCACATGGCTGACGAAGCCGGGCCGATCGCCATGGCCGGCCGGGATCCAGCCTGATGGACGGCGGCCAGCACCTGCCCCGAGAGGCATCCCCGGACGCGGCGATGCCCGAGCGCCGGATCGCCGGGATTGCGGTGGCCGATATCACCGGAGCGGATGCCATTCGCCGGCTGGACGCGGCCTTTAGCAGCGAGACCGGCCCGACGCGGCTTGCCTTCCTCAATGCCCATTGCGTCAATCTGGTGCGGGCGAACCCGGACTACCGGAAGGCGCTGGCCGCCTGCCTGGTCCTGCCGGACGGGATCGGCGTCGACATCGCCGCGCGGCTTCTCTACGGCGCGCGCTTTCGCGAAAACCTCAACGGCACCGACTTCGTCCCGCGGCTTCTGTCAGCGCTGGATCGGCCGCTGCGCGTGGCGCTGATCGGCGGCGCGCCGGGCGTTGCCGAGCGTGCGGCAGGACGATTCGGCGAGATCGCGCCCCACCACGATTATGTGACCATCTCCGACGGCTATTTCGATGCGGCGGGTCAGGCCGTCATCCTGACCGCGCTGGAGCATGCGGATGCGGACATTGTGCTGGTGGCGATGGGCGTGCCGGCGCAGGAGCTCTTCCTGGTCAACGCATTGAATTCACGTCACGGCCGCCTGTTCGTCGGGGTCGGCGCGCTGTTCGATTTCTACGCCGGAAACGTGTCGCGCGCCCCGGCGCTCGTGCGCCGGTTGCGCATGGAATGGGTATGGCGCCTGGGGCTCGAACCGGCACGGTTGTGGCGGCGCTACATTCTCGGCAATCCAGCCTTTCTCCTCGGGATTCTGCGCGATAGGTTCGCGCCGCGTCACCCGATCGGCTGATGTGTTGAGGCCCGCGGGACGGAGACGATGACCTTGCAGTCGGCCATTGTGACGTCGAGCTATCGCGGCGATTTCGAGCGCTGCCGCCTCTTGTGCGAAAGCATGGACCAGCGCGTCACCGGCCATCGCCGTCATCTGATCATGGTCGAGGGGGCCGATGTCGCCCTGTTCCGGCAACTGGCCGGTCCGCGCCGCGAGATCGTCGACGAACGCGATCTGCTGCCGCGATGGCTGCGGCCGTTTCCCGATCCGTTGTCGCTCGGCCGTCGCCGCATCTGGCTGACGCCGAAAGGGCCGCCGCTGCGGGGCTGGCATGTGCAGCAACTGCGCCGTCTCGCGATTTCCGCGCTGCTCGACGAGGAGGTCGTCGTGTCGGTGGATTCCGACGTCGTCTTCCTGCGGCCCTTCGATCTCGGCTGGTTTCACCGCAACGGCGGTGTCGACTTCTTCCGGCGTCCAGGCTCCGTGGCCTTCCTCGACGAACCGGCCCGCAGCGAACACCGCGCCTGGTCGCGCCGGGCCGGGGCCATGCTCGGGATCGACGCGCCGGCAACGACCGACGAGGGCTATATCGGGACATTGCTTCCGTGGCGAACGGACACGGTGCGCGAGATGAAAGCCCGCATGGAGACGGTCGGTGGCCGCTCCTGGATGAGCACCCTGGCCGGGGGGCGGGCACTGTCGGAGTGCACGCTCTATGGCCGTTTCGTCGCCGAGCTGGAGAACCGGCCCGATCGGCATGCCCCGACGGATGTCGAACTCTGCCACATGTACTGGAACGGCGCGGCGCTGGATTCCGAGGCGCTGGCCGATTTCTCGCGCGGGCTCGCACCGCATCAGGTCGCGGCGGGTATCCAGTCCTTCACCGGGACGGACCCGGCGCTCATTCGCCGGGCTGTGGGGCTGATCTGAGCCAGCGGCGCGACCGGCGGCGGCGCGGGCGCGACCAGTCGAAGGCGGCGTAGGTCGAGGACGCCGAGACGATCCACAATACCAGGAACAGCCCGTTCAGGCCGAGGATCCAGCGTTCGGTGTCGGGCGCGGCGCGCAGCAGCACCACCAGAAGGCCCGCCTTGATCAGGCCGACAATGGCAAGGATCAGCGCGCGCAATCCGGTCTTGCCGCGCGCATAGAGCAGCTCGCTCTCGTATTCGATGAGATTGCGGAAGGCCGGGACGAACAGCGCGACGAGGACCAACGGCGCGGCGTCGGCGACATTGCGGCCGAGGAGCGTGGGGTAGAGGTGCAGGATGCCGCCGAGGACCGCGAGCCCGGCGACCGAGACGACCGCGACGATCGCTTCCAGTCCCCAGCGCCTCTTCCAGTCGGCGATCCAGCCCGGGCTCTTCATGAGCTTCTGGACGATCATCGTGTTGGCCGAGCGGATCGGCAGCGCCGTCAGGTCGATCAGCCGCATCAGGATGGCGTAGATGCCGGCCATCTGCGGTCCGCCCAGCGACAGGACGAGCAGCTTGTCGAGCTCGGACTGCAGATAGAAGATGATCTCGGCGCCGGCGACCGACAGGCTGTCGCGCCAGCGCGCCAGATAGAGCGCCGGCCGGAAGCGCAGCCGCTGGCGCGGGTAGAAGCCGACAATGGCAAAGAGCGCGGCGACGGCATTGGCCGTCATGTAGATCCAGGACCATTCCAGCAGGGTGCCGCTGCCGACAAGGACGAAGCCGACAGCGGCAGCGGCGCGGATCGCCGAACCGGCGATGACGATGCTGGCGCCCCGTCCGAAGCGGCCGAGGCCGTTATTGACGATGACCACCACTTCCAGCGCCCGCCAGAAGAGGATTTCGGCGGTGACCACGGCGACGAAGGCGGCAATGCCCATCTCGCCGTCGAAGAAGGCGGCATAGAAGCCGGCGGCGGCAATGGCGACGACGGGCAGCGACAGGAGGAAGGCGACGAGCAGGCCGGCCGTGTAGGTGCCGACCAGACGCTGGCGCACCGTCGCGACCCGGTAGAGCGGCGAGACGAAGCCGAAGCCGCCGATGCGCGACAGGACGATGCCGGTGGCGGACGCGGTGGCGAACAGGCCGAAATCGCCGACGGACAGGCCGTTGGCGATGCTGACGAAATAGGCGAGCGACAGGACCAGCCGGCCGGCGGATCCGCTGAGCAACCAGGCGTAATCGCGGATCACGCTTAGGTTGCCCTTAAAGCTTTCGATCCAGACTGCTGTGCGTGGCATGCTCCAACCTTCGGGAGAGCGATAGGCAGATGACGATACACCACCGCGGGCGCGATGCACGTTCCAAGCTGCGAAGCGTGCACCAGCCGGAAGCGGCGGCGCCCGGCGGCTCGTCCCCGACTAGCGCGGGAAGTTTAACGCGCCGTTCCCTTCTGGGCGCCGGGGCCGCGCTGGCCTTGGCGCCGGGTGCGGCATCGGCCGCCGGAACGGGTGCGCGAGCGGCTGGCGGCGTGCCGCTGGGCGGCGCCATCCAGGCCGAGTTCATGGAGGTCGACCCCGGCTACAAGCAGGCGTTCCTCGACCATTGCGACCTGATCATGCCGATGAACGGGCTGAAGTTCAGCCTCGTCCATCCCGCGCCCGACCAGTGGAATTTCGAGCCCGCCGACCGGGTGGTCGATTTCGCCCTGCAGAACGACCGGCTCAGCCGGGGCACCTGCCATGTCTGGTGGGGCGCGACCCCGGACTGGGTGGAGCGGCTCGACACGCCGGCCGCGGCGGAGGCCGCGCTGGTCGACCACATCGAACGGATCGGCGACCGCTACAAGGGCCGGCTGACCGGGTGGGACGTCGTCAACGAGGTCATCGCCAACGATCCGGCGACCGAAGGCCCGCTGCGCCAGACCGTCTGGCTGGACAAGCTGGGGCCGAAGCACATCCCCATCGCCTTTGCGGCCTCGGCCCGGGCCGATCCGCAGGCGCGGCTGGTGATCAACGATTACGATCTGGAGTTCGTCGGCCCGCGCTTCGACGCCCGCCGGGAGATCATGCTCGGCATCGTGCGCCAGCTGCAGGACGGCAATGTGCCAGTCCACAGCGTCGGCATGCAGGGGCATCTGTATGCGGGCCGTCAGATCGACAAGGCGGGGCTCGAACGCTTCCACAAGGAGCTGGACCGGCTCGGCGTCGGGCTGATGGTCACCGAGCTGGATATCATCGACTGGGAAACCCCGCCGAGCAACGCGGCGCAGGACGAGACCGCCTATGGGCTGGTCTCCGACCTTCTCGACGCGATCTTCGCCTGGAAGCCGCCGCAGGCAGTGACGGTGTGGGGCATCACCGATCGCTACAGCTGGGTGCCGGACGTGCTGCCACGGCCGGACGGCCATCCCGACCGGCCGCTTCCGCTCGACCGCGACCTGCGCCCGAAACCATGGATGGAGCTGCTGAAATCACGCCTGCGGACCGGCTGACCGACGGAAAGTTCCGCTAGGGACGTGCGTCTTAACCGTTCATTAGCCATGATTGCCCAGAGTCGGTCGGCAAGCTCCGGCACTTGATCCGGACGGCTATTCTGCGGATCGATATGGCTATGTTCTCATCCGAGACGAACCCGAACGCACCGTATGCCGCGCGCCCGTCAGGACCGCAGATGCAGGATTCCAACGGCTCGCTGATCGACCCGGTGCATGTCTTCCAGTCGGTCTGGTCGGCGCGGCGGCTGATCATCCTGACGACCATCTTCGGGCTGTTGCTCGGCGTCGCCTTCGCGCTGTCGATGCCGAAGAAATATACCGCCTATTCGCAGATTTTCGCCGATCCCCGCGACATCAAGGTGGTGCAGAACGAGGTCACGCCGAACGGCCTGCCGACGGAGGCGACCCTCGCTTTGATCGAGAGCCAGATCGCGGTCATCAATTCCAACGACATGATGGCCAAGATCGTCGAGAGCGCCGACCTGACGTCGGATCCCGAGTTCAACGGCCAGGGCGAGTCGCTGCTGCCGTCGCTGGAAAGCCTCGGCCTCACCAGCCCCACCACCGCATCGACCAACGAACGCTTCCTGCTGACGATGGAGAATCTGCGCGAGGTGACCGGGGTCTCGCGCGATGCCAAGAGCTTCATCCTCAACATCTCGGTGACGACCGAAAACCCGGAGAAATCCGCCCGGCTGTCGCGTCTGGTCGCCAATACCTTCATCGACCATCTGGCCGAGGTCCAGTCGGATACGGCGGGGCGGGCGACCAATGCGCTCTCCTCGCGCCTGGCCGAACTGCGCGAGAAGGTCTCGGCCGCCGAACGGGCGGTGGAGGACTACAAGTCCGAGAACGAGCTCGTCGGCGTCGGCGGGCAGCTCGTCGACGACAGCTACATCCTGCGGATCAACGACGAACTGTCGCGCGGCCGGGCCAACGTGACCGCCCTCAGGGTCAAGGCCGAGCAGATGTCCAGGGCCAGTGTCGACGACGTGGTCGAAGGCGCGTTTCCCGAAGAACTGACCTCGGATGCGCTGACGCGTCTGCGCGCCACCTATTCGGACCTCGCCCAGAAGACCGCATCGCTGGCGGCCACTCTCGGCCCCCGGCATCCGCAGCTCATCGCCAGCCGCCAGTCGCTGGCCTCGGCGCGCGACGCCATCCGCTCCGAGCTCGCCCGGATCGTCGCCGGAGCACAGACCGATCTCGCCCGCGCCGAGCGCACCAACAGCGATCTCACCCGGCAGCTCGACGAGCTGAAGTCCGATCAGGTGGCGACGAGCGGTTCCTTCGTGCGGCTGCGCGAATTGCAGCGCGAGGTCGAGGCGTCGCGGGCAGTCTATGAATCCTACCTGCTGCGCGCCCGGGAAACCGGTGAACAGCAGGGCATCAACACGGCCAATGTCCGGGTGATCTCGGAAGCCACCCCGCCGCTGCGGCCCTCCAGCCTGTCACGGCGCCTGGTGGTCGGGGCCGGCGGCATGCTGGGCTTTCTGGCCGGGGTGTTCCTGGCCGGTGTCGGTGCGATCTCGGAACAGTATCGCAACGCCATGCGGATGCGGGCGGAAATGGCCGCACGGCCACGCCCAACGGGCTTCAGCACCTCCTACGGCTCCGCCGCGACCGGTCGTTTCGGCAATGGCGGCGGCTATTCCACGGCCATCGTTCTGGCCCCCGGGGACGGCGCCATGACCGCCGGCACCGAGGCCTCAGGCGACGACTTCCGTCCGTCGGTCCATGCGAGCGCGCAGGATCAACGGCGCATGGCCGAGGCAATGCCGGTTGCCGAAGAGCCCGTGTCCGACGAGGCCGACCCGGCACCGGTCGGGACCGATGCGTCGGAGGATCGCCCGGTTCCGGCGAATGACGCAGAGGATGCCGCGGCCCCCGCGCAGGACGCGTCGGACGCGGCCAATGCAGGCGAAGACGAGACGCTGCCGCCGGCCGCGCGGCGCCGGACGCTGCGCGAGCGCATCCGTGCGCTGGGCGGCGATCTTCCCGATCCCGCCGACAGCGAGACGCCGCAGGCGGGCGACGACGAGGAAGTCGTGCGGCTGCAGAACGACATTGCCGCGGTGAAGAAGCACATCGCCGACATTCGCGGCCGCCGCCTGGCGCTGTAGTCCCGGCACGCGGTCAGCGCGGATCGACGGCAGCGCGGCCATGACCGCGCGATACTGCAGGCCGCAGTCCGTTCAGCCAGCGCGTCGCGATGATGCTGCGATGCGGATCAGGCCGGTGCCGGCGGTGTCGGCTGGGCCAGACGCGCCGGGTCGGCGCCGGTATCGTCGTCGATGATGGCCGGCTGGTATTCCGGCACGATGCGCCTGAGAATGTCCAGCGCGCGCTCGGCATCGCCGGCTGCGACAGCACCCTCGATATTGGCGAAGCTGCGCGACAGGAGCTTCACGTCGCTGACCCGCGAGCCGGCGATGAGCAGGCCGGCGCGGCCGGTCTCCTCGCGCGTCTCGCCCTCGCCGAACAGTTCCTCGTAGAGCTTCTCGCCCTTGCGCAGCCCGACGAAGCGGATGTCGATGTCGATATGCGGCTTCAGTCCGGCCAGCTGGATCACCCGCTCGGCGAGCTCGGCGACGCGGATCGGCTTGCCCATGTCGAGCACGAAGATCTGGCCCTTGGCGCGGGTGTCGGTCATGCCGTGGCCCGCCGCATGCAAGATCAGCCGCGACGCCTCGGGAATGGTCATGAAGAAGCGGGTGATGTGCGGGTGGGTGACCGTCAGCGGCCCGCCCTTTTCCAGCTGCGAGCGGAACAGCGGGATCACCGAGCCGGTCGAGCCGAGGACGTTGCCGAAGCGCACCGTGATGAAGCGGGTCGCGTCCTGATCGAGATCCAGTGCCTGGCAATAGGCTTCGGCGGCCCGCTTGGTCGCGCCCATGACGTTGGACGGGTTCACCGCCTTGTCGGTCGAGATCATCACGAAGGCCGAGGCGCCGGCGGCAAGGGTGGCATCGGCGACGTTGCGAGTGCCCAGGAGGTTGGTGTCGATTCCCTCGACCGGATTGTCCTCGACGATGGGCACGTGCTTGAGCGCGGCGGCGTGGAAGACGACGTCGGGGCCGACTTCGGCGAACAGCGCCCGGATGCGGTTGCCGTGGCGCACGTCGACGATCCGCGGCAGGATCGGAACGCCGGGGAATTCATCGGAAATCTGCCGGGTGACCGACCAGAGATTGAACTCGGAATTGTCGACGAGGACGAGACGGCGCGGCGCGAAGCGCGCGATCTGGCGCACGAGTTCGGAGCCGATCGAGCCGCCGGCGCCGGTGACGATGACCAGCCGGTCCTTGATCAGCCGCTCGACCTCGGCGATGTCGAGATCCACCTCCTGGCGCCCCAGGAGATCTTCCAGCGCGATCGGCAGCGGCTCGATCGGGCGGTTCTCGTCGACGATGCCCGTCTGGCTGATGTCGGGCAGCCGCTTGACCGTCACGCCCAGCGGCGCGCAGGTGGCGACGATGCGCGACAGCCGCGCGGCCGGAATGTCGACCTCGGTGACCACCAGTTCGCCGACCGGCGTGCCCCGCTTCTCGGCCCAGGCGATGGTCTGTTCCAGTTCGGCCAGCGTGCCGAGCACGCGGATGCCATGCAATTGCCGGCGCCGGTTCTTGGACTTCTCGTCGATGATGCCGACGATGGCGTCCTGCCGACGGTTGCGACGGCTGTTGCGGATGAACAGGTCGGCATTGTCGTTGAAGCCGTAGAGCAGGAGGTCGCGCTTGGTGCCGGCGATGGCCGAGGCGGCGAGGCTGCGGCGGTCGAGGCGGCGCTCCTTCATCAGCCGGTAGGCGAGGCGGGGGCCGCCCAGGCCGACGATCATGATGAACCAGGAGATCACGATCGTGGAGCGGGGCAGGAAGGCACCGCGGAACAGCAGGAAATGCAGCAGCAGGAAGGCCAGGTTGATGAAGGTGACCGCCTTGACGATCGACAGCACGTCGAGCAGCGAGGCATAGCGCCAGGCGCCGCTGTTGAGCGAGAAGAACGGAAAGCAGACCGCGCTCAGTGCCGTATAGGCACCGATCAGAAGCCAGATCTGCCAGACGCTGAACAGCGGCTGCCATCCCCAGGCGATCGACATGGCGATGGTCATCGATACCGCGGCGATCAGGATGTCGTGGACGATACCGAGCTGTCGCAGGGAGATGGCCAGCATGCTCTTGGCGAAATTCATCAACAGGAATCCATGGTTCCGCCTCCTCGGGCAGACCATTTAGTGCGCTATCATGCGAACGCGCGCTGCGGAAGCCGTCAAAAGACGCTGGCGCCTGCGTCAGCCGTGCCCACCGCCGCCCGAAAGGTGGCGAACAATTCCCGGCCCATGCCGAATTCGTTGCCGCTGAGATCGGGGTCGGCGAGGGGGCGCGCCGCCAGCTCGTCGGCGTCCACGAGGATCTCCAGCGTGCCGCCATCGGCATCGAGACGCACCATGTCGCCATCGACCAGCCTGGCGATCATCCCGCCGGCCTTGGCTTCGGGCGTGACGTGGATCGCCGCCGGCACCTTGCCGCTGGCGCCCGACATCCGCCCGTCGGTGACCAGCGCCACCTTGTGGCCGCGGTCGAGGAGAACGCCGAGCAGCGGCGTCAGCTTGTGCAGCTCCGGCATGCCGTTGGACTTGGGGCCCTGGAAGCGGACGACAGCCACGAAATCGCGGTTGAGCTCGCCGGAATCGAAGGCGGCCTTCATGTCGTTCTGGTCGTGGAAGATCTTCGCCGGCGCCTCGACGATGCGGCGTTCGGGCCGGACGGCGGAAACCTTGATGACGGCCTTGCCGAGATTGCCCTTGAGCATGCGCAGGCCGCCATTGGACGAGAAGGGCTGGTCGGCTGTGGTCAGCACCTTGGGATCGCCGCTGTGGGCGGGGGCAGCTTCGCGCAGCACGGTCTCGCCGTCCGGCGCCAGCCGCGCCTCGACCGTATAGGCGCGCAGGCCATGGCCCCATGCGGTCCGCACGTCCTCGTGCAGCAGGCCGCAATCGAGCAGTTCGCGGATCAGGAAGCCCATGCCGCCGGCCGCCTGGAAATGGTTCACGTCGGCGAGGCCGTTCGGATAGACGCGGGCGAGCAGCGGCGTGATGTCCGACAGGTCGGAAATGTCCTGCCAGGTCAGCTTGATGCCGGCGGCCGCGGCCATCGCCACCAGATGCATGGTGTGATTGGTCGAACCGCCCGTGGCGTGCAGCCCGACGACGCCGTTGACGACGGCACGCTCGTCCACCACCAGCCCGGCCGGCGTGTATTCGTTGCCCAGCGCGGTGATCGACAGGGCGCGCCTGGCCGCTTCCCGCGTCAGCGCATCGCGCAGCGGCGTGTTCGGATTGACGAAGGACGAGCCCGGCGTGTGCAGGCCCATGATCTCCATCAGCATCTGGTTGGAATTGGCGGTGCCGTAGAAGGTGCAGGTGCCGGGGCCGTGATAGGACTGGGATTCGGCGGCAAGCAGTTCCTCGCGCCCGACCTTGCCCTCGGCGTAGAGCTGGCGGATGCGGCTCTTATCGTCATTGGGCAGGCCCGAGGTCATCGGTCCGGCCGGCACGAAGATCGCCGGCAGATGGCCGAAGGTCAAAGCAGCGATGGTCAGGCCCGGCACGATCTTGTCGCAGACGCCCAGATAGACGGCGGCGTCGAACATGTCGTGGGAGAGGCCGACGGCGGTCGCCATGGCGATCACGTCGCGCGAGAACAGCGACAGCTCCATGCCGGCCTGGCCTTGCGTGACGCCGTCGCACATGGCCGGAACCCCCGACGCCACCTGGGCGGTGCCGCCCATGGCCCGGGCCGCCTCGCGGATCAGTTCGGGATAGCGCTCGAAGGGCTGGTGGGCCGAGAGCATGTCGTTATAGGCGGTGATGATGCCGAGATTGGGCGTCTGGTCGCCCGACAAGCGGGACTTGTCCAGCGGGCCGCAGGCGGCGAAGCCATGGGCGAGGTTGCCGCATGTCAGGGTCGAGCGCTTCGGTCCCTCGGCGCCCTTCGCCATGATGCGCGCCACATAGGGTTCGCGCGTCGGCGCGGAACGCTCCCGGATGCGGTCGGTGATCTCTGCAATGCGCGGATCGACGGTCATGGGATTGACCTCCTGGACGGTGAAAGGGGCGTCAGGGACACCAGAAGACGTTGGCCGGGTCCTTGCGCGGTGCTTCGAGGACCGCCCGGATCGGCAGTTCCTCGACGGGGCCGCCGGCCAATGCCTTTTCGTAGACGGCGAGCTTTTCCTCGCCTTCGATGTGGATCGCCAGGAGCCGCGCTTCCACCAGCATCGGCAGGGTCAGGGTGACGCGGGGCTCGCCGGCCCCGGGCGCACGCATGGCGACGACCGGCTCGGTGGTCTGCGGATCGATGGCGGCATCGAGATTGTCGCCGGCCGGGAAGAACGAGGCGGTATGGCCGTCCGTGCCCATGCCGAGCACGGCGGCGTCGAGCGGACGGGCCAGCCGCCGGAAGCGCTCGGCGAGATCCTCGCGCGCGTCCTCCGGCGTTTCTGCGTCGAGATAGAAGGGAATGAAATGCGCCGCCGCGGCGCGGTTCTTCAGGAGCTTGTCGGCGACCAGCGCGGCGTTCGAGCGATCGCTCGTTGCCGGCACCCAGCGTTCGTCCACCAGGAGCACGTTGACATTCGGCCAGTCGATCTCGGCCTGCGACAGCCGCTCGAAGAAGCGCTTCGGCGTCGAGCCCCCGGAGACCGCCAGGGTCGCCGTGCCGCGGGTGGCGATGGCGCCGGCGAGGACGGCGGCCACGCCGACCGCGAGGGCCTCGGCCAGGGCGTCGCCATCGCGGTAGCGGTGCAGGACGGGGGCTGTGCTCATTCCGGATCGCCTCAGTCGGGTTCGTGCCAGGTGCGGCCGTCGCGCTCGATCAGCGCCACGCCGGAGGAGGGGCCCCAGGTGCCGGCCGTGTAGCCCTGCGGCTTCATGGATTTCTCGGCCCAGGCCTGCGGGATCGGATCGATCCAGTTCCACGCCGCCTCGACCTCGTCGCGGCGCATGAACAGGGTCTGGTTGCCGCGGATGACATCCATCAGCAGCCGCTCATAGGCGTCCGGGTTCCGCACCCGGAAGGATTCGGCAAAGCTCATGTCCAGCGGCACGTGGCGCAGGCGCATGCCGCCGGGACCGGGGTCCTTGATCATCACCCACTGCTTGACGCCCTCATTGGGCTGCAGCCGCATGACCAGCTGATTCTGCTGGATGCTGCCCGAGAGGCCGGCGAAGATCGAGTGCGGGATCGGCCGGAAGGTGACGACGATCTCCGACATGCGCTCCGACAGCCGCTTGCCGGTCCGCAGGTAGAAGGGCACGCCGGCCCAGCGCCAGTTGCCGATCTCGGCCTTGATCGCGACGAAGGTCTCGGTGTCGCTCTGGGCCTCGCCGAGATCGTCGAGATAGCTGCGCACGGCGGCGCCATCGGAGGCGCCGGCCTTGTACTGGCCACGCACGGTGCGGCTTTCGACATTCGAGGCATCGATCGGGGTGAGAGCGCGCAGCACCTTCAGCTTTTCGTCGCGCAGGGCGTCGGCGTCCAGCGTCGGGGGCGGCTCGAGGGCGACCAGGCACATCAGCTGCAGGATGTGGTTCTGCACCATGTCACGCAGCGCGCCGGCCTTGTCGTAATAGCCGGCGCGACCTTCCAGCCCGACCGATTCCGCCACGGTGATCTGGACGTGGTCGATATGGGCGGAGTTCCAGATCGGCTCGTACAGCGCATTGGCGAAGCGCAGCGCCATCAGGTTCTGCACCGTCTCCTTGCCGAGATAATGGTCGATGCGGAAGACCTGGTCCTCGGTGAAGTAGCGGCCGATGATGTCGTTCAGTTCGCGGGCCGATTCCAGGTCGCGGCCGACGGGCTTCTCGACGACGAGCCGGGTGTTGGCGTGGACGAGGCCCTTTTCGCCGATGCGGCAGGCGAGATCGGCGAACAGCGCCGGGCCGACCGCCAGGTAGAAAGCGCGCACGCGCGTGCCGTTGCCGTCCTCGGCGCCTTCCAGAAGCGCCTTCAGCTCGCCCCAGCCCTCGTCGGCGCGCGCATCCACCTGGCGGTAGTGCAGGCGCGAGACGAAACGCTCGACGGACGTCGTGTGGGTGTCCTCGGGCTTGACGTGCTTGGCGATCGCCTCGCGGGCGAAGGCCCGGTATTCCTCGTCGGAAATATGGGTGCGCGAGGCGCCGATGATCCGCGAATCCTGCGGCATCTGCCCGTCATGATCGCGATGATAGAGCGCCGGCAGCAGCTTGCGTTCGGCAAGGTCGCCATTGCCGCCGAAGACGACATAGTCGAACGGGTCGACGGGAATGATCTGGCTGGACATGTATCGTCCCTCTGCAAGACAATGAGCGGGGGAAGCCGTTCCGTCCGCTGTGTAATCTAATCGATTGAATTATTCCATAGCCGCGGCGGGCCGGCGAAGATCATTCGCGCCGGGCGCTCAGGCCGCGGCCTCGCGCCTGGCAAAGGCACGTGTGACCGCCTCCAGCATGCGGACGTCGTCATAGGGCTTGTTGATCGCTTCGCTGGCGCCGGCCTCCGGCGGCAGATCGAGATTCTCGCCGTAGCCGGTGACGAAGATGTAGGGCACGCTCCGCGCATTCAGGGGCGCGATCAGCGCAAAACTGGTCTCCGAGCCGAGATTGACGTCGAGCAGCGCGACATCGATCGTCTCGGTCTCGATCAGGCGCAGCGCCTCGGCGACATTCGCGGCGGTCAGGATCCGCGCCATGCCGTTGTCGAGCAGCAATTGCTCGGCATCGAGCGCGATGATCATGTTGTCCTCGACGATCAGCCCCGTGCGGTCCTTGAGAATGTCGAGATCTGGCATCGTGTCGTCTGCTCCTGGGGCCGTCATGGTGCGTCGGTTGGGCTGCCTGCCTGCCGGCTGCGGGCGAAGGGGTCGGCCGCGCACGATCCGAATATGTCGCGCGTGCCGGGTTTTAGAAGCGGTCGCGCAGGGAAAACCAGGTCATTGCGAGGAAAAGCAGCGGCGCGCGCAGTCGCCGCCCCCCCGGGAAGGCGGGAATGCGCAGCGCCTCGAAGTCGGCGAGGCGGTCGCGATTGCCGTTGACGCGCTCGGCATAGAGGCGGCCGGCGAAGTTCGCGAGCATGACGCCATGTCCGGAAAACCCGCCAATGGTGGTGATCCCCGGCGCCAGGCTGCGCACATAGGGCAGGCGCTCCATGGTGATGCCGACCGAGCCGCCCCAGGCGTGGCTGAGGCGCACATCGGCCAGATGCGGATAGACTTCGGCGATCTGCTTGCGGATGTGTCGGCCAATGTCGCCGGTGGCGGAGGTGTAGGCCTCGCGGCCGCCGAACAGCAACCGGCCGTCGCCGCTCTTGCGGAAATAGCGCACGACGAAGCGGGAATCGTCGCAGGATTCGCCGCCGGGCAGCACCGCGTCGGGGTCGGTCAGCGGCTCGGTCGCGCCGATGAAGGAGCCGATCGGCATGACATGGGCGTCGACCTGCGGGTCGAGGCCCCCGCCATAGGCGTTGGTGGCGATCAGAACGCGCTCGGCGCTGACCTCGCCATGGGCGGTGACGGCGACGAACCGGCCATCACGCCGGTCGAGCCGCTCGACATGGCTGTTCTCGAAGAGCTGCGCCCCGGCTTCGGCCGCGACCCGGGCGCTGCCGACGACCAGCTTCATCGGGTTGATATGGCCGGTGCCGGTGTCGCGAATGCCGCCGAAATAGCGACGCGAGCCGAGCCGGTCGGCAGTCTCGTCGGCATCCATGAAGCTGACATGGGGATAGGCGTAGCGGGTCGTCAGCTCCTCGACCTGGGCGCGGTAGTCCTTCAGGTAGCGGCGCTTGTGGACGACCGAAAGCTGGCCTTCGCGGTAGTCGGCGTCGATGCCGTTGGCGGTGATGAACTCGGTCAGATGGGCCTTGGCCTCCTCGGCGAGATCGAACAGGGCCTTGGATCGCTCGAAGCCGTAGGCCGCCTCGATCTCCATCGGCCAGAGCCGCTGGCCGGTTCCCATCTGTCCACCATTGCGACCCGAGGCACCATCGCCGAAGCGATGCGCCTCCAGCACCGCCACGTCGACGCCGGTGCGGGCGAGATGCAGCGCCGCCGACAGGCCGGTGAAGCCGCCGCCGACGACCAGGACGTCCACCTTGCGGCTGCCGTCCAGGGCCGGAAAGGTCGGTCGCTCGACGCTGTCCTCGTACCAGGACCGGCCGGGGGCGATGGGAGACTGATAGGCGGGCAAGGCTCAGACCTGCAGGAGCAGGAACTCGCGTTCCCAGGGACTGATCACCTGCATGAAGGTCTCGTGCTCGCCGCGCTTGATGCCGGCATAGGTGCCGACGAATTCCGGGCTGAAGACGGTGTCGAAATCCTTCTCGGCCTCGAAGATCGCCAGGGCTTCCAGGAGCCCGCGGGGCAGCGAGATGACGCCGTCCTCGTTGACGGTCCGGTCGGTCGGGCCCTCGGGCGTGAGGTTGTTGACCATGCCCAGATAGCCGCAGGCGAGCGAGGCCGCGATGGCGAGATAGGGATTGGTGTCGGAGGAGGGCAGGCGGTTCTCGACGCGGCGGCCGGCGGCATCCGAGGTCGGGACCCGGAAGGCGGTGGTGCGGTTGTCATAGCCCCAGGCGGTGTTGGTCGGCGCGGCCATGCCGTAGGTCAGCCGGCGATAGGAGTTCACATAGGGCGCCATCATGATCAGCGCTGCCGGCACGTAGCGCTGCATGCCGCCGAGAAAGGCGAAGAACAGGTCGGAGGCCGAGCCGTCCTCGTTGGAGAAGACGTTGCGACCGGTTTCCTTGTCGATCACCGACTGGTGGATGTGCATGGCCGAGCCCGGCTGGCCCTGAATGGGCTTCGCCATGAAGGTGGCGTAGATGTCCTGGCCGAGCGCCGCCTCGCGGATGGTGCGCTTGAACATGAAGACCTGGTCGGCGAGCTCCAGCGGGTCGCCATGGCGCAGATTGATCTCGAGCTGGGCGGCGCCCTCCTCGTGGATCAGCGTGTCGATCTCCAGCCCCTGAGCATCGGAATAGTCGTAGATGTCGTCGATCAGTTCGTCGAATTCGTTGACGCCGCCGATGGAATAGGACTGGCCCGACTGGATCTGCCGGCCCGAGCGGCCGATCGGCGGCACCAGCGGATAGTCCGGGTCGACATTCTTGGAGACGAGATAGAATTCGATCTCCGGTGCGACGACCGGCTTCCAGCCCCTGGCGTCATAGAGCGCCATCACCCGCTTCAGGACGTTGCGCGGCGTGTAGCCGACGGCGACGCCGTTCTGGTCGACGAGATCGCAGATCACCTGGGCGGTCGGGTCGCTCTCCCACGGGACCCGGCACAGGGTGGACAGGTCGGGCACGAGCTTGAGGTCGCCGTCGCCGGGCGAATAGCGGAACTCGCCGCTTTCCTCGGGGTATTCGCCGGAGATCGTGTGCATGAACAGCGCCGACGGCAGCGCCAGCGAGGTGTTGGCGGTGAACTTCTTGGCCGGCATCATCTTGCCGCGGGCGACGCCCGCCAGATCCGGCGTGATGCATTCCAGATCGTCGATGCCGCGCGCGGCAAGCCAGCCCGAGGCCTCGTGCATGGAGGCGACGCCGCGCTTGGATTCCAGATGGGCGCCGTCATTCGCCGGCACCTTGACTGGGGCCGGGTCGCGCTTGGCGTTCGGCGCGCCCTTGACGGCGCTGGCCTCGTTGCCGCCGACGCGGCCGGTCTTGCGGCCGTAATCGATCCGTGCGGGTCCGCTCGGACGCGGCGATTTCGGAGGTTTCGTGCTGGTCATGCCATCCTGCGGGGAAGCGCCTCTCGGGCGGATTGGGCCGGAGTGTAGCCCGCCGGACGGGGGTGAGGGAAGGCGGGGCCCGAGCCGGGATGCTCTGCTCCGGCGATGATCGGCCCAGCATCCCGACGCAAAGCGCCCGCTCCCCGGCTGTGCAGGGAACGGGCGCTTGGGTGATTTCCGCTGGCACCTTTCTGCGGGCGCCCGCCGGGTGCTCAGCTCCCGGTCTTGACCACGACCGGGATCAGCAGGTCGCCCCAATTGCCGTTGCCGGAATGGTGGCGGGCGGAGCGCACGAGTTCGACGGAGACGCCGGCCTCGACCGCCTTCATCACGGACTGGTTCAGCCGGTGAAGGTCGTTGGCCAGCATGCGGATCGCGGCCTGCTGGGCCTCGTCCATGGAAGAGGACTGCTCCTCGGCCCGCTCCTTGACGCGGGTGCGAGGGCGGCTTTCGTCGATAGCGACTGCACTCATCGTCTGTCTCCTTGGTTGGTCGTCATGTCGGTGTCGTGGGGTCCCGGAACGCCGCTCGGGGGAGCGTTCCGGGGGAGCGGGAGACTGGGGGCCGCGGAAGCGGGAAGAGAAACTTCCGCGCGTGTCCCGCTCCGTTTGCGCAAGGGGCCGGAGGTTGGCCAACCGACTTGCGCGAGGGGGTTACTCGGCTGCCACGCTGAGATGCTGGTCCTTCTTGAACTGCGCGCTCTCGGTGGATTCGCCCATGGCGGTCGTCGAGGACTGGCCGCCGGTGATGGCCATGGAGACGGCATCGAAATAGCCGGTGCCGACCTCGCGCTGGTGCTTCGTCGCCGTGTAGCCGTCGGCCTCGGAGGCGAACTCGGCTTCCTGCAGCTCCGAATAGGCGGCCATCTGCCGATCCTTGTAGCCGCGGGCCAGTTCGAACATGCCGTGGTTCAGCTGGTGGAAGCCGGCTAGGGTGATGAACTGGAACTTGTAGCCCATGGCTCCCAGCTCGCGCTGGAACTTGGCGATGGTCGCGTCGTCGAGGTTCTTCTTCCAGTTGAAGGACGGCGAGCAATTGTAGGCCAGGAGCTGGTTCGGATGCTCCTTCCTCACCGCTTCGGCGAAGCGCCGGGCCTGTTCGAGGTCGGGCTTGGAGGTCTCGCACCAGATCAGGTCGGAATAGGGCGCGCAGGCGATCGCCCGGGCGATGCACGGCTCGAGGCCGTTCTTGACCCGGTAGAAACCTTCCGGCGTGCGGCCGCCGTCATAATCGACATAGGGCTGGTCGCGCTCGTCGATGTCCGAGGTGATCAGCTTGGCCGCCTCGGCGTCGGTGCGGCAGATCACCAGCGAGGGCACGCCCATCACGTCGGCCGCCAGCCGCGCCGCGGTGAGGTTGCGGATATGCGCCTGGGTGGGGATCAGCACCTTGCCGCCGAGATGGCCGCACTTCTTTTCCGAAGCGAGCTGGTCCTCGAAATGGACGCCCGCGGCGCCGGCCTCGATGAAGGCCTTCATGATCTCGAAGGCGTTGAGCGGGCCGCCGAAGCCGGCCTCGGCGTCGGCGACGATCGGGGCGAACCAGGTGTCGACGGACTTCGCGCCTTCGGCATGCTCGATCTGGTCGGCGCGCTGCAGGGTGCGGTTGATCCGGCGGCAGAGCTCGGGCGCGGCATTGGCCGGATAGAGCGACTGGTCCGGATACATCGACGAGGCGGTGTTGGAGTCGGCGGCGACCTGCCAGCCGGAGAGGTAGATCGCCTTCAGGCCGGCGCGGACCTGCTGCATGGCCTGGTTGCCGGTCATCGCGCCGAGCGAATTGACGAAGTCTTCCGAGTGGATCAGCTCCCAGAGCCGGTTGGCGCCGTTTTCGGCCAGCGTGTAGCGGATCTGGACCGAACCGCGCAGGCGCTGGACGTCCTCGGGCGTGTAGTTGCGCTCGACATTGTCGAAACGGCCTTCGGGGGCAGACGGGACGAGATTGTAAAAATCGGTCATGGCGGTCGATCCTCTCCTGAATTCCGGCTGCCGATGCGACTGTGACAAGTGACCGGCAGTGCCTGGGGAGAGACATGACATCGCCGGTATGTGCTGAGAAGCGCCGGGCGGTCGGATCGCAGGCTTATTCGGGTCGTCTTGTCAGGACCTTCACAGGCTGCGATTGTCACGATGTAAAATTTGTCATAGGCCGGCATGGTGCATTGCGGCCGTGAATGGCCGCTGGCGCGGGGCGCTCAAAGCCGTTGCAGTGGCGTCACAGGGGTATGGATTTTCGTGAAAGACATGATCCACCAACACAATATCGCCTTGGATTCCATCAATCGAAACCTTTCCCGGTCATGCTGCCAATTGTCGGCGGACGACCGGTCGAGATTTGGAGCGGACGATGAGTGCGGTGCGTGTGGTTTTGCGTCTTCTGGGCCTGAGCAACGCTTTGGCGGCCTACCATCCCGAGCGTCACTACATGCGCGGACCGGGCCCTGCCTGCCTGCGTCGCATGCAGGGCGGCGGCACGCATCTGGGCGCCTGAACGGCCGTTCCGCACCCGGTGGCCGGCGTACTACCCGGCCGCACCCCTTCCACTCCCTTACCCCTGACGATTCCCTAGCCCCTGACGATCCGGCGCGCTCTGTCTTCCCGCGAGGCGCCTGATGGCCGAGAACAAGATCTTCGCGGGTCCGCGCATCCGCCGCATCCGCAACGGTCTCGGCCTGACCCAGACCGCGATGGCCGAGGAACTCGGCATCTCGCCATCCTATCTGAACCTCATCGAACGCAATCAGCGCCCGCTGACAGTGCAGCTCATCCTCAAGCTGTCGCAGACCTACGAGGTGGATATAGGCGATCTGCGGGGCGAGCAGCAGGGCTCCGTCGCCGAATTGCGCGGGGTCTTCTCGGACCCGCTGCTCGCCGGCGAACTTCCCGGCGAGCAGGAACTCTTGGAGATCGCCGAAGCCGCGCCGAACGCGGCGGCCGGCGTGATCAAGCTCTATCGCGCCTATCGCGAGCAGCATGGGCGGCTCTCCGACCTGTCCGATCTCCTGGCGCGGGAGGGGCGCGGCACCGGGCTGGCCGGCGCGCGGCTGCCGATCGACGAGGTCCGCGAGGTGTTCGAGACCCGGCCGAACTATTTCGCCGCGCTGGAAAGTGCCGCCGAGACCCTGCACCAGACGCTGGCCGCCGGCGACGATCTGATGGGGGCGCTGAAGACCTGGCTGCGCAAGGAGCACGACATTTCCGTGCGGGTGCTGCCGGTGCAGACCATGCCGAACTGGCGCCGCCGCTTCGACCGGCACTCGCGCCGGCTGTTCCTGTCCGAGCGTCTCGCCCCGGCCGACCGGCTGCGCGAGGTGGCGCTGGAATCCTGCCTCCTGGCCTTCGGCGAGGTGATTTCGGCGGAGGCCGCGACCTTCGCCTTTTCGAGCGACGAGGCGCGCCGGCTGGCCCGGTTCGAGTTGCTGCGCTACGCCGCCCATGCGCTGATGATGCCCTATGCCGCCTTCCAGGCCGCGGCCGAACGTTCGGCCTACGACATCGATGTCCTGCGCGGCCGTTTCCAGGTGTCCTTCGAGCAGGCGGCCAACCGGCTGACCATGCTGCAGCGCCAGGGCGCGCCGGGCGTGCCGTTCTTCCTGCTCGAGGTCGACAACGCCGGCAATCGCTTCCGCCGGGCCGGCGCGCGTGGCTTTCCGGTGCAGCGCTTCGGCGGCGGCTGTCCCAAGCTGCCGATCCATGCGGCCTTTGCCCAGCCGGGGCAGATCCTGGTGGAAAGCGCCGAAATGCCGGATGGCGCCGAGTTCCTGCTCGTCGCGCGGACGCTGGAAGGATTGCAGGCCGGATTTGCCGAGCGTCCGCGGCGCACGGCCATCCTGATCGGCTGCGACATCGGCTACAAGGACGAGACGGTCTATGGCCGGCATCTGGGAACCAAGCCCGCCACGGTCGGCATCGGCCCGGCCTGCCGGCTGTGCGAGCGGCAGGCGTGCCTTGCCCGCGCCGAGCCGCCGCTGACCCGCCCGCTGGGGCTCGACGAAATGGTCACCGGCCTGTCGGCATTTGATTTCCAGTGAACAGGGGCCAGATGCAGCGCGACGCGCCCTTGCAGGTGTCAGCGTACCGTCACAATTAGCGGGCGAGCGCGGCGACCTGCGGCGAAGACGGACATCGCCCGGCGGTGGCCGGCGGGAATGCGAACACAACGAAAGACAAGCCTGTGAGCCAGCAGAAGCAGAAGACCGAAGGTCTGGACGACACGATGACCCGCGACGGCTTCGTCGCACGCTCGGTGCAGCGGCTCGTCGACGGCGCCGAGAAGCTCAATCTGAAGCATTCGGCCGTCGGCAATCCGCCGGTCTTCGAGACCGACGACTTTCCATGGGCGCGCGAAGTCGAGGCCGAGTGGAAGGCGATCCGCGCCGAGCTCGACAATGTCCTGGTGCGCAAGGGCGAACTGCCGGCGTTCCACGAGATCTCGTCGGAAGTGCGCTCGATCTCGTCGGACCAGAACTGGAAGACCTTCTTCCTGTGCGGCTACGGCATCAAGTCGGAGGAGGCGATCCGCCAGTGTCCCGAGACCTGGCGCATCCTGCAGAAGATCCCCGGCATGAAATCGGCGATGTTCTCGATCTTCGAGCCGGGCAAGCACCTGCCGCCGCATCGCGGTCCGTATAACGGCGTCCTGCGCTTCCATCTCGGCCTGCTGGTCCCCGACGAGCCGGACAAGATCGGCATCCGGGTTGCCGACCGCACCTGCCACTGGGAAGAGGGCAAGGCGCTGATCTTCGACGACGCCTATGAGCACGAGGCCTGGAATCATTCCGACAAGGTGCGGGTGGTGCTGTTCGTCGATTTCGAGAAGCCCCTGAAGCAGCCGGCCAAGACGACCAACAAGGCGGTCCTCAACATGGCGGTCTTCACGCCCTTCATCCGCGAGGGCTACAAGGCCCACAAGGCGTGGGAAAAGCTGTTCTACGGCGAGGGCACGAAGCACCGCTGACCGGCGGTCGGCTGTAGGACGGGACGGCATGCGGATGACGGCGCGGAACGACACGGCCCGGTGGCGCCCCATGGCGCGCTCCGATCTGCGCGCCGCGATCGCGCTGGCCGACCGGGTTCACCCCGGATTGCCGGAGGAGGAGGCGGTCTTCACCGACCGCTTGCATCTCTGTCCGGCAGGCTGCCTCGTTCTCGCCGACCCGGCCGGCCTCGTCTGCGGCTACACGCTCGCCCATCCCTGGACACAAGGCCCGCCGCCCAAGCTGAACACGCTGCTCGGCTCGCTGCCGACGCCCGCCGACCGGTTCTTCATCCACGACGTGGTGGTGGCGCCCGAAATGCGTGGGCAGGGCCTGGCCGCGCCGGGTGTCGAACTGCTGCTCGAACAGGCCGCGTCCTATCCGTCGGCGGCGCTGGTCTCGGTCTATGGCACGGTGCCCTTCTGGGCCCGCTTCGGCTTCCTCGATGCGTCGGACACGCTGCCGGCCGGGGCCCTTGCGGACTATGGCAGCGACGCCCGCTTCATGATCCGCCCACGGGAAAGCTGAAGCGGCCCGGCAACACGCCGGAAGGGCAAGGGCTAGGAATTGGCGCGCCGATGTTCTTAACTTGGCGCCGACACCCGGCGGGGACGATGCCCGCTTCCGATACACATCTTATGGAGGTCCTGACCGAATGACACGACTGATCGCGATGCTGGGGGCTGCTGCCGCGACCCTCGCCATAGGCGCCGGAACGGCGACCGCTCAGGAAGAGAAGGTCGTCAATGTCTACAACTGGTCGGACTATATCGACGATTCCATCCTGGCGGACTTCACCGAGGAGACCGGGATCAAGGTCGTCTACGACGTCTATGATTCCAACGACATCCTCGACACCAAGCTGTTTGCCGGCGGCAGCGGCTACGACGTCGTCGTGCCGTCCTCCGAATATCTGGTCCGCCAGATCGAGGCCGGCCTGATCCAGAAGCTCGACAAGTCGAAGCTGAGCAATCTCGACAAGATGTGGGACGTGATCAGCGATCGCGTCGGCGAATATGGCGACGCCAACGACTACTCGGTCAACTACATGTGGGGCACCACCGGGATCGGCTACAACAAGCAGATGGTCGAGGAGCGGATCGACAATCCGCCGACCGATTCCTGGGACCTGATCTTCGATCCGCAATATGCCGAGAAGCTGGCCGATTGCGGCATCATGATGCTCGACGCACCGACCGAGGTGATGCCGGCGGCGCTCAACCATCTCGGCCTTGATCCGAACTCGACAGATCCGGGCGAGATCGAGCAGGCCAAGGAGATGCTGCTGAAGGTGCGCCCGTTCGTGCGCAAGTTCCACTCGTCGGAATACATCAACGCGCTGGCCAATGGCGACATCTGCGTCGGCTACGGCTATTCGGGCGACATCTTCCAGGCCCGCGACCGCGCGGCCGAAGCCGGGCAGGGCGTCGAGATCGCCTATTCGATCCCCAAGGAAGGCGCCCGCATGTGGTTCGACCAGCTGGCGATCCCGGCCGACGCGCCGCATCCGGAGAACGCCCACGCCTTCATCGACTATCTGATGCGCCCCGAGGTCATCGCCAAGGCGACCAATTACGTCGTCTATGCCAATGGCAACAAGGCCAGCCAGGAATTCGTCGATGACGCGATCATCAACGATCCGGCGGTGTATCCGAGCGACGAGGTTCTCGCCAATCTGTACACCAAGGAAGCCTACGACGCCCGCACGCAGCGGCTCATCAACCGCGCCTTCACGACGGTCCAGACCGGTCAGTAAGGCGCTTCGCCCGACATGAGCGCACCCGCTTCCGGCCTCTGGCCGGGAGCGGGCCATCGCCATGATCACCGGGCGGTGCAACGGGTCGATTCACGGACGAGGTGGCGACGGTGCAGAAATCCCTCGGCAACATCCGTCGCAGCTTCGCGCCCTGGGCCGACGCGACGCAGTCGCCGGTTATCGAGTTCGATCGCGTCACCAAGCGCTTCGGCGAGTTCAAGGCCGTCGACGACCTGTCGCTCGGCATCTACCGGCGCGAGTTCCACGCGCTGCTGGGACCGTCCGGCTGCGGCAAGTCCACCCTTCTGCGCATGCTCGGCGGCTTCGAGGAGCCGAGCCAGGGCGACGTGCGCCTCGACGGCCAGAGCCTGATCGGCATTCCACCGCATCGCCGGCCGGTCAACATGATGTTCCAGAGCTACGCGCTGTTTCCCCATATGGACGTCGCTGGCAATATCGCCTTCGGCCTGAAGCAGGACGGCATGGCGAAGTCGGAGCGCGAGGACCGGGTCGCCGAGATGCTGAAGCTGGTCAAGCTCGACGGCTTCGCCGCGCGCAAGCCGCAGCAATTGTCCGGCGGCCAGCAGCAGCGCGTGGCGCTCGCCCGCTCGCTGGCCAAGCGACCGAAGGTGCTGCTCCTCGACGAGCCGCTGGGCGCCCTCGACAAGAAGCTGCGCGAGGAGACCCAGTTCGAGCTGATGGATCTGCAGCAGGAGATGGGCCTGACCTTCCTGATCGTGAC
Organism: Aurantimonas litoralis; assembly: GCF_026153195.1. Classification (NCBI taxonomy): domain Bacteria; kingdom Pseudomonadati; phylum Pseudomonadota; class Alphaproteobacteria; order Hyphomicrobiales; family Aurantimonadaceae; genus Aurantimonas; species Aurantimonas litoralis. Next base: position 483,724 of record NZ_JAPFBM010000002.1, on the reverse strand, counting down.
CCACGACCAGGAAGAGGCCATGACCATGGCCGACCGGATTTCCGTCATGGACCAGGGGCGCATCGTCCAGGTCGCCACCCCCGAGATCATCTACGAGGCACCGGCCACCCGCTATGTGGCGGACTTCATCGGCTCGGTGAACATCCTCGCCGGCACGATCGAGAGCAGCACCGGCGGCACCACCCGGATCGCCACCACCAGCGGCGTGACCATCGAGGCGGAGACCGCCGGCGATCTTGCCACCGGGAGCGAGGCGTTCTTCGCCATTCGCCCCGAGAAGATGCGGCTGTCCCGGCAGAAGCCGGCGGACGTGTCGATCAACGCGCTCCACGGCGAAATCTGGGACATCGCCTATCTCGGCGACATGACCCTGTTCAACGTCCGGCTGGAGAGCGGCGACATCGTGCGCGCCGCGACGCTCAACTCGGTCCGCGGGGCGTCCGAGCAGATCGGCTACGACGAGGCGGTCTGGCTGACCTTCGCGCCGGATTCCGGCATCGTCCTGGCCGGCTAGTCATGGCGGTAGAACCCCTGATCCCGGCCGACGCGCCACCGGAACCTGCACGGGACAAGCTGCGCAGCCGCGGCGCGCGGCTCTATCGCAGCCTCGTCGTCGGCGTTCCCTTCGTCTGGCTGCTGGTGTTCTTCCTGGCGCCGTTCCTGATCGTCTTCAAGATTTCGCTGTCGCAGATCGCGCTGGCGCAGCCGCCCTATGTGCCGTCCTTCTCGCTGGAGAATTTGTCGACCTTCTGGGACAATCTCCAGCAGTTCACGATCGACAATTATGTCTGGCTGACGTCGGACCCGCTCTACATCAATTCCTATCTGTCCAGCCTGCAGATCGCCGGGATCGCCACGGCGATCACGCTGCTGATCGGTTACCCGCTGGCCTACGGCATCGCGCGGGCGCCGGGCGGCCTGCGGCCGGTGCTGATCCTTTTGACCATCCTGCCGTTCTGGACGAGCTTCCTGATCCGCGTCTATGCCTGGATCGGCATCCTGAAGACCGACGGGCTCCTGAACCAGTTCCTGATGTGGCTCGGCGTGATCTCCGATCCGCTGGTCATCATGAACACCAATATCGCCGTCTATATCGGCATCGTCTATTCCTACCTGCCCTTCATGGTGCTGCCGATCTACGCGTCGCTGGAGCGGATGGACTACCGCCTGATCGAGGCGGCCAACGATCTGGGCTGTCCGCCGGTGAAGGCGTTCTGGACGATCACTTTCCCGCTGTCGCGGCCGGGCGTCCTGGCCGGGATCATGCTGGTGTTCATCCCGGCGGTGGGCGAGTTCGTGATTCCCGATCTCCTCGGCGGCTCGCGCACGCTGATGATCGGCCGGACCCTGTGGAACGAGTTCTTCTCCAATCGCGACTGGCCGGTCTCCTCGGCGGTGGCGATCCTTCTGCTGATCGTGCTGGTGCTGCCGATCGTCTGGTTCCAGCGGGCACAGGCCAAGACAACGGGGAACGGCTGACGTGACGCGGAACTGGTCGCCCTTCAACATCGTCTCGGTCGTGTTCGGCTTCGCCTTCCTGTACCTGCCGATCCTTCTCCTGGTGATCTACTCCTTCAACGCCTCGCGGCTGGTCACGGTCTGGGCCGGTTTCTCGACCGTCTGGTACCGCGAATTGTGGAACGATCAGGCGCTGCTCGACGCGGCCTGGGTGACGCTGCGCGTGGCGCTGCTGTCGGCCAGCGTCGCGACGATCCTCGGCACGCTGGCGGCGACGACGCTGGTGCGCTTCTTCGATTTCCGCGGCCGGCTGCTCTTTGCCGGCATGGTCTATGCGCCGCTGGTCATGCCGGAGGTGATCACCGGCCTGTCGCTGCTGCTTCTGTTCGTGGCGATGGATTTCGACCGCGGCTTCTGGACCGTGACGATCGCCCACATCACCTTCTCGATGTGCTTCGTCGCGGTGGTCGTGCAGTCGCGGCTGATCAGCTTCGACCGCAGCCTCGAGGAAGCCGCGCAGGATCTCGGCTGCCCGCCCTGGAAGACCTTCTTCCTGATCACCATGCCGGTGATCTGGCCTGCCGTCGCCGCCGGCTGGATGCTCGCCTTCACCCTATCGCTGGACGACCTGGTCATCGCCAGCTTCACCTCGGGGCCGGGCGCGACGACCCTGCCGATGAAGATCTACAGCCAGGTTCGTCTGGGCGTGACGCCGAAGATCAACGCCGTCTGCACGCTCCTGATCGCCGTGGTCTCGGTCGGCGTCATCATCGCGGCGATCCTCAACAAGCGCCGCGAGGTGCAGAAGGCCCGCGACGCCCATCTGGCGGCGACCGCCGGCTGACCTGCCGGCCGTCCGGGCGACAATTCGACAGGCTCAGCGGTTCGCCGACGCCGTGCCGGCAGTGGCGGCGGCCATGTTGGCGCCGGTGCAGTCGCAGGCTTCGCCATGCGCCGTGGTGATCGCGTCCATGGTGGCGGCGATGGCGGCGAGCATCGGGTCGTAGCCGCCGCGCGGACGGTGGGCGAGATGGTCGAGCGCCTCGATATCGGCGAAGGCTTCGGTCAGGGCGCTGCGCACCAGCGCGTCGCCGATCTCGGCCGAGCGGCCGACGACCAGCGGCTGCAGCGTTTCCAGACGAGCCAGAACCGGGCGTTTCGCGCGCTCGCCGCCGATGGCGCCCGTGGTCGCCGGATCGGCCTTCGGCCGGGCGCCCGCAACCGGGTCTTCGGCCGTCTTGGCGAGGGCTGAAGGTGCGGCCAGGAAGCCGTTGGTCCGGGCAGTGTCGACCAGCATGTCGAGGACGGCCAGCCGGTCGGCATCGGTCTCAAGGGCCGGACCCGCGGTCTCGGCCATCGCCAGCGGCGGCAGCGCCGGGTCGAAATGCGGGCCGAAGGCGACGGTCTGCGCGGACCGTTCGAGGCCCTTGGACTGCCGCAGGTCGAAGACCAGCGGATGGCCGCGCAGCGGCGGCGCGAAGCGGGGCGTCGGCACCGGGCCCATGGCGACCAATGCGGCCCGGATGCTGTCCTGCGAGGCCGCGGTCTGGACGGCACGGTGACCGGCGGCCTTTGCCGGGCTGGTCGCGATGCGGTCCATGTAGCTCTTCAGCGTCTCGAGATAGGTGGCCACGCCGCTGCACAGATAAGGCGAGGGGCCCTGGCTCACATATTCGCCGAGATCGGTGACGATGCGATCGGCGATCCAGCGGTCGTTGGCGCTGCCCACCCAGCTGGCGCGGCCGCGGTTGCGGGCAATGCCGGCGGCTTCCGCCAGTGCCTTCGCCTCGGCCGAGCCACGCCTGGCGGAGGCGCGGAAGATCTGGCCATCGGGAAGCGAATCGTCGCCCTTGAAGGCGATGGCCCGGGCCGGCTTGATCGCCGCGAAGGCGCCGGAGCGGATGGTCTGCAGGGCCGAATGATAGCGAGTCGCACAGTCCGGCCGGTCGCCTGTCCCGGCATCCGCGGCGGGCGCGGCATGGGCGGTCGCGGACAGCATCAGGGCGGCGGCGAGGGGCAGGAGCGGCCGCCAGCAGCGGGTTGCAGAAACGAGGGTGAGCGGTGCGCGAAGCATGTCGGAGCGTCCGTTGCTGGCCGAGCGCGGACCCGCGGATCGCCGCCACCGGTGCCTCATACGCCTTGTCGGCCGACCGGGGAGGGCTCTACCGCGTCGTGACGCTCGGGTTGGGCCATTGCCCCTGCAGGATGAACGCAACCGGTTTCGATGTGGTGAATTCGCGCTCGGCCGAGGCGGTCTGCTGCGCATCCGCATTGTAGGTGCCGCGCAGACTGATCTCCTCGTCATGGAGGGCGACGCTGCCGACGGCGGTCAGAAGGCCGGCGCCGTTGGCGATCGCGAGATCGTCGATCCGCAGTCGCGGGCCCGCGGCCGACAGACCCAGTTCCATGGTATCGAAGGGCACCGTCGCCCCCGCCGTGCCGGCAAGCAGCGGCCGCGCTTCGGGGGTTGCGAAGACCTGTGGATCGAGGCCCCTTATGGCGCCGCCACGGGCGCTGATCTGACCCTCCAGGCGGACATGGCGGATGATCGTCTCCCAGTCGCTGACCGGCGTTTTCATGCTGACGGAGAGATTCGACCGGCCGCCGACTCCGAGCGTGGTGACGTCGAGGGCGCCGAGAAACGCGTCGGTGTCGATCCCGCTGAGGGTCAGGCTGCCCGTCGCCGTCGGGCGTTCGGAGGTGGAGTGGAAGGTCAGGCTGGCCTGGCCGCGACCGCCGAAGACCTGCGCGTCGCCGATGTCGAGCTTGGCGATTCCGTCGTCGAGGGCGACCACCGCAGCGATCTCGGACATCGGCACATGCGCGAAATTGGCCTGCGCCGCCGACAGCCGCACGTCGAGGTCGATCTCGTCGGCAAAGGCGAGGTCGATGGGACGGTTGAAGTCGAGGACGTTGCGCGGCAATGGCGCGATGGATCGGGTGAAGGGATCGAAATCCAGCGTCTGGAAGGCCAGCGTGCCCCGCACCCGTGGCTTGTCGCCGCCGAACTCGGCTTCCATCACACCCTGGCCGCGGCTGCCCGCAATGGTGATGCGGGTGTCCTGCAGATTGGCGCGGCTGCCGGCCAGAAGCAGCGTGCCGTCGAGGGCGACCGGGCCGATATCGGGCGTGTCGGGCCGCGACTCGCCGAGCCATTCGATGCTGCGGCTGAGCGACGGCGCATCGATGCGCAGCGCGCCGGAGATGGTCGCGTTGCGATCGAGGGTCGCCTCGCCGTCGAAGCTGGCGGTGAGGGGCGGCGACGACAGGGCGATCCGGACCTCGCTCGGGTCCCCGGACAGCAGCGCTTTGGGCGCGGCAAGGCGAAGATCGAGCTCGCTCGGCTGGCCGTTCCAGATGAAGGAGCCGGACACGTAGATCGCAGACGTGGAGGAGGCCTGCGCCACGATCAGATTGGCGTTGCTGATGCCGGCGCGGCTGTCGCCGGCCCGCGGCCGGTACACGCCGGAACGGATTTCCAGCGTTTCCAGATCGTGGAACCGCTCGAGCAGCGTGCGCACCAAACGTCGCGGGCCGTCCAGCGGCCCGCCCTGGTGCGGCGCCGCCATGCCGTTGGCGGCCGGAACAAGCACAGGCTCGGCAGTTTCGAGCGCCGGCTCGGTCTCGGGAAGCGGGCGCCACTCAGGCCGCACCAGAACGACGCGCGCGATCGAGGCGGTGCCGATCAGGGCATCCACCGCATCGAGATCGGCAACGACGGTGTCGATGGTAAAGGCGTTGGCCGTGCCGATCCGCACATGACGTGCCACGAGCCGGGTGCGTGGCAGGAGTGAAAAGGTGACGTCGCCCTCGACCGTGACGGTCTCGCCGGTCATGGTCTGGAGCCGCGCGACGAGATCGTCGCGCGCCGCATCGGTGTCGATCGCCAGCTGCGGGAGGGTCAGAAACGCCGTCAGAAGCAGCGTGACGAGAATGACGCCGGCAGCGGCCAGTCGTTTCGTTCCCCGCCGTCTCCCGCCGGGAGCATCAGCCCGTTTCGCGAGCCGGTCCAGGGAGAAATTGCGCGCCACCGATTTCCTTTCAGATTTTCGAGCCGTTCTAGTCCAAGGCGTCGCGCGAAACCAGAGGGAGCGCGCCCTTACGGAACGTTCGGATGTGGATACGGGCGGTGGACGGGCGGGCGCCGGCGGCGATTTCGCCAGCGTTGCCAATGGCAAGGCGGTGTGGCACCAGCAAGGCACGATCACTGGGAGGCGGGAATGGCTGGACGGCTGCTTTGGAAACCGGACGCGGCGCGGGTCGCGCAGCATCCGCTCACGCGCTTCGCACAGGAAGCCGGCGCGCGGACCGGCCGGGACTTTGCCGACTACACGGCGCTGCACCGCTGGTCCGTCGATGACCGGGCGGCCTTCTGGGACGTTCTGTGGGATGTCACCGGCGTTGTCGGCGACAAGACCGGGCCGAGCCTCGTGGCCGGTGAGACCATGCGCGACGACCGGTTCTTCCCCGAGGCGCGGCTGAACTTCGCCGAGAACCTTCTGGCGCACGCTAGAGACCGGCCTGACGCCGATGCGCTGGTCTTCCGCGGCGAGGACAAGGTGCGCCGCCGGCTGAGCTGGCGCGAGCTCGAGGCGCTGGTGTCGCGGCTTGCGCAGGCGTTCCGCGCCGAGGGCATCGTGGCCGGCGACCGGATCGCGGCGATGATGCCGAACATGCCTGAGACCATCGCGGCGATGCTCGCCGCAACCTCCATCGGCGCGGTCTGGTCGTCCTGCTCGCCCGATTTCGGCGAGCGCGGCGTGCTCGACCGCTTCGGCCAGATCGAACCCAAGCTGCTGATCGCCTGCGACGGGTACTACTACGCCGGCAAGACCATCGAGATCGCCGACAAGCTGGCCGCCATCGCCGGCAAGCTGGGCGCTGCGAAAACCATCATCGTGCCGTATCTCGGCAAGGCCGAGGAGGTGGCCGGTGCGACGCCGGGCGGGGTTTCGCTGGACGCGTTCATCGCGCCCTACGCGCCAAGGGAGATCGCCTATGAGCGGCTGCCCTTCTCGCATCCGCTGTACATCCTGTTTTCCTCCGGCACGACCGGCGTGCCCAAATGCATCGTCCATTGCGCGGGCGGGCTGCTGGTCCAGCATCTGAAGGAGCATCAGCTGCATTGCGGCGTGCGCCCGGGGGCGCGGTTCTTCTACTTCACCACCTGCGGCTGGATGATGTGGAACTGGCTGGTCACGGCGCTCGCCTCGGGCGCGACGCTGCTGCTCTACGACGGCTCGCCCTTCCATCCGAAGCCGGAGGTGATCTTCGACTACATGGCCGAGGAGAAGGCCACCTTCTTCGGCACCAGCGCCAAGTTCATCGACGCCTCGCGCAAGCTCGGCCTGAAGCCGGCCGAGACCCACGATCTGTCGGTGGTCGAGGTGCTGTCCTCGACCGGCTCGCCGCTGTCGCCGGAAGGCTTCGAATATGTCTATTCCGACATCAGCCCCGATCTGCATCTCGCCTCGGTCTCCGGCGGCACCGACATCGCCGCCTGCTTCGTGATGGGCGTGCCCTGGCTGCCGGTCTATGTCGGCGAGATCCAGGGACCGGCGCTGGCGATGGCCACCGACGTCTGGAACGACGACGGCGAGCCGGTGCGCGGCGAAAAGGGCGACCTCGTCTGCACGAAGGCCTTCCCGTCGATGCCGATCGGCTTCTGGAACGATGCGGACGGCTCGCGCTATCACGACGCCTATTTCGCGCGCTTCCCCGGCATCTGGTGCCATGGCGATTTCGCCGAATGGACCGAGCATGGCGGCATGATCATCCACGGCCGCTCGGACGCCACGCTCAATCCCCAGGGCGTGCGGATCGGCACGGCCGAGATCTACAATGTCGTCGAGCAGATGGACGAGGTGATCGAGGCGATCTGCATCGGCCAGCCCTGGGACGACGACGTGCGCGTCGTGCTGTTCGTGCGCCTGGCGGAGGGGCTGACCCTCGACGAGGATCTGATCAAGCGGATCAAGAGCGTCGTTCGGGAGGGGGCGTCGCCCCGCCATGTGCCGGCCAAGGTGCTGCAGGTGCAGGACATCCCGCGCACGAAATCCGGCAAGATCGTCGAACTCGCGGTGCGCGAAGTCGTCGAGGGCCGGCCGGTGAAGAACAAGGAAGCGCTCGCCAACCCCGAAGCGCTGGAGGAATTTGCGGGGCGGGAAGAGCTGACGACCTGAGGCGGGCCAGCGTTCTAACTCCGTGACGGCCATGAAAAAGGGCGCCGGCAGCGATGCCGGCGCCCTCGTCATGTTCAGGAGGCCAGATTACTGCGCCTTGGCAGCCTTGGCTTCCTCGATCGCGGCCATGCAGGATTCCTCGTCGCCCTTGGCCAGCGCCATCTCGGCCCGCTCCAGCGGCGTGCCGCTTGCGGAGGCGTCGGCGGTCATAGAGGACTCGCCCGCAGCCTGGTCGGTGCCGGCCGCGGCATTGGCCGCGGTTTCGGCACCGGCCTGCTGCGAGGCGCTGTCCTGACCGGACATGGCGGTGTCACCACTGGTCTCGCTCTCCATCGGCATGGTCGAGCCGTCCTTGGCGATTGCGCCGGCGGACGCACCGCCGGAAGCCCCGGACTGACCGGATGCGGTAGAACTCGTGGATTCAGCGCTCGCGGCGCCGCCGGTCCCGGTGCCGGTTGTGGCAGACGCGTTCGCGTCGCTCTGCAGCGGCGCCATGCTGCCGTCCTTGGTGACCTCGCCATCGCCGGTGTTGAGGCCGGCGCCGGTTTCGAAGTTGGTGGTCTTGCCGTCGGCCGTGCCGGAGGCGCCGGTCGAGCCGGCCATATCGCCTGCGGAGCCGGAGATGGAAGCCGTCGTACCGGTCCCGCCGAGCATGGCGATTTCCTCGCGACAGTCGGCCGAGGCCGCGCTGATCGGCAGGGCGAGAAGGGCGGCGCTTCCGAGCAGAAGAGACATGCGTTTCATGACTTGTTTCCTCCTATTGTTGGCAACTGGCGGAGAGAACGTGAGCGCCGGGGCGCAGGTTCCGTAAGGAATGATCGTTTTTTATCATGCCGTTACGGAATTCCGTCAGGAAGCCGAAGCAGATTGGAGGCGTTGCGCGGCGGGCTATCCGCGCTCGGTTTCGCGCACGATCGAGCGGTTGAGGATCACCACCGGCAGGATGCCCACGAGCACGATGAGGAGGGCCGCGATGGCGCCGTCCTCGAAGGCGGCACGCGAGGTCTGGGCATAGACGAAGGTCGCCAGCGTCTCGAAATCGAAGGGCCGCAGCAGGATCGTCGCCGACAGCTCCTTGCTGGCATCCACGAAGACCAGCAGGAAGGCGGTCAGCAGCGCCGGCTGCATCAGCGGCAGCAGGACCTGTCGTAAAGCGCCGCCGGGGCCGCGGCCCAATGTGCGGGCCGCCATGTCGAGATGCGGCGACAGCTTGGAGAAGCCGCTTTCCAGCGCGCCGTGGCCCATCGCCATGAAGCGCACGAAGCAGGCATAGACGATGGCGAAACCCGATCCGGACAGAAGCAGGCCGGTGGAGATGCCGAACCATTCGCGCATGCGCGCATCGACGGCATTGTCGAAGGCGGCGAGCGGGATAAGGATGCCGATGGCGAGCACGGTACCGGGCACCGCATAGCCGAGCGCGGCGACCCGCACGAGGCTGGCAAGGCGGTTCGAGCCGGTCAGGCGGATGCCGTAGGCCATGGCGAAGCCGGCTGCCACGGTGACGACGCCGGTGGCGGCGGCGATGGTCACCGTATGGCGTAGCGCCCGCCACAGCTGCGGATCGGCGAGCTGGTCCAGCCGGTGGATCGCGAAATCGCCGAGGACGAGCAACGGCACGCCGAAACCGGCGGCAATCGGGACGAAGCAGGCCAGCACCGCCAGCGCCGCCTTCCAGCCGCCCAGATGCTCGCGGCCGGTCTGCGGACGGTCGGCCCGCTGGATGCTGAAGCGCTGCTGGCGCCGGGCGAAGCGTTCGACCAGCACGAGGGCGACGATGACCAGGAGCATGAACAGAGCGATCTGGGTCGCGCCGGCGAGATCGCCGCGGTTCAGCCAGGTCGAATAGACCGCGAAGGTGAGGGTGCGCACACCCAGAAACTCGACCGCGCCGATGTCGTTGACGGCTTCCATCAGCGCCAGTGCGACGCCGATGGCGATCGCCGGACGTGCCATGGGCAACAGCACCTTGCCGAAGACCGCGGCGGGCGAGGCGCCCAGTGTACGGGCGACGTCGCCGGCCTTGCGGCCCTGCATGACGAAGACCATGCGCACGGTCAGGAACACATAGGGGTAGAGGACCGAGGAGAGAATGACGATGGCGCCCGGCAGCGAGCGAACCTCGGGAAACCAGTAATCGCGCGAGGACTGGAAGCCGAAGACCGAGCGGATGGCGGTCTGGATCGGGCCGGCGAAATGCAGGAATTCCACGAAGCAATAGGCGGCGATGTAGGTCGGCACCGCCAGCGGCAGCACCAGCGCCCAGGAGAAGATCCGCCGTCCGGGAAACTGGAAGGTCGCCACCAGCCAGGCCGTGACGACGCCGACCGAACCGGCAAGCATCGCGATGCCCGCCATCAGGAGCAGCGTCACGCGGCTGGCTTCCGGCAGGATGGTTTCGGCCAGATGCCGCCAGTTGGCCGAGGTGCCCGACAGGGCAATGACCAGAAGCGCGATCAGCGGCAGGATCACCGTCAGCGCGACCATTGCCGCACCCACCAGATAGCCACGGTCGCGCCCCCGCCGAAGGCGGAACCGGGCCCGGATGCCGGGTCTCAGGAGCGGGGCGGTGGCGGACATGGCGGGCTTGACGCGATGAGGCCCGGTCTCGCGAATGCACCTGGATGAAGGCGCGTCGCGGCCGGGCCGTATGGAGACAACGGAGCGGCGCCCGCGGCGGAAAACCCGCCCGGGCGCCGTCCTGTTAGCATGTCAGATGGGCTCAGCTCTGCGGCCCGTTGTCGTAGCCGACCTCGTCGACCATCTCGGAGGCCCTGGTGCGGAACTTGGCGATCTCGTCCAGCGGCAGCGTATCGGGCTTCAGGTCGCCGAAGGACTTGACCAGTTCGGAGGCCTCGATGCCCGGCTCCAGCGGATATTCGTAGTTCAGCTCGGCGTAGATCTTCTGCGCCTCGTCGCCGGACAGGAATTCCATCAGCTTGACGGCATTGTCCCGGTTCGGCGCGTTCTTGGCCAGCGCGACGCCGGAGATGTTGACGTGGGTCAGGCCGTTCTCGAAGGTCGGCATGATCACCTTGATGGCGTCCGCCCACTCCTTCTGCTCCGGCTCCTTCTCGTTGGTAGCCATCTTGCCGACATAGTAGGTGTTGCCCAGCGCGACGTCGCATTCGCCGGCGAAGATCGCCTTGGCCTGGTCGCGGTCGCCGCCCTCGGGCCTGCGGGCGAGATTGTCGCGCAGGCCCGTCACCCACTCGCGCGCTGCTTCTTCGCCGTTATGGGCGATATAGGCCGCGATCAGGGCGATGTTGTACTGGTGCTGGCCCGAACGGGTGCACAGCCGGCCCTTCCACTTGGGATCGGCCAGTTCCTCGTAGGTCAGCGCATCGGCATCGACGCGCTCCTTGGAGGCGTAGACGACGCGGCCGCGGGCGGTCAGGCCGAACCATTCCTTCTCGCTGTCGCGATAGGCTTCCGGAATGTTCTTCTCGAGGATATCGTCCTCGACCGGCTGGACGACGCCGGCCTGCTTGGCGGCGTCGAGGCGGCCGATGTCGACGGTCATGATCACGTCGGCCGGCGAATTGGCGCCCTCGGCCGCGATCCGCTCTTCCAGGCCCTTGTCGATGAAGATCGTCGCGGTGGTGAGGCCGCTCTCCTCGGTGAAGGCGTCGAGCAGCGGCTGGATCAGCTCGGGCTGGCGCGAGGTGTAGATGTTGACGTCGGCGGCGCTGGCGACAGCCGGCGCGAAGGCCGCGGCCAGAACGGCCGTCGACAGGGCGAGGCGGCGGGAGATGCTGGGCATCATGAAAATCTCTTCCCATGCTGCGCGATGCCGAAAGCCGGCGAACGCGACGTTGACAGGCAGGCGATCCGGAGATCGTTGAATGGCGATGGCCGCTAAATCTTGCGGCAGCCACTCACCTATGCCGGATGGCGCCGGCCAGCGCAACACCCTGCCGATCGATAGGCCAGTAAAATCAATGTATTAGAAGAATTCTAAACTAGGCTGTCGGCGACGGCCCGGTTCCAGCTGCCGGTCGCAGCGGCGTCAGTCGGTCAGAACCCGCTGGGGCGGAAACGAAATTTCCACCAGCGTGCCTTCGCCCGGCGTCGAGGACATGGCGAAGCCGGCGCGGTTGGCTTCGGCCAGCGCCTTGGTCAGCGGCAGGCCGAGACCGGTCCCTTCGCCGCGACGCCGGTTGCCCGGATTGACCTGCTGGAACGGCATCATCGCAATCTCGATCTCGTCCTCGCTCATGCCGATGCCGCTGTCGCGGAAGCGGACCACCACGTCGCCTTCCGGCGAATAGCTGGTCGAGACGATGATCTGTCCGCCGGCCGGGGTGAAGCGCACCGCGTTGGAGACCAGATTGAGGGCGATCTGCCGCATCGAGCGGCGGTCGGCGACGACCGGCGGCACCGAGGAGGGCAGGTTGGAGCGCACGATGACCTGCTCGCGATTGGCCTGCGGCTGCATCAGCGCCACGACCTCGCCGATCACCTCGTTCAGCGACACCGCCTCGAAGGCGAGTTCGAGCTTGCCGGCCTCGATCTTGGAGATGTCGAGAAGGTCGTTGACCAGATCGAGCACGTGATGGCCCGACCGCTTGATGTCGTCGAGATATTCCAGGTAGCGCTCGTTGCCGATGGGACCGAAGCACTCGGTGGCGATGACGTCGGCAAAGCCGATGATGGCGTTGAGGGGCGTGCGCAGTTCGTGGCTGACATTGGCCAGGAACTGGCTCTTCTGCAGGCTGGCCGCCTCGGCCTCGCTGCGCGCCTTGATCAGTTCCTGCTCGACGCGCTTGGCTCTCGAAATGTCGCGGATGACGGCGCACCAGCCGCGCTCTTCCGGCAGCCGGCCGAAGCTGACCGACAGGGGCACGAAGCCGCCCTCGGCGACGCGGCCGATGACTTCGCGTCCCTCGTCGCGCGGCGCCGTGGCGCCGGCGGTGCGCAGCGTCTCGATGTGCTCCAGCGTCGGTTTCTGGCTTTCATGGGCGAGCAGCGTGACGAACGGCCGACCGGCCGCATCGTCCGCACCGATCCCGAACAGGGCGTGCGCCGCCCGGTTCATGGAGCGGATCATGCCCTCCCGATCGACCAGGACGACCCCGTCGGTGGCCGCCGACAGGACCGCCTGCAGCTCTTCCACCTCGGCAACCAGGCCGGCGTCCGTCTCGACCGCGTCGCCCTGCGGCGGAGCGTCGGGCTCGGAACGCAGCGCCGCGGCGCTGAGGCTGGGCGAGGCGAAGAAGGACATGACCAGGCAGGAACGGCCGGCGATGGTCGAACGCTGCATGTGGCTGCGCGCCACCAGCGTCTCGCCGGTGACCCGGCGGATCGCGACCTCGCCCGAACCCGCCGCCCGGTCGTCGCCGTCGAACAGGCGGGCAAGACCGCCGGCCTCGGCAAGGGCGGGGATGTCGTCATAGCCGGTCAGGTCGAAGAATTCGCGATTGCCGTAGACCAGGGTCTCGCGGATCTGGACGAGGACCGGCAGCGGCAGGCAGCCATAGACGGTGGCGAGATCGGCAAGGAGCTGGGCGTGATCGGGCAGCTCGGGTTCGTCCGTGTCGTCCTCGTCTGCGTCGACAGGGTCGGCCGGTTCGTCCGCGCCGTCGGTGACGGTCAGCTCCGCGGCCGCATCCTCGGCCGGCTGCACCGACGCTTCGACGGGTGCGGCCGGAGCTGGCTCGTTGTCGTCGGCCTGCGCGGCGACGTCCGGCAGGGACGGCTGTTCGGCCGGTGCGATGCCGCGCGGTGCTTCGGGCAGCGGCATGGACGCGTTCGCGTCCTCCGACTCGGGCGCACTGGTGGAATCTTCGGACAGATCGATGGGATCGGCGTTCAACGCCGCGTCGCCGGTCTCGGCAGTCGGCGCGTCATCGTCGCCTGCAGGGATTGCGTCGGGTGCGTCGATCGCCTCGATATCGTCATTGGCGTCCGGGGCAGCTTCGACGGGCTCGGCGTCGCGGGCCTCGTCCTCGAATTCGCCGATGCGGCGGCTGGCGGTGCGAATCGCGCCTTCCAGCCCGCCGATGCGATCCTCGTCGCCGAGGGTTTCGCCGATGGCGCGGAACGCCGCTTCCTCGGACTGGCTGAGATGGCTGTCCTTGGAGCGGCGGCGCTCCTCGAGGCGAATGATCTTCTCGGCGCGGTCGCCGGTTTCCGGTGTCGGTCGCGCCTCGGGATCGCGGCGCCCGAAGGGTGCCGGCGGCTCTTCGGCCGAAATGCGCTTCAGGAGGGCCCGGGCCCCGCCCTCCAGCGTCAGGTCCTGTCGCTCCTGCGCGGCCTCTTCGACGCGCTCTTCCTGCGCCACGGCGACGGGTGCCTCGACCGCGTCGGCAAGGCGCACGATCCCGAAGCCGCGGAAACCATCGAAGCTGCGGTCGCGGGCATAGACCGGGAGGGCGGCCAATTCGACCGGGACGCGCCGGGTCGAATTCTCCACCGGCCATTCCAGCGTGCGCCCGGACCAGGTGTCGCGCTTGGCGAGCAGCCGGCGAATGTCGCCATCCGCATCGAGCCCGTAGTCTTCCGCGACCTCTTCGAAACGGCGGTCGATCACGTCGGCAAAGCGCGGCCCGACGGCGGCGGCGAATTCCGGCGAGAGCGAGCGGAAGCGGCCTTCGCTGTCGATGCGCCAGACGAAGCGCACCGGCGCCACGTCGAAACGCGGCTCGAAGGCGGCGCCGGAACCGTCCGCCGCGCTCCCGGTGTCGGGATAGGAGCGGAAATCGGAGGCCAGCACCGGCCGGGCCCCGCGGGGGGCGGGCGGGCTTGGCGCCGCATCCTCATCGGCCGTGTCGTCTTCGACGTCGGGCATTGCCGGCTCCGCCGCGTCGTCTTCTGTGTCGGGAATGGCCGGCGCCGCGGCGTCGAGCGCATCAATGGCCACAGCCTCGGAGTGGGGCTCAGTCGCCATCGGGGCCGACTCCGTAACCTCCGACTCCACATCGTCCGGTCCCTCGGCTGCAGGCGCCAGCGTCTCTGGCGTTTCCTGTGCCTCGGTCGGCGTCCCGCTTTCGCGCTCGTCGGTCGGCGGCGTCGGCGCGGGGCCCCAGATGGAGCGCATGCGGCGGGGCTCGGACGGGGCCGCGTCCGCCGGGCGGTCGATGGACCCGCTGTGGCCGGAGCGCGCGCCGTAGGGCTGCTGCGGGCCGGGGCCGGGCGTCTCGGCGGGCGTCGCCATACGATCGTCGCCGGATGGCATGGATTCGCTTTCTCCGGGAGACCCGGACTGTTCGGCCTGTTCGGCGGCTTGCGTGCGCTCCGCATCGGCTGCGCCGGTGTTGCGGAAGTACCAGCGCTGCAGGATCGCGCTCATACCGATCTTGCGGTCGTGCTCGGGAGGCTGGAGCTCGAGCTCCGGTGCGGTGGCCTCCGGTCCATCGGCGACCGGCTGGATCATCTCGTCGGCGTCGGTGGACGAAGCGTCAAAATCCGAAGCCTCGGACGGGCTCTGCGTCCAGGCCAGAACGTGGTCGCCGGCAAGGCGCGCGACGACGGTGCTGCTCCCGTCGCTTGCAGCGATGGCGCGGTGGTCGTCCGCCGAGGCGATGAATTCGGCGATCTGCGACTCGTCCAACGCGACGTCCACGGCATCCTCTCCGGCTGCGGCGACGTCACCTCTGGCCGAGACAACCGCTGCGTTGGTCATGCCGCTTTCGGCCAGAAGGTCGCGGGCGGTCTCTTCCGCGCTTCGGGTCGTCGCGGACGGATCGGTGATCGTCACCAGCACGGCCTCGCCGAAGGTGTCGTCGGTGATCGCGACGAGTTCGGCGTTCAGCGGCCGGCCCAGCCCGGCCCGCGCCGGCGAGGTGACGCGCGCTTTTGCCGAGCCGGTGCGGGCGAGCATGCGGCCGGAGGCGCGGATCTGGCGGATGATGGCGGAATTCGGCGTGGCGTCGGAGGATTGCGGCCCGGCCGCGGACAGGCCCAGCAGCTCGGCCGCGGCGGTGTTCACCCACAGGAGACGAGTCAGGTCGGACGTGAAGACAGCAAGCGGCATGCCCGCGTCACTGGCCTCGCGCAGCGTCCGATGGGCCATGATCGCCACTGCGATTGGCACCGTTGATGTCGCCATAAGCAACGCTTCCAAACATTCTTCACGCTCATATGTTGAGTCGTGAGGGACGGTTCCAGAGCCGATCTTAAGAATGGATTCATAATAGCCGGCTTCCGACGAATCCAGAATCTTCCGGCTTGCGGGGCGAGGAGTTGCGATTGAGGGTTAACGAGTGGGCAGTTTGCGGAATATCCGGACGCTGAATGTTGCACTGCACAAAAATAGTGATTAAGTAAAAGGCAGTCGCAGGCGTTTTGGGACGCAGCGGCCAAATGATAGTTACCCAGATAGAGGAGACACCCAGATGGCCGACGCCAAGAATTCCCAGGATCCTTTCGCCATGCCGAACCCGCAGATGATGGGCATGGATCCCTCGCAGATGAACGAGACCTTCCGCGCCATGACGCAGAAGTCGATGGAGCAGTCCAAGGAAGCCTACAGCCGCATGAAGTCGGCGGCCGACGAGGCGACCAAGGCATTGGAATCGACCATGGAGAACGCCCATCAGGGTTCGCTCCAGCTGTCGAAGAAGGCCATCGACGCGATGCGCTCGAATGCCGAGGCCGGCTTCCAGCACCTCGACAAGATGATGTCCGCCAAGTCCTTCGCCGAAGTGATCGAGATGCAGACGGCCTATGTCCGCAAGCAGATCGAGATGGCGACGGATCAGTCCAAGGACATGCAGGCGCTGACCCAGTCGGTCGCCAAGGACATGATGAAGCCGGGCCGCGATGCCTTCGAGAAGGCCTCGAAGAACGCCCGCTGATTCTTCGCCATGGGCCGGCGGGGCATCTGCCTTCCGCCGGCTGAGCGATGAGGCCGGGCATCGTCCCGGCGACAGGCGCCCGACGTCTTCATAGGCACCGGGCGTTCTCTGATGCCTGCCCCGCGGCCACATGCGGGGTCAGGAAAGCCGGTCTGTCCCATTGGCGAAAGCCGGTGACGGACTTTTCCGGCCTTCGCTCCGATCCGGGCTTGCACCGCGGGGCGAAAGATTTTATCTCGTCACTGCGCGGGCGAAATCCCGTTGTGCGGTTGTAGCTCAGTTGGTTAGAGCGTCGGATTGTGGCTCCGGAGGTCGGTGGTTCGAGACCACCCAACCGTACCATCTCTTTTCCACATTGATATCGGTTCGGTGACGCAGCAAATGGCTGCGTCTCGGCGCATCAGGCCTGCGCGCGCTGCCTTCCATGGCGGCGGCGGGCGCATGTGCGCCTATCCGGCCCTGGCTGCACGCCCGGCGGAGTTGGCCTCCCGCGCCGCCTGCTGCAGGCGGTAGAAGCAGCAGAAGCCGAAGCCTGCCGCGACCAGCATGAAGGATTCGCCGATCGCCAGCCGGTTGTTGGAATTGGTCAGCATGGTCAGCGCGAAGAACGCCGTCGCCGTCACGTAGAGCACCAGCGCGGATGACGGGATCAGGCCACGCGCGCGGCAGACGAAGGCCTGGCCGAGGCTCCAGACCATGAGAACGGCATAGAAGCCGAGTCCGACGAGGCCGTAGCGCACGGCCACCTCCAGATAGCCATTGTGCATGAGCTGGTAGCCGACGCCCGCATAGCTTGTCGTCTCCCAGAGCGCCTCCCAGGCGATCCCGGTTCCCAGGACGAGGTTCGTGCGCCAGATCTCCCAGCCATTCATCCAGATCATCAGCCGCTCGTGGAGACTGAACGGGACATTGCCCGAGGCGATCAGGGCGTCCACCGCGGCAAGCGGGTCGCCGCTGCCGGTCGCCCCGGCGACGAACGCGACGGCGGTGGCGATGTTCGGCGCGATCAGGGCCGAGATCTCCGGATAGAACAACACCGACGGGATTGCCGCGGCGACCATGACCGCGGCCAGGAGCAGCCAATGCCGCAATTGCGTGCGCTCGGTAAAGACCATGGCAAAGAGGACCGGCAGGGCGCCCAGCAGCGCCAGCCAGACGCCCTTGGAAAACGCGCCGGCAATGCCGAGGAAGCACAGGCCGGCGACGATGACGCAAAGGGCGATGCCGCCGATCCGCAGACCCCGGTGGTGCGGTCCCGGCCGCGCGAGATAAAGGCCGAAGCAGATGGCCGCCAGCGCGATCAGGCCGGCGCCGACCGAGGCGTGGATGGGATTGCCGTGGAAGAGCAGCGGCCCGCGATCGCCGGCGAGCATCGTTTGCGGCTCGAGGCTCAGCAGAAGGGCGATCAGGCTGATTACCAGAAACGCCCAGGCTGTCGCCGGCATCCGCTGCCAGTTCAGGAAAAATGCGTAGCCCAGCGTCGGGTAGACCAGCGGGAAGAGATAGATCCCCTCGGCCGAGCCTCCGGCCATGTCGGGTGTCATCACGAGGACGGCGCCATTGCGCAGGAGGATGTAGACCACCCAGGCGATGCACAGCCAGCCCATGATCCCGATTGCCGGCCGCTCGTCGGATCTGACGAAGGTGACAAGGGCCTGCAGCAGGAGAAACGGCGCGCAATAGCGGTAGAGGTCGCTCTCCACCCAGACGGCCGAGACCAGGCCGAGCATCAGGAGAGCCGTGAGCGTCGGCATCGCCGCCTGCGCTGCCCGTGTCAGGCCGTCGCTCATCTCAAGGCGTAGGCCGCGCGGCGCACATAATCCACGGCGCGGAACAGGAGAGTGGGCGTGCGCCGGAAGAGGGGAATCTTCGAGCTCTTGTAGTCGGAACTCCGGCTGGTGGTGATGGTCGAGCCGCGGCTCAGCTTGCTGAAGCCGATGACCTTGCGCGGAACCGTGTAGATCCGTGCGTTCAGCGCCCAGCCCCGCTCGAAGGCGATGTCCCAGGGAAGCCACATGGTCTGGAGGCCGTCATGCAGGATTCGTGCGCCCTCGCGGGTGACGGCGTAGCAGGCGGCCGATCCCTGCGGGCCGTGAACGCAACGTCCGAATTTCCCGATGCCCTCGCCACCATGGGAGATGAAGCCGCGGATGCGATGATTGGCGAGCTTGAGGACGTGCAGGTCCGGCTTCTGTTCGAGGATGGCGGCGACGGCGGCAGGCGTCTCGGGCTTCAGGACGATGTCGTCCTCGCAGATCACCGCGACCGCTTCACCGGAATCGATCACCGCCTGCAGGGCCGCAAGGTGACTGCGATAGCAGCCATATTCGCCGGGAAGGATGATCCGTCCGTGGCTGCGGCGGAAGCGGTCGTGATCGACATCGCGCCATTCGGCCACCGGAATGGCCGCGCCGTCGGTGCCGGGAACCCGGGTGACGTCGACGCCGATGTCAGCCGCCGACTGGCCGATCTCGTGCCATCGCTCGGTCGACCGGTCGAGATTGATAACGAAAAACCGCAGTGCCTTCGCCTCGATTGTATGCTGCGCCAGCATCCGGCGGATCGCATCTGACCGCCCTGCCGGGTCCCATGCCGCTTCAGCGCATGTTCCGTGCTAGCGCGAAAAGGTGTTGGAACCGTTTGCCGCCGCGCTGCAAGCCTCGGGGCGTGGAAAAGCAGATTCCGGCTGATGAATCCAGAGCCGGAGCGCCCGACCCGGCAGCGTCCTGTTCCTCGGGCCGTTGTTGCGCCAAGCGCTCCGGCCCGGACTCAGAACAGCGTGCCCTGATCCTCTTCGGCGGCTTTGGCGACCGGACGTCGCTTCGCCCGCGGTTTCGGTGGTTCCGTTTCCGCGGGCTCTGCCGCCGCATCGCCCGCGGCCGCCGGAGTAACACCGGCAACGGGCTCTCCTGTCGCCACCGCGCCACGACGCTGGTCATGGGCGAACTGCACCTCGAAGGCCATGCCAGGCTCCAGCCCCGACGCCCGCACGATCGGCTCGCCGTCCGGTCCGCGCACGATGGTGTAGCCACGCTCCAGCACCCGCATCGGGTTGAGGCTGTCGGCGACCCGCCATGCGGAGGCGAGGGCCTGGCGCCTTCCAGTCGCGGCCAGGGTCTGCGCGGCGGTCAACCGCTCGCCGAGCGTGCCGAGACGCAGGCGCGCGGCCTCGGCCCGGGCATTGATGCGGTGCGGCTGCAGGTCGGCGGCGATGCGTTCGAAACGCTGGCGTTTGCGCTGCACGAGCCCGGTTACGGCATGGGCCGCATGGGTCTGGTGATGGCGCAGATCGGCGCGCTTTTCGCGCAGCAGCGCCTCGAGGCTGGAGGGCGCGAGCCGGGTCGCCACCTCGCCATAGGCCCGGCGCTTCTCCGAGAGGTTCACCCGCAGGCACTGGCCGAGCGAGGTCGACGCTTCATCCAGCCGGCGGCGCGGCAGCGCCAGCAGCATGTCGGGCGAGGGCAAGGCGCGGGCGGTGGCGGCGACGGCGCGGCGGTCCTGGTCGAGCCGGCGGGAGATCGCGCCCGAATGGCGGGCGGCGAGCGCTGCGACCGCGGCGACGAGATCGGCGCGCACGGGCACCGCCATCTCGGCGGCGCCGGTCGGCGTCGGCGCGCGCATGTCGGCGGCATGGTCGATCAGTGTCCAGTCGGTCTCGTGGCCGACGGCAGAAATCAGCGGGATCGCCGAGGCCGCGGCGGCCCGCACCACCACCTCGTCGTTGAAGCCCCAGAGATCCTCGAGGCTGCCGCCGCCGCGCGCGACGATGATCAGGTCCGGTCGGGCGATGGCGCCGCCTTCGGGAAAGCTGTTGAAGCCCTCGATGGCGCGGGCGACTTCCTCGCCGGAGGTCTCGCCCTGCACCCGCACCGGCCAGACGAGGAGATGCACCGGAAAGCGATCGGCGATCCGGTGGTGGATATCGCGGATGACGGCGCCGGTCGGAGACGTGACGACGCCGATGACGCGGGGCATGAAGGGCAGCGGCCGCTTGCGCTCGGCGGCGAACAGGCCTTCGGCTTCGAGCTTGCGCCGGCGTTCGTTGAGCAGCGCCATCAGCGCGCCGGCGCCGGCCGGCTCGATCTGCTCGATGACGATCTGGTATTTCGACGAGCCCGGATAGGTGGTCAGCTTGCCCGTCGCGACGATCTCCAGCCCTTCCTCGGGCTTGAAGGCGAGCTTGGAAAAGGCGGTGCGCCAGATCACGGCGTCGATGCGGGCGCGGTCGTCCTTCAGCGAGAAATAGGCATGGCCGGACGAATGCGGGCCGCGATAGCCGGAGACCTCGCCGCGCAGGCGGACATGGCCGAAGCGCTCCTCCACGGTCCGCTTCAGCGCACCGGAGATTTCCGAGACGCTGTATTCGGCGACGTTCGACATGGGGGCGGATTCGGGGCTGCGGCTCATGCCTCCAGTGTCAGGACCACGGCGCCCGGGTCAAGCGAATGTGCCGAGAATGCCGGATACCAAGCCGGGCTGATCACCGCGATGCGCTTTGACCCTGGGGCAGGTCGGGTGTCAGGGTCGTCTGACGATCTGGCCGATTGGGAGCGCATGATGGAACGGCCCGGTGCGACGGAGCGGCGGCGGCGCCATGTGCGGCCGGCCGTCTTCTCCCTGATTCTCTTCATTCTCCTGGCGGTGTCGCTGCTGGTGGTGCCGGCCTCGGGACAGGACATGATGCGCGGCCTCGACCTGACCTCGCCGCGCATGACCGCAGCCGCGATGACCCGGGCCGAGGTCGAGGCGCTACTGGCCAGGGCAACGAAAGCCGAGCCCGCCGATCTCAGCCGGGCCGAACTGAACGGCCTCGATCTCTCAAGGCTCGATCTTGCCGGCGCCGACCTGACCAGCGCCTATCTCAACGGCACGGATCTCTCGAACGCCCGTCTCGCCGGGGCCAAGCTCGACCAGGCCTGGGGCCTCAAAGCGAATTTCACCGGGGCGGATCTGTCCGGCGCCAGCCTGTTCCAGTCGCAGATGCAGGATGCGACCTTCGACGGCGCCGATCTGTCGGAGGCGCGGATCGCCGGCGACTTCAGTCGCGCCTCCTTCGTGCGGGCGAACATGAAGGGCGCGGATTTCTCCGCCGACATGCGCAACCAGTCGATGGGCCTGATGCGCGGCGTCCTGAACTCCGCCGATCTCACCAGCGCGGACCTTTCCGGCGCCAATCTGTCGCGCGCCGCAGCCGAGTTCGCCGACTTCACCGACGCCGATCTATCGGGCGCCGACCTCACGCGTTTCGAAGCCTCGGGCGCCGATTTCAACGGCACGATGGTCGAAGGCGCCGACTTTGCCGACGCCGAACTGCAATCGGCCAAGCTGGACGACATTCGCGGCACGGCGAAGAATTTGCGCCGCTAGGCGGCCCGGTTCGCGCCGTGCTGCTTTGCCGTCAGCCGGCGACCTTCAACCGGCCGTTCCCCAACGCCGGACGCATGGGCCGCAGTTCCGGCAGGCGCGACGGGCGGGCCTTGCCGTCGGGCGGCGACAGATTGGCGAGGCTCTCGCGGATATGCTCGACCAGCGCGGTGATCACCGGCCCGTCGGCATTGCGCGACTTCACGACGCCGATCTCTGTGTCGAGCAGGGTCGGGAAGCCTTCATATTCGCCCAGCACCCGCATGCCCGGTCGCAGGGCGCATTCGGGCAGCACGCTGACCGCCAGGCCGGAGAGGACGGCCGAGGTGACGATCTGCGCCGACCAGGAGGTGAACAGCACCTTGTAGCGCCGGCCGATCCGGCCGAGGGCTTCGCAGCCCTCGCGGCGCCAGACGCAGTCCGGCCGGCCGAGCGCCAGGGGCAGGATCTCCTCGTTATGGGTGTCGTGCGAGGCCGAGGTCACGAAATGCAGCGGCTCGCGGCGCACGATCTCCGGTAGCGAGGCGCCGGGATAACAATCCGACACCAGCGCCACGTCGAGGCGACCCTTGTCGATATGCTCGGCCAGGTTGGAGGAGGGCTCGCAGGCGATCTGCAGTTCCACCAGCGGGTTCGAGCGGGAGAACCGCGCGAGGATTTCCGGCAGGAAGCGCTCGGCATAATCGTCCGGCAGGCCGATCCGGACATGACCCTGCATGGCCTCGTCGTCGAAGGCCGACAGGGTTTCCTGGCTCAGCGCCAGCATCCGCCTGGCATAGGTCAGCAGCCGGGCGCCTTCGCTGGTGATGCGAATGGTGCGGCCGTTGCGCTCGAACAGGCTGACGCCGAGGCGCTCTTCCAGCCGCCGCATCTGCATCGACACGGCCGACTGGGTCTTGAACACGTCGTCCGCCGCACGGGTGAAGCTGCCGGCGTCGACGATGGCGACGAAGGTGCGCAGATGATCGAGATCGAGGGGCGTGCTCATGGCTTTTCCCATCACCGATGATGATGGCTGAGATTATTAACATTCGTTGGTCTGATCAATAGCCGGCGCATATCTTCGTGGCTGTCAGGAAGAACTTGGGAGTGCCGGTCCGTCGCATGCGGAGGGCCTCCCGCCTTTTTCCCGATCCCCCAATGGCACGAAAGGAGACACGGCCATGGCGATCACAACGAAGACGCGGCTCAGCCCGACCCTTGCTCACCCGGCGCAGGCAGCCAAGCTGTTCGTCGTGGCGGCGCGTGCGATCGTCAAAACCATGCTCAACCGCCGCAAGGTCCGCGCGATGAGCGAGATGTCCGACTACATGCTGAAGGACATCGGCCTGCGGCGGGACGATATTCACGAGGCGCTCCACACCGACTGGCGCGAGGACCCGACGTGGCGGCTGGCCGTCGCGGCCGCGCGGCGCCGTCGCGGTGGCTACGACTGGGAATAGGGCCACCCCGCCCGATATTCTTCGAGACATTCACGCGGCGGCCGGCCAGTCCGGTCGCCGCGTTTTGCGTTCAGCCCGCCAGTTCCGGCGGGAGAGGGTCAGCCCTCGGCCGGCCTCGCCGGTGCCTGGTCCGTCGCCATCATCAGGAGCTTGTCGATGCGGTGCCCGTCCATGTCGACCACCTCGATGCGCCAGCCCTTCCACTGGAAGTGCTCGCCGACCTCGGGGATATGGCCCAGCCGGTCCAGCACCAGCCCGGCCATGGTCTCGTAATCCCGCTTCTTGGGGAATTCGAGCTCCGGGATGGCGCTCTCCAGAAGATGGATCGGGATCGCGGCGTCGATCAGGCGTGAGCCGTCTTCGCGCTCGACGACATGCGGATCGTGGTCGTCGCCCTCGGGCAGCGAGCCGGCGATGGCCGCCAGGATGTCGGTCGGCGTGGCGACGCCTTCGAAGGAGCCATATTCGTCGAGAACGATGGCCATGTGGATCTGCGCCGCGCGGAAGCGCTCCAGCAGCTGCAAGATCGGCATCGTCTCGTGGACATAGAGCGGCTCGCGCATCACCGAGGCGACATCGACCGTGCCGGTCTCCTGCTGCTGCTCCAGCATGTCCTTGGTCTGGACGACGCCGACGACGTCGTCGGTCTCCGTGTCGATCACCGGATAGCGGGAATGGTTGGCCTCCAGGATCTTCTCGAAGACCGCCTCGGGACCGTCGTCTACCGCCACCCACACGACACCCGGCCGCGGCACCATGATCGAACGCACATTGCGGTCGGCCATGCGGATCACGCCCTCCAGGAGCTCGCGCTCCTTCGGCTTGAAGACGCCGATCTGCGTGCCCTCGGCGATCATCGCCCGCACGTCCTCTTCGGTGACGCCATCGTCGCGTTCGCCGTCGCTGAAGATACTGGTGATGGCGTTGGTCGAGACCCGCAGGAGCCAGACGATGGGTGCACCGACCTTGGCGATCACCGCCATGATCGGGGCGACCTTGATGGCGATCGCCTCGGCCCGGCTGAGGGCGAAGCGCTTGGGCGCCAGTTCGCCGACCACCAGCGACAGATAGGTGATGACCATGACCACGGCGACGAAGGCGACGGTGCCGGCATAGGGGCCGATCAACGGCCAGTCCTCGATGATCCCGGCCAGCGGCCCGGCGAAGGTCGAACCGCCGAAGGCGCCGGCGAAGATGCCGACAAGGGTGATGCCGATCTGGACGGTCGACAGGAAGCCGGTGGGATCCTCGATCAGCTTGAGGGCGCTGGCGGCGCCGCGCCGGCCCTCGTCGCGCATCTGCTCGACCCGCGATTTTCGCGCCGAGACCACGGCGAGCTCCGACATGGCGAAGAAGCCGTTGATGAGAACCAGAAGGACGATGATGAAGGCGTAGAAGATGAGCAAGGAGATGGCCGTGTTGTCGGGGCGGGCCGCCGGGTAGGCGGCCCTGGACGCTGTGACCTAGCGCGCGGCGGCGCGAGGGAAACGCAGCGCCAGCTCGGCTCTCCCGCCGGCTAGGTCTTGCGGCTGTCCCCGGAGGCCGGTCCGTCGCTGGCGTCGCCCGCGGGGTTCGCCGATCCTGTGCCCTGGAACAGATCGAGCATCTGCCGCGCGAACTCTTCCTGCATGGTCATGCCGGCCCGGGCGAGATCGTCGAAGCCACCCGCCGCCTCGGCCGACGCCTCGGTCTCGCTCGTCGCTTCGGACGTCGGCTCCTGCGCGGGCGTACGGGCCTCGGGTTCTGCGGGCTGCTGCGAGCCTGCGCTGCCGGTCGTGTCCGCGCCGGACATGCCGCTGGCGAAATGCGCCATCATCGCGTCGAAGGGCTGGAAGGGGTCGAAGGCCGCCGGCGTCTCGCTCGCGCGGTCCGCCGGCCGGGCGCGTGAGCCCGCATCGCCGGTGCTCGGCGGCAGCCAGGGCAGGCGGCCGTTGAGCGCGTCCGAAAACAGGCCGGTGAGATAGTCCGAGCCCATCGCGCCGGGACTGGTACGCCGGTGCGGCTCGTCGGAGGGCCGGCCCATGGCCTCCATGGCGTTGGCGCTGCGCCGCATCATCTCGGCCATGGCGACCGGGTAGTTGCCTTCGGAAAATCCGGCCGGCTGCTGGCGCGCCATGTTGGCCAGCATCATCTGCATCATCGTCTGGATGCTCATCACCGACAGGCTGCGCATCAGCTTCTCGACCGTGTCGGGGGCGATGTCGCTCATGGTCGAGACCTTGCGCGCCACCTCCAGAAAGATGTCGCGCGAGCCGAACAGATTGTCGGCGAGGTGCTTGGCGGCCGGGCTGCGGGCGGTCTCCGGCCCGGGCGTGCCGACGGCGCTCATGAAGGGCAGGAAGTGCCGGGACACCTCGGACCAGGCGTTCGGGTCCGACATCGCCCGCTGCAGCGCCAGGGTGAAGGCGGGGGCGAGGGCTTCCGTGGTCTGGCGGATCTCCTTGCGGCTCAGCTTGAAGGCATCGGCGAGCCTGTCGGTACCGAGGCCGCCGTCATTCACCGTCAACCAGTCGAAAAAGTCCGTCATGGCGACCTCGCTCGCAGGCGTGCCCAGGCAGAACGGGGCACAGACCGATCATCCTGTCAAACCGCCGGGGGAAAGCCAATCACAAAGCAAGACCGCCTGTTGCAGCGTCGGGCTGCAACAGGCGGGAACAGTCGAAGGGCGGGGCGGCGGCCGTTCGGCCGGCCGGCGCTCAGTAGGTCAGATGCTTGAAGACGCGCTCCATCGAACCGTCCCACTGTTCCTCGAACAGCCGGACCAGCTCTTCGCCCGACGTGGTGCCGCGGGCAACGACCTCTTCGAGCGGGGCGAGGAAATGGCTCTCGTCGTTGCCTTCCTCGTTGCGCCGGTTGCGGGCAACGAGACCCTGGCGCGACAGCCGGACCGTCTCGCGGGCCAGTTCCAGTACGCTGGAATCGCGGAACGGCGTGCGGAAGCCGTCGCGCGGCACCGCTTCGCGCATCGCCGAGACTTCCTCGAAGGTCCAGTCCTTCGTCAGCGCCTCGGCGGCGTCGAGCGTCGCCTCGTCGTAGAGCAGGCCGACCCAATAAGCGGGCAGGGCGCAGATGCGCCGCCACGGACCGCCATCGGCGCCGCGCATTTCCAGGAAGGTCTTCAGCCGCACATCCGGGAACAGCGTCGACAGATGGTTGGTCCAGTCGCCGAGCTGCGGCTCGGGATCGGGAATTCGGCCCTTCAGGGCGCCGTCCATGAACTGGCGGAAGGTGACATCGGTGACATCGGTGTAGCGGCCGTCGCGGGTGACGAAATACATCGGCACGTCGAGCGCCCATTCGGCATAGTCGCGATAGGAGAAGTTCTCTTCGAAGACGAAGGGCAGAAGGCCGGAGCGCTGGTTGTCGACGTCGGACCAGACGTCGGAGCGCCATGAGCAGAGGCCGTTCGGCTTGCCCTCGGTGAAGGGCGAATTGGCGAAAAGCGCCGTCGCGATCGGCTGCAGCTTCATGCTGGTCTGCATCTTGCGGCGCATGTCGGCTTCCGACGAGAAGTCGAGATTGACCTGAATGGTCGCCGTGCGGAACATCATGTCGAGGCCGCGGGTGCCGACCTTGGGCATGTAGCGGCGCATGATCTCGTAGCGCGACTTCGGCATGACCGGGGTCTCGTCGAGGGTCCAGGTCGGCGACGAGCCGATGCCGAGGAAGCCGATGCCGAGTTCCTTGGCGACCGAGCGGACCTGGGCGAGATGCGCGTTGGATTCGCGGCAGGTTTCGTGGATCGTCTCCAGCGGCGCGCCGGACAGCTCGAACTGGCCGCCGGGCTCCAGCGAGATCGCGCCCTGGCCGGCGCTGCCGAACAGGCCGATGATGCGGCCGTCGTCGATGATCGCTTCCCAGCCCGACAGCGCCTGCATGCGCTCCAGAAGCTTGCCGATGCCGCGCTCGCCCTCGTAGGGCACCGGCGACAGGTCTTCGGTGTAGAAGCCGAATTTCTCGTGCTCGGTCCCGATGCGGAACTGCGAGGCCGGCTTCTCGCCTGTCGCCAGATGAGCGGTCAGATCCTCGACCGAGGTGACCGGCGTCAGATCGGTCGTATCGCGCGCCATGCTCGTCCTTCGAATGGTTCAGCCGGTCCTGCCGGCAGGCGGAGTCCCGCCACGGGAATATCGGCACTGCCGATTTTCCCCTCGGACCGCAACATAATTCGTGTTGACGGTGTGGCCAGTGCGGCGTGCCTCAACCTTGCCGCCAGTCGCCGATCGCAGCCTGCAGCACCGCCATGGCGGCCACCGCCGCCGTGTCCGCCCGCAGGATGCGGGGGCCGAGCGAGATGGCGGTGACGAAGTCGGCAGCATTCAGCCGTTCGCGCTCGTCGGCCGAAAAGCCGCCTTCCGGGCCGATCACCAGGGCGTGCGGGCCTTCGGGCAGCGCGCGCAGCGTGTCGATCGGGCTCGCCGCATCGGCCCGTTCGTCGCAGAAGATCAGCCGGCGGCCGCTGTCCCAGCGATCGAGCATGTCGTTGAACTTGACCGGCTCCCGGCATTCGGGGATCGACAGGATGCCGCATTGCTCGGCCGCCTCGATCGCATTGGCGCGCATGCGCTCGGTGTTGAGACGGGTCGCCTGCACATGCTGGGTCATCACCGGCTGCAGGACGCCGGCGCCCATCTCCACGGCCTTCTGGACCATGTAGTCGAGCCGGGCGTGCTTGAGCGGTGCGAAGAGGTAATGCAGATCGGCCGGCGGGGTCTGGTCCCGCACCTTTTCGCGCGGGACGAGGTCGAGCTTCTTCTTGGCCGCCTTGACCAGATCGCAGCGCCATTCGCCGTCGCGGCCGTTGAAGGCCAGCACCTGCGCACCCTCGCCGAGCCGCATGACGTTGAGGAGGTAGTTGGCCTGCACCGGCGTGGCCGGCACCGGGGTCTCGGCGACCAGATCCGCGTCGAGATACAGGCGCGGGCTCTTGAAGTCGTGGTTGGGCATGTCTCGAATTGTCCTTCCCTCGGGCCGTGGCACGGCCCGGATGCGGCATCGTGTCCGCATGGCGGCGAAACCTAATCTCCCCGCAGTCATTGTCACGCGAAACCCTCAGACACAAAGCAAGGACACCGCATGGATCTCCAGATCAAGGATCGCGTCGCGCTGATCACCGGCGCCACCGACGGCATGGGCTTCGAAACCGCCCGCATCCTCGCCGCGGAAGGCTGCAAGCTGGTGCTCTCCGACAAGGAGATCACGCGGCTCGAAAAGGACGCCGCCTCCCTCGACGCGGACTATATCTGCGTGGCCGCCGACGTGACCGACCAGGCAGCCGTCGATGCGATGGCCAGGCAGGCGCTGGATCGCTTCGGCCGGATCGACATCGTCCTGCATACGGCCGGCATCACCGGCGCCAAGGGGCATCCGCTGGAGGTCGCCGACGCCGATTACCTGGAAGCCTGGGAGATCGACTTCATGTCGGCGGTGCGCGTTGCGCGCGCGACCTTCCCGACCATGCGCGCGAATGGCTGGGGCCGCTTCGTCTGCATCACCTCGGAAAACGCCGTGCAGCCCTATTGGGACGAGGCGACCTACAACACCGCCAAGGCGGCGCTGGCGGCCTTCGTGAAGAACCTTTCCTACAAGGAAGCCGAGCACGGCATTCTCTGCAACACCGTGTCGCCGGCCTTCATCGAGACCCAGATGACCGACGGCATGATGGAGAAGCGCTCGAAGGAACTCGGCGTCTCCTTCGAGGAGGCGGTCGAGAGCTTCCTGGAGGAAGAGCGTCCGGGCATCGCGCTGAAGCGCCGCGGCCGGGCCGAAGAGGTCGCCGCCGCGATCGCGCTGATCGTCTCGGAGCGCGGCTCCTTCATCAACGGCTCGAACATGCGGGTCGATGGCGGCTCGGTGCAGTCCGTCCAGAACTGACCGGACCGACAAAGGCCGGCGGGATCGCCCCCGCCGGCCTTCTTTCTTACCGCGCATGAAAAAGCGCCGCGCAGCCTTAAAGGTCGCGCGGCGCTTTTTTGCGTCTGCTGGTGTTACGGCTTGATCGGACCGTCGATGCGGCTCGGCGCGACCGGATCGGAGGCCGGGAAGGTCTCGTCCAGCGCCTCGTCGAGTTCTTCCTCGTCGGTCATCGGCCGGTCGCCGCCACCGGAGGCCGCGTTGTCCTTCGCATCCTTGTCCTCGGCGCGGTCGCGCGGGCCTGCATGCATGGCATTGTCCATGGCGGATTCGTTCAACGTCTTCATCTCGGATGCTCCATTCGGAATTGCCAACGAAACGGCGTCACCGGCACCCTGTTCCACGCGGGAGCGAATTCTGCCGGTGCCGGCCCGGCGCGTCAGGCCGGCCGGGCGACCAGTGCCGCGGCAATGCCGGCGCCCATCAGGCAGGAGCCGCCGATGCGGACCACGAAGCGCATCACCGACGGGCGGCGGATGAGATCGCGGGCCCGCACGGCGAGCTGCGCATAGAGAAAGGCGTTGCCGGCCGCAAGCAGCACGAAGAGCGCGACGAGGATGGTCGCCTGCGGCCAGTAAGGCCGGCCGGGATCGAGAAACTGCGGCACGAAGGCCACGAAGAACACGATCCCCTTGGGATTGAAGACGGTGACCAGAAAAGCGTCGCGAAAGATGTGGGTGGGCCGCACCGTGCCTGCCTCCGGCAGTCCCGCGGCGGCGGGATCGAGATCGTTCGGCGCCAGCGAAGCCCGCGACAGGGTGCTGCGCCACATGCGCAGGCCCATCCAGACCAGATAGAGCGCCCCCACCCATTTCAGGACGACGAAGGCCGCGGCCGAAGCCGAAAGAAGCGCGCCGACGCCGATCAGCGACAGGCTGGCCGCCACCAGATCGCCAAGTCCCACACCCAGCACGCTGGCCAGCGCGACGTTGCGCCCATGCGCCAGTGCCTGGCCGACGACCATGATGATCGTCGGGCCGGGGATCACGAGAAGGATCAGCGAGGCCAGCGCGAAGGCGGCAAGCGTGGCGGGATCGATGGGCATGAACGCTCCGCTGGCGACCGGGATGCGGAAGAGAGCCATTCGGTGGCGGCGCCGTCAAGCGGGGTTGCGTCGGCGCGGGCTGGCCATCCGGAATGTGGTGCCGGCGCCCGGTTTCGCCGCTAGCGAGGCGTCAGTCGCCGCCGCTTCCATCCGAGGGAATTGTGATGTCGAAGCGTTGCGCGTCGCGGCGTCCGGGCATGAAGATCTCGATGCAATTGCCGGGGCCGTCGGTCAGCATCCAGGGATGGGTGCGATAGGTCTCGACCCGGAAGCTCTCGCCGGGATTGAGGCTGGCGTAGCTGACCGGCTGTCCGTCGAAGTCGAGCCAGTCGACGCTGCGATATTCCTCGGTGCGGTTCACGAAGGTCACCGTGACCGACCGTGCCGATTCCTGCGAGCGCAGGCCGGGAAAATCCCGGCAGGACGCCGCGCTGGCGGATCCCATGGGAAGCGCTGCCGTGACCACGATCGCCGCAAGGGCCGTCCAAGTCCATCCGGTCATCGCCGCCTCCCTTGGCCGCGCCGGTACGGGCGCGGAAGGGAAAGCCTAGCCCGGTTTGCGGGAAAGCTCACCCCGCTCGGCAGAAATATTTCCCTAGCGTCATGCGCGGCGTGTCCGGGCTGTGCTCCGCCGTGTCAGTCGACGATGACGATGTGCAAGGCGCGCGGGCCATGGGCGCCCAGAAGCAGCGTCTGCTCGATGTCGCCGGAGCGCGACGGGCCGGTGACGAAATTCAGCGACCGCGGCATCTCGCCCTTGCCGTAGCGTGCGCGCAGCATGGGGAAGACGGCTTCCATCTCGCCGCCGATGCTGTCGGCCTTCACCACGACGATGTGGTTTTCCGGCAGGAAATTGAGGCTCGTCGGGTTCTCCGGACCGGAGACGAGGACCAGCGTGCCGGTCTCGGCGATGGCGGTCTCGGCATGGGAGAGGCCGTTGAGATCGTCGCCGTCGCTGACGCCCTTGCGAATGGTGAGCGACGTGGCGTCGAAATCGGCGTCGGCGAAGCGTGGGTCTTCGGACATTCTGAGATCGGCGGGGAAATTGTTCTCACGCAGCCAGCGGGAGACTTCGCCCGGCAGATCGCCATAGCCGGCGATCCGCGCGGTGGTGGCGTTGGCCCGCTCGGCCATGCGGATGAACAGCGCCACCTGCTCGTCCTGGGGCAGCTGGCCGCGCCGGGGCACGATGCCGACGGGCGCGCCGGCCATGCGTTCCTCGACGATGCGCCTGCGCTCGAGGTCGTTGGGGCGGGCACCGTTGGAGCGGCGGATTCGACCGAGGACGGCTTCGCGGGTGGATGCGCTCATCGTTTGTCCCCCGTCGTCGCATGGGATTTCTGGGCGTATTGCTGCATGAAGGTGCGCCCTTCGGGCGCCGGCAGGTCACGCCATTTGGTCCAGCCGCCGGCCAGCGGCAGCGAGGTGAAGCGCCGCTTGCGGCCGGCCGCCAGCTTCAGGAGCGGCATCGCCATCGACACCGCCGCGCGGTAGAGCGCCGGCCGCCGGGCGAAGAACGCCCAGACGCCGAGGCCGGTGCGCTGGGTCCTGGGCTGCAGATGGCTCTCGAATTCCTTCTCGCGCCAGTGCCGCATCATCTTGGGCAGCGGAATGCGCATCGGGCAGACGCTCTCGCAGCGGCCGCAAAAGGTCGAGGCGTTCGGCAGATGGCCGGACTTGTCGACACCGATCAGCGACGGCGTCAGCACGGCGCCCATCGGACCGGGATAGACCCAGCCATAGGAGTGGCCGCCGACGGCGTGGTAGACCGGGCAATGGTTCATGCAGGCGCCGCAGCGGATGCAGCGCAGCATCTCCTCGAACTCGGTGCCCAGCATGTTGGAGCGGCCGTTGTCGAGGAGGATGACGTGGTATTCCTCCGGCCCGTCGAGATCGGCGTCCCGCTTCGGCCCCGTCGAGAGCGTCGTGTAGACGCTCATGTCCTGGCCGGTCGCCGAGCGCGCCAGGATGCGCAGGATCTGGGCGGTGTCCTCCAGCGTCGGCACCAGCTTCTCGATCGAGGCCAGCACCACGTGGCACTTGCCCAGAAGCTGGGTCAGGTCGCCATTGCCCTCGTTGGTGACGATGACCGACGAGCCGGTCTCGGCGATCAGGAAGTTCGCGCCGGTCACGCCGATATCGGCCTCGGCATATTTGCGGCGCAGGATCTGACGGGCTTCGCCGAGCAGCGTCTCCGGCTCCACCAGATTGCGGTTCGGGTCGAGATCGACATGGACGCGGCGGAAATCCGCCTCGACCTGGTCGCGGGTCACGTGGACGGCCGGGGCGATGATGTGGCTCGGATGCTCGCCGCGCAGCTGGATGATGTATTCGCCGAGATCGGTCTCGACCGGCACGATGCCGTTCTCTTCCAGGAAGGCGTTGAGCCCGATCTCCTCGGAGATCATCGTCTTGCCCTTGGTGACGGTCTTGGCGTTCCGCTTGCGGGCGATGTCGAGGAAGATCTTGCGGGCGTGGTCCGCATCCTCGGCGAAATGCACGATGCCGCCGGAGGCTTCGACCTTGGCCACATAGGCCTCGATATAGAGGTCGAGATGCTTCAGCGTGTGGTTCTTGATGGCGACGGCGTTGTCGCGCAGGGCGTCGAATTCCGGCAGGGCGTCGACGGCGGTCTGGCGCTTGTCGATGAAACCCTTCTCGACATGGCCAAGGGCGCGCTGCAGCTCGACATCGGCGAGCGCCTTGACGGTATTGGCCTTGAACGTATGCGAAGTGATCTGCATGGGGCGGAGCCTATTCGGGCATGAAGTCGGGGGCGCGGCGCTGCTCGGCCGTCCACGGGGCGGCGGCCACCGGGACGATTGCGCGGCCGCTTCGCTGCAGGCGTTGACGCCTCACAGCTTGCCGCCGATCGGCGGGGCGTCGGTCATGCCGGCGAGGACTTCGGCCACGTGACGGACCTCGACGCCGATATTCTCGCGCTTGAGCTTGCCGTCCATGTTCATCAGGCAGCCGAGGTCGCCGGCGAGCAGCATGTCGGCGCCGGTCATGCCGACATTGCGGGCCTTCTTGGTGACGATGGCGTTGGAGACGTCGGGATATTTGATGCAGAAGGTGCCGCCGAAACCGCAGCAGACTTCCGAATCGCGCAGTTCCGTCAGTTCCAGACCCTCGACGCTGTCGAGCAGCATGCGCGGCTGCGCCTTGACGCCGAGCTCGCGCAGGCCCGAGCAGGAATCATGATAGGTGGCGGTGCCCTCGACCCTGGCGGTGACGCCGGTCATGCCGCGCACGTCGGCCAGGAAGCTGACGAGTTCGAACACCTTGTCGGAAAAGGCGAGGGCGCGCGCCTCCCACTCGGCATCGCCGGCGAAGAGCTCGGGATAGTGCTTCTTCAGCATGGCGCCGCAGGATCCCGACGGGGCGACCACGTAGTCGAAGCCCTCGAAGGTGGCGATCACCTGTTCGGCGATGGCGCGGGTGTCGCCCCGGTCGCCGGAATTGTAGGCGGGCTGGCCGCAGCAGGTCTGGGCCGTCGGGACGACGACGTCGCAGCCCGATTCTTCCAGAAGCTTGATGGCCGCGAAGCCGACGCTCGGACGGAACAGGTCGACCAGACAGGTAACGAACAGCGCGACTTGCGGACGGGTCTCGCTGCGAACGGCATTCTCGCTCAATGGCTTCTCCTCGTACGTCCTTCGTCGCACATTGGCGGCGGCGTCGGCAACGTTGCAGTTTGGAAACGTTCTGAGCCGGTTTGTCGACAATCGCAATTCCTGCTTGGACCGGACTTGGCCGATCGGGTAGCAAGAGCGGCACCACAAAGGGGAAAAGATGGGCCGCATCACGTTACGCCAGGCGTCGCTCGACCGCTTTCCCACCGATCCGCGCCGGGCGGCCGTCCTCGGCGAACTGCATGCCAGGCCGTTTCCGCTGATCGAGCTGCCGCGGGCGCTCGTGGTGCTGGCCTTCATGAACGAGGATCACGGCGAGAGCGATCTGGCGATCCTCGCCGAAATGTCGGTGCGCCGCGGCGTGCCGCCGCCCGCCAAGGACGCGCGGACCCATTCCTTCGCCTTCGGCAAGGGCAAGCTGCGCTGGGAGCGGCACACCGAATTCTGCACCTATTCCTGGGAGGGGCCGCCGCCCGAACATTTCGGCGACCCGGTCGAGGGCCATCCCTTCGGCGCCGAGTTTCAGGCGCCGGGACCCTTCATCGCGGGTGTCCATCTGGAGTTGCGGCCGAACGACGCTGCCGGCCAGGCGGCGCTCGAGAGCTTCGACAAGTCCAGCTACTGCCATTCGATCATGGAGAGCGGGCTCGCCCATGCGGCGACGGATTTTCGCCAGGATGGCGACGGCATGACGCGGATGCTGGTGCTGGACGACGGGCTGCCACCGCAACGCGCCGGCGCGCTCGCCATGCGTCTGGTGGAAGTCGAGATCTACCGCACTCTGGCGCTGCTCGGACTGCCGCTCGCCCATTCGGTAGGGCCGATGGTGGCCTCGCTCGAAAGCCGGCTGATGTCGATCACTGAGGAGATGAAGGGCGGCAACGAGGACAGTCGGCAACTGCTTCAGGAGATCACCCTGGCGGCGGCCGAGGTCGAGGCCTCCGCGGCCTCGGTGCTCTACCGGTTCGGGGCCAGCCGGGCCTATGATGAGATCGTCAGCGAGCGCCTCGCCTCCGTGGGCGAGCAGCCGATCGCCGGGCAGGAGAGCTGGAGTGCCTTTCTGAAGCGCCGCATGGGGCCGGCCATGCGCACCTGCCGGGCCATCGAGGAGCGGCAGGCCAATCTGTCGGAGAAGCTCAGCCGCGCCGCAAACCTTTTGCGCACCCGCATCGACGTGGAACTGGAGCACCAGAACCGCGACCTGCTGGCCTCCATGGACCGGCGGGCGCGACTGCAATTGCGGCTGCAGCAGACCGTCGAGGGCCTGTCGGTCGCGGCGATCGGCTACTACGTCGTCGGGCTGTTCGGCTATGTCGCCAAGGCGCTGGAATATCAGGGACTGCCGGTCTCCGCGACGGTGCTCGTCGCCGGCTTCGTGCCGATCGCGCTGCTCGGGGTCTGGCTGGTCGTGCGCAGCATCCGCAAGCATCACATGCAGGGCGGCGAGGACGGTCATTGAGCCGCAGACGCCTATCGTTCCTTCTGTGGACGCCGGCCCGTGCGGCGCCTAGTTTCGCCTCTCTAATGGGAGTGAGCCGATGTCCGTGATGATGCCCAAGCCGTCCGAGGCGATCCTCGGCCGCCGCCAGTCGATCGTTGACGCCCTGCGCGCGATCGTGCCGGGCGAGGGCGTGGTGGATGCAGCCAACGAGATGGCCGTGTTCGAATCCGACGGCCTGACCGCCTATCGCCAGATGCCGCTGGTGGTCGTGCTGCCGTCGACGGTGGAGCAGGTGGCCCGTGTCCTGCAATATTGTCACGCCAACGAGATCCCGGTGGTGCCGCGCGGCTCCGGCACCTCTCTGTCCGGCGGCGCCCTGCCGCTCGAGGACGGCGTGCTCCTGGTCCTGTCGAAGTTCAACCGGGTGCTGGAGATCGACTACGACAATCGCTGCGCCGTGGTGCAGCCGGGCGTGACCAATCTCGGCATCACCAAGGCGGTGGAAGGCGAGGGGTTCTACTACGCGCCCGATCCGTCCTCGCAGATCGCCTGCTCGATCGGCGGCAATGTCGCGGAGAATTCCGGCGGCGTGCACTGCCTGAAATACGGACTCACCGCCAACAACGTCCTCGGCATCGAGTTCGTCACCATCGAGGGCGAGGTGGTGCGCCTCGGCGGCAAGCATCTGGAGGCCGAAGGCTACGATTTCCTCGGCCTGATGACCGGCTCGGAAGGCCTACTCGGCGTCGTGACCGAGGTCACGGTCCGCATCCTGCAGAAGCCGGAGACCGCGCGGGCGGTGCTGATCGGCTTTCCCACCTCCGAACAGGCCGGCGAGTGCGTGGCCGCGATCATCGCCAAGGGCATCATACCGGCGGGTATGGAGATGATGGACCGGCCGGCCATCCATGCGGCGGAAGATTTCGTCCATGCCGGCTATCCCCGCGACGTCGAGGCGCTGCTGATCGTCGAGCTCGACGGGCCGGGCGCCGAGGTCGACCATCTCCTGGCCGAGGTTGCGGCAATTGCCGACGCCAACGGCGCCACCGTCACCAAGGTCTCGAATTCGGAAGAAGAGCGTGCGTCGTTCTGGGCGGGCCGCAAGGCGGCGTTCCCGGCGGTCGGCCGCATCTCGCCGGATTATTACTGCATGGACGGCACCATTCCGCGCAAGGAGCTGCCGCGGGTGCTGGCCGGGATGAAGGCGTTCTCGGAAAAATACGATCTGCGCGTCGCCAATGTCTTCCATGCCGGCGACGGCAATCTGCATCCGCTGATCCTCTACGACGCCAACAAGGAGGGCGAGCTGCACCGGGCCGAGGAGTTCGGCAACGACATCCTGCGCCTGTGCGTGGAAGTCGGCGGCGTCCTGACCGGCGAGCACGGTGTCGGCGTGGAAAAGCGCGACCTGATGCCGGAGATGTTCAGCGAGGACGATCTGCGCCACCAGCAGCGGGTCAAATGCGCCTTCGACGACAAGCATCTGCTCAATCCCGGCAAGGTCTTCCCGCAGCTCCATCGCTGCGCCGAACTCGGCCGGATGCATGTCCACAAGGGGCAGGTGGCCTTTCCCGACCTGCCGAGGTTCTGACCATGAGCGAGTTGCGTTCGACCGGCGCGGCCGGCCCCGCCGCGTCCATCCTGCGCCCCGAGACCGCAATCCAGCTCCGCGACATCGTCGCGGCGGCGGTGTCGCAGGAAGAGCCGCTGGCGGTCGAGGGCACCGGCTCCAAGCGCGGTCTTGGACGGCCGGTGCAGGCGGCGCGCACCCTGTCGCTGTCGGCCATGGCCGGCGTGACCCTGTACGAACCCGAAGAGCTGGTCCTGTCGGCACGCGTCGGCACGCCCATCGCCGAGATCGAGAGGCTTCTGGACGAGGCCGGCCAGCGCCTGGAATTCGAGCCGCTCGACTACGGTCCGCTGCATGGGCTGGAGCCGGGCCTCGGCACGATCGGCGGCGTCGTCGCCTGCAATCTCGCCGGGCCGCGGCGGCTGAAGCACGGCGCGGCCCGCGATCATATTCTCGGCGTCCATGCGGTCTCGGGCCGTGGTGAGATGTTCAAGTCCGGCGGCCGGGTGGTGAAGAACGTCACCGGCTACGATCTCTCCAAGGGGCTCACCGGCTCCTTCGGCACGCTGGCGGTGATGACCGACGTGACGCTGAAGGTCCTGCCGAAGACCGAGACCGAGACGACGATCGTGCTGCGCGGTCTCGCCGACGACGCGGCGACCGGCGCCATGGCGGCGGCGATGGGCTCGTCGGCGGAGGCCTCGGGCGCGGCGCATCTGCCGATGTATGTCGCCTCGCGCGTCGCCGACGGCCATCTCGGCAACGACGCGGCAACGCTGATCCGGCTGGAAGGCTTCGGCCCGTCGGTCGCGGCGCGTTCGGCCTATCTCAGCGCCGCGCTGGAGAAGGTCGGGAAGGTCGAGCATCTGGAGGGCGAGGCATCGCGCGCCGTCTGGCGCGACGTGCGCGATATCCGGCCTTTCGTCGACGGCACCGACAAGCCGGTCTGGCGCCTGTCCGTCACCCCGACCCGCGGCCACGAGATCGTCATGAGCCTGCGCATGCAGGCAGCGATCGACGCCTTCTACGACTGGCAGGGCGGTCTTGTCTGGCTGCGCATGGAAGGCGAGCCGGAGGCCGAGCTGGTGCGCGAGACGATTCGGCGCTTCGGCGGCGGCCATGCGACGCTGGTGCGCGCGGCCGAAAGCGTGCGGGCGGCGACCGCCGTCTTCCAGCCGCAGCCGGGACCGCTGGCGGGCCTCGCCAGCCGGCTGAAGCAGCAGTTCGACCCCGCCGGCGTGCTCAATCCCGGGCGGATGGGCTAGGCGGGCTGCCGCGCCGGCGGTTCGCATCGATGACGTTTCCAGACTCTTTCATGGGCCAGACCTTTGCAAACCACCTTCTCCCCCGCGCAGCTCGCCGACCCCGAGACCGCGCATTCCGA
Source organism: Aurantimonas litoralis (assembly GCF_026153195.1). NCBI lineage: Bacteria > Pseudomonadati > Pseudomonadota > Alphaproteobacteria > Hyphomicrobiales > Aurantimonadaceae > Aurantimonas > Aurantimonas litoralis. The sequence continues at coordinate 445,492 of NZ_JAPFBM010000002.1, read as the reverse complement.
GCAGATCATCCGCAAATGCGTGCATTGCGGCTTCTGCACCGCGACCTGCCCGACCTATGTCACCCTCGGCAACGAGCTCGACAGCCCGCGCGGGCGCATCTACCTGATCAAGGAGATGCTGGAGAACGACCGGCCGGCCGACGAGAAGACCGTCACCCATATCGACCGCTGCCTGTCGTGCCTCGCCTGCATGACGACCTGCCCGTCGGGCGTGAACTACATGCATCTCGTCGATCATGCCCGCGCCCATATCGAGCGGACCTATGAGCGGCCGCTGGCCGACCGGATGATCCGCCGGATCCTGGCGATGACGCTGCCCTATCCCGAGCGGTTCCGCGCGAGCCTCGTCATGGCGCGCATCGGCCGGCCCTTCGCCGGGCTGTTCGATGCGATCAAGCCGCTGAAGCCGCTGGCCGCGATGTTGAAGCTGGCGCCGGGCGCCGTGCCGGCGAAGTCGCCGGTCAACGCGCCGGGCGTGCGGCCGGCCGAGGGGCCGCGGAAGAAGCGGGTGGCGCTGCTGCGCGGCTGCGCCCAGTCGGTGCTCGATCCGAAGATCAACGAGGCGACGGTGCGGCTTCTGAACCGGCTCGGCGTCGAGGTGGTGGTGCCGGAGGGCGAGGGCTGCTGCGGCGCCCTGGTCCATCACATGGGCCAGGAAGAGCCGGCACTGGATTTCGCCCGCCGCAACATCGACGTCTGGTCGCGAACGGCAGACGCCGACGGCCTCGACGCGATCATCATCACCGCATCGGGCTGCGGCACGACGATCAAGGATTACGGCCACATGCTGCGGCTAGACCCGGCCTATGCCGAGAAGGCGGCACGGGTCTCAGGGCTGGCCAAGGACGTCACCGAGTTCCTCTCCGAGCTGGAACTGCCGCTGCCGGTCAACGCGACCGATCTGGTGGTGGCCTATCACTCGGCCTGCTCGATGCAGCACGGCCAGAAGATCACGAAAGCCCCGAAAGTGCTCCTGGCGCAGGCCGGCTTCACCGTTCGCGACGTGCCCGAAGGCCACATCTGCTGCGGCTCGGCCGGCACCTACAACATCCTGCAGCCCGAGATCGCCGCCACCCTGCGCGACCGCAAGGTCAAGAACATCGCGAGCATCGCGCCGCAGGCGATCGCCACCGGCAATATCGGCTGCATGACGCAGATCGGCTCGGGCACCGGCATTCCGATCCTGCACACGATCGAATTGCTGGACTGGGCCTTTGGCGGCGAGAGGCCGGCGAGCCTTGCCGCAGTCCGACCCCGCGGCGAGCCCGGCCTCGTCGCGGCGGAGTAACCCCCAACGCAAAACGGCCCGCCGTTGCCGGCGGGCCGTGATGTCGAAGCGACCGGGCGCTGGGCTCAGCCGCCGAAGATCGAGGCGATGACGTTTTCACGCACGACGCCGACTTCGGTATAGACGTTCTTCGGGCCCTGTCCGCTGGGGCCGATGACGATGACCTTGGTGCCGTTCGGCACGCGCTCATACAGGTGCTCGACGTCCTGGTTCATCATGCGGATGCAGCCCGAGGACATGTTCTGGCCGATGGTCCAGGGCTGGTTGGTGCCGTGGATCCGGAACAGCGAATCGCGACCGCCGCGATACAGATACATCGCCCGCGCGCCCAGCGGGTTGGCCGGGCCACCCTTCATGTGGGCCGGCAGGATGCGGCCCTTGGCGCGCTCGCGCTTGATCATCGACGGCGGCGGCGTCCAGCCCGGCCACTCGGCCTTGCGGCCGACGCTCATCCGACCCGACCAGCCGAAGCCTTCGCGGCCGACGCCGACGCCGTAGCGCGTCGCCATGCCGTTGCCTTCGACGAAGTAGAGATATTTGCGCTGGGAATCGACGATGATGGTGCCCGGCTTCTCACGCGTCTCGATACGCACCTGCCGGCGATGATACTGGGCCGCCGGGCCGCGCTGGGCGAGGGCCCGGTGCTGCGTGCGGGCGGCAACGCGCTCGGCGCTGACCGTCACCCATTTGTTGGTCGCGTGGTCGTAGCGGCGCACGTCTTCGGCGCTGGCCTGTCCGGTCACCGCCAGGGCCATGATCGCCGTCAGGCCGGCTCCGGCCCATCGTGTCCAGTTCTGCATGGGAGGCTCCTCTCGTTTGGCGGGGCGGAGCAAAGCCCACCGTGTCCCGCGCCTCGTTGTCGTCATTGTGCCATGGTTTGAACGCATTCTCGCCGCGTTGGTCGCATCGAGTTCCGCATTCCGTTGAGGAAAGTCGGGGCTGTTGCCGTTAGAGCACAACGACCCTGGTTCCGACCTTCACCCGTTCGTAGAGATCCATCACGTCCTGGTTGCGCATGCGGATGCAGCCCGAGGACACTGCGCGGCCGATCGTCCAGGGCTGGTTAGTGCCGTGGATCCGGTAGAGCGTGGAGCCGAGATAGAGCGCGCGGGCGCCCAGCGGGTTGGCTTCGCCGCCCTTCATGTGAGCCGGCAGTATCCGCCCCTTCTTGCGTTCGCGGGCGATCATCGCCTTGGGCGGCGTCCAGCTCGGCCATTCGGCCTTGCGGGTGATCGGATGCCGGCCCTTCCAGCCGAAGCCGGGCTTGCCGACGCCGACGCCGTAGCGGCGCGCCGTGCCGTCGCGGCCGACATGGTAGAGGAACTTCGCCCTGGTATCGACGACGATGGTGCCGGCCGGCTCGCGGCCGTTGTAGGGCACGGTCTGGGGCAGGAATTGCGGGTCGACGGCGTTCGGGGCGGGAAGATTGCGGGTCGCCAGCGCAACCTGCTGATGTCCGGTCACCGGTGCGGCGCTGCGCGTTCCGGGCAGATAGCCGGGCCGCACGCCGGGCGCCTGGCCGCGGACGCGCTGCTGGGCGTAGCCAGGACGCACGACGACGCGGGCGCCGGTCGAGGGTGCTGCAGCGCCGCGGCGGCCGCCGAGGACGACACCTGACGCGGCGGCCCGCTGGTAACTGCGAGCGACGCCGTCACCCGGCGACAATTGCAGGAGCCAGCGGTCGGCCAGATCGGGCGCGATCTCGACCGGCGGCAGGCTGCGGTATCGCTCCTGCGCCTCGCTCGCCGCGGGGCAGGCCAGAATCGCCAGCAGGCCGACAAGTGCGCGCCGGGCGGATATCGGTATCGCCATGATGTCCCTCGATTGCCGGATCGGGGCCGGCTTGCGCCTGCCGCCTCGACACCGAGCCTCGCTGCAAAGGGCAAGGGAATGGTAAACGCGCCGGTCCGAAACACCCTCGAAAACGGAAACAGTTTCATAAGGTTAAGCAGCGGTTTCGGGGCGTGGTTAAGGGCGCGTGTAGGGCCTGCCGCGGCGCGGTGCTCGGCGTAGATGCAGCACGCCTGCCACACTGTGCCGAATTAAAGCGCACGCTGGAATTTCAGGCATTGTGCAATGCAGCATAATTGCTAGATTCGATCCCGGCGTCCAAAGGCGCCATGACGGGCACCAGAACCCGGATGCGGGACGAACGCACGCAATGGCATGAACCGGTCGCACAAGGCTGCGATCGCAACCCCTTCGCCATGGCCGCTGGACCGGCCATAGGAGCCCTGCCATGATCGCTCTGACCCTGATCGTCTGCCTCAACTCCGCCCCCGCCGACTGCCGCCCCGAGCAGGTCGCCTTCGACGGTTCCATCATGCAATGCGCCCTGTTCGGCCAGGCTGCCGCCGTCGAACATCTGAAGGCGCGGCCGAAATGGCATTTGAAGCGCTATCGCTGCGCGTCGGGCCGCTCGACCAACGCCTGAGGCCGGCAGGCGGCGCATCGCTACGGTAGCTTGCCACTTCGACGGGCGCCTGCGAAAACTGCGCCATGGACCCATCGATGCACGACGCGCCGCCGCCGGACGGCCTGATCCGCGGCCCGGACGGCCTGCTGCGCTGCGCCTGGCACGGCGGCGACGAGCTCTATCGTCGCTACCATGACGAGGAATGGGGCCGGCCGACCGCCGACGACGACCGGCTCTATGAAAAGCTCTGCCTGGAAGGGTTTCAGGCGGGGCTCTCCTGGCTGACCATCCTGCGCAAGCGCGAGGCCTTTCGCGAACTGTTCCACGGCTACACGATCGCGCGGGTGGCGGCGATGGACGAGGCGGACGTCGAGCGGATCGTCCTCGACGCCCGCATCATCCGGCATCGCGGCAAGATCGTCTCGGCGATCAACAATGCCCGCCGCGCCAATGCGCTGCGCGCCGAGCACGGCTCGCTGGCACGCTTCCTATGGGGCCACGCGCCGGATGCGGACGAGCGGCCGGCGATGGTGACCGCCGAATGGCTGCGCGCCAACCCTGTCACCCCCGCCTCGACGCGCCTGTCGAAGGCCCTGAAGAAGGCCGGCTTCACCTTTGTCGGCCCGACTACCGTCTACGCCTTCATGCAGTCGCTGGGCTTCGTCAACGACCACATCGACGGCTGCTGCATGCGCGACGATTGCGCAGCGGCGCGGGACGCGTTCACGCCGCCGGGGTGAGGGGTACATCATGCGTCCGTGTTGGTGATGATCGCGGCCGGAGTGTCGGTGTTCGGCCGCAGCATCGTGACGAGGCTGGGGTAAACGATGATCGTCACCGGAGCGGCGGTTGCGGCGCTGAGGCATGGGTCCTCGGGTCAAGCCCGAGGATGACGACCTTGTTGGAGGTTTTCGCTTTACTCCAGAGGCGGCCGTGGTCTCTGGATGCCGCGGTTTCTGCGACTGGCCGCAACGTTCCTTCTCGGCGTCATCCTCGGGCTTGACCCGAGGACCCATGCCAAGCCGGTTCCGCCGCCACACACGCCTCAGAATACACCCCCGCTTGACGCCGCCACCGCGACCATCGACGCTCCACCGATGGCCGGCACCGTCTACATCATGGCGTCGCAGAAGAACGGCACGCTCTATATCGGCGTCACGTCGGACCTGTCGCGACGTGTGTACGAGCACAAGAGCGGCCTGACCAAAGGCTTCGTAAAGGCCCATGGGGTGACGCGGCTGGTCTGGTACGAAGACCATGTCGACATCGGCAGTGCCATCCAGCGGGAGAAATCCCTCAAGCGCTGGCGGCGGCAATGGAAGATCGACCTGATCGAGGCGATGAACCCGGAGTGGATCGAACTCTATCGTGGCATGGGGTGGTGAGGCGTTGCGCGGGGGTATCGGCACCGGAGCGGCGGTTGCGGCGCCGAGGCATGGGTCCTCGGGGCAAGCCCGAGGATGACGCCGAGATTTGAGCTTTGCCGCCAATCGCCACCGTCTGCGCAGTCGCCGGGGCCGGGGCATCGAAAGGCCCGCAGGCGCTGAAACAGTCCACAGCCGCTGGGAGTGTAGCGAAGACCTCCAACAAGGTCGTCATCCTCGGGCTTGACCCGAGGACCCATGCCAAGCCGGTTCCGCTGCCACATACGTCTCAGAACACATCCCCCCGCTTGACGCCGCCACCGCGACCATCAACGCTCCACCCATGGCCGGCACCGTCTACATCATGGCGTCGCAGAAGAACGGCACGCTCTATATCGGCGTCACGTCGGACCTGTCGCGACGGGTGTACGAGCACAAGAGCGGCCTGACCCGGGGTTTCGTGAAGGCTCATGGGGTGACGCGGCTGGTCTGGTACGAAGATCATGTCGACATCGGCAGCGCGATCCAGCGGGAGAAATCGCTGAAACGCTGGCGGCGGCAATGGAAGATCGACCTGATCGAGGCAATGAACCCGGAGTGGAACGAACTCTATCGCGGTATGGGGTGGTGAGGTGTTGCGCGGGGGTATCGTCACCGGAGCGGAGGTTGCTGCGTCGAGGCATGGGTCCTCGGGTCAAGCCCGAGGATGACGACCTTGTTGGAGGTTTTCGCTTTCCTCCAGAGGCGGCCGTGATCTCCGGATGCCGCTGTTTCTGCGACTGGCCGCAGCGTTCCCTCTCGGCGTCATCCTCGGGCTTGACCCGAGGACCCATGCCAAATCGTTGACGCTGCCGACCACCCCTCCGATCTGCATCTCAGCTGCGTCGTTGGCCGCGTTTACGCCCCTCGCTGTGCACGCCGCCACCACGCGCCTTGCAAAACCGCCTTGCCTTGCCGAAATCGGGCGCACGGGGTAGGGGATCGCCCGCAGGAAAGGGTGCATCTGAGCGCCCGTCAAACCGTTTGGACGCAGCGCATTCATGGCCGACAAGAAGAAGAAACCGTCGAGGGTCCAGGCACGGGTGCCGCGCGGCTTCGTCGATCGCGACGCCAGCGATCTGCGCGCCCAGGATGCCATGCTGGCGAAGATCCGCCGGGTCTACGAGACCTACGGCTTCGAGCCGGTGGAGACGCCGGTGTTCGAATATACCGACGCGCTGGGCAAGTTCTTGCCGGATGCCGACCGGCCGAATGCCGGCGTGTTCTCGCTGCAGGACGACGACGAGGCGTGGATGAGCCTGCGCTACGATCTGACGGCGCCGCTCGCCCGCTATGTGGCGGAGAATTACGAGAGCCTGCCCAAGCCCTATCGCAGCTACCGCGCCGGCTATGTCTTCCGCAACGAAAAGCCGGGGCCGGGCCGCTTCCGCCAGTTCATGCAGTTCGACGCCGACATCGTCGGCGCGCCGAACGTGTCGGCCGATGCCGAGATGGCGATGATGATGGCCGACACGATGGAGGCGCTGGGCATCCCGCGCGGCCAGTATGTCATCCGCGTCAACAACCGGAAGGTGCTCGACGGCGTTCTCGAGGCGATCGGCCTTGGCGGCGACGAGAATGCCGGCCGCCGCCTGACCGTGCTGCGGGCGATCGACAAGCTGGACAAGTTCGGCCCCGATGGCGTCAAGCTGCTGCTCGGCAAGGGACGCTGGGACGGCGGGCAGGAAGGCGAGGGCGATTTCACGCCGGGCGCCGGGCTGGACGACGCGCAGACGGGAAAGATCCTCGGCTTTGTCGGCGCATCGAAGATCGACGAGCTCGCCGGCATATTCCCCGGCCAGGCCGCCGAAGGACGGATGGGCGAGGGCATTGCCGAACTGAACGATATCCAGGCGTATCTGGACGGTGCGGGCTATCTGGGCCGGGTTTCGATCGATCCTTCCGTCGTCCGCGGCCTTGAATACTATACCGGGCCGGTCTTCGAGGCGGAGCTGCTGTTCGACGTCACCAACGAGAAGGGCCAGAAGGTCCAGTTCGGCTCGGTCGGCGGCGGCGGGCGCTATGACGGGCTGGTGTCGCGCTTCATGAGCCAGCCGGTGCCGGCGACGGGCTTTTCCATCGGCGTTTCCCGGCTGATGACGGCGCTGAAGAATCTCGGCCGCCTCGATGCCGCCGAGCGGACCGGGCCGGTGGTGGTCACCGTGATGGACCGCGACCGCATGGCCGACTACCAGGCGATGGCGACGACGCTGCGCGCGGCGCTGAACACCGACGCGAACGGCAATCCGACGGCGACGCCGGTGCCGGTCGAGGTGTTCCAGGGCAACCCCAAGCAGTTCGGCAAGCAGCTGCAATATGCCGACCGGCGCAATGCCCCGGTGGTGGTCATCCAGGGCGGCGACGAGAAGGCGGCCGGCAAGGTGCAGGTCAAGGATCTGGCGCTCGGCAAGGAACTGTCCGCCGAGATCACCGACAATGCCGAATGGCGCGAGGCGCGGGCCGGTCAGGAAATGGTCGACGAGGCCGACATGGTCGCGGCCGTGAAGGCGATCCTGGCGCGCCAGAACGGCCGTTCCGGCGGCGATGCCGGCAACGGAGCCTGAGACCGTGAGCGCCGAGACCCGCGCCGGAACGGGCGCGCCCTACGAAGCCGAGCTCGGCGCGCTGTTCGCCGCCCGCGGCGCGGCGCGCGTCGACGTGCCGATCATCCAGCCGGCCGATCCCTATCTCGACACGGCAGGCGAGGCGCTGCGCCGGCGTATTTTCCTGACCCGCGGCGAGGCCGGCGAGACCCTGTGCCTGCGGCCCGATTTCACCATCCCCGTCTGCCGCGACCATGTCGGCCACGGCGCGACGCTGCCGCGCCGCTACAGCTATGCCGGGCTGGTGTTCCGTCAGCGGCCGACCGGGCCGGGCGAGTTCTACCAGGCCGGGATCGAGGACCTGGGCGAGGAGAACGCCGCGACGGCCGATGCGCGGGCGCTGGCCGACGCTCTGGCGGGGCTTGAGACCTGCGGTCTCCAAGCCAGAGAGCTCGATCTCGTTCTCGGCGACCAGGGCCTATTCGAGGCGTTCCTGCGGGCGCTGGGCCTTCCGGAAGGCTGGCAGCGCCGGCTGGTGCGCACCTTCGGTCATGACGATCAGCTGGAAGCGGCGCTCGCTGCGCTGGCGCGTGGCGGCAGCGGCGCGCTGGATACGCTCGACCCGGAGTTTGCCGAACTCGCCCGTCTCGGCGAGCAGGGCGCGCTGACCTTCAGGATCCGCGAACGCATGGAGGAGGCGGGACTGCCGCCCCATTCCGGGCGCTCGCCGGGCGAGGTCGCGGCGCGGCTGATCGAGAAGGTGGCGATTGCCGAAGCCCGGCTCAGCGAGGGCTCGCTGCAGCTTCTGCGCCGGTTCCTGGCCATCGACGCGCCCCTGTCGGAGGCCGGCACGGTCATCGGCGATCTCGCCGGCGCGGCCGGGCTCGATCTCGGCCGGGCGCTGACCTTCTTCGAGACCCGCAATCTCGCGCTGCGGGCGGCCGGCGTCGATCTCGCCGCGGTGCGCTATCGGGCGGCCTTCGGTCGGCCGATCGACTATTACACCGGCCTCGTCTTCGAGGCGCGCCGCAAGGGTTCCAACGAGCCGCTGGCGGGCGGCGGGCGCTATGACCGGCTGTTGAGCATACTGGGCGCCGAGCGGCCCGTGCCGGCCGTCGGCTTTTCGCTCTGGCTCGACCGCATCGCCAGCCGGACGGGAGACGCGGCATGACGCTCACCCTCGCGATCCCGTCCAAGGGGCGGTTGAAGGACAAGGCCGTCGCGGCGCTGGCCGGGGCCGGCATCCATGTGGCGTCGGCCGAGGATTCGCGCAGCTACCGCACCAGCGTCACCGGCGCGCCGGGACTGGAAGTGCTGCTGCTGTCGGCCTCGGAGATTGCTCGCGAACTGCGCGACGGAGCGATCGATTTCGGCATCACCGGCGAGGATCTGATCCGCGAGACCATCGCAGAGCCCGACCAAATGGTGGAAACGGTCGCCCGCCTCGGCTTCGGTCATGCCGACGTGGTGGTGGCCGTGCCCGATGCCTGGGTCGACGTGGAGACGATGGAAGACCTGAACGACGTGGCCGGCGGCTATCGTGCCCGCCACGGGCGCCGCCTGCGGGTGGCGACGAAATACTGGCGGCTGACCCAGAGCTTCTTCACGCGGCGCAACGGGATCCAGAGCTACCGCATCGTGGAAAGCCTCGGTGCGACCGAGGGCACGCCGGCGGCCGGCTCGGCGGATGTCATCGTCGACATCACCTCGACCGGCTCCACCCTGACCGCGAACCATCTCAAGATCCTGTCCGATGGGGTGATTTTGCGGTCGCAGGCCTGCCTGATCCGCTCGCTGGTTGCGCGCGACCGGCAGGATGTGGCCGAGGCGGACGCCCTTGCCGCCCGGTTCGGTTCGGCGCCGGACTGACATCAGCCCGGTGGCACCGTCGCTCCCGGTGGGGAAGCGGCGGTCTGTTCTGCTCAGGACTATCCGGGTCTGTGGCCGCCCGTCGCCTGCAGGCATTCGACGAAGAGATCGAGAACATATTTCCGGTCAGGACTGTTGCGTCTGATGTCGGCCTCCGAATGGATGACCTTTTCCATCAACATCCAGGCGACGTATTCCCGGCTGACCTGGCCGGAATTGATACTGACACGTTCCGTCATATTTCCCCCATCGAACCTGCTGGCCGGCGTCACGTGGCGAATCTCACGCGCCGCGATGCTATAAGAAGAAAATTCGATAAGGCAACAGAACTGACGTAAAGGAATCCACATTCGGCGGATGTCGGTTTGGAGGGGGGTGCGGTTCGGGGAAGCGCACACGAAAAAGCCGCCCCGGCGCGTTTGCGACCGGAGCGGCTGAAGTGTTCTTCAGACCTTTGGGCCCATCAGGCGTAGCGGCTTTCGCGCTTCGGCTTGTCGACGGCCAGCGCTCCGGCACCTGCACCGGCAAGGGCGAGGAAGCCGCCGGCGAGGGCGATGTTCTTGAGCAGCGCGGTCTGGTCGTCGATATGGGCGAGGAGACCGGTGGCGACGCAGAAGGCGGCCAGCGCGATGGCCACGGCCCGCGTCTGGAAGCCGACGAGGACCGCGATGCCGGCCAGAAGCTCGAAGGCGCCGACGACATAGGCCATCACGAGCGGTGCGGGCACGCCGAGGCTGGACAGATAGCCCGAGAAGCCTGCGGCACCGGCGAGCTTGCCGAAGCCTGACAGGATGAAGATGATCGACAGGAGAACCCTGCCGAGAAGGATGAGATTGGCGTTCATGGCGATGTCTCCAGGGCGGCGTCGTTGCGGTGGATGGTGTTCCGCAGTGCCTTTGTCGGTTGAACCGTTGCACAGGTAAACTGCCGCGCCGGAACTTGCATCCCGGCCCGGCGCCGACAATTCGTCAACCAAAAACGATACAATCGCAGTTCTGGTGGCGACGACCGATAGGCAGGCATCGATCGTCGCCGTCTGTCAGGTGGATCAGCCCGGCGCGATCATGGTGCGCGGATCGACGATCCGGTCGTAATCCGCCTCGGAGACGAGGCCGCTCGCGACGGCTTCCTCGCGCAGGGTCGTGCCGTTCTGATGCGCCGTCTTGGCGATCTTGGCGGCCGCATCGTAGCCGATGGTCGGCGCCAGCGCGGTCACCAGCATCAGCGACTGCTCCATCAGGCTCTGGATGCGCTCCTCGTTCGCCTCGATGCCGTCGACGCAATGTTCGGCGAAGCTGACCATGGAATCGGCCAGAAGCCGGATCGAGGACAGGACGGCGTTGGCGATGACCGGCTTGAAGACGTTCAGCTCGAAATGGCCCTGCGAGGCGGCCACCGTCACGGTGGTGTCGTGGCCGAAGATCTCGGTGGCGACCATGGTGATGGCCTCGGCCTGGGTCGGGTTGACCTTGCCCGGCATGATCGACGAGCCGGGCTCGTTGGCCGGCAGGTTGAGTTCGCCGAGGCCGGAGCGCGGACCGGAGCCGAGGAAGCGGATGTCGTTGGCGATCTTCATCAGGTCGGCGGCCAGCGAATTGAGCGCGCCGTGGAAGAAGGTCAGCGCGCCATGCGAGGCCAGCGCCTCGAACTTGTTGGTCGCGGTGCGGAACGCCTCGCCGGTGAGCTTGGCGACCTCGGCGGCGACCGCCGTATCGAAGCCCTCGGGGGCGTTGAGGCCGGTGCCGACAGCCGTGCCGCCCTGGGCCAGCGCCAGGACACCGTCGAGAGCGTCGTTGATGCGCTTCTTGGAGAGCTCCAGCGCCGCGGCGTAGCCGGAGAATTCCTGGCCGAGCGTCACCGGCGTGGCGTCCTGGGTATGGGTGCGGCCGATCTTGATGATCGATGCATATTGCTTCGCCTTGGCGTCCAGCGAGCCGTGCAGCCGGTCGAGCGCCGGCAGCAGCAGGCGGCGGGTCTCCAGCACCGTGGCGACATGCATGGCCGTCGGGAAGACGTCGTTGGACGACTGGCTCATGTTGACGTGGTCGTTGGGATGCACCGGCTTCTTGCTGCCCATGGTGCCGCCGAGCATCTCGATCGCCCGGTTCGAGATGACCTCGTTGACGTTCATGTTGGTCTGGGTGCCCGAGCCGGTCTGCCAGACGACGAGGGGAAAGTGGTCGTCGAGCTTGCCGGCAACGATCTCGTCGGCGGCGCTCTCGATGGCGTCGGCGATCTGGCCGTCGAGACGGCCCATCGAGGTGTTCACCCGGGCGACCGCCTTCTTGACGAGGGCAAGGGCGTGGATCAGCGGCAGCGGCTGGCGGTCACCCCCGATGCGGAAATTGTTGCGCGACCGTTCGGTCTGGGCGCCCCAGTAGCGGTCGGCCTCGACTTCGATGGCGCCGATGGAATCGGTTTCGGTACGGGTGCTCATCTTCTGCCCTTCGCAGCTCGTGTACAGGTCGGGCATGGCTTACCGGGCGCGCCGCCGGATCGGAAGGGGCGGACGCAGGGTAAAATCGGTTTAGGCCGGCGGCGAAGCCTCAAACGAAACAGGCGGGCCCCGGGGGACCCGCCTGCAAGCTGTCGTCATGAATGGTGGCCGGTCAGCCGGCCGGGCAATGCGCCCCGGTCGCGGCCCAGGCCTCGTAGAGCGCGCCGAACTGCTCCTGCGTGCCCGGCACCTTCTCGCGGCCCTGGCCCGGATTCCAGCCCCAGCCGACCAGGTCATCGGCGGCCATGTGCTCGACGAGTTCGGCCAGGGTCTTGCCGCCATTGCGGTCCTGATCCTTGATCTGCACGCAGATTTCGGCCAGCGAACGCCCCTCCCAGGCCATCTCGATCGGCGCCACATGCCAGTTGGGATTGCCGGGGATCGAGCGGATGCCCTCGGCCTGTGCCACCACCTGGACATTCTCGGGGCCATGGCAGGTGTTGCACATCATGCCGGGGGCGCCGAAATTGGAATCGCCGCGCACGACGGGCGGCTGGTGCTCGCGCATCTCCATGCCCTGGAGCGGCGAGTTGCCCGCCGGATGGCAGTTCACGCAGCGCGGATGCAGGAGCACCTTGCCGGTTTCCTCGAAGATGGCGATCGAGCGCTGGGTCTCGTCGGCGATCCCGTCGAAGGCCGAGACCGGCTTCAGGGTCCGCTCGGGATCGGCCTGGGGCGCGACGGCAGGCGTCGAGGGTTCGGGCGCCGCGGGCGCGCGTTCCTGAGCACCGGCCGGACCCATGACGAGGCCGGCGGCGACGAGGATGCCGGCGAAGCGGCCGGCCAGGGATGTCATTGACGTCACAGATGCTGTCCTGTCGTTCACGAGACGAGATTGCCGACGATCGGCAGGCGGCGCACCGGCTGGCCGGTCAGGCGACGCCAGGCATTGGCGACGGCCGGGCCGATCGGCGGAGTACCGGGTTCGCCGACACCCGTCGGCGGCTCGCTGGAAGGGATGATGGCGACCTCGACCTCGGGCATCTCGTTGATGCGCAGCGAACGATAGTCGTGGAAGTTGGACTGGACGACGCGGCCGCCGTCGCCGAGCGTGATCTGGTCGTAGAGGATCGCGCCGAGGCCGTAGCCGATGCCGCCCTCCATCTGGGCCCGGATGATGTTCGGATTGACGGCGACGCCGCAATCGACCGCGCACCAGACCTTGTGGACCTTGGGAGCCCCGTCCTCGCCGATGGAGACCTCGGCAATCTCCGCGACATAGGTGTTGAAGCTCTTGTGGACGGCGACGCCGCGCTGGCGGCCTTCCGGCGCGGGGGTGCCCCAGCCGGCGATCTCGGCGACCTTCTTCAGGACGGCCGTGTGGCGCGGATGCTCGCCGAGCAGCGCCAGGCGCCCCTCGACAGGATCCTTGCCGGCCTTTTCCAGCATCTCGTCGAGGAAGGTCTCGACGGCGAAGGCGGTGTGGGTGTGGCCAACCGAACGCCACCACAGGATCGGTACCGGCAGCTCGGTCTGATGCGCGTAGACCCGGCGATTGGGGATCGCATAGGGCAGGTCCGAGGCGCCCTCGACCGTCGTCTCGTCGAGTTCGGTCTTGTTCATGATCGACTGGCCGGCGATCTTGTGGTCCCAGGCGACGATGTTGCCCTCGGAATCGATCGCGCCCTTGATCGCGTGGACGTAGATCGGGCGGTAGAAGCCGCCGCGGATGTCGTCCTCGCGGGTCCACATGTGCTTGATCGGACGGTCCATGCCGGACGCCTTGAAGGCGGCTGACGCCTCGCGCATGTAGGGCGAGCCGAACTGGGCGCGGCGGCCGAAGCTGCCGCCGGCGAGCTGCATGTTCACCCGCACCTTCGACGCGTCGACGCCGCAGACCTCGGCGATCGCAGCCTTGTCCTGGCCGGGGAATTGCGAGCCGTTGTAGCAGTCGATCGAGCCGTCTTCCTGCTTGATCAGCACCGCGTCGAGCGGCTCCATCGGGGCATGGGCGAGGAAGGGGAAGACGAGGTCGGAGTGCATCGTGGTGATGCCGTTCGCCGAGGAGGCGCCGTCGACGTCGCCTTCATTCGCCGCCTCGAGCCCTTCGCCGGAGAACAGCGCGCGGTAGTCCTCGTAGATCTCCTCGCTGGAGCGCGACTCGGCGGTGGTCAGGTCCCAGACGATCTTCAGCGCATCGCGCGCCTTCAGGGCGGCATAGGTGTTCTCGGCATAGACCGCGATGCCCTGCGGGATCTGCTGGATGTCGACGACGCCGGGGATCTGGCGGGCCGCCGTATCGTCGAAGCTCTGCACCGTGGCGCCGAAATGGGCCGGATGCGCGACCATGGCGATCATCATGTTGTCGGCGAGCACGTCGAGGGTGAAGACCGCCTTGCCGTTGGTCTTTTCCGGCGTGTCGAGCTTCGGCCGGTCGGTGCCGATCAGGACGAAGTCCTTCGGGTCCTTGAGGGCCGGATCGGACGGCGCATCCATGGTGGCGGCCTTGTCGGCGAGTTCGCCGAAGCCGGACTCCTTGCCGGAGGCCGCATGGGCGATGCGACCCTTGGAGACGGTGATCTCCTCGGCCGGTACGCCCCATTCCTCGGCCGCTGCGGCGACCAGCATGGCCCGTGCCGTGGCGCCGGCCTTGCGCATCTGCTCGTAGGAATTGGCGATCGACGTGGACCCGCCGGTGCCCTGCAGGCCGAAAGCGAGGTTCTTGTAGGTCTCGTCCGCGGGCGCCGCGGCGGCGCGCATCTGGCTCCAGTCGGCGTCGAGTTCCTCGGCGACCAGCGTGGTCAGGCCCGTATAGGGACCCTGGCCGAACTCGATATGCTTCGACAGGACCGTGACCGTGCTGTCCGGCGCGATGCGCACGAAGGCGTTGAACTCGCTCGCCGGGCCGGCGGGACCGGCCGGCGCGCCCTGGATCAGGGCAGCGGCGGCCTTCGTCCGCGAGGCCAGCGCCACGCCGATGACGAGACCGGTGCCGATCAGGAAGTTGCGGCGGGTCGGGTTGATGGTCTGGATACCCATGGGATCAGCCCTCCAGCGTGTCGGAGGCGTCGTGGATCGCCTGGCGGATGCGTTGATAGGTGGCGCAGCGGCAGATGTTGCCGGCCATGGCGTTGTCGATGTCCTCGTCGCTCGGCGTCGGATTGAACTGCAGCAGCGAGACGGCCGACATGATCTGTCCGGACTGGCAATAGCCGCATTGCGGCACGTCGATGGCGGTCCAGGCGGCCTGCACGGCCTCCGCTTCCGCACCCTCGACGCCCTCGATGGTGGTGACGCTGGAGCCGTCGACGGTGGAGATCGGCGTGATGCAGGAGCGCCGGGTCATGCCGTCGAGATGCACGGTGCAGGCGCCGCACTGGGCGATGCCGCAGCCATATTTGGTGCCGGTCAGGCGCTCGGCGTCACGGATGACCCAGAGCAGGGGCGTGTCGGGATCGCCGTCGAACGTCTTCTGTTCGCCGTTGAGTGTGAAACTGATCAAGGGAAGCCTCCTTCAGGGCGGCCGGTCAGGCAGGTGCCGCCACGCGGCTCCGTCATGATTTGGATTGATTCCAAAATAGCCGAACAACGGGAAACGGCAACCACAATCGGGTGTCCGCACCGTCGTCGAGAGGGGAGGAGGGGTTGGAATTGCTGCGGCGCACACAGTGCGTCACGCGGGGCCCAATGGTGCGACGTGCGGCGGGATTCCGCACATGAAAAAGGCCGCCCCATGGGGACGGCCTCTCGAAGCGTCTTCGGCTTGTAGCGCGATCAGCTGGTCTGGTCGTTAACCGCGTCCTTGACCTTGCCGTAATTCTTCTGGGTCTTGCCTTCGACTTCGTCGGCCGCACCCTCGCCCTTCAGGCGCTCGTTGCCGGTCAGGTCGCCGGCAGCCTGCTTGAGCTTGCCACCGGCTTCGGTGGCGGCACCCTTGACTTCGTTCTTGTCGACCATTGGACATTCCTTTGCTTCGTTGCCGGCAGTGTCTGCCAAGCTTCGATATCCAAACGGCTTTCGGGTGCGGTTGTTCCGGGAAAACTGCGGCGGGTTCAGCGTATGAGGCCGACGATCTGCGTGATGGCCAGGCCGCAGACGAGAAGGCCGACGATGCGCAACAGGGCCGTCTCGGGGATCCGGCGCACGATCACGCCGGCGAAGGGCGCCGCTGCGACGCCGCCAACGATCAGGCCGAGAATGGCGAGGCCGTGGGTCGTCAGATCGCCGGCCTCGTCCCAATGTCCGGTGACGAGCGCGAAGACGAAGGTCAGCGAGACCGAGAGGGTGACGAGGAACTCGGCCGTGTTGACGGTGCCGATGACGTAGCGCGGCTGGCCGCCGGCGCCGAGCAGGCCGGAGGTTACGATCGGTCCCCAGCCGCCGCCGCCGACCGCGTCGAGGAAGCCGCCGCAGGCGGCCAGCGGCATGGAGGTCGCGGGCGAGACCGGCCTGCTGGGGATCTTCCGGAACGAGCGGACGAGGAGATAGACGCCGATCACCGCCAGATAGGCGCCGACATAGGGGCGCAGAATACTGCCGGAGATGCTGGTCAGGACGTAGGTGCCGAGAACGCCGCCGAGAATGCCGAGGGGCACGAGGCGCCAGAACAGCTTCCAGTCGACATTGCGGTTGGCGAGATGCGCGGTGCCCGACGCCGCGGTGGTGAAGAGTTCGGCCGTGTGGACCGAGGCCGAGGCCGCGGCGGGCGCGACGCCGAAGGACAGGAGCACGGTGGAGGAGACGATGCCGTAGGCCATGCCGAGCGCGCCATCGACGAGCTGGGCGAGGAAGCCGACGGCAAGAAACAGGAGGAAGTCGCTCATGGAAGACCCGGTCGTTGGAGACCGGATCAGGCTATCTTATTCCTATCTCGTGGATAGGAATAGAAGTTCGGCGGAGGGGCTGCCGCGCGCACATCCTGTGCGTATTTCGCCGACCCATGAGATCGGACATCTTCGACGCCCGCGGCGCGCGGTGTGACCGCATATGCCTGGGCGGACGCCGGGGCGGATGGGGCGCATCCCGGCCTAGACGGGATCGTCGGCCCGGTCCCCATCGCCGAAATGCTTAGCTTCCAGAATGGCGGCCGTGGCGTCGCGCACCGCCAGAAGCGCGGTGCGGGTCTCGCAGGTCTCCACGTCGCGGCAATCCTCGCAGCGGCGATAGGCGGTGCGGGACGCGCAAGGGGCCAGCGCCAGCGGACCGTCCACGACGCGCAGGACATCGGCGAAGCTGATCTCGTCGCCGGGCCGCGCCAGGCGGTAGCCGCCACGCGCCCCCCGCAGGCTGACGAGAAGGCCCGCCTGTTTCAGCTCGGCCAGGATCGCTTCGAGAAACTTGCGCGGAATCTGCTCTTCGGCGGCGATGACGGCGGCCGACACGGGCGCGGCCCGCGGCGCGATGTTCCTCAGGGAGCGGATGGCGTAGCGGGCGCGCTGCGAGATCATGGCATGTCTATCGCAAGGCGGGCGCGGCCGGGCAAGCCGGTGCTGCCGGATGCGGGCAGGGCGCACGAAAAAGGGGCCCGGCGATGCCGAGCCCCTCGATAGTCCGGATGAATGTCCGGCCGGTTCGGACTTCTTAGAAGTCCATACCGCCCATGCCACCCATGCCGCCCATGCCGCCGGGCATGCCGCCGCCACCGCCGGCCGACTCCTTCTTCGGAGCCTCCGAGATCATGGCTTCGGTGGTGACCAGCAGGCCGGCGACCGATGCCGCGTCCTGGAGAGCCGAGCGAACGACCTTGACCGGATCGACGATGCCCATCTGGATCATGTCGCCATACTCGCCCGTCGCGGCGTTGTAGCCGAAGGACAGGGACTCGTTCTCGAGGATCTTGCCCACGATGATCGAGCCTTCCGCACCGGCGTTCTGGACGATCTGACGGATCGGAGCCTGAAGCGCCTTGCGGACGATGGCGATGCCGGCGTCCTGGTCGGCATTGATGCCCTTGATGGTGACGGCGTTCGAAGCGCGCAGCAGCGCGACGCCACCACCGGCCACGATGCCTTCTTCGACGGCCGCACGGGTCGCGTTGAGGGCGTCGTCGACGCGATCCTTCTTCTCCTTGACTTCGACTTCCGTCGCACCGCCGACGCGGATGACGGCGACGCCGCCTGCGAGCTTGGCGAGACGCTCCTGGAGCTTCTCGCGGTCGTAGTCCGAGGTGGTCTCCTCGATCTGACCCTTGATCTGGCCAACGCGGGCTTCGATCTGGGTCTTCTCACCGGCACCATCGACGATGGTGGTGTTTTCCTTGGTGATCGAGACCTTCTTGGCGCGGCCGAGCATGTCGAGGGTGACGTTCTCGAGCTTGATGCCGACGTCCTCGGAGATGACCGTACCGCCGGTCAGGACGGCGATGTCCTCGAGCATGGCCTTGCGGCGATCGCCGAAGCCCGGTGCCTTGACGGCCGCGATCTTCAGGCCGCCACGCAGCTTGTTGACGACCAGCGTGGCCAGGGCCTCGCCCTCGACGTCCTCGGCGATGATGAGGAGCGGCTTGGAGGACTGCACGACGGACTCGAGGACCGGCAGCAGCGCCTGGAGGTTGGAGAGCTTCTTCTCGTGCAGGAGGATGTAGCAATCCTCGAGCTCGGCGACCATCTTCTCCGGGTTGGTCACGAAGTACGGCGACAGGTAGCCGCGGTCGAACTGCATGCCTTCGACGACTTCGAGCTCGGTCTCGGCGGTCTTGGCTTCCTCGACGGTGATGACACCCTCGTTGCCGACCTTCTGCATGGCCGAGGCGATCATCTCGCCGATTTCCTTCTCGCCATTGGCGGAGATGGTGCCGACCTGGGCGACTTCGTCCGAGGTGTCGATCGAGCGGGCGGCAACGCCGAGAGCCTCGACGACCTTCAGGACGGCCGCGTCGATGCCGCGCTTGACGTCCATCGGGTTCATGCCGGCGGCAACGGCCTTGGCACCCTCGCGGACGATCGCCTGGGCGAGAACCGTCGCGGTGGTCGTGCCGTCACCGGCCTTGTCGTTGGTCTTCGAGGCCACTTCGCGCACCATCTGGGCGCCCATGTTCTCGAACTTGTCCTCGAGCTCGATCTCCTTGGCGACCGAGACACCGTCCTTGGTGATGCGCGGGGCGCCGAAGGACTTGTCGATGACGACGTTACGACCCTTCGGGCCGAGGGTCACCTTGACCGCGTCGGCAAGAATGTCGACGCCACGCAGCATGCGCTCACGTGCGTCGCGGCCGAACTTTACTTCTTTAGCTGCCATGTTCGTATTCTCCCGGGCGCGCCATCTGATCAGGCCGCGCCGTTTCGAAGTTTCGTGGAATTACGGAAATCGCAGGCGCCTGATCAGGCGACGACGCCCATGATGTCGGATTCCTTCATGATCAGGAAGTCTTCGCCGTTCAGCTTGACCTCGGTGCCCGACCACTTGCCGAAGAGGACGCGATCGCCCGCCTTTACGTCCAGCGGCACGACCTTGCCCGAATCGTCACGAGCACCGGAACCGACGGCGACGATCTCGCCTTCCTGCGGCTTCTCCTTGGCGGTGTCCGGAATGATGATGCCGCCAGCCGTCTTGGCTTCGGATTCCACCCGACGGACCACGACGCGGTCGTGCAGAGGACGGAAATTCACAGCTGCCATGTTCGTTGAACCCTTCGTTGACGGATATGGCCGGACCCGCTTTTCGGCATCCGGCGTGAACAACTGGCACTCACCTGGGGCGAGTGCTAACGACGATGGAGATAGTGTCGCAGCCGGCGCGGTGTCAAGCGGTCGGCGCATCGCGTCATCGAAGTTTCGTTAATCGCCGTGCGGGATCGGCCCGGCATCCCTGGGCGGGGTTGACGCGGCAGGTGCAGGCGCTTGCGACAGCGCTTCGCCTTGACCGGTCGGCAGGCCGCCTCTATCGGCACGGGACAGGCAATGGCAGCGTGGACACCGATGGAAACTTCTCTCTCCGACACCGGCCGCGGGACGGATACCGTCCGACCGCCGCGGGACGTCCGGCCGATCGCCGCGCTGGCCGAGATCGCCGGCGACTATGACGCGATCTTCTGCGACGTCTGGGGCGTCGTCCACAATGGCGTCGTCAAGCATCCGGCCGCCGAGGCGGCGCTGACGGCGGCGCGTGCGGCGGGCGTCAAGGTGGTGCTCCTGACCAACTCGCCGCGCCCGTCGGCCGGGGTCGTCGCGCAGCTCGGCACGATGGATTTCTCCCACGACGCCTATGACGCCATCGTCACCTCCGGCGACGCGACGCGCGCCCTGATCGCCGATGTCGCGGGACCCGTCTTCCATATCGGACCGGAGCGCGACTACGACCTCTTCGCCGGCATCGACGTCGATCTGGTCGGTGAGGCCGACGCGAGGGCCGTGATCGTCACGGGCCTTTACAATGACGAGATCGAGACGCCGGCGGACTATGCCGACATGCTGGCACGGCTGCAGGCGCTCGACCTGCCGATGATCTGCGCCAATCCGGACATCGTCGTGCATCGCGGCGAACGGCTGATCCCGTGCTCCGGCGCACTGGCGCGCGACTACGGCCTGATCGGCGGCACGGTGCGCCTTGCCGGCAAGCCGCACCGGCCGATCTACGACGTTGCGTCTCGCGTCCTCGATCTGGGGTCCTCGTCGCGGGTGCTGGCGATCGGCGACGGGCTGATGACCGACGTGAAGGGCGCCAATGATTTCGGCGCCGACGCGCTGCTGATCACCGACGGCATCCATGGCGAGGAACTGGCGTCGGCGGATTCGGCGACGCAGACCGTCGCCGCCGTCCTGTCGGAACGCGGCCTGACGGCGCGCTACTTCATGGCTGCCCTGACATGATGCCAGACGCGATCGCGCGTCTCGGCTCGGTCGCGGACGTGCCGGCGGATCTGCGCGGCGCCGTCGTGGCGGTGGGCAATTTCGACGGCGTGCATCGCGGCCATCAGGCCGTCCTGGGAGAGGCCCGGACCATCGCGGCGGCCGAAGGACGGCCGCTCGTCTGCCTGACCTTCGAGCCGCATCCGCGCTCGGTGTTCCGTCCCGACCAGCCGGTGGCGCGGCTGACGCCGGCGCCGATGAAGGCGCGCCTCCTGGAGATGCTCGGCTTCGACGCGGTGGTCGAACAGGGGTTCTCCCGCGAGTTTGCCGGCCTCGCGCCGGAAGCCTTCGTCGAGACCGTGCTGGTCGAGGCGATGGGCGCCCATCACGTGGTTGCCGGCTTCGATTTCCATTATGGCGCCAAGCGCGGCGGCACGCCCAAGACGCTGGCCGAGGCGGGCCGGATGCATGGCTTCGGCGCCACCTTGGTGCCGGCCTTCGTCGACGAGGGCGGCGAGACGGTGTCGTCGAGCCGGATCCGCGACCGCCTCGGGGAGGGCGCCGTCGCCGAGGCCGCGGGGCTGCTCGGCTACCGCTGGACGATCGCCGGCGAGGTGGTCGGCGGTGCCAGGCTCGGCCGCACGCTCGGCTATCCGACCGCCAACATGGTCATCGAGCCGGACAGCCTGTTGAAGCACGGCATCTATGCGGTGCGCCTGCGCCGTGCCGACGGCACGCTGCATGATGGCGTGGCGAGCTTCGGTCGTCGCCCGACCTTCGACAATGGCGCCGCGCTGTTCGAGACCTTCCTGTTCGACTTTTCCGGCGATCTCTATGGCGAGACCGTTTCGGTGTCGCTGTTCGGCTTCCTGCGCGGCGAGGAGCGCTTCGACGGCGCCGAGGCGCTGATTGCCCAGATGGATCGCGACGCGGACGAAGCCCGGGCGATGCTCGCCGGCGTCGCGCCGCTCGGCGACCTCGACCGCCGCATGGCGTTCTGACCGACTGCCTGTAGCTCGCGACCAGGCCCGCCGCCTGCCTGCCGCCTGCCGCGTTCTTTCCATCCGGGCGCGGAGTTGCTAAAGCCACGCCATGTTGGATCCACGCGCAATACTCCGTCCGGGCCGAATTAGTCGCCCGGCCTTCTGACCGGCCAGGCCGGAGAAGGTCCGGGTTGCCGGCCATTTGCGCCACCACGCTTCCTTTTCTCGCGCCGCCGTTACGACCGCGGCAGACGACATGGCTGAATTCATGAGCGACACCAAGAACGACACTGCGGCCGGTTCCGCCACCGGGATCGACTACGCCAAGACGCTGTTCCTGCCCGAAACGCCGTTTCCCATGCGCGCCGGCCTGCCCAAGGCCGAGCCCGAATGGATCGGCAAGTGGGACGCGATGGACCTCTACGGCACCCTGCGCCGGGAATCGTCCGGCCGGCCGAAATACGTGCTGCATGACGGGCCGCCCTACGCCAACGGCAACCTCCATATCGGCCACGCCCTGAACAAGGTGCTGAAGGACGTCATCACCCGCTCGTTCCAGATGCGCGGCTACGACGCCAATTACGTGCCGGGCTGGGACTGCCACGGCCTGCCGATCGAGTGGAAGATCGAGGAGCAGTACCGGGCCAAGGGCAAGAACAAGGACGAGGTGCCGGTCAACGAGTTCCGCAAGGAATGCCGCGACTTCGCCGCCCATTGGGTGGGCGTGCAGACCGAGGAGTTCCGCCGCCTCGGCGTCGAGGGCGACTTCAAGGACCCGTATCTGACCATGGCCTACGGGGCGGAGTCGGTGATCGCCGGCGAGCTCCTGAAATTCGCCATGTCCGGCCAGCTCTATCGCGGCTCCAAGCCGATCATGTGGTCGGTGGTGGAAAAGACCGCGCTGGCCGAGGCCGAGGTCGAGTATCACGACCACGAGTCCGACACGATCTGGACCAAGTTCCCGGTGCGCGGCAGCGAGGCGCTTGCCGGTGCAGCCGTGGTCATCTGGACGACCACCCCCTGGACGATCCCCGGCAACCGGGCGATCGCCTATTCGCCGCGCATCGCCTACGGCCTCTACGAAGTGACCGCCGGCGAGGACGCGGAGAATCCGCGCTGGGCGAAGGCCGGCGACCGGCTGGTGCTGGCCGACGCACTGGCCGCCGACGTCCTGTCCAAGGCGCGGGTGCCGGAGGACGGCTATCGCCGCGTCGCGGACGTTCCGGCCGGCGATCTCGCGGGCCTCGTCTGCGATCATCCGCTGAAGGGTGTCGGCGGTGGCTACGACTTCGCCGTGCCGCTGCTTGAGGGCGACCATGTCACCGACGATGCCGGTACCGGCTTCGTCCACACCGCGCCGGGTCATGGCCGCGAGGATTTCGACGCATGGATGGATGCGCGCCGCGACCTCGAGAAGCGCGGCATCGACACGACCATCCCCTTCACCGTCGACGACGACGGCTTCTACACCAAGGACGCGCCGGGCTTCGGCCCGGACGCCGAGGGCGGGCCTGCACGGGTCATCGATGACAAGGGCAAGAAGGGCGACGCCAACAAGCGGATCATCGCCGCGCTGATCGAGGCCGGAAATCTGCTCTCTCGCGGGCGGCTGAAGCATTCCTATCCGCATAGCTGGCGGTCCAAAAAGCCGGTGATCTTCCGTAACACGCCGCAATGGTTCGTCCATATGGACCAGGACCTCGGCGGCTACGGCCTCGACGGCCAGTCGGCAAACGCCGGCAGCGAGGATACCCTCCGCGCCCGCGCGCTCGGCGCCATCGACGCGACGCGCTTCGTGCCGGCGTCGGGCCAGAACCGGCTGCGCGGCATGATCGCCGACCGGCCGGACTGGGTGTTGTCGCGCCAGCGCGCCTGGGGCGTGCCGATCTGCGTCTTCGCCGACGAGAATGGCGAGGTGCTGAAGGACGAGGCGGTCAACGCCCGCATCCTCGAAGCCTTCGCGGCCGAGGGCGCCGACGCCTGGTTCGCCGACGGCGCCAAGGAGCGCTTCCTCGGCAACGAGCACGATGCCGGCAAGTGGACCATGGTCCGCGACATCCTCGACGTGTGGTTCGATTCCGGCTCCACCCACGCCTTCTGCCTGGAGAAGCGGCCCGACCTGAAATGGCCGGCCGACCTCTATCTGGAAGGCTCGGACCAGCATCGCGGCTGGTTCCATTCCTCGCTCCTGGAATCCTGCGGCACCCGCGGCCGGGCGCCCTATGACGCCGTCCTCACCCATGGCTTCGTCATGGACGAGGAGGGGCGCAAGATGTCGAAGTCGCTCGGCAACGTCGTCACCCCGCAGGATGTCATCAAGCAGTCCGGCGCCGACATTCTGCGGCTCTGGGTGGTCAGCTCCGACTATTCGGAGGATCTGAGACTCGGCAAGACGATCCTGCAGACCAACATCGACAGCTACCGCAAGCTGCGCAACACGCTGCGCTGGATGCTGGGCACGCTCTCCCACGACGAGGGCGCAACGGTGCCGCTGGCCGAGATGCCGGAGCTGGAGCGGCTGATGCTGAACCGGCTGGCCGAGATCGACGAGATCGTGCGCAAGGGCTACGATTCCTTCGACTTCAAGCGGATCAGCCGGACGCTGCTCGACTTCGTCGTGGTGGAGCTGTCGGCGTTCTATTTCGACATCCGCAAGGACGCGCTCTATTGCGATCCGCTGTCCTCGACGCGCCGCAAGGCCTCGCTGCAGGTGGTCCGCATCCTGTTCGACCACCTGGTGACCTGGATGGCGCCGATGCTGCCCTTCACCATGGAGGAGGCATGGCTGTCGCGTTATCCGGAGGCGAAGTCCGTGCATCTGGAGAGCTTCCGCGACGTCGATCCGGCGTGGCGCGACGGCGACCTCGCGGCCCGCTGGCAGAAGCTGCGCCGGGTGCGCCGCGTCGTCATGGGCGCGCTGGAGGAAAAGCGTCGCGAGAAGGTGATCGGCTCGTCGTTGGAAGCCTCGCCAGTGGTCCATGTCGAGGATGCCGAATTGCGGGCAGAGGCGGCCTCGGTCGACTTTGCCGAGATCGCCATCACCTCGGGTCTCGTCATCTCGGCCGAGCCGGCCCCGGCGGACGCCTTCCGCTTGGCCGACACGCCGGGCGTCGCCGTCGTCTTCCGCAAGGCGGAGGGCACCAAATGCGCCCGCTCGTGGAAGATCACCGGCGATGTCGGTTCCGACCCGGCCTTCCCGGACGTGTCGGCGCGCGATGCGGCGGCGCTGCACGAGCTGAAGGCGGCGCGGCGGCTGACGGCGGCCTGAACGCGGCGGTCAATCACAGCGTGCGGCGGCCCCGGCGGTGGCCGCACGCTTGCAGAACCCATTGCAGCAGCCTAGAACTGCGCCCGGAATTCGCCAGATTTCCGTGACATGCGCAGGGTCTGCCCGACCGGCCGCATGCCGGTATGGGGGGCGGAAATGATCGGCTAGGGGGCCGTACCGGATGACATCGAAGACAGTCCGCAATGCGCTTCGCGCTACGGCTATCGGAGCGGCCAGCCTGGCGCTGACCGGCTGTCTGGGACCGACCTACGGCACCGGCAAGTCGCAGGGCGAGACGCTGTTCGACGATCTCAACAACGTCGTCAGCCTCGGTAGCGACAACAAGAGCGCCGAGATCGCCTATGCGCCGCGCCCCGAGCTGGTGAAGCCGGAGAACACCGGCGTCCTGCCGGCGCCGCAGACGGCGCGCAACACGACCGGTGATCCGAACTGGCCGGAATCGCCCGAACAGCGCAGCGCCCGCCTGCAGGCCGCCGCCTATCAGGGCGACGGACCGATCCCGGCCGATGTCGCGACCGCCCGCAAGGAAGGCGTGACGCAGGCCTATCTCGATCGCACCAGCAGCGACGGCTTCGATTTCGGCAAGAACAACGACGACGCGCCCTTGTTGACGCCGCAGCAGCTGCGCAGTCGCGGCGAACTCGTGCGTGCCCGCCTCAAGGAGCGCGCACAGGGCAGCCCGGCGCAGCGCAAATATCTGAGCGAGCCGCCGGTCGCCTATCGCCAGCCCGCGGCCACCGCCCCGGTCGGCGATCCGGGCGTCGACGAGAGCGTCAAGGAACGGCGCCTGCGCGGCAGCGGCGAGGGCCTCGGCTCGAAGATCCGCGACCTCCTGCCGTTCTGATCACGCCCGTTCGCCGGACGGTTCGCCTCTAAAACAAGCGCATGTGGTCTCGGCGGACGCGGTCAGGACCGCCGCGCCCGGAAGAAACCGCGCAGAAGCTCCGCGCTTTCACGGGCCGCGATGTCGGAATAGACCTCGGGCGCGTGGTGGCAGGTGGGCTGGCTGAAGAAGCGCGGCCCGGCATCGACGCCGCCGCCCTTCGGATCGGCCGCGCCGTAATAGAGCCGCCGGATGCGCGCAAAGGAGATCGCCGCCGCACACATGGCGCAGGGCTCCAGCGTCACATAGAGATCGCAGTCCGGCAGGCGTTCGGAACCGAGGCGGGCACCCGCCGCACGGATCGCGACGATCTCGGCATGGGCGGTGGGATCGCTGCGCTGGCGGGTCTCGTTGCCGCCGCGGGCGATGACCTCGTCGCCGCGCACGATAACCGCCCCGACGGGCGTTTCGTTCCGCGCCGCTGCCAGCCGGGCTTCCTCGAGGGCGATGTCCATGAAGGTCGGGCGGGGCAGAGGCGGCTCCTTGGTCTGTCGATCCGGCCGCATGGCGCGGTCCGAATCCCGTTCCCCTTTGACGGGCGATGCTGTAGAGCCACCTGCTAATCCATTCGCGGGTCGGCGCAAGCGTTCCAGCTCCTCAGGGGCGAACCGCTCCGCCGATCCTTTCACCATCTCGACGGTGGTGAGCCGGCGCGAGCGCCGGTCCGAGCAGATAGCCGCCGCATGAGAGGCAGTTGCATGAGCGATACGACGAACGGCGACGACGGAAAAGGTCGCGGACGCGGACCCGGTGGCAAACGGGGCGCCGGTGGCGGGGACCGCGAGCGCGGAGACCGGCCGAAGCCGCGCGAGGGCAGCAAGCCCTTCACGCCGAAGAGCCGCGGCATGTTCTCCCATGGCGGCGCGCGCGACGACAAGGGCGAGGGGGCCAAGCCCCGCAGCTTCGGACGGCTGCAGCATGATGCGCCGAGAGGCGATCGCGCGGAGCGGTCCGGCGGTGAGCGCCGCCCGGTGCGGGACGACCGGCCGAAGCGGGCGCCGCGCGACGATCGTGCGCCCCGCGCCGAGACCGAATCCGCCGTTGGCGAGATGCGGATCGCCAAGCGCCTGGCGCGCGCCGGCATCGCTTCGCGCCGCGACGCCGAGGGCATGATCGCCGATGGCCGCGTCAAGCTGAACGGCAAGGTCCTCGACACGCCGGCCGTCGTCGTCACGGCCTCCGACCGGATCGAGATCGACAATGCGCCGCTGCCGGCCATCGAGCGGACACGGCTCTGGCTGTTCCACAAGGCCGCCGGCACGGTGACCACCAACCGCGACCCGGAGGGCCGGCCGACGATCTTCGACCGCCTGCCCAGCGACATGCCGCGGGTGCTGACCGTCGGGCGTCTCGATATCAACACCGAGGGGCTGCTGCTCCTGACCAACGACGGTGGACTCGCCCGGATCCTGGAGCTGCCGGCGACCGGCTGGCTGCGGCGCTACCGCGTGCGCGCCCATGGCGCGATCACCCAGGCGCGCCTCGACGAGCTGCGCCAGGGCATCGCCATCGACGGGGTCTTCTACGGCGCCATCGAGGCGACGATGGACCGCGAGCAGGGCTCCAATGTCTGGCTCACGCTCGGCCTGCGCGAGGGCAAGAACCGCGAGGTCAAGAAGGTGCTGGCGCATCTCGGCCTCGAGGTGAACCGGCTGATCCGCCTGTCCTTCGGCCCGTTCCAGCTCGGTGACCTGAAGGAAGGCTCGGTGCAGGAGATCAAGGGCCGCATGCTGCGCGACCAGCTCGGCGAGCGGCTGATCGAGGAATCGGGCGCCGATTTCGACGCGCCGGTGGCCAAGCCCTTCTCCAACCGCCCGGTCGAGGCGGAGCGCACGGAGCGGCCGAAGAAGTCCGACGAGTGGATTTCCGCCAGCGAGACCGCGCCGAACAAGAAGCGGGTCCGCGAGGCCAAGCGAGAGGATGCGCTGGGCCGGCTCGATACCCGTGCCGGACGGCCCGAGCGCGGCGATCGCAAGCCGTTCGGCGAGCGTCCGGGCAAGCGCTTCGAGGGCCCGAAGAAACCCTATGGCGATCGCGACGCCGCAGGCGGCCGCGACGACGCGGCAAGCCCGCCGAAACGTCCGATCGATGCGCCCAAGCGCAGCGCCAATGTCTGGATGGCGCCGGGCGCGCGTCCGCAGGGCACCAAGAAGGCGCTGGGCTCGCAGGCCGGCCGGCCCGACCGGGGCCCGTCCCGCGGCGAACGGCCGTCCGGGCCGTCGGCGCCGCGTGGTGGGGCTGGCAAGCCCGCCGGTCGTCCGCCGCGCTCCGGCGGCGACGCGCCGCAGCGTCCGGGGCGCCCGCCGCGTCCGCCGCGCAAGGGCTGATCCGGCATGCGCATCGTCGGGGGTGAACTGAAGGGGCGGCGGCTGGCCGTCCCGAAGACCGATACGATCCGGCCGACCACGGACCGCAACCGCGAGACCCTGTTCAACATCCTGACGCACCGGCCGGGCTTCCAGCTCGACGGCGCCCGGGTGCTGGACCTGTTCTCCGGCACCGGCGCGCTCGGCATCGAGGCGCTGTCGCGCGGCGCGCGCTTCTGCCTGTTCGTCGAGGAGGGCGTCGAGGGCCGCGGTCTTATCCGCGAGAACATCGAGGCCTTCGGCCTGCAGGGGCGGTCCAAAATCTTCCGGCGCGACGCCACCAGCCTCGGCATCGTGGGAACGATGGAGCCGTTCGACTGCGTCGTGGCCGATCCGCCCTATGGGCGCGGGCTCGGCACGGCGGCGCTCGTCTCGGCGCGCGACGGCGGCTGGCTGAAGCCGGGGGCGCTGGTGATCGTCGAGGAAGCGCTGGCGGCGCCGTTCGAAGTGCCGGGCGGGTTCGAGCAGACGGACGAGCGCGCCATGGGCGAGACGGTGCTGCGCTTTCTTGTCGCCCCGGGCCGCTGACTGCCATCCTCACGGCGACCTAAACAAACCTTAATTGGCAAGGATTCTCAGCATCCGGCATAGTCGCGAGGCTTGCAACAGGGTGCAACAACGAGGATCAGACCGAACGATGACGCATCACTTCCGCCCCATCGGCCTGCCGGCGCTCGCCGTCGCTTTCGTGCTGCCCCTGACGCTGTCGGCTGGTGCGCAGACAGAGCCGGCCCCGGCGCAGGCCGAGGTGACCGACCCGTCCGACACGGCGCCGACCACGCCCGAGACCGCGGCGCGCGAAAACGGGCCGGATCTCACCACCTTCACCCTCGACAACGGCCTGCAGGTCGTGGTGCTGCCCGACAATCGGGCGCCGATCGTCACCCAGATGGTCTACTACCATGTCGGCTCGGCGGACGAGGCCCCTGGCAAGAGCGGCATCGCGCATTTCCTCGAACACCTGATGTTCAAGGGCACCAAGAATCACCCCACCGGCGAGTATTCGCGCCGCGTCGCCGATATCGGCGGCCAGGAGAACGCCTTCACCACCTCCGACTACACCGGCTACTACCAGCAGGTGCCGGCCGACGCGCTGGCGATGGTGATGGAGATGGAAGCCGACCGGATGGAGAACCTCGTTCTCTCCGAGGAGGCGGTCTTGCCGGAACGCGACGTCATCCTCGAGGAGCGCCGCATGCGGATCGACAACGATCCGGGCTCGCAGCTCTCGGAAGCCGTGCAGGCGGCGCTGTTTCAGAACAGCCCCTACGGCACGCCGGTGATCGGCTGGCGGCAGGAGATGGAAGGCCTGACGCGCGACGACGCGATCGCCTTCTACGACAAATATTATACGCCGAACAACGCGACCTTGCTGATCGCCGGTGACGTCGACGTGGCCGAGGTCCGCGATCTCGTCGCCGAGACCTACGGCAAGGTCGAGCGGCGCGCCGATCCGGGCGACCGGGTCCGTCCGGTCGAGCCGGAGCCGCTGGCTGAGCGCACCGTCACGCTGACCGATCCGCGCGTCACACAGCCGTCGCTGCAGACCGCCTATCTGGTGCCGTCGGAAACGACGGACGAGAACGGCGAGGCCGAGGCGCTGGACATTCTGGCGGACATTCTGGGCGGCGGCACCACCAGCCGCCTCTATCGCGGACTGGTCGTCGACCGGGCGCTGGCGGCCGCCACCGGCACCTATTACGGCGGCACGGCGCTCAAAGAGGCCCAGTTCGTGGTCTATGGAACGCCGCGCGACGGCGCCTCCCTCGATGCCGTCGAGGCGGCGCTCGACGAGGAAATCGCGACGCTGATCGAAGACGGCGTCACCGAGGCGGAACTGGACCGGGCCAAGAACCGGGTGCGCAAGAATATGATCTATCTGCGCGACAGCCAGACCTCCATGGCCCGCCGCTACGCCGCGGCCCTGGCCACCGGCCGCACCATCGAGGATGTGGAGGCATGGCCCGAGCGCATCGAGGCGGTGACCGTCGAGGACGTCAACGCCGTCGCCCGCAAATATCTGCGGCCGCAGCGCTCGGTCACCGGCTATCTCAGACCCGAGGCCCAGCCGGATGCCGACACGCGCTCCTGATCTTCCCCTTCGCAGAAGGAATCCCCCGTTGAAGTCATTCGTCCCCGCGCTCGGTGGCACGATCGCCGCCCTGGCCCTGTCGTTCAGCCTGTCCTTCGCATCGGTCGGCACCGCCGAGGCCGTCGATATCCAGACGGTCACCAGTCCCGGTGGCATCAAGGCGCTGCTCGTCGAGGATCACACCAATCCGCTGATCGCGATGAAATTCGCCTTCAAGGGCGGCGGCTCGACCCAGGACGAGCCCGGCAAGGAAGGCACTGCGAACCTGATGTCCGGTCTCCTCGACGAGGGCGCCGGCGACATCGACAGCCAGGAATTCCAGGCGCGGCTCGACGATCTCGGCGTGTCGCTGAGCTACGACGCCAGCCTCGACAATTTCTCAGGCAGCTTCCGGACCATCACCGAGGTCAATGACGACGCCTTCGCGCTGCTGAAGGCATCGATCAACGATCCACGCTTCGACGAGGAGCCGGTGGCGCGGATCCGCGGCCAGATCATGGCCGGGATCCTCGCCGAGCAGAACGACCCCGGCGAGCTCGCCGGCAAGGCGTTCTCGCGCACGGTCTTCGCCGATCATCCCTATGCGCGGCCGACCAAGGGCACGCTGGAGACGCTGGGAACGGTCGGCGCTGACGACCTCAAGGCGTTCAGAAAGCGCATCTTCGCGCGGGACAATCTCTATGTCGGCGTCGTCGGCGACATCACGCCGGACGAACTCGGCAAGCGGCTCGACGAGGTCTTCGGCGCGCTGCCCGAGACACCCGAGCTGAAGCCCGTCGCCGATGTCCAGCCGGTCCTCGGCAAGACCGAGGCCGTCGACCTGGCGGTACCGCAGACGACGATCCAGATGGCCCTGCCGGGCGTGATGCGCGACGATGACGAGTTTTTCGCCGCCTATCTGATGAACCATATCCTGGGCGGCGGCTCGTTCACGTCGCGGCTTTACGAGGAAATCCGCGAGAAGCGCGGCCTTGCCTATGGCGCCGGCTCGTTCCTGGCCAGCTACGACCATGCGGCGGTGCTCGGCATCAGCACCGCGACGCGGGCGGAAAAGGCCGAGGAGAGCATCGCGATCATCCGCGAGCAGCTGGCCGATCTCGCCGAAAACGGCCCGACGGCCGAGGAACTGGCAAAAGCGAAAGCCTATGTGAAGGGCGCCTATGCCATCCGCAATCTGGATTCCTCGGCGGCGATCGCCTCGACGCTGCTGGGCATCCAGCTCGACGATCTCGGCATCGACTATATCGACAAGCGCCAGGACCTGATCGACGCGGTCACGCTCGACGACGTCAAGGCGCAGGCCGAGGCGCTGCTGTCGGCGCCGCCGACTATCATCACCGTCGGTCCCGCGGGAGCCTGACGGCGGTGACGACGCTCGGGCTCGCCCTCGGCGGCGGCGGCGCGCGCGGGCTCGCCCATATCCACGTGCTCGAAGCCTTCGACGAACTTGGGCTCGTGCCGGATCGCATCGTCGGTTCGTCGATCGGCGCCATCATGGGCGCCGGCCGCGCCTCGGGCATGAGCGGCCGCGACGTCCGCGACTTCGTCCTCGACTGCTTTGCCGGCAAGAGCCTTGTCTTCGGGCGACTCTGGCGCACCCGTCCGGGCAGCTTCCAGGAATTCCTCGCCGATGGCGGACTGCGTCTCGGCCAGCTCAATGCGGAGCGTGTCGTGCGGGCCTTCCTGCCGCTCGACCTGCCGCTGCATTTCAGCGAGCTGAAGATCCCGCTCGGGGTGATGACCACCGATTTCTACGGCAAGCTGGAATGCGAGATCGATTCCGGCGAACTGTTCAGCGCGCTGGCGGCGACGGCTGCGCTGCCGGCCGTCTTCCGGCCGGTCCGCCGGGACGGGCGGATCCTGATCGATGGCGGCATCTTCAACCCGCTGCCCTTCGACCGGCTGCAGGGCAAGGTGGACAAGATCATTGCCGTGGACGTCAATGGCGGACCGAAGGGCGGGCCGGACATCATGCCGACGCCGCTGGAGGCGCTGTTCGGCGCCTCGCAGCTGATGATGCAGTCGATCATCGACACCAAGGTCCACATGCATCCGCCGGACCTCCTGATCTGCCCGCCGGTGTCACATTACGGCGTCCTCGACTTCCTGCGCACCAAGCAGATCCTCGACGAGACCAGCCCGGTGAAGGAAGAGACCAAGCGGTCGCTCGACGCGCTGCTCTCGTCCAGGAACAGCGGCCGGCGTCAGCACGGGGTCACGTCGGTAAAGGCCGGATAGGCCGCGCCGTCGCCGCCTACTCGGCGGCTTCGAGAATCCGCTCGTCCAGCCGCCCGGTTTGCGGCGGCATTTCCTCCGCCTCGCTCATGGCCTCGTCCTGCCCGGCCGTGACCGGCTTGCGAGCCGCCTGTTCCAGGAAGCGCATCAGCCCGGTCTCGACGCGGGTGAGACCCTCGCGGCAGCGACCCTTCAGGAGGTCGGGCGACAATTCGCCGGCCTCGAAGGCGGCGACGATCTGCGGGTGGACATAGGACGCGCGGGCAACCGCCGGCGTGTTGCGCAGGACCGTGGAGACCGAGCGCATGGCTGCGGCGACGGCGCGCTTGCGCTTCGACTTGCTGTTCACCTTGTCCCCGGCATCCTCGACCAGATAGCGCAGCGCCTCGGCCGAGCCGTGGAAGGTGCGGAAGTCCTTGGCCGAGACCGGCGCGTCGGCGGCCTCGTGCAGATAGTCGTTGAGGAGGTTGGCGGTCAGCTCGCGCTGCTCCTTGCGGGCATCGGGGAAGCGGAACAGGCGCTTGCCCTTGCCCTTGCGGACCCGCTTCAGCGACTTGACCATCGGCCGGTCGAGGATCTCGATGCGCTGCGGCTTGTTGGACTTGGCGACGAACTTCAGCACCGCCGCCTTCTTGACGATGCGCAGATTGTCCTTGCGCAGGGACGCGACGCCGCGCCCGCCATCGCTGGCATATTTCTCGTGGCCGGGCCGCATGGCGGTCAGGTCGATCAGCCGGGTGGCGATGGCCGAGGTGGTCAGGCGGTCGAGCTTGCGGCGTCGCATGTCCTTCCCGACCCGGCGGCGCAGCCGGGGCAGGGCATGGCCGAAGCGCAGCAGCCGCTCGGTCTTCACTGCGTCGCGCACATTCACCCATTCGTCGTGATAGCGATATTGCAGCCGGCCCTTCTCGTCGCGCCCGATCGCCTGGATGTGACCGCTCTCGTCCATGCAGATCTTCACCTCGGTCCAGGCCGGGGGAATGGCGAGCGCCTTCACCCGCTTGCGCAGGCGCTTGTCGGCGATCGGTTCGCCGTTGGAGAAGCAGATCTTGAACCCCTTGCCGCATTTGCGGCGCTCGACCTCGAACCGGTGCGGATCGGTGAGGGCGAGGCCGAATTGTTCGGCGTGATAGGCAAGGCGAGGGTTCATGACGTGGCCGATGGATGGAAGGCCGCAAGGGCCGGGACGAGTCTGCAAACGGCGGCCTTCGGACTCCGGTTCCGCGCCCGGTCTGCGGCGATTTGGCCGGCCCGGACGTAAAGCCCTGCGGGAACGCATCCGCTGCGAAATCGCTTCGCGCCTATCCAATCAACAGGAGGCGAGCGATGGCGAAGTACCGCAAGGGCGAATGGGTCGAATGGAACTGGGGGGCCGGGACCGGCACCGGGAAGGTCAGCGACACCTTCACCGAAAAGGTCACGCGCACGATCGAGGGCAGCGAGATCACCCGCAATGCCGACGCGGACAACCCCGCCTACATGATCGAGCAGGAGGATGGCAGCCGGGTGCTGAAGTCGGAATCGGAGCTGTCCAAGCCGGACTGAGCTCCGGCTCCCCGGGTGCCTCGCAGGGTCGGGGTCGGCGGGTGATGCTTCGGCCTGTCGCGTGTCAGCGCGACTGGATCTTGCCGAAGTCGCGACGGCGCCCGCGGAAGGGGCGGCCGCGGCGGCGCTTGATCGGCGCCCCGTCCTCCGGGCTCGCGCCGGCGTCGTCATCACTCGGCGAGCGCTCGATGTCCTTGAGGGCCGGGCGCGGCTTGACCAGCGGTTCGGGCGTGACGACGCGGTTGGTGATCATGTCGGTGCCGGCATAGAAGCCCTCGGCCTCCTGAAGCTTCAGGCGCGCGAGATCGCGCCGGCGCACATCCTCGGTGATCCGGTCGGCCAGCTCGTCCTCGATACCCAGGGCGTCGAGCGTCGCCCGTCCGAAGGCGAGGGCAGATTCCACCGTCTCGCGGATCTCGTAGTCGACGCCGCGGGCGCGCAGCGACAAAGCGTGGCTGCGGTCATAGGCGCGCACATAGAGCCGGACATTGGGAAAATCGGCGCGGATCAGATCGACGATCCGGTCGGTGGTTTCGCGCTTGTTGGTGCAGATGGCGACCAGCCGCGTCTTGCGGATGCCGGCCGCTTCCAGGACGTCCTTGCGCAGCCCCGAGCCGAAATAGATGCGGAAGCCGAATGCCTCCGCCGTGCGGATGCGCTCGGCCGAGGAATCGATGATGGTCACGTCGGTACCGCTCGACAGCAGCACCTGTGCCGTCATCTGCCCGAAGCGCGAGAAGCCGATCATCAGCACCGAGGCGCCGGCGCCGGCGAAATCCTCGTCCAGCACCTCCTCGTCGCCATTCGCCTCGGCGCTGAGCCGGCGTCCGAGCCAGGTGGTCAGCGGCGTCAGCATCATCGACAGGGTGACGATGGCGATGAGGAACGAAGCCGTCGCCTCGGAGATGAGCAGCCCCGCCGAGGCGGCGGTGAACAGCACGAAGCCGAACTCGCCGCCCTGGGCGAGCAGGCCGGAGACGCGGGTGGCGGTGTTGCCGGTTTCGCCGAAGGCCCGCGACAGGAGATAGATGATCGCCGCCTTCGCCAGCATCAGCGCCGGCGTCAGGGCGAGGATCGCCAGCCAGTCGCGCATGACGACGGCCAGATCGAGCGACAGCCCGACCCCCATGAAGAACAGGCCCAGCAGCAGGCCGCGGAACGGCTCGATATTGGCTTCGAGCTCGTGGCGATAGGTGGATTCGGCCAGGAGTACGCCGGCGATGAAGGCGCCCATGGCCATGGAGAAGCCGGCCGCCTCCATCAGCATGGCCGATCCCAGCACCACGAAGAGCGCGGCGCCGAGCATCACCTCGCGGGCGCCGGAGGTGGCCATGAGGCGGAACAGCGGATTGAGCAGGTAGCGCCCGCCGACCACCAGGGCCGCGACCGCACCGATCGAGATGGCGATCTCGGTCGGGTCGATCGCCGTGTCGCCCGAGGCCGGCGCCAGGAAGGGGATCGCGGCCAGAAGCGGCACCACCGCCAGATCCTGGAACAGGAGGATCGAAAAGGCCGACTGGCCGTGGCGGGTATTTGTCTCGCCGGCCTCGTCGAGCAATTGTAGGCCGAAGGCGGTGGAGGACAAAGCGAGGCCGAAGCCGATCAGCACGCTCGCCTGCCACGAGAAGTCGAACAGGAAGGCGACGCCCGCCAGCACCAGGCCGGACAGCACCACCTGGGCAAGACCGAGGCCGAAGATCTGGCGCCGCATCGCCCACAGGCGGCCGACCTTCAGTTCCAGTCCGATGATGAACAGCAGGAAGACGACGCCGAGTTCGCCGATATGCAGGATCTCCTCGCCATCGGCGACGACGCGGAAGACCGGGCCGAGCAGAATGCCGGCAAACAGATAGCCCAGAACCGTGCCGAGCCCGATGCGCTGGAACAGCGTGCCTGCGACGATTCCGCCGCCCAGCAGCAGCACGACTTCCAGAAAGATCGAGGTTGTGTGCTCCACCGAAGCTCCCGTTCCCGGTTGCTGCACGCGCGGCCGGCTGCAATCGCGTGCAATGACGCCTTGATGGCTATGGCATCGCACAATAAATGGTTCGGTGACGAACACCAGCAGGCAGGTTCATGGACGACGACAGCACGCGGCTCCTTTCGGTCGCCGAGCGGCTCATCGAGACCGCACGAAAGGCCGGGGCCGACGCCTGCGACGTGGCGGTGGTCCGCTCCTTCGGGCGATCGGTTTCGGTCCGGCTCGGCGCGGTCGAGGATACGGAGAATTCCGAGAGCGAGGACATGTCGCTCCGCGTCTTCGTCGGTCGGCGCGTCGCCACCGTCTCGGGAGACATCCACAGCGATCCGCAGCCGCTGGTCGAGCGGGCAATCGCCATGGCGAAGGTCTCGCCGGAAGATCCCTTCTCGCGGCTCGCCGATGCCGACCGCCTGGCCGACGGCCGCGACGATCCCGGTCTCGATCTCTACGACGACACCGATCTGGCGACGACGGCGATGATCGACGAGGCGCTGGCGATGGAAGAGGCCGCGCGCGGCGTTGCCGGCGTGACCAATTCCGGCGGCGCCTCGGTCTCGGCGGGGGCGGCTGGTCTCGTGCTGGCGACCTCGTCGGGCTTTGCCGGCCATCGCATGCGCTCGGGCTTTTCGCGCTCGATCAGCGTCATTGCCGGCACCGGCGTCGGCATGCAGCGGGACTATGATTTCGATTCCCGCATCCACTACGCCGATCTCGACGATCCCGAAGCCATCGGCCGGCGCGCCGGCGAGCGGACCGTGCGGCGCCTGAATCCCGGCACGGCGGCCACCGGTCGCATGCCGATCCTCTACGATCCGCGCATCGCGCGGGGGCTGATCGGCAGCATCGTGGCCGCGGTCAACGGCGCCGCGATCGCCCGCGGCACGAGCTTCCTGAAGGACCGCATGGGGCAGGCGATCCTGCCGGAGAGCTTCACGCTGACCGACAACCCGCTCTTGCCGCGGCGGCCGGGCTCGCGTCCCTTCGACGGCGAGGGCGTGCGCGGCGCGCCGATGGCGCTGGTCGAGAACGGCATCCTGCGCAACTGGCTGCTCGACACGGCGACGGCGACGGAGCTCGGCCTTCAGAGCAACGGCCGCGCAGCGCGCGGCGGCAACGGCGTGTCGCCCTCGTCGAGCAACGTCCTCCTGTCGCCCGGGCAGATGTCGCGCGAGGCGCTGATCCGCGAGACCGGCACGGGGCTCTATATCGACGAGTTGATCGGCCACGGCACCAATCTGGTGACCGGCGACTACAGCTGCGGCGCCTCGGGCTATCTGATCGAGAATGGCGAGCTGACCACGCCGGTGTCCGAGCTGACCATCGCCGGCAACCTCACCGACATGCTGGCCTCGCTGACGGCGGCGGACGATCTCGACGAACGGTTCTCCACCGTGGTGCCGACCCTGCGGATCGGCTCCATGACCGTGGCGGGCGCGTGATCTTGTCGGGCTACCAGGACGATCTGGAACTGGTGAAGGCGGCGGCCGTCGAGGCCGGCGAGATCGCGCTCGGCTTCTTTCGCCGCGACCCGAAGGTCTGGTGGAAGGAGGGCAATTCGCCGGTCAGCGAGGCGGATTTCGCCGTCGACCTGATGCTGCGCAACACGCTGGTGGGCGCCCGGCCGGACTATGGCTGGGTGTCGGAGGAGATGCAGCCGGGCGACGCAAGGGAGGGCACCGGCAGCCGCTTCTTCGTGGTCGATCCGATCGACGGCACGCGGGCCTATCTGCGCGGCGAGGACACCTGGTGCGTGTCGATCGCCGTCGTCGAGAACGGCCGCCCGGTGGTCGGCGTCATCGTGGCGCCCTCGATGGGCGAGATCTTCGAGGTGACCGCCGACGGGACGCCGCTGATGAACGGGGCCCCTTGCGCTGTCGCCGAGCCGGGACCGGGCGAGCGGATGCGGCTGGCGATGCCCGATTCCATGCGCAAGCGCGTCGAGGCCTCCGATGGCGAAGCCTTCGCCAGCGAGAAGGCCGTGCCGTCGCTGGCCTACCGGCTGGCGCTGGTGGCCTGCGGGCGGCTCGACGGGACGCTGATCCGGCCGCGCGCCAGCGACTGGGACATCGCCGC
The DNA here is from genome assembly GCF_026153195.1 of Aurantimonas litoralis. Classification (NCBI taxonomy): domain Bacteria; kingdom Pseudomonadati; phylum Pseudomonadota; class Alphaproteobacteria; order Hyphomicrobiales; family Aurantimonadaceae; genus Aurantimonas; species Aurantimonas litoralis. The sequence goes on along the minus strand of NZ_JAPFBM010000002.1, from coordinate 407,303 downwards.
CGCCGATCTCCTGATCGAGCGGGCCGGCGGCCTTCTGTGCGGCCGGGCCGGCCTGCCGACCGTCTATCGCAGCGAGGGGCGCCGGCACGAGATCCTGATGGCCGCCTCGCTGGCGGCGATGCCGCGGCTGCAAAGGCTCGCCGAGGCCGTTCCTGACTGAACGGCGCCGCCGCCTTGGAGCGGACGGTATTTTGGTGCAGGACAAGGCTGCACCCGGTAACAACACCCCAGTCTGCGCCGCGCGCGGCGCGGTGCAGGACGAAAGAGGACATGATGGAAGAGCAGAAACCCAAGCAGCTTCTTCACCTGGTCTTCGGTGGCGAACTGGACGATCTCCAGAGCGTCGATTTCAAGGACCTCGACAATCTCGACATCGTCGGCATCTTTCCCGACTACGCCTCGGCCCTGGCCGCCTGGCGGTCGAAGGCGCAGCAGACCGTGGACAACGCCGCCATGCGGTATTTCATCGTCCACATGCACCGGCTGATGGACCCGGACAAGCAGTGAGATCGGTCTGTCCCCGGACAGGCGGTCAGGCTGACGTCGATGTCGGATGAATTGATGGCACAGGCTCGAACCGGCGAGGACGGCGCTCCGCCGAAACGCCCGCGGGGGACCCTGCGCGCGTGGCGCAAGCGCGTCCGGCGCCTGCTCCGCAGCCCGGCGACCATGGCGGTCGGCGGCAGCGCGATCTATCGCGGCCTGCGTCTCGTCCATGCGACCCAGAGGGAAGCCACCGGCTCGACCGACTGGCGGTCCCGGCTGACCGCCGAGCATCCGGCCATCGTCGGCCTGTGGCACGGGCAGCATCTCCTGGCGCCGTTCTTCCGGCCGGCCGAACTGCCCTATGTCGCGCTCCTGTCGCGCAATGCAGACGCGGAGATGAACGCTGCCGTGGTCGCGCGCTTCGGCATCGAGACGGTGCGCGGCTCGGGCGGACGCGCCGGGCCGGTGCGGGCCCAGAAGGGCGGGGCCAAGGCGCTGATCGCGCTGCGCCGCTATCTCGCCCGCGGATTCGGCGTCTGCATGATCGCCGACGTGCCGAAGGGCGTGCCGCGCGACGCGGGGCTCGGCATCGTCACGCTGGCGCGGATTTCCGGCCGGCCGGTCCTGCCGTCGGCGGCGGTCACCAGCCGGCGCTACGTCGTCGAGAGTTCCTGGGACAAGACGACGGTGCCGCTGCCCTTCGGCCGCATTGCGGTGGTGGTCGGCGATCCGATCCATGTGGCGGCCGATGCCGACGCGGAGGAGATGGAGGCCAAGCGCCGCGAGATCACGCTGGCGATCGAGGCGGCGAATGTCGCGGCCGAGCGGCTTGTCGGGAGGGTTGCGTGAGCGATTTCCTGGCACGCGCCGCACTCGCCTCCTATCGGGCGGCGGGCACGCTCGTCTATCCGCTGCTCGGCCCCTATGTCGGCTACCGCACCTCGCGGGGCAAGGAAGACCCCTTGCGGCGCCGCGAACGCTACGGCCATGCCAGCGTCGAGCGCCCGGCCGGTCCGCTGGTCTGGGTGCATGCGGCGAGCGTCGGTGAAAGCGCCGCGGTCACGCCGCTGGTGCGGGCGATCGCGGCCGACGGCATCTCCGTCCTGATGACCACCGGCACGATGACCTCGGCGACGCTGGTCGCCGAACGGCTCGGCGACTGCGTCATCCACCAATATGTGCCGCTGGATCTCGGCCCCTCCATCCACCGCTTCCTCGACCATTGGTGCCCGGACGTGGCGATCGTGGCGGAGAGCGAGATCTGGCCGACGACGCTGATGGAGCTGAACCGGCGGCGCATCCCGCAGGTGCTGGTCAATGCGCGCCTGTCGGACCGGTCCTTCAAGCGCTGGAAGTCGGCGCCGTGGCTGGCCGAGGCGCTGATGGAAACACTGGCGCATGTGGTCGCCCAGTCGGATGTGGACGGCGAGCGCTTCCATCTCCTGGGCGCGCGGGCGGTCTCGGTGGCGGGCAATCTGAAGGCCGATACCGCTCCACCGCCAAGCCCCGGCGCGGCGCTGGACGAGATGATCGCGGCGCTGGGCGCGCGCCCACGCTGGGCGGCGCTCTCCACCCATGCCGGCGAGGAGACGCTGGCCGGCGAGGTGCACCGCAAGCTGGCCGCAAGCCATCCCGGCCTTCTGAGCATCATCGTGCCGCGCCACACGACGCGCGGCGACGAGATCGAGGCCGAACTGACCGGCGCCGGCCTCAAGGTCGCGCGGCGGAGCCGCGGCGACCTTCCCGATGCGGACACCGATATCCTGCTCGGCGACACGATGGGCGAGATGGGGCTCTATCTGCGGCTCACCGACATCGCCTTTCTCGGCAAGTCGGTGACCGGCGAGGGCGGCCAGAACCCGCTCGAGGCAGCGATGCTGGGCACCGCGATCCTGTCGGGCCGCTATGTCCAGAACTTCCGCGACGCCTATCAGCGGCTGTTGAAGAATGGCGGCGCCAAGATCGTGCGCGACAGCGACACGCTGGCGGCCTGCCTTGCGCAGATCCTCGACGATCCCGCCGCGCTCGCCCGCATGAAGCGCGCCTCGGCGACGACGGTAGAGGAGATGCGCGGCGCGCTGCCGCGGACCATGCAGGCGCTGCAGCCGTTCCTGCATCCGCTGAAGCTGTCGGTGGGCCTCGACCGCTGCAACCGTCCGGCGGCGCCGCGATGATGCGGGCCGAGACGCCGCCCTTCTGGTGGCGGCCGAAAGCCTGGCAGAGCCTGATGCTGGCACCGGCGGCGGCGGTCTACGGGCGCGTGGCCCGGCGCAATCTGGAGCACGGCGAGCGCGCCGATGTCGGGGTGCCGGTACTGTGCGTCGGAAACTTTACCGTCGGGGGAGGCGGCAAGACGCCGACCGCCATGGCGCTCGGGCGCGCCGCGCTCGCCGAGGGGCTGCGCCCCGGCTTCGTGTCGCGCGGCCACGGGCGGGCCAGCCGCGGCGCGGTGCTGGTCGATCCGGCGCATCACAGCGCGGCCGAGGTCGGCGACGAGCCGCTGCTCCTGGCGAGCGTCGCGCCGACCTGCGTCGCGGTGAACCGCCGGCAGGCCGCGCAAAAGCTGCTCGCCGAGCGCGGCGTCGACTTCATCATCATGGATGACGGCTTCCAGAGCGCCCGGCTGGCGATCGACTTCGCGCTGATCGCGGTGGATGCGCGGCGCGGTCTCGGCAATGGCGCCGTGGTGCCGGCCGGGCCGGTGCGCGCGCCGCTTATCGACCAGATCCGCTTTGCCGACGCACTATTGGTGATCGGCGAAGGCGACGCCGGCGACGCCGTCATCCGGCAGACGGCGCGGGGCAACAAGCCGATCTTCGAGGCGGCGCTGGAGCCGGAGAACGGCGCCCGCTTTGCCGGGCTGCGGGTGCTGGCCTTCGCCGGCATCGCCGATCCGGCGAAATTCTACGCCAGCCTGACCGCGCTCGGCGCCGAGATCGTCGAGACCCGCGACTTTCCCGACCACCATGTCTTTTCCAGCGACGATATGGACGATCTGTCGGCCTCGGCCTGGCGCGAAGGCCTGCAGATGGTGACGACGCGCAAGGATGCGGTGCGGCTGGCGACCGGATCCGCCGCCATGCAGCTGTTCCTGAAGGAATGCGAGGTGCTCGACGTGGCGCTCGGCTTTGCGCCGCAGAGCCTCGGCGCCCGCATCATCCGCGACACGCGGCGCGCCTTCCGCCGCCGCAAATTCGGCTGACCGGCGGGAGCTGCCCGTCTCAGCCCTTGCCGGCGACTTCCTTTTCGCGGCGGAACGAGGCCTCGCCGTCGACATAGGCTTCCTGGCGCTCGACGCTCCAGTAGCGCAACAGGTCGAGCGGGATCGCCTCCCCGGTCACGGCGCAGCGCACATAGGCGCCGGGCCGCACGACCTGAAAATCGGGCGTGCCGTAGCGCAGCTTCGCCTCGCCGCCATTCTCCATGCGGTTCATGGATGTCTCCGCTGTCGGTGGACCGGCATCGCCAGCCGGTCGGTCGGCTTCTGACTAACGCCGGGCCGGGGAGCCGTCAAATGGCACCGCGCCGCGCTCAGCGGCGACCGAACATCTTCTCGATGTCGGCGAGCTTCAGCTCGATGAAGGTCGGCCGGCCGTGATTGCACTGGCCCGAACCGGGCGTCGCCTCCATGTCGCGCAGGAGCGCGTTCATCTCTTCCGGCTTCATCAACCGTCCCGAGCGCACCGAGCCGTGGCAGGCGATGGTCGCGGCGACATGGTCGATGCGGCCGCGCACGGCGTCGGCGGTGCCGGCCTCGGCGAGTTCGTCGGCGAGATCGCGCACCAGGCGCTGGCAATCGACGCTGCCGAGGATGGCCGGCGTCTCGCGCACGGCCACCGCGCCGGGACCGAAGCGCTCGATGCCGAGGCCGAGGCGGGCGAAGGTCTCCGCCTGCTCGGCGAGGCGATCGACGTCGTCCTCGGGCAGATCGACGATCTCCGGGATCAGCAGCAGCTGCGAGGCAAGCGGGCGGCCATGCAGGGCCGTCTTCAGCGCCTCGTAGACGAGACGCTCATGGGCGGCGTGCTGGTCGACGATGACGATGCCGTCCTCGGTCTCCGACACGATGAAATTCCGATGAAACTGCGCCTTTGCCGCGCCGAGGGGGTGGTCGGCCCCGTTCGCCCCGTCCTCGGTGGGCTCGGTGTCCGCGGCAGCGGAGGCGACGGGCGCCGTCGTGGCAACGGAGCCTGCGTCAGGCCCGCGGTCGAGGGTCGCGGCATCGGCGCCCATATCGAGGGGCCGGTAGGGCGAGGCCTCGGCGGCATAGGCGGCCTGGCGCGGCGCGGCGAAGCCGCCTGGCGCGAAGCCGTCGAAACGGCGCGGGGCGGGCGTCACCGGTGCCGGCTCGGCCGGGGCGGCGCCCCGGAAGCGGGCCATCAGACCGGAGGCGTTGGTGGTCGCCGAACGCAGGCCGGCTTCGTTGAAGGCCTGGCGCAGCGAGCCGACGATCAGGCCGCGCACCAGCCCGGGATCGCGGAACCGCACATCGGCCTTGGCCGGATGGACATTGACGTCGACAAGGGCCGGGTCGAGGTCGAGAAACAGGACCGCGACGGGATGGCGGTCGCGGGCCAGAACGTCGGCATAGGCGCCGCGCAGGGCCGAATGCAGCGTCTTGTCGCGGACCGGGCGGCCATTGACGTAGAAGAATTGCTGCTGGCCGTTGCCGCGATTGTAGGTCGGGATGCCGGCAAAGCCGCGCAGCCGCACGTCCTCGCGCATGGCGTCGACGGGGATGGCATTGTCGGCGAAGTCCGGGGTCAAGACGTCGGCGATGCGCGGCAGCGGTGCGTCGCCGGGCACCGCCTCGAACACCGTCGTCGTGCGATCGGGGCCGGACAGCTCGAAGCGGACGCCCGGAAAGGCGATGGCGATGCGCCGGACGATCTCGGTGATGGCGCCGGATTCGGCCCGGTCGCTCTTCAGGAATTTCAGCCGGGCGGGCACGGCGTGGAAGAGATCGCGAACCTCGATCACCGTGCCGCGCGACAGGGCGGTGGGGCGCAGCTCGGACGGACGCCCCGCCTCGACGCAGATCTCGTAGGCTTCGTCGCTGCCGGCGGCCCGCGACTTCAGGCTGAGCCGGCCGACCGAGCCGATCGAGGGCAGGGCCTCGCCGCGAAAGCCGAGGGTGCCGATGGCGTCGAGGCCGCCGGCGAGCTTGGAGGTGCAGTGACGGCGGACCGCCAGCGGCATCTCGGCGGCCGGAATGCCGCAGCCGTCGTCGCTGATGCGGATGAGGTTCTTGCCGCCGCCGGCCGTGGCGATCTCGATGCGCCTTGCGCCGGCGTCGAGGGCGTTCTCGACCAGTTCCTTGACGACACTGGCCGGCCGCTCGACGACTTCGCCGGCGGCGATCTGGTCGATCAGGGCATCGGAGAGCTGCTGGATGGGCATGGGACACGGGCCCGGTTCGCGGTCAAGGGGGCGCGGAGCATCGCCGCGCGCCTGCCGTTCTTACCGGCTCGCCGGGGCCGCAGCAAACCGGTCCGGTGCCACGCCTGTGGACGGCGCGGCAATCAGAGCCGCTCCTCGAGGATGACGAACACCGAGCGCGGCTGGACGATCAGCCCGTCCGCCGCGTCGATGCGCCGGGGTTCGAGATGCGGCCAGTCCGACTGGAGATGCAGGCAATAGGCGTGGTCGGCGCGCGGCGGTGGCAGCGTGACCGCGATGTCGGCGTCGCCGGCATTGAGATAGATCACCGCCCGCTCGCTCTCGATGTCGTCGGCGCCGCGCGGCGCATAGACCGACATGCCGAGGAAGCGCCTTTCCGGGTCGGACCAGTCGCCGGGCTCCATCGGGGCGCCATCCTCGCGCAGCCAGACGACGTCCTCGACGTCGCCGCCCTCGACCGGGCGGCCGGTGAGGAAGCGATCGGCATTCAGCGCCGGATGGGCACGGCGCAGTTGCGACAGCCGGGCGACGAAGGCGGCGAGATCCGTATCGGCCCGTGCCCAGTCGAGCCAGGTGATCTCGTTGTCCTGGGCATAGCCATTGTTGTTGCCGCCCTGGCTGCGGCCGAATTCGTCGCCGGCCACCAGCATCGGCGTGCCGCGCGCGACCATCAGCGTCGCCAGCATGGCGCGGATGTCCTTGCCGCGCGCCTCGATGACCGCAGGATCGTCGGTGTCGCCCTCGACGCCGTTGTTCCAGGAGTGGTTGTCGTTGTGGCCGTCGCGATTGCCCTCGCAATTGGCGGCGTTGTGCTTGTCGGCATAGGCGGCGATGTCGGCGAGCGAGAAGCCGTCATGGGCGGCGATGAAATTGACGCCGCTCGACGGACGGCGGCCGTCGCGGTCGTAGAGATCGGCCGAGCCGGCGAGGCGCGTCGCCAGCGCCCCGACCATGCCGGCATCGCCGCGCCAGAAGCGGCGGACATCGTCGCGGAACTTGTCCTGCCATTCGAACCAGGGCCTGGGAAACCGGCCGACCTGATAGCCGCCGGGGCCGATGTCCCAGGGTTCGGCGACATGGATGCGGTGCTTCAGGACGGGATCGGCGGCGAGCATGCGGAAGAAGGGCGCGTCGGTGGAGAAGCCGTCGTCCAGCCGTCCCATCACCGGGGCGAGATCGTAGCGGAAGCCGTCGAGGCCGGTCGCCTCGACCCAGGTCCGCAGCACGTCGATGCACAGCCGCGCCACCGGTTCGCGGTGGGTGGCGAGGGTATTGCCGGTGCCGGTGTCGTTGACGAGCAGGCCCGGCTCGTCCTCGGCATGGCGGTAGTAGAGGAGATTGTCGAGGCCGCGATAGCAGACCGTCGGCCCGTCCTCGTCGCCCTCGCCGGAATGGTTCAGCACCACGTCGAGCAGCACCTTGATGCCGCGCGCATGGAGCGCATCGACCACCCGGCGGATCTCGGGAAAGCCGCCCGGCGCAAGCCGCGGGTCGGGCGCCATGTGGGTGATCGGGTTGTAGCCCCAGGCATTGGTCAGGCCGTGTGCCGAAAGGTGGCCCTCGTCGATCCAGGCGGCGAGGGGCATCAGTTCGACGGTCTCGACGCCGAGCTTTTCCATGTGGTCGAGGAAGACCGGTTCGGCGAGGGCGGCGACGGTGCCGCGGATTTCGGCCGGGACATCGGGATGGCGCTGGGAATAGGCGCGGACCAGCACCTCGTAGGTCAGGCCGGGGGCGGCGAATGGTAGGGGCGCGGCATTGCGATCGAGCGCGGTGACGAGCGCCCGCGGCATGTAGGGCGCGCTGTCGAGCTGGCGCTCGGGCGGCGCTGCCAGCACCGGATGATAGAGGAAGGGGCGGTCGAGCTGCACCGCATAGGGATCGGCGAGGAGCTTGGACGGATCGAAGCGATGGCCGTCCATCGGTCGGTAGGGGCCAAGCGCACGAAGGCCGTAGCGGGCGCCGGCCGCCAGCCCCGGCACGAAGCCGTAATGGCGACCGTCCTTTTCGCCGGGCAGGACGAGCCGCGCGGTTTCCCGCGTGCCGGTCGCGTCGAAGAGGCAGAGCTGGATGGCGTCGGCATTTTCGGAATGGACGGCGAAATGGACGCCGTCGCCGTCGCCGTCGAGCGTCGCGCCGAGCGCGGCGGGCCTGCCGCGCTCGGCCGTGATTGCGTAGGTCATGCAGTCCCTGCGGTCAGGTGATGACGTCCGGTGCCGTGCGGCCGGTGCGCTTGCCGATCTCGCCGATCGCCGAGGCCGTATCGATGAGCTCGGCCAGCGCCTGTTCGGGGGCAATGTCGTGGCGGGTGCGGTCGGGCTCGTAGCGCTCGATATAGACGCGCAGGGTGGCGCCCTTGGTGCCGGTGCCCGACAGGCGGTAGACGATGCGCGAGCCGCCGGAGAAGACGATCCGCACGCCCTGGCCGGTGGCGACCGAGCCGTCGACCGGGTCCTTGTAGGAAAAATCGTCGGCCTCGGAGACGACCAGCGTGCCGAAGCGCTGGCCGGCCATCGAGGCGAGCCGGTCGTGCAGCGAACCCATCAGGCCCTCGGCCGCCTTGGCGTCGACCTCCTCATAGTCGTGGCGCTGGTAGTAATTGCGCCCGAACTCGGCCCAGTGGCTCTCCAGGATCGCCTGCACGCTCTCGCGGCGCACGGCCAGGATGTTGAGCCACAGGAGCACCGCCCACAGGCCGTCCTTCTCGCGGACATGGTCGGAGCCGGTGCCGGCGCTCTCCTCGCCGCAGATCGTCACCTTGCCGGCATCGAGCAGCGTGCCGAAGAACTTCCAGCCGGTGGGCGTCTCGTACATGCCGATGCCGCGCTTGGCGGCGACCCTGTCGGCGGCCTGGCTGGTCGGCATGGAGCGGGCGATGCCGGCAATGCCGTCCTTGTAGGCCGGCGCCAGATGGGCGTTGGCGGCCAAGACCGCGAGCGAATCCGAGGGCGAAACGACGATGCCCTTGCCGACGATCAGGTTGCGGTCGCCGTCGCCGTCGGAAGCCGCGCCAAAATCCGGTCCGTTGGGGGCCATGAGCTGGTTGATCAGCGTCGCGGCGTGGACGGCGTTGGGATCGGGATGTCCGCCACCGAAATCCTCCAGCGGCTCGCCATTGATCACCGTGCCGAGCGGGGCACCGAGCCGGTTCTCCAGTATTTCCCTAGCATAGGGGCCGGTCACGGCGTGCATGGCGTCGAAGCGTAGGGTGAAGCCGGAGGCGATCAGGTCGCGGATCTGGCCGAAATCGAACAGTTTCTCCATCAGCGCGGCATAGTCGGCGACCGGGTCGATGACCTCGACCACCATGTCGCCGAGCTTTGTCTCGCCGAGTTCGGCAAGGCTCGGCGCGTCGCCGGACCAGATGCGGTACTGCGACATCGTCCGTGTGCGCTCGAAGATCGCGGAGGTGATCTTCTCTGGCGCCGGGCCGCCATTGGCGACATTGTACTTGATGCCGAAATCGCCCTTCGGGCCGCCGGGATTGTGGCTGGCCGACAGGATGATGCCGCCGGCCGCCTTGCGGATGCGGATCAGGTTGGAGGCGGCCGGCGTCGACAGGATGCCGCCGCGGCCGACCACGACGCGGCCATAGCCGTTGCCGGCGGCCATGCGGATCGCGGTCTGGATCACCTCGCGATTGTAGAAGCGGCCGTCGCCGCCGATCACCAGGGTCTCGCCGTCATGGCTGTCGGCGGCGTCGAAGATCGCCTGGATGAAATTCTCGGCGTAATTGGCCTGGCGGAAGTGCGGAACGCTCTTGCGCAGGCCCGAGGTGCCGGGCTTCTGGTCGTTGAAGGGCTTGGTGGCGATCGTCTCGATCATGGCCGCTGGTCTCCGATAAGATCGCGGAAGAGTTGGGCGTAGTGCCCGGCGCTGCTGCGCCAGGATACGTCGGATTGCATCGCGCTGAGCTGTAGCTGGCGCCAGGCGGCCGGGTCGGCATACAGCCGCTGCATCCGGTCGACGGCGTCGATGAGGTCGTCGCGCGTGGGCGGCGCGAAGATGAAGCCGGTGGCAACGCCGGCGGTGATGGCGGCGTGGTTGGCGTCGATCACCGTGTCGGCGAGGCCGCCGACCTTGGCGACCACCGGAATGCAGCCATAGCGCAGGCCGTAGAGCTGGGTGAGGCCGCAGGGCTCGAAGCGCGACGGCACGAGGATCGCGTCGGCGCCGGCCTGCACCCGGTGGGACAGGGCCTCGTCATAGCCGATGCGCACGCCGATCTTGTTCGGATGCCGGGTATGGGCGGCCTGGAAACTGCCCTCGATCATCGGCTCGCCGGAGCCGACCACGACCATGCGCACGCCGCGTTCGACGAGGTCGTCGCAGGCGTCGGCGACGAGGTCGAGGCCCTTCTGCCAGGTCAGGCGGCTGACGACGGCGACGATCGGGCCGTCCTCATGGGCAAGGCCGAATTCGGTTTCCAGCGCGCGCTTGTTGCGCTGGCGTGCCTTGGGCGAGCGGGCGCTGTAATGATGCGGGATGTCGGGATCGGTCTTGGGGTTCCAGACCTCGGTGTCGATGCCGTTGACGATGCCGACCAGCCGTTCGCCGCGCCCGCGCAGGAGGCCGTCGAGCCCCATGCCGCCGCCCGGCGTCAGGATCTCCTCGGCATAGGTCGGGCTGACGGTGGTGACCGCGTCGGCGGCGTGCAGGCCGCCCTTCAGATAGCCAACATTGCCGTAATATTCGACGCCCTCGATCGACCAGGCGGATGGCGGCAGGCCAAGGCGCGGGAAGATCTGGTAGGGGAAATTGCCCTGGAAGGCGAGGTTGTGGATGGTCACCACGGTGCGCGGCCGCGGCTTGCCGGACACCGCCAGATAGACCGGCGTCAGCGCCGCCTGCCAGTCATGGGCATGGACGATCGCCGGTGCGAAGCCGGGGATCGCACCCTGGCCGATCTCGGCGCCGGCCTTCGACAGCGCCGCGAAGCGGGCCCAGTTGTCGGCGTGGTCGTGGCCTGCGCTCGACACATAGGGACCGCCGGTCCGGTCGAAGAGATGCGGCGCGTCGAGGACGAGAAGGTCGAGCCCGCCGGCGGTCGCCGCAAGGACACGCGCCGGCCCGCCGAAGAGATCGTCGAAACGGCAGGCGATGTCGGCGTTGTCGATCTGCCGCATGACATCGGGATAGCCCGGCATCAGCGTGCGCACGGCAAAATCGTGGGCCGCCAGCGAGGCGGGAAGCGCCCCCGCCACGTCCGCCAGCCCGCCGGTCTTGATCAGCGGGAAGACTTCCGAGGCGACGGAGAGCACGCCAGTGGTCATCAGTAGGTGAGCCTGTCGATCATCGGCTTGGTGACGAGGCAGATGCCGTTCGCCGTGCGGCGGAACCGCTTGGCGTCGAGCTCGGGATCCTCGCCGATCACCAGGCCGTCGGGGATTTCCACGCCGCGGTCGAGCACCGCCCTGGTGATGCGGGCGTGGCGGCCGATACGGCACTGGGGCAGCACGACCGCGTGGTCGAGCATGGAATAGGAGCGCTGGCGCACCCCGGTGAACAGCAGCGAGCGATGCAGCTGGCCGCCGGAGATGATGCAGTCGCCCGAGACCAGCGAGGAGATCGCCGAACCCCGGCGGCCGTCCTCGTCATGGACGAACTTGGCCGGCGGCACCACGTCGGCATAGGTCCAGATCGGCCAGTCGCGGTCGTAGATGTCGAGCGGCGGGATGATGTCGGTCAGGTCGATATTGGCCTGCCAGTAGGCATCCACCGTGCCGACGTCGCGCCAGTAGGCCTCGTCGTCCGGCTCGTTCTCCGAGCGCACCACCGACAGGTTGAAGCGATGGGCGACGGCGCGGCCGTGCTTGACGATATGCGGGATGATGTTCTTGCCGAAGTCGCGGCTCGAGCCCGGATCGGCGGCGTCGCGGCGCAGCTGGTCCATCAGGAAGTTGGTCTCGAAGACATAGATGCCCATCGAGGCCAGCGCCGTGTCGGGACGACCCGGAATGGCGGGGGGATCGGCCGGCTTCTCGACGAAATCGGTGATGTTGTAGTTCTCGTCGACATGCATGACGCCGAAGGCGACAGCCTCCATGCGCGGCACTTCGAGGCAGCCGACCGTCACGTCCGCACCCGAATCCACATGCTGCTGGAGCATGATCTCGTAGTCCATCTTGTAGACGTGGTCGCCGGCCAGGATGACGATGTAGCGCGGCGCGTAGGATTCGATGATGTCGATGTTCTGGTACACGGCGTCGGCGGTGCCGGCGTACCACTGGTCCTCGGACACGCGCTGGCTGGCCGGCAGGATGTCGAAGCTCTCGTTGCGGCCCGGCCGCAGGAAGTTCCAGCCGTTCTGCAGGTGCCGGATCAGGCTGTGGGCCTTGTACTGGGTGGCGACGCCGATGCGGCGGATACCGGAATTGATGGCGTTGGAGAGCGCGAAGTCGATGATCCGCGTCTTGCCGCCGAAGAAGACGGCCGGCTTGGCGCGGCTGTCGGTCATCTCCATCAGCCGACTGCCGCGTCCGCCGGCCAGTACGTAGGCCATCGTCTCGCGGGCCAGCGGTCCGGCGCGTCTGTTCTCTGCCATGAACTCCTCCCTGGATCATCCATGGGGCAGACGGCTCTCCGGATGGCCGGCTGACTGGCCCCCGGCACCCGAACGTTCCTCCCCCACACGTGACGAACATAGCGCAGACGCGGCCCGACGCCATGCCGGATCGCGATCAATCGCCTCTGGCGACGGGAATCAGGCGTCCGGACCGGCCTTCCAGATGTCGCGGGCATATTCGCGGATCGAACGGTCGGAGGAGAACCAGCCCATGCGCGCGGTGTTGCGCACGGCCTTGGCCTGCCACTCGTCCTGGTCCTGCCAGAGCGCGTCCAGACGGCGCTGGGTGTCCCAATAGGCCTGGAAGTCGGCGCAGGTCATCCACCAGTCGTTGTTGTAGAGGTTGGAGACCAGGTTGTGGTAGCGCGCCGGGTCCTCCGGCGAGAAGACGCCCGAGGAAATGGCGTCCAGCGCCTCGCGCAGCAGCGGCAGCTCGGCGATGATCGAGCGGCCGCTATGGGCCTCGCGCCGCCGCTGGGCGACTTCCTCGGCGGTCAGGCCGAAGATGAAGATGTTGTCCTCTCCGACATGCTCCAGCATCTCGACATTGGCGCCGTCGAGGGTGCCGATGGTCAGCGCGCCGTTCATGGCGAACTTCATGTTGCCGGTGCCGGACGCCTCGAGGCCGGCCGTCGAGATCTGTTCCGACAGGTCGGCCGCTGGCATGATGATCTCGGCCAGGCTGACATTGTAGTTCGGGATGAACACCACCTTCAGGAGGTCGCGGACCGCCGGATCGCTGTTGATCGTGCGGGCGACGTCGTTGGCGAGGTGGATGATCTCCTTGGCCTGGGCGTAGCTCGGCGCCGCCTTGCCAGCGAAGATCTTGACCCGCGGCGACCAGTCGCGCTCGGGATGCGAGCGGATCTGGTCGTAGAGGGCGATCGCCTCGATGATGTTCAGGAACTGGCGCTTGTATTCGTGGATGCGCTTGACCTGGATGTCGAAGATCGCGCCCGGATCGACCTGCGTCGCCATGCGCTCGCCGATGAGATTGGAGAGCTGCTCCTTGTTGCGGCGCTTGACCGCCGCGAAGCGCTCGCGGAAGGCGGCATCGTCGGCCAGCGGATCGAGATCGGCGATCTTCTCGATATCGTCGAGGAAGGCCGGGCCGATCGCATCGGTCACGAGTTCGGTGAGGCCGGGATTGGCCTGCATGATCCAGCGGCGCGGGGTAACGCCATTGGTCTTGTTCTCGATCCGGTCGGGATAGAGCAGGTGGAGATGGTGAAACACCGTCTCCTTCATCAGTTCGGTATGCAGGGCCGAGACGCCGTTGACGGCATGGCTGCCGACGAAGGCGAGCTGGCCCATGCGCACGCGCCGGCCATTGCCCTCGTCGATCAGCGAGATCGCGGCGATCCGGGAATCGTCGAAGCCCTTTTCCTGCGCCGCCTCGCGGATGACGCCGGCATTGATGGCGTAGATGATCTGCATCTGGCGCGGCAGGAGCCGCTCGAACAGATGGATCGGCCAGTGCTCCAGCGCCTCGGGCAGCAGCGTGTGGTTGGTGTAGGAGAAGGTGTTGCGGGTGATCTCCCAGGCCTCGGCCCATTCATGGCCGTGCACGTCGATCAGGAGCCGCATCAGCTCGGCGACCGAGACCGCCGGATGGGTGTCGTTGAGCTGGATCGAGAACTTGTCGGCGAGGTTCGACAGATTCTCGTTGGCGTGGAGATGGCGCCGGATGATGTCCTGCAGCGAGGCGGAGGAGAAGAAGTATTCCTGCCGCAGGCGCAGTTCCTGGCCGGCCTGGTGCGAATCGGCCGGATAGAGGATGCGGGTGATCGCCTCGGCCTTGTTGGATTCGACCAGGGCGCCGATGTGATCGCCGGAATTGAAGGCGTCGAGCAGGATCGGGTCGAGCGGCTGGGCGCTCCACAGGCGCAGCGTGTTCACGCGGCGTCCGCGCCAGCCGACGATCGGCGTGTCGTAGGCGACGGCCAGGACGCGCTCGGCCGGGCGCCAGACCTGCCGGGCCGGGCGGCCGGGCTCCTGGATGGTGGTCACCTTGCCGCCGAAGCCGATCTCATAGGCGAGCTCGCGGCGCTCGAACTCCCACGGATTGCCATGGGCGAGCCAGGTTTCGGGCAGCTCCACCTGTGCACCGTCGGCGATTTCCTGGCGGAAGAAGCCGTGGACGTAGCGGATGCCGTAGCCGAAGCCGGGAATGTCGGTGGAGGCCATCGACTCCATGAAGCAGGCGGCGAGGCGGCCGAGGCCGCCATTGCCGAGCGCGGCGTCGGGCTCCAGCAGTTCGACGAGATCGAGATCGACGCCATAGCGCGACAGCGCCTCGCGGATCGGCTCGGTCAGGTTGAGATTGTTGATCGCATCGCGCAGCAGGCGGCCGATCAGGAATTCCATCGACAGGTAGCAGACGCGCTTCTCGCCGCTGGTCTTGGCGCGTTGGGAAGATTCCATCCACTGGTCGATGATCCGGTCGCGGATGACCAGCGTCGTCGCCTCGAGCCAGTCGTAGCGCCGCGCCTCGGCCGGGGTCTTGCCGACGGCGTAGGTCAGCTTCTCGACGATCTGCCGGGCCAGCGTCTCCGGATCGTTCTTGCGGGGTGCAGGTGTCGGGGCACCGGTTCCGTCCAGGGCGGAATCGACCTCGTTCGTCATGTCGGCCATCATGACCCCCTCAGTTTGTGGATTGCTGCAACGAGACCGGCGGTGGAGCTGTCGCGCCCCTCTGCCGAGGTCTCGCCGGTGATGACGGGAACCAGCCGGTTGGCCAGTTCCTTGCCGAGTTCGACGCCCCACTGATCGAAGGCGTTGATGCCGTAGAGCTGGGCCTCGACGAAGACCCGGTGCTCGTAGAGCGCGATCAGGCGGCCGAGCGTGGCCGGGTCGAGCTGGCGGTAGAGAAGGGTGATCGACGGCCGGTCGCCCGGGAACACGCGATGCGGCGCGATCCGCTCGGCCTGTTCGGGCTCCATGCCGCCGTCGAGAAGCTGCTGGCGCGCCTCGTCGAGCGTGCGCCCCCGCATCAGCGCCTCGCTCTGGGCCAGGCAATTGGCCAGCAGCAGATCCTGATGGACCCGCATCTCGGCCGGCTCGTGGGCATTGGCGCCGACCAGGAACTCGACCGGAATGATGTCGGTGCCTTGGTGGATGAGCTGGAAGAAGGCGTGCTGGCCGTTGGTGCCGGGCTCGCCCCAGACCACCGGACCGCTCACGGGAACGGTTTCACCGTCCAGGCCGACGCGCTTGCCGTTCGATTCCATGTCGAGCTGCTGGAGATAGGCGGGGAAGCGCGACAGCCGCTGGTCGTAGGGGATGACGGCGCGGGTCGGATAATCACAGAGCGCCCGGTGCCAATAGCCGACGAGCCCGAGCAGGACCGGCAGGTTCTGGTCCAGCGGCGCGGTGCGGAAATGCGTGTCCATCTCGCGGGCACCGGCGAGGAAGTCGCGGAAGCCAGACGCGCCGATGGCGATCATCAGCGGCAGGCCGATCGCCGACCAGATCGAGTAGCGACCGCCGACCCAGTCCCAGAAGCCGAAGACGCGCTCCGAGGCGATGCCGAAATCGGCGACTTTGTCGAGCGCCGTGGAGACGGCGACGAAGTGCTCGCCCACCGCGTCCTCGCCCAGCGCGTCGCTGATCCAGCGGCGCGCGGCGGCGGCGTTGGTCATGGTCTCGATGGTGGTGAAGGTCTTCGACGCGATGATGAAGAGCGTCGACGCCGGGTCCAGCGTCTTCAACGTGTCGGCGATATGCGCGCCGTCGACATTGGAGACGAAATGCGTGCGCGGCCCGTCGTGATAGGGCGCCAGGGCCAGGGTTGCCATGGCCGGGCCGAGATCGGAGCCGCCGATGCCGATATTGACCACGTCGGTGATCTGCGTGTCGCGGGCGCCGGTGATGGTGCCGTTGCGCACGCCCTCGGCGAAGGCGCTCATCGCCTTCAGAACGTCCGCCACGGCGCCGCTGACCGGGTTGCCGGCGGCGCGGAAGCTGTCCATCGGCTCGGCGCGCAGCGCCATGTGCAGCACCGAGCGGTCTTCGGTGAAGTTGATCGGCTCGCCGGCGAACATGGCGTCGCGCTGGGCCTCGACACCGCGGCTGCGGGCCAATGCGATCAGGGCGTCACGGGCGTCGTCGTCGATGGCTGTCTTGGAATAGTCGAGGACGAGATCGCCCAGCGCGCCGGAAAATTCCGAATAGCGGCTCGGATCGTCGGAAAACAGCGAGCGGATGCCGCGATCGGCGGTCTGCCGGGCCATGCCGGTCAGTTCCGCGGCCGCAGGAGAAGCGCCGGAATCGGACGTCTGGCTCATGAATTGCCCTGCCATGATGTGTGATGCGGTCGTCGCAAGAAAGCGCCTGCCTGCGGCCTTTTATGCCGGTTGTGGATAGGAGGCAAACGCCGGGTCGGCGCCGCTCATGGCCTGATGTGCACTATTATAGGGCACATATTGGCGATGCTGCAATTCGCGGCGCTCGATTTCGTGAAAGAGGGGCCGGCAGGTACAAAACCTGCCGGCCCTTTCGCTGTCGTCTCAGTCGATCGTGACGGTCTTCACATTCATGAATTCCAGCATGCCCTCATGCGCCAGTTCGCGGCCGTAGCCGGAGCGCTTGACGCCGCCGAAGGGCAGACGCTGGTCGGAGGCGGTCATGCGGTTGATGTGGGTGCCGCCCTGGTCGAGCTCGCGGATGAAGCGTTCCTGCTCGGCCGGCTCGGTGGTCCA
Source organism: Aurantimonas litoralis (assembly GCF_026153195.1). Classification (NCBI taxonomy): domain Bacteria; kingdom Pseudomonadati; phylum Pseudomonadota; class Alphaproteobacteria; order Hyphomicrobiales; family Aurantimonadaceae; genus Aurantimonas; species Aurantimonas litoralis. Next base: position 390,152 of record NZ_JAPFBM010000002.1, on the reverse strand, counting down.
GGCCGAACCGCCAAGGCCGAATTCGGAATCATTGGCGAGGTCGATGGCCTCGTCGATCGACTTGACCTTGAACATGATCGCGCAGGGGCCGAACAGCTCTTCGCGATAGGCCGGCGCGCTCTCCGGCACGTCGGCAAGGATCGACGGCTGGAAGAAATAGCCCGGACCCTCCGGCGCTTTGCCGCCGGTCACGAGCTTGGCCCCGGCGCTGACCGATCTGTCGATCTGGTCCTTCAGGTCGTCGACGCCGGCCTTCATGGCCAGCGGGCCCATGCCGGTGTCGTCGGCCATCGGGTCGCCCAGCTTGATGGCTTCGACGGCCTCGGTGTAGCGGCCGAGATAATCCTCGTAGACGTCCTCATGGACGATGAAGCGCTTGGCGGCGATGCAGCTCTGGCCGTTGTTCTGCATGCGGGCGGTGACGCCCACCTCAACCGCCTTGGCGATGTCGGCGGAGGGCATGACGATGAAGGGGTCGGAGCCGCCGAGTTCCAGCACGGTCTTCTTGATCTCGGAGCCGGCCGTGGATGCGACGGCCGAGCCGGCGCCTTCGCTGCCGGTCAGGGTGGCGGCGCGCACGCGGCTGTCCTTGAGGATGCCCTCGACCTTGGAGGAGGAGATCAAGAGGGTCTGGAAGACGCCCTGCGGCGCGTCGGCATCGAGGAAGATGCGCTCGATCTCCAGCGCGCACTGGCTGACATTGGAGGCGTGCTTCAGGATGCCGACATTGCCGGCCATGATCGCCGGGGCGGCGAAGCGCATGCACTGCCAATAGGGGAAGTTCCACGGCATGACCGCCAGAACCGGGCCGATCGGCAGATAGGTCACGAAATTGCGGCCGGCGGGACCGTCCCGCACGTCGTCGGCGACGAATTTCTCGGCGTTCTCGGCGTAGAAGCGCAGGGCGTTGGCGCATTTGCCGACCTCGGCCTCGGCTTCCTTCAGCCGCTTGCCCATCTCCATGGTGGCGATGCGGGCAAGCTCGGTCTTGCGATTGTCCATCTGGTCGGCGGCCCGCATCAGGACCTCGGCGCGCCGGGCGAAGGAGGTCTTGCGCCAGTCGCGGAAGGCCAGATCGGCATTGGCGAGGGTGCGCTCGATATCGGCGTCGGTGTGCGCGGCGAATTCCTCGATGGTCTCGCCCGTCGCCGGATTGATGCTCGTGGGCATGGTCTCTCCTGATGGTCACGCGTCGTTTCATGCACCGGTCCGCGCCGTCCGGCCGGGCCGCTTCGCTAGTTAGCACGAAGCCGGCGCGCGGACAGAGGCGCGGATCGGACCGTCGGACGAAGCCGACGGCGACGGATCAGGTACGTGCGGCCGACAGCTTCTCGATCGCGGCATCGAGGGACTCGCTGGCGGCCTTCACCTCGGGCACGTTCGGGTCGTTCTTCAGGATCTGCTGCAGCGACGAGCGCCATTCCGACAGGATGGTTTCCTTCTCGCTGTCGGACAGCCGGTCGTCCTTCAGGACGTCCTCGGGCTTGTCGTACGAGCCATGGGTCGGGTGATCGAATTTCGACGACATCATTGTCGGTCTCCTGCCTGTCGTTTCGGGGCGGGCGCGGCGGGCCGGACATGCCGGCGCGCTCGTGCCTTCTGCGTCCCCAACGGGCCGACGGCGAGAAAGGTTCATCCGAGAATGTCGAGGCGAGACGCCTGGCGGTGGCGACACTGCGTCACCGCGCTCCGGGTCGGACGTCTAGAACTCGCCTTCGTAGAAAACGCCGACCTCGCCGCCGCCGGAGGAGGTCACCGCGCCGCGGGCGCTGAGGCCCGAGCCAAGATCGAGATCGATGGTCACCCGGCCGCTTGTGTCGACGCCGACATAGGTGTTCTCGTTCAGATACTTGCCGACACCGACCGCGGTGGTGCCGTCGGCGGCGGTGCGGATGTCGAGATCGTCGACGCCGAGCTGCGAGCGCAGATTCTCCAGAAGGCCGCTGCTGCCACCGACGCCGGCCAGCGAGGCCGCCGCCTCAGCGAGCTGGGCGATCTGCAGCGGCGACAGGTCAGAGGTGCCCTGGCCGAAGATCAGCCGCGCCAGCACCTCGTCCTGCGGCAGGGTCGGCTCGGAGGAGAAGTTGAAGCTCGGATCGTCGGCCGGACCGGTGACGGTGATGAACACGGTGGCGTCGCCGGCGGTGGAGCGGGCCACGAGGTCGAGATAGGGCGTCAAGCCACCGGTGAAGCTCAGCCGGCCGCGATCGAAATCGAGGCGCTTGCCGAGGATGGAGAAGCGGCCGCGCTGCAGGTCGAAGCCGCCGACGACATTGGGGAAGGCGGCCGAGCCGGTGATGGTGATCCGGCCGCCGAGTTCGACGTCGAGGCCGCGGCCGCGCACGAACACCCGGTTGGGCGCGTTAAAGGTCAGGTCGAGATCGATGCCGCCGCCGCTATTGCCGCCATCGGCGCGCTCGGGCGAGATCTCGCGCTGCTGCTCGTAGACGGCAGGGGCGGCGTTGCGATGGGTCACGTCGATGCGGGCGAGGGAGCTCGGTAGGTTTTCCGGCACGAGGACGTTGATCTCCTCGGCATTGATCGTGCCCGCCAGACGCGGCGTGCCGGTCAGCGGCCCGGTGATGGTCAGTTCGGCGTCGAGCCTGGCGGTGACGAGTTCCCCCTTGTTGTAGCGGCCGTCGTCGAGCCGGATCGTGATGTCGGCCGGGAAGCCGCCGTCGAGTCCGACCGTCCCGGATACGTCGAGTGTGCCGCCGGCGGAGAGGTTCGCGTCGAAGGCGCGGATCGTCGCGGTGCGCCCGTCGAGCGAGATGGTCGTCGAGATGTCGTTGAGGGCGAGGTTGGCGCCGGTGTCGATGAAGCGCGCGCCGGTGGTCGAGACCGTGCCGACGATCGCGGGCTGGGACACGGGGCCGGTCACGCGGGCATCGACGAGGACGGTGCCCTGCACCGAGCGACCGCCTTCGGCGAGAATCCGGTTGGCGAGCGACAGCGGCGCCGAGCCGTTCAGCGACAGGTCGAGCTGCGGGCCGCCGGCAAGGTTGACCGAGCCGTTGGCGCTGAAGTCGAGGCCGTCGCCGGTCAGGCTGGTGTCGGTGGTGACCACCTGGTCGGCGAAGCGGCCGCTGGTGGTGACGGCCAGGGCGCCGACGCCGGCGGCACGGGTCTGTTGGATCGACACGCCGCTGGCATTGATGTCGTAGGTGACCGCCGGATTGGACGGGGCGCCGGTGGCGCGGACCGTGCCGTTGATGGTGCCCTGCGGGGCAATGCCCGCCGCCGCGGCGCTGGCGATCGAGGCGGGCAGGGCGCTGATCTCGGCGGTGATGTCGAGGGCATTGGCGCCGGCCGAACCGGTGACGGTGATGGCGCCGCCGCCGACGTCGATGCGGGCATTGCCGAGGTTCAGCGTGCCGCCGGCATAGCGGCCCTCCGCCACCGCCTGCAGCGCCGGCGCGCCGGCGGCCCGGCTCTGGGCGACAGACACGTCGGAGGCGGTGATGTCGAAGCTGGCGTCGGGGTCGGAGAGCGATCCGGTGGCCGAGGCCGAGCCGGAGATGGTGCCGCGGGCGCCGAGGCCGTCGACGAAGCCGTTGGCAAGCCCGACGGGCAAGGCGTCGATGGCGACATCGATGGCCAGCCGCTCACCGACGGTGCCGGTGGCCCGGAGCGAGCCGTCGCCCACGATGACGTCGGCGCGCTCGATGGTGGCCGTCCCATCGGCATAGGAGCCGGCGGCGTCGAGGACGAGCGGCGCGACGCCGGACTGGGCGATCTGGCGGGTGGTTATGCCGCTGCCGGCGAGATCGAAGCGGGCCTGCGGATCGGACAGGGAGCCGGTGGCGGTGGCCGAACCGGTGATCGTGCCCTCGGCGCCGAGTCCGTCGACGAAACCATTGGCGAGGCCGACCGGCAGGGCGTCGATGGCGAGGCGGAGGTCGAGCTGTTCGCCGACGGTGCCATTGGCCCTGAGCGAGCCGTCGCCGACGGTCAGGTCGGCGCGCTCAATGGTGGCGGTACCGTTCGCATAGGCGCCGGCGGCATCGAGGGCGAAGGGCGCGACGCCGGACTGGGCGATCTGGCGTGTCGTGATGCCGGTGCCGGAAAGGTCGAAGCGGGCCTGCGGGTCGGCGAGCGAGCCGGTGGCGGTCGCGGTGCCGGAGATCGTGCCCTCGGCGCCGAGATCGGGGGCGATGCCGTTGGCGAGGCCCACCGGGATGGCATTGACGGCGACGCGCAGGTCGAGGGTCTCGCCGACGGTGCCGGTGGCCTTCAGCGAGCCGTCACCGACGGCGATCTCGGCTTCGGAGAGGGTCAGCGTGCCGTCGGCATAGCGGCCGGCGGCGTCCACCGTCAGCGGGTCGATGCCGCTCTCGGCGATGGCGTCGGCGGTGATGCCCGAGCCGGTCAGGTCGAAGCTGGCGGTCGGATTGTCGAGCGTGCCGGTGGCCGTGCCCTTGCCGGAGACCGTGCCGCGGGCTGCCAGGCCATCGACGAAGCCGTTGGCGAGGCCGACCGGCAGATTGGTCATGGTCACGTCGAGGTCGAGGTTCTGGCCGACGCGGCCGGTCGCGACCAGCGAGCCGTCGCCGACATTGATGACGGCGGTTTCCAGCGCGGCGGTGGCGTCGGCGTAGGTGCCGGTCAAACGCAGGGCCAGCGGCGCGACGCCGGAGCGGGCGATCTGCCGGGTGGTGATGCCGGTGCCCGAGACGTCGAAGATGGCTTCAGGGTCGATGGTCGAGCCCGACGCCGAGGCGGTGCCGGACAGTGTGCCGCTGGCGTCGAGGCCGGGGACGAAACCGTTGACCAGGCCGACCGGCAGGCGGCGCATGGCCAGTTCGATGTCGAGCTCTTCGCCGACCGTGCCGGAGGCGCTCAGCGAGCCTTCGCCGACGATCAGTTCGGCGCGGTCGAGGGTCGCGGTGCCGTCGGCATAGGCGCCGGCGACGTCGAGGGTCAGTGGATCGATGCCGGCCGCGGCGATCTCCTCGGCGGTGATGCCGGTGCCGGACAGGGCGAAGGTCGCATGGGGATCGCTGCGCGGACCGGTGGCGGTCGCGGTGCCGGTCAGCGTGCCTTCGGCGTCGAGCCCGTCGACGAAACCGTTGGCCAGCGCCACCGGGACGGAATCCATCGCGACTTCGAGGTCGAGCTGGTCGCCGATCGTGCCGGACGCGTCGAGCGAGCCGTCGCCCAGATCGAGCCTTGCGGTCTGCAGGGTCAGGGTGCCGACGGCATAGCTGCCGGTGAGGTTCGCCTGGATCGCCGGCACGCTGGCGGCGCGCGAACTGGCGACGGCGAGGTCGGTGCCGATAATGGCGAAGGTCGCGGCGGGATCGTTTGCCGCACCGGAGACGGTGGCGGTGCCGCCGATGGTGCCGGCGGCGGCGAGGCCCGGCACGAAGGGATTGGCGGCGGCAGCCGGCACGTCGGTCAGGCGCAGCGCGAGGTCGAGGCTTTCGCCGGCGCTGCCGTCGAGGGAAAGGTCGCCGTCCCCGACATCGACGCGGATGCCGGAGAGGGTCGTCACGCCGTCCTCGATCCGCACGATGGCCTCTTCGGCGAGACGGATCGCGGCGTTCTCGATGTCGGCGGTCAAGCGGGTCAGGCGGACCAGCGTCGTGTCGGGCTCGAACAGCACGTTGCCGGCCAGGGCGAAGGGCACGGCGTTGACCTTCGCCTCGGCGACGAGATCGGTGCCCTGTTCGTCCTCGCGCAGCGCCACGTCGAGGCCGCTGATGGCGATGCCGGGTGCCGCAATGGTGCGGGCGGTGACGGTGCCGGTCGGGCGCGGAATGCCGAGATAGTCCTTCACCGACAGGTCGATGCGGGCGCCGTCGAGCGTGTTGCCGGCAACGGAAAGGCGCTCGCCGGTCAGGTCGATGGCGGCGACGGGCATGCCGTCGTTCTCGACAGTGAGGTCGACCTGACCGACGACGTCGCCGGAGGCGTCGAGGCTGCCGAGCGCGGCCAGCGGGCCGATGTCGCTGACATCGATGGCGAGGGTGCCGACCGGGGCGAAGGCGTCGGTCAGGCGCAGGTCGCCGGTGATGCTGTTGGGACCCTGGCGGATGGCGAGGTCGGTGATCCGGCGGTCGCCATTGTCCAGCGTCTCGACGGTGGCGTTGCCCGACAGGGGCTGGCCGTCGAGCGTGCCGGTGATGGCGACGCTGCCCGAGGGCGAGGCCGGATTGAGCGTACCCCGGGCCTCGACCTTGAGATCGGCGAGTTCGCGGCCGTTGATCGACAGGCCGTTGCCGGAGATCTGCAGATCGACATCGGGCTTTTCGACCGGGCCGGATGCGGTCAGGCTGAATGTCGCCGCACCAGCCAACGCGCCGCTGACGGAGCCGGCCTCGTTGAGCGAACCGGAGATGTCGGCGGAGACCGTATCGTTGGTGAGGGCGGCGGTGCCATCGATCGTCAGGCCGTCGCCGCGCACGGTCAGCGCCTCGGCGCTCAGCGCGCCGTCGGGGGTACGGACGAAGCGGCCGCCCACCGCGAGCTCCTCGCCGGCCAGGGGCACCACGGCCGCCGAGAGGGCACTGGTCTGGAAGCGCGACTGCACGTCGAGCGCGAAGGTCGAGAAGTTCAGCGCGGCCTCGCCCTCGAGCTGCAGATTGGCGACGTCGGTGACCGCCTCGCTCGGCCGGAAGGTCAGTCCCGTGTCGGTCAGGTTGCCGGCAAGCGCGATCTTCACCGGGCCGTTGAGGAAGCGCTGCTGGATACCGTCGGGCGCGGCGACGGACTGGGCCTCCAGATCGGCATCGAAGGCGCCGCGGAAGCCGGTGAGGTCGAAGCCGGCGCTGGCGATCTTCGCGCTGATCCCCTGGGCCTGATATTCGCCGGAACCGGCGCGCGGCAGGCGCAGCGTCAGGTCGAGCGCGGCGGCTGACAGTGCGCCCTTCAGCGTGCCGTCGATGCCGGCAAGCTCGATCCTGGTCTCGCCCGGCGCCTCGCCGAACACGAAGGGGATCGGATCGCCGTCGCGCGAGGCGACCGACAGATTCAGGTCGTTGGCGGTGCCCGACAGGTCCAGGGTGCCGCCGGCCGTCGCCGAGAGCGCGTCGGAGGAGAGGACCGCCTGCTCGATAGCGTAGGTGCCGTCGTCGCGGATCACCATCTGCAGGTCGAGCGCCGTGCCGCCGGCGACGTAGCGCCGGAACTGTTCGGGCACGAAGCGTTCGGCGGCGACGTTGAGCGAGGCCGAGACGCGCAGGCCGGCATCGACGTCGTCGGCGCGGGCGGTGAGGGTGGCCGCGGTTTCTGCGCCGACCTCCAGCGAGCCGTTGGCCATGAAGGCCGACAGCGGCCCGGAGCCATTGATGGTCAGGTCGACGGCCGGGCGGTCGGGAATGTCGAGCAGCGTCGCGACAAGGCCGCCGGCCGGCTCGCTGGCCTTGACGTCGATCTTCAGCTGGTTCTCGGCCGGCGCATAGCCGATCTCCAGCGCGATCTGGCCAGGCTGGTCGAGCCGCTCGATGTCGGCCTTCACGTTCAGATCGGTCGGATCGGCGGCAAGCTGCAGGCTGGCATCGGCGCGCAGGCGGGCGCGGGTTCCGGCGATCGCCTCGCCGAGCACGAATTCGTCAATCGCCAGACGGCGGATATCGGCGGTGATCGAGGGCAGCGAGAAACCGCCGGATTCCTCGTCGGGCGCGGCTTCCGGCTGGCCGGTCGGCAGGCGTTCCAGGACGATGCTGCCGGCAGTCAGCGCGTCGATCGAGACGTTGGAGCGAACGAGAGACAGCGGCGACCAGTCCATGGCGAGGTCGCTGGCGGTCAGGAAGACGCCCTGCGGATCGGAGACGGTGACGTTCTCGATGCGGATCTCGCCGCTCAGCGCGCCCGACAGGCCCTCGATCTTCACCTGCATGGTGTCGGTGGAGACGAGGTTCTCGATCTGGGTCGCGAGGAACTGCTGGGCCTGCGCCGGGCGGCTCGGGGCAAGCGCCACGAAGCCACCCAGGACGAGGGTCGCCGCGATCTGCAGGAGACGTCCGGCACGTATCATCAGAAGGCCTGTCCGATTCCGGCGTAGAACTGGAAGCTGGCGTCGCGCGGGCCCGGATCGAGCGGCACCGCGACGTCGACGCGGATCGGCCCGAAGCTGGTCAGGTAGCGCAGGCCGACGCCGGCGCCGAGCTTGAACTCGTTGAAGTCGGGCACGAGGTCATCCGACACCGTGCCGCCGTCGACAAAGGGTACGATCTGGATCTTGTCGGTCACCGCGACGCGGGCTTCGAGCGAGGCCTCGAACAGCGACAGGCCGCCGGTGGGCGTGTCGGTGAAGTCGGGATTGAAGCCGCTGCCGGCCGGCACGCTGGACGGATAATAGGGGCCGATCGACTGGAATTCGTAGCCGCGGACGGAGCCGCCACCGCCGGCAAAGAAGCGCCGGTCGTTGGGCACTTCGCCGAGATCGGCGCCGAAGATGGTGCCGTAGCCGACGCGGCCGGCGAGGACGAGCCTGTCGTTCTCGGTCAGCGACAGGTAGCTCGACGCGTCGACGCGCGTCTTCACGAAGGCGGCGCCGTCATCGACATTGTAGGTCGGCTCGGCGAAGGCCTTGGCGAAGATGCCCTCGGTCGGGTTCAGCTCGTTGTCGCGGCTGTCGAAGGTGTAGGTCACCGGCACCGAGGCGAGGAGATAGTCCCGCTCGCCGAGGAAGTCGCCGATGGTCTCGTATTCGCCCCGCACCGTGGCGCTCAGCTTCTGCTGCTCGTCGATCTTGTATTCGACGCCGCTGGTAACGGCGACGAATTCGCGGTCATAGGCCAGCGGCTGCTGCCGGCCGGCCTCGATCGAGCCGATATAGACCGAATCGGGACCGAGCACGCCGGGCTTCTTGAACACCAGCGAGGTGGCGTAGTCCGGGCCGCTGATCTCGCGGGCCTCGTCGCTGATCGCGGTGGCGCCGATGCGCGAGATCGAGGCGTCGAGGCGGATCGATTCCGCCCGGCCGAACAGGTTGCGGTAACCGACATAGCCGGACGCGCCGGCGCCCTCGGTGTTGGAGTAGGTGGCGCCCAGGCCGTAGAAGCCGAACTTGCGCTCGGCCACCTCGACCTGCACCGGCAGGGTACCGTCGGCGGCCTGGGCCGCGCCGGGCTTCACCGTCACGCTGGAAAACACGCCGAGCTCGACGAGGCGCTTGCGGGCCGCGGCCAGTTCGTCGGGCGAGAACACCTCGCCGGCCTTCACGCCGGCCATGTAGGCGACGAAGCCGGGATCGACGTCGGTGGTGCCGTCCACCCAGGTCTCGCCGAAGGGGACGATGTCGCCGGGCGACACGTCGAGGGAATAGTCCAGCTCGTCGGTGGCGGCGTCCGCCACGGTCTCGCGGCCGGTCACGGCGACGAAGGGGCGGCCCTGGTTGCGCAGGTCGCGCAGGAGCTTCGCCTCGCCTTCCAGGACGTCGACGGAGTTCGCCGAGCCGCCGCGCACCAGGCCGTATTCGGCCGGATCGACGGGCAGGCCGCCGGTGGTGATCGCCACGCGGCCGAGCTCGTAGACCGGACCGGGCGTCACACGGATCGTCACCGGCACGGGGCGCGAGGTGTCGAATTTCGTGTCCGGCGGCAGGTCGGCGAGGTTGCGGCCCTCGATGAAGATGTCGACGAGGCCGTCGTATCGGGCGTTCTCGTAGAGCGTCGCGACGAGGCGCTTGCGGTCGGTCTTCGCCTTGGCGATCAGGCCGAGCGACCCGGAGACCGGATCGCTGGCGTCGGAGACGAGGACCGAGGCATCGTTCAGGGCTGTTTCGATGTCGCCGTCGGCGGTGACTCCCGGCGCCAGCGACAAGGATGCCGTGTAGGAGATCGGGTTGATGATGTCGGTGGCGTCGTCGGTCTCGTCCTCGAAGAACTTGAATCCGAAGATCTCGAAGGCCGCGGCGCGCTGCGGAGCCGCCATGACGAGCACCGCCCCGAGGGCAGCACGTGCAAGCATGTGGCTGGTGTGGAACCGATACCGCAAAGACGCCAGTTTCCCGTTGACCGCATTGACCGTTGGAGCGGCACCCGAAGCCGGCTTCACGATGTCCGGTGACGGCGCGCGAAAGGCCGCCGCGACCCCTCCTCGGGCTGGCGGTCAGCATGCTGGGATTTGATGAAATAACAACCTACTGGCGGGGATATTTCGTCCGGTGACGTTAACGTGTAGCTGATTTCCGCCGGTTCCGTGCCGCCGGGGTCACACCTGTCGGAACGTCATTGCGACGCTTGGCCGCGAGGTCGGGCGGCGGACGATTTGAACGGCAGGCGCCGGCCTCTCCGCGCCGGTGGTTTCGGCTGCAACCAGACCCGCGCCGGCGACGCCGTACCATGGAACGATTCTGAAAAGCGCTTGAAGCGATCCCCGGCAAAGGGCAAGCTCGCGCCGGAGCCGTGGCGTGGGTAGTCGACGCCTCGCAGACATTCGCCCGTCCGGCAGCGATGCGGGACGATGCGATCAGACCCCCGGGGAGGATATCGATGAGTGACGTGACGATCACGGTGAACGGTCGGGAGATGAAGGGCGCGGTCGAAGACCGCACGCTGCTCGTCACCTTCCTGCGCGAAAATCTCGGCCTGACCGGCACCCATGTCGGCTGCGACACCTCGCAGTGCGGGGCCTGCGTGGTCCATGTGGACGGCAAGGCCGTGAAGTCCTGCACCATGCTGGCCGTCCAGGCCTCGGGCGCCTCGGTGACGACGATCGAGGGACTGGCCGACGGCGCCGAGCTGCATCCGGTGCAGACGGCCTTCCGGGAGCATCACGGCTTGCAGTGCGGCTTCTGCACCCCGGGCATGATCATGACGGCGGTCGACCTGATCCGCCAGCACGGCAGCGCGCTCGACGAGAAGGCCGTGCGCGACGGCCTGGAGGGCAACATCTGCCGCTGCACCGGCTACCACAACATCGTCAAGGCGATCCTGGCCGCCGCCGGCGCATCGCAGCCGCAGCAGGTCGCGGCCGAATAGGGAGGCAGGGCGGCCTTCGGGTCGCCATGGATCAGGGCGGCCGCAGCGATCCCGACGGTGATCCCGGCCCCCAGCGAAAATTGGGAGGTTTTCTATGGGTATCGAAGGCATCGGCGCAAAGGTTCTGCGCAAGGAGGATCGCCGGTTCATCACCGGACGTGGCCGCTATGTCGACGACATGGTCGTGCCGGGCATGAAATACGCGGCGTTCGTGCGCTCGCCCCATGCCCATGCGACGATCTCCGGCATCGACATGGACGAGGCCAAGGGAATGCCGGGCGTCATCGGCATCCTGACCGGCGAGCAGCTGCAGGGCGACGGCATCGGCAATCTGATCTGCGGCTGGGCGGTGTCCTCCAAGGACGGTACGCCGATGAAGATGGGCGCCTGGCCGGCGCTGGCGGTGGAGAAGGTCCGCCATGTGGGCCAGGCCGTGGCGGTGGTCGTCGCCGAAACCCAGATGCAGGCACGCGACGCGGCCGAAGCGGTGATGGTCGACTATGACGAGCTGCCCGCCGTGGTCAGCGCCGTCGAGGCGCTGAAGGATGGCGCGCCGCAGCTCCATCCGGAAGCCGAGAACAACCTGATCTTTGACTGGGAACTGGGCGACAAGGGCGCGACCGACGCGGCCTTCACCAATGCCGCCCACGTTACCAAGCTGCACATCGTCAACAACCGGCTGGTGCCGAACCCGATGGAGCCGCGCGCGGCACTCGGCCATTACGACGCCGCCGACGATCACTACACCTGCTGGACCACCTCGCAGAACCCGCATGTCGCGCGGCTGGTGATGAGCGCCTTCTACAATGTCGCGCCGGAGCACAAGCTGCGGGTGATCGCGCCGGATGTGGGCGGCGGCTTCGGCTCCAAGATCTACATCTATCCCGAAGAGATCGTCTGCCTGTGGGCATCCAAGCGCACCGGCGTGCCGGTGAAGTGGACGTCCGATCGCACCGAGGCGTTCCTGACCGACGCCCATGGCCGCGACCACGTCACCGAAGTCGAGATGGCGCTGGACGCCGACAACAAGATCCTCGGCCTCAAGGTCGACACGGTGGCCAATCTGGGCGCCTACATGTCGCTGTTCTCGTCGGCGACCCCGACCTATCTCTACGCGACGCTCCTGTCGGGCCAGTACGACATCCCGGCGATCCACGCCAATGTCAGGGCCGTCTACACCAACACCGTGCCGGTGGACGCCTATCGCGGCGCCGGCCGGCCCGAGGCGACCTACGTCATCGAGCGGACCATGGAGACGGCGGCGCGCGAGCTCGGCGTCTCGCCGGCGGAACTGCGCCGCAAGAACTTCATCCGCTCCTTCCCGCACCAGACGCCGGTCATCATGGCCTATGACGCGGGCGATTTCGACGCGACGCTGGATGCCGGCATGCAGGCGGCGGACGTCGCCGGCTTCGAGGCCCGCCGGGCCGAGGCACAGTCGCGCGGCAAGCTGCGCGGCCTCGGCATGAGCTGCTACATCGAGGCCTGCGGCATCGCGCCGTCGAAGGCGGTGGGCTCGCTCGGCGCCGGCGTCGGCCTGTGGGAATCGGCCGAGGTCCGGGTCAATCCGGTCGGCACGATCGAGATCCTCACCGGCTCGCACAGTCACGGCCAGGGCCACGAGACGACCTTCGCCCAGCTCGTCGCCGAGCGTTTCGGCCTCCCGGTCGACAACGTCCAGGTGATCCATGGCGACACCGACAAGGTGCAGTTCGGCATGGGCACCTACGGCTCGCGCTCCGGCGCGGTGGGCATGTCTGCGATCCACAAGGCGCTCGACAAGGTCGAGGCCAAGGCCAAGAAGATCGCCGCGCATCTGCTGGAAGCCGACGAGGGCGACATCGTCATCGAGAATGGCGAGGTAAAGGTCGCGGGCACCGACAAGTCGCTCGGCTGGCACGAGGTCTGTCTCGGCGCCTATACCGGCCACAATCTGCCGGACGGCATGGAGCCCGGCCTGAAGGAAGGCGCGTTCTACGATCCGACCAACTTCACCTTCCCGGCCGGGTGCTACATCTGCGAGGTCGAGGTGGATCCGGAGACCGGCACCACCGAGATCGTGCAGTTCGTCGCCGCCGACGATTTCGGCCGGGTGATCAACCCGATGATCGTCGAGGGACAGGTGCATGGCGGTCTCGCCCAGGGCATCGGCCAGGCGCTCCTGGAAGGCGCCCATTACGACGAGACCGGCCAGCTCGTGACGGCGTCCTACATGGACTACGCCATGCCGCGGGCCTGGGACCTGCCGATGTTCGACGTGTCGACCAACGAGACGCTGTGCCCCGGCAATCCGCTCGGCATGAAGGGCTGCGGCGAGGCCGGCGCGATCGGTTCGCCGCCGGCCGTCATCAACGCCATCACCGATGCCATCGGCAACAACGACCTGACCATGCCGGCGACGCCGCAGAAGGTGTGGCGGGCGCTCCACGCCGTCACCTGACGGCGGCCTGATCGTCCGGCGGCCGCAGACCGGCCGCCGGCAGCGTTCCGGGACCCCTGGTCCCATCGAGACAGCCGCGCCGCGCGGCCCGCGCCTGAACAGGACAGGCGCGACCCGGCGCCAAGGGAGACCTGAGATGTACGAGACCACCTATCATCGCCCCTCGACCCTCGACGAGGCCGTCCGGCTGGTCGGCGACAGCGGCGGGGAGGGCAAGTTCCTCTCCGGCGGGATGACGCTGATCCCGACCATGAAGCAGCGCCTCGCCGCGCCGACGGCGCTGGTCGACCTGCGCCATGTCGCCGAGCTCAAGGGCATCAGCGTCGAGGGCCGCGCGATCCGCATCGGCGGCGGCACGACCCATGCCGAGATCGCCGCCCATGAAGGGATCAAGTCGACCTGTCCGGGCTTTGCCTCGCTGGCCGGGCTGATCGGCGACATCGCCGTGCGCCACATGGGCACGATCGGCGGCTCGGTCGCCAATTACGATCCGGCCGCCGATTATCCGGCCGCCCTGAAGGCGATGGGCGCGACGATTCACACCTCGAAGCGCGAGATGCCGGCGGACGAATTCTTCGTCAGCCTGTTCGAGACGGCGCTGGAAGAGGACGAGATCGTCACCGCGGTGTCCTTCGAGGCGCCGGACCAGTGCGGCTACGAGAAGTTTCGCAACCCGGCCTCGCGCTACGCCATGTGCGGCGTATTCGTCGCCAAGCGCGGCGATGGCGTGAAGGTCGGCGTCACCGGCGCGGGCTCGAACGGCACCTTCCGCTGGGAAGCAGCCGAGCAGGCGCTGTCGGCGAATTTCGACGGCTCCGCCATCGAGGGGCTGTCGGTCGATCCGAGCGACATGCTGGCCGATCTGCACGGCTCGTCGGATTACCGGGCGAACCTCGTCAAGGTCGTCACCAAGCGGGCGGTCGCCAAGGCGCAGTCCCACTAGGCTTCGACAAAGCTTTCATGATGCGACGGCCGGGCTTCCGCCCGGCCGTTTTCGTTTGTGGGCTCGTACAGGATGGCGCCTCGCATCTAGCGCAGCCCGAAGCGCTTGGAGCGGCTCCGGAGTGACCACCTGCGACAGCCTGTAGCAGGGCAATCCGGCCGCGACCGCTCGCAGGAACATTCCGAGAACCCTATACAGGCGGGATGGCCAAGACCACGCTCATCGACAAGCTGGCGATCCTCTCGGACGCCGCCAAATACGACGCCTCCTGCGCGTCCAGCGGCTCGACCCGCCGCGACTCGTCAATGTCCGGCGGCATCGGCTCGACCGAAGGCTCGGGCATCTGCCATGCCTACGCCCCGGACGGGCGCTGCATCTCGCTGCTCAAGATCCTGATGACGAATTTCTGCGTCTATGACTGCGTCTATTGCGTCAATCGCTCGTCGTCGAACGTGCCGCGGGCGCGCTTTTCGGTGCAGGAGGTCGTCGACCTGACGATGTCCTTCTACCGGCGCAACTACATCGAGGGGCTGTTTCTGTCCTCCGGCATCATCCGCAGCTCCGACTACACGATGGAGGAGATGGTGCGGATCGCCCGCAAGCTGCGGCTGGAGGAAAATTTCCGCGGCTACATCCATCTGAAGACGATCCCCGATGCCGCGCCGGCGCTGATCGAGGAGGCGGGGCTGTTCGCCGACCGCCTGTCGATCAATATCGAGCTGCCGACCGACGTGACGCTGGAAGCCTTTGCGCCGGAAAAGAACCCGCGCGACATCCGCCGGTCGATGGGGCATCTGCGCGCCAAGATCGAAGAGCACAAGGGAGAGAAGCGGGACCGGGCCAAGCCGAAGCGTTTCGCGCCCGGCGGTCAGTCGACCCAGATGATCATCGGCGCCGACGGTTCTGACGACGACGCGATCCTCGGCCGGTCCGAAAATCTTTACGGCAATTATCACCTGAAGCGGGTCTATTACTCGGCCTTCTCGCCGATCCCCGACGCCTCGAGCCGGCTGCCGCTCTCCAAGCCGCCGCTGATGCGCGAGCACCGGCTCTACCAGGCCGACTGGCTGATGCGCTTCTACGGCTTCGACCGCGGCGAGATCGTCGCGGGCGGCGATGGCGGCATGCTGGATCTGGCGATCGACCCGAAGCTCGCCTGGGCGCTGAAGCATCGCGAGCGGTTTCCCGTCAACGTCAACCGCGCCGACCGCGAGATGCTCCTGCGGGTGCCGGGCCTCGGTACGCGGGCGGTGAACCGCATCCTGTCAACGCGGCGACATCGTAGCCTGCGTCTCGACGATGTGGCGCGGCTCTGCCAGTCGGTGGACAAGGTGCGGCCGTTCATCGAGGCGCTCGACTGGTCGCCGGGGGCGGCGACGGACAGCGCCGGCCTGCGCGAGCGCTTCGTGCCGAAGGTGCAGCGGACGGCCCAGCTCGAACTGTTCTCCTAGTGCTGCGTGCCGACATCTAGCAATATATAAGATCGCCAATGGAATAAATTACAAATGTTATCAAGGAAATAGCAGTAGTTACTGTTATTGTGTTTAGGCATAGCCTGTAAATATTGCTGCGGAATATCACTTCTATCGGAAAAATATGGTCAATCTGCTCGTCTATCGATAGATCTTTGTTTCCGCTTATATATTTATTTTCTTTATCTTCGAGGTCTGGATTCCGAATAACCGAAAACGGGCTGTTCGTCCAAAATCGAATTATTCTCAGTAACAATATAGACACGCCAATTTTGGTTAGAAGTATACATATATATATAAATTTAACAGCCGGGCTTTGAACGTTGAATAGTATAAGGCCATTTAGTGCGATCATTATAGACATATGCGTTAGTAGAGCTGAGGCTTTTGTGTCTATGACCGAAAATATTCGTTCGTAATCTGAGAATAGATCGAATCTGCGAAGCGCAAAATGGCCGAGGCCATATTTTTCAACTGCTATATCAAGTTCTTCTTTGCTGGAATTCTCGCCAAAACCTGCGAATTTTTTCTTCACCGTCGAATCGAACCAGTCAAAAAAATTTGGCAAATTCCTACCCTTGTCTATGAAGTTGACGAGCTATGAATATATTTCCGAAAGACGGCAGTGTCGATTAAATTTCAACACCTTTCCTTCTCCGCCGATTTCGACGCGTGGCGCCAGGCGGCGCGCACGGCGCTGGCGCTTGGCGTGCCGCCGGAGGAGATGAGCTTCACGGTCGGTGACGAAACCGCGGGCCTCTTCGCCGAGCCGCTGCCGCCGGCACCCGCCGGCGCGCCGCAGCCGACCGTGCCCAAGGCGTTTCCCGAACTGGCGTCCAAGCTGGTCTGCCATGCCGATGCCGACCGCTTCGTCTTTGCCTATCGCCTGCTGTGGCGTCTGCAGCGGGAAAAGAAGCTCCTGGAGATCGCGTCGGACCCGGACATCCTGCGCGCCACCGAGATGGAGAAGGCGGTCCGTCGCGACAGCCACAAGATGAAGGCCTTCGTGCGCTTTCGCGAGATCGAGGACGACGAGTGCCGTCGCCACTACGTCGCCTGGTTCGAGCCGTTCCACCACATCGTCGAACACACCGCGCCTTTCTTCGCCCGCCGTTTCGCCGGGATGGTCTGGACCATCCTGACGCCGGAGCGCAGCGCGCATTGGGACGGGAGCGAATTGACCTTCCTGCCCGGCGCCACCAGGGACATGCGGCCGGAGGGCGACGACATGGAAGCCCTGTGGCTCACCTACTACGCCTCGATCTTCAACCCGGCACGGCTGAAGGTGAACGCCATGCGCGCCGAGATGCCGAAGAAATACTGGGCGAACATGCCTGAGACGGCGCTGATCAAGCCGCTGATCGCCGGCGCCGAGGCGGCGTCTCGGCGGATGATCGAGACTGCGCCGACCCTGCCGAGCCTGCGTCACGAACGCCAGAAGGAGCGCGACATTGCACGAGAGCCCGATCTGATGGCGCGGACGTCGGACGAGCGCCCGACATCCATCGCCGCCGCGCGCGTAGCCGCCAGCCATTGCCGGGCCTGCCCGCTCTGGGAGCCGGCGACCCAGACCGTGTTCGGGCGCGGCCCGGAAAATGCGCCGGTCATCTTCGTCGGCGAGCAGCCGGGCGACCAGGAGGACATTGCCGGCGAGCCCTTCATCGGGCCGGCGGGCAAGGTGTTCGACGCGGCGCTGGGCGAGGCGGGGATCGACCGCAGCCGCGCCTATGTCACCAATGCGGTGAAGCACTTCAAGTTCGCGCCGCGCGGCAAGCGGCGCATCCACGCCAAGCCGAATGGCGGCGAGGTGCGGGCCTGCCGCTGGTGGCTGGACCTCGAGCGCGACCTGATCCGACCCAAGCTGATCGTGGCGCTCGGCGCGACGGCGGCGTCGGCCGTCCTCGGCAAGACGGTGACGATCCGGGACGCGCGGTCGACGCTGATCGATCTCGACGAGGGGACGCGGGCGCTGGTCACCGTGCATCCGTCCTACATCCTGCGGCTGCCCGACAAGGTGACGCAGGACCGCGAGCGTCGCGCCTTCCATGCGGACATGGCGCTGGTACTCCAGACGGTGCCGGAACTGGCGCTCTAGCCGATCAGGACGAGACGGATGCCGTAGCCGATCGTGGCGACGGCGGCGACGCCGCTGAGCCATAAGAGCGCGAACCAGCCGAGCCGGCTCTTCAGGCTACCCGGTGCCTCGTCCCCGGTCGCCGGGCGGTCGCCGTGCCGCGCCGTCAATGGTGGTACCCCTCGCCCTCGCGGACCTTGCCGCGGAAGACCCAGTAGGAATAGGCAGTGTAGGCGAGGATCAGCGGGATCAGCACCGATGCCCCGACCAGCAGGAACATCAGCGAGGAATCCGGTGCTGCCGCTTCCCAGATGGTGACATGCGGTGGGATAATGTCGGGATAGAAGGTGATCCCGAGCCCGGCGAAGGACAGGACGAAGATCGCCAGCGCCGACAGGAACGGCCGGATCTCCTTGCCGGTCGCCAGCGACTGGAACAGGCTGAAGGTGGCGAGCGCGACGAGGATCGGCACCGGCGCCACGTAGAAGATCTGCGGGAAGGTGAACCAGCGCAGATAGAACTCGTCCTCCATGAACGGCATCCACAGGCTGACCACGCCGATCAGGACCATGGTGCCGATCGCCGAGATCCAGGCGTAGCGGCGGGCGATGTCGTGCAGTTCGCCCTCGGTCTTCATGACCAGCCAGGTGGCGCCCAGAAGCGCGTAGCCGACCACGACGGCAACGCCGGTCATCAGCGAGAAGGGCGTCATCCAGTCGAACCAGCCGCCGGCATAGGCGCGCCCGTCGATGTCGATGCCCTGCACCAGCGTGCCCAGCGCAATGCCCTGGCTGAACGCGGCGACGATCGAGCCGACGAAGAACGACACATCCCACATCCAGCGCCCGCGCACGGTCTTGAAGCGGAACTCGAAGGCCACACCCCGGAAGATCAGCGCCAGAAGCATGGCGATGAGCGGCGCGTAGATCGCCGGCATGATGATCGCGTAGGCCAGCGGGAAGACCGCGAACAGGCCGCCGCCGCCCAGCACCAGCCAGGTTTCGTTGCCGTCCCAGATCGGCGCCACCGTGTTCATGGCGGTGTCGCGGTTCTCGTGCCGGCCCAGCAGCGGGAACAGGATGCCGGTGCCCAGGTCGAAGCCGTCGAGAATGACATAGGCAATCACCGCGAAGGCGATGATGAAGGCCCAGAGTACAGCGAGATCCATCTGCGTCGGCCTCCTATTCCGCCGGTTCGGGTTCGTTGCGGCCTTCCAGCGAGAAGGCAGGCGTGATGCCGGCCGAGCGCGTCGGATGATGATCCGGCGTGTCGTCCTCTGCCGGGCTGGGCAGCTTCGACATCAGGCGCATGATGTAGAATGTTCCGGCGCCGAACAGCACGAAATACACCACGATGAAGGCCACCAGCGAGGTGCCCACCGCTTCGGCGGCGATCGGCGAATGGCTCTCGGAGGTGCGCAGCAGGCCGAAGACCGTGAAGGGCTGGCGCCCCATCTCGGTGGTGACCCAGCCGCAGATCACCGCGACGAAGCCCATCGGTCCCATGGCGATCATGGCGCGCTGCAGCCAGGGCGAGTCGTAAAGCGAGCCGCGGTAGCGCTTGAACAGCGACCACAGGCCGATGCCGAGCATGGCGAAGCCTATGCCGACCATCACCCGGAAGGTCCAGAAGATCACCGTCGAGTTCGGCCAGTCCTCGCGCGGGAAGGCGTTGAGGCCCTGCACCTCGCCGTCGAGCGAATGGGTGAGGATCAGCGAGCCGAGATAGGGCACGTTGACGGCATAGTCGGTCCGGCCTTCCTCCATGTTCGGGATGCCGAACAGGGTGAGCGGCATCGGGACCTCGCTGTTGGTCTCGAAATGGCCCTCGATCGCGGCGATCTTGGCGGGCTGATGTTCCAGCGTGTTGGTGCCGTGCAGGTCGCCGGCGACGATCTGGATCGGCGCGACGATGGTCGCCATCCACAGCGCCATCGAGAACATCGTGCGGGCGCTCTGGTTGGTGCGGTCGCGCAGCAGATGGAAGGCGCCCACCGCGCCGACGATGAAGGCCGTGGTGAGGTAGGCGGCCAGCACCATGTGCAGGAGCCGGTACGGGAACGACGGGTTGAAGATGATCGCCCACCAGTCCTCCGGGACGAACTGGCCGGCGGCGTTGTAACCGAAGCCTGCCGGCGTCTGCATCCAGGAGTTCACCGAGAGGATCCAGAAGGCCGAGAACAGCGTGCCGATGGCGACGACCACCGTCGCGGCGAAGTGGAGCTTGTCGCCGACCCGCTTGCGGCCGAACAGCATGATGCCGAGGAAGCCGGCCTCCAGGAAGAAGGCGGACAGCACCTCGTAGCCCATCATGGGCCCGAGGATCGGCCCGGTCTTGTCGGAGAAGACCGACCAGTTGGTGCCGAACTGGTAGCTCATCACGATGCCGGAGACGACGCCCATGCCGAAGCTCAGGGCGAAGATCTTGATCCAGTAGTTGAAGGTCTCGATGTAGACCGACCGCCCTGTCGCCAGCCACAGGCCCTCGAGAACCGCGAGGAACGAGGCGAGGCCGATGGTGAAGGCCGGGAATATGATGTGAAACGAGATGGTGAAGGCGAACTGGAAGCGGGCGAGGGTGACCGGGTCGAAACCTTCGAACATGGCTGTGCCTTCAACATTTATCTGGCGCGTGGATGCACCCAAGATGGACGCTGCGACAAGGTCAGAGTAGGCCTCTGCGACCATTTTGCCAGCGTATGGGCGCAAGGCCGCGCGGCTTTTTCCGCGCGCCGTGACCCGATCTCGATCGCCACTCGGGCGGTTTCCCCCTGCCGTTCTTCTGGTATGGATGCCACCGGGACGATGCGGGGAGGGGATTGCATGAACATGACGGGATGGTCGGGGGACCTGACGGAGATCTTCGAGGCGGCCGTCGCCGCGGCGCATCCGGCGAGCATTCTCGCCGCGCACCTGCCGCCGCCGCCGCCGGGGCGCATCGTCATCCTCGCCGCCGGCAAGGCCGCTGCCTCGATGGCGGCCGCCGCAGTCGCCCACTACACGCAGACGCATGACGTGCCGGCCGACCGGCTTACCGGCATCGCGGTCACCCGCGACGGCTATGCGCTCGACGCCGGGCCGATCCCGGTGGTCGAGGCCGGGCACCCGCTGCCCAACGAACACGGGCTGGCGGCGACGGCGAAGGTCGTCGCGCTCGCCGAAGCGGCCGGGCCGGACGACCTTGTGCTGGCGCTGATCTCCGGCGGTGGCTCGGCCAACTGGCTGCTGCCCGCCGAGGGCATTTCGCTCGCCGACAAGCAGGCGGTCACCAAGGCGATGCTTCGCAGCGGTGCCGGCATCGGCGAGATCAACTGCGTGCGCAAGCATCTGTCGCAGATCAAGGGCGGGCGCCTCGCCCATGCCTGCGGCGACGCGCGGCTGATCACCCTGGCGATCTCCGACGTGCCCGGCGACGATCCGAGCGTCATCGCCTCCGGTCCCACCGTGCCGGACGCAACGACCCTCGCCGATGCGCGGGCGATCATTGCCAAGCGCGGCATCGACCTGCCGGCGTCCTGCCGCGCCGCGCTGGACGATCCGGCCAACGAGACGCCGAAACCGGGCAATCCGGTCTTCGAGCACGCCGAATACAAGATCGTGGCGACCCCTGCCGCCTCGCTCGACGTTGCCGCGAAGGTGGCCGAACGGCTCGGCTACAAGGTGGTCAGCTTCGGCGCCGACGTCGAGGGCGAGGCGCGCGACGTGGCGGCCGAACATGCCCGCATCGCGCTGGAGGCCGTTGAGGCCGGCGACCGGGTCGCGATCCTGTCGGGCGGCGAACTGACGGTAACGATCCGCGGCGAGGGTCGCGGCGGGCCGAACCAGGAATACGCCCTGGCCCTGGCGCTGGCGCTTGGCGCCCATCCCGGCATCGCGGCGCTGTCCGGCGACACCGACGGCACCGATGGCGGGACCGGCCTTGCCAGCGATCCGGCCGGCGCCTTCGTCCTGCCGGAGACGCTGGCTCGGGCGGCAGCTGCAGGCCTGAACGCCGAGGCGGCACTGGCGGCAAACGATTCGACCAGCTTCTTCGAGGCCATCGACGGCCTGTTCGTGCCGGGCCCGACCCACACCAACGTCAACGACTGCCGGATCATCCTCGTCGATCCGGCGGCAAGCTCCGAAGGGAGGCCAGCATGAAGCGTTCCCGCGTCAACGAGATCCTCAGGGAAGCGGATTCCTACATCCGCTCCTTCGGCTACGTCATGCCGCCCTTCGCCTATCTCTCCCCGAACGAGATGAAGGCGCGGCGGGCCGATCTGTCGACCATCGTGGAGCGCCGGCTCGGCTGGGACGTGACCGATTACGGCAAGGACGATTTCGACCGGATGGGGCTGTTCCTGTTCACCACGCGCAACGGCGACGCGGCGGATCTGAAGGCCGGCGGCGGCATGCTCTATGCCGAGAAGATCATGATCTCCCGCCACGACCAGTATTCGCCGATGCACCGGCACATCGTCAAAGCCGAGGACATCATCAATCGCGGCGGCGCCAAGCTGGCGATCCAGATGCACGAAAGCGCGCCCGACGGCTCCGTCGACGAGAGCGCCGAGGTCACCGTCGTCACCGACGGGATCACCCGGCGGCTGCCGGCCGGCGGCGTGCTGATGCTGGAGCCCGGCGAAAGCGTCACGCTGCTGCCCGGCAACTGGCACGCCTTCTGGGGCGAGGGCGGCGACGTCCTGATCGGCGAAGTCTCCACCGTCAATGACGACCTGACCGACAATGTCTTCCGCGAGCCGCTCGGCCGGTTTTCCAAGATCGAGGAGGACGAGGACCCGATGCTGCTGCTCGTCTCCGACTACGACACATGGCTCTGAACCTGCCACGGCTCGGCTGAAGCCTGAGTCGGCACGAGACGCCGGCCGGCGGTCGCGCCTTCCTGTGGACAGGTCGTCGCCGTCTCGACTCTCGCCGGGGCGGGCGTGATAGGTTCCGGCCACGTCCCCTCGACGACCGGACCGCGCCGCCAAGGCGGGCGGTCGTTCACGACATCGCCAGCACCGAAAGGCCTGCAATGACCGTTGCCGTCGATCTCGGCACGACCCAAACCGGCGAACCGGCGGAGCTCGATCTGGAGGAGCTGCTGTCGACGCGCCTGCTCGTCCAGGGCAATTCGGGCTCGGGCAAGTCGCATCTCCTGCGCCGGCTTCTGGAGCGCAGCGCGGACTGGGTGCAGCAGGCGGTCATCGATCCGGAAGGTGACTTCGTGTCGCTGGCCGAGCGCTACGGCCATGTGGTGGTCGATGCCAATCGCACGCCGGCCGAGCTGACCCGCATCGCGCGGCGCATCCGCGAGCATCGCGCCTCGGTGGTGCTCGATCTGGAAGGGCTCGACGCCGAGGTGCAGATGATGTGCTCGGCGGCCTTCCTGAACGGCCTGTTCGATGCCGACCGGGCGCACTGGTTCCCGATGCTGATCGCCGTCGACGAGGCGCATCTGTTTGCGCCGGCCATGTCCGGCGAGCATTCCGAGGAAGCCCGTCGCGCCTCGCTGGGCGCGATGACCAACCTGATGTGCCGCGGCCGCAAGCGCGGCCTCGCCGGGGTCATCGCCACCCAGCGCCTGGCCAAGCTCGCCAAGAACGTCGCCGCCGAGGCGTCGAACTTCCTGATGGGCCGGACCTTCCTCGACATTGACATGCAGCGCGCCGCCGACCTGCTCGGCATGGACCGGCGCGCCGCCGAACGCTTCCGCGACCTGGAGACCGGCAATTTCGTGGCGCTCGGACCGGCATTGTCGCGGCGGCCGATGCCGATCCGCATCGGTCCCGTCGAGACGGCGGGGCGCAGCGGCCGGCCGTCGCTGATGCCGCTGCCGGAGACGCCGCGCGAGGCGATGGAAGACCTGATCTTCACCGCCACGGAAGAGGACAAGGCGGCCGAGCGCCGCGCCATCGAGCGCCCGCAATCCAACGCCGCCCCGCGCATCGAGGGCGCCGCCGCGGCGATCGCCACGCGCGAGCTTCTGGAGCGGGTGGCCGCTGCCCCGTCCGTCTCCGAGCGGCACGAGCCGATCGACGACGATCCCCGCTCGCCGGAAGAGCGCGCCGCCGCCGTGGATGCGATCTTCGCCGAGATGCTGCAGGACCCTGACGCGGCCTTCCGGCCGGTGCCGGTGCTCTACCAGGACTTCCTCACCCATTGCCGGCTGAAGCGCCTGCGCGGCGCCGAGACCGACATGGCGGCCTTCCGCCGGCGCCTGTCGCTGGCACGGGCCGGCGTGTCCTGCGAGACCGACGACGAGGAATGGCAGGGCGTCGTCGACCGGGCCGCCGATCTGCCGGAGGAGATGCAGGGCGTCTTCATGATGCTGGCGCGCGCGGCCCGCGACGAGGCGGAATGCCCCGAGGATGCGGCGCTGGCCCGCGCCTATGGCAGCCATTCGCCATCGCGCGGCCGGTTCCTGTTGTCCTTTATGGCCGAGCGCGGGCTGATCACCGCTGAAGCCGATTTCCGCGGCAACCGTGTCGTCGGCATCACCGGCACCGACTGGCGGACGAAACTGCCGCAGGTCAAGCTGGACGCGGCCGACGAGGCGCGAGCCCGCCGGGCGGCGCGTCTGGCACGCGGCTGAGGCCGGGACGACCGCGCTCGCCTTGATACGCCGAGCCGCAGTCCTGCGATCATCACGCCGGGACCTGACGCCGCAGGGATGGCTTCGCGCGGAAACGTGGTAGCAGGCGGGCAGCCGATCCTGTGGGTGTCGGTGCTCGGCCGGGCTGCAGGGCCGTCACTGCATGTCTTTCGCCATTCACGCTGAACCGGACGCAATATCGCCGCCATGGCTCATTTCGCCCTGATCTGTCCGCCCTATTACAGCCATCTGCAGGTCTTCGCGGTGCTCGGCGCGGAACTGGTGCGGCGCGGGCACCGGGCGAGCTTCGTCGTCAATGGCGGGGCGGGCGAACTGCTCGCGGCCAAGGCTCCGGCGGGGATCGCGATCCACGAGGTCGGGGCGGGCGGCCCAGATCGCCTTGAGCGGATCATCGCCCGGGCGGCACGGCCGAGCGGGCCGCTCGGCATCCTGCGCACGGTTTCCGATGCGGCCGGCCTGACCGACCAGCTCTGCCGCTTCGCCCCGGACATCCTGCGCGGGATGGGCGCGACGGCCATCCTCGGCGACCAGATGGAGCCGGCCGCCGGGCTTCTCGCCCGGCATCTCGGCCTGCCCTTCGTTTCGGTCGCCGCCGCCCTGCCGGTACATGCCGATCCCGCCGTGCCGCTCCCCTTCCTGCCCTGGCCGTACGATCCGAGCGGGAAGGGCCTGAAGCGCAATCGCGGCGGCGAACGCGTCGCCGACCTCCTGATGACCGCGCAGCGCCGCATGATCGCTGAATGGGCGGAGCGGTTTGGTCTTGGGCCGCACGCCGGGCACGCCGATTGCCTGTCCTCGCTGGCGCAGATCTCGCAGCTCGTGCCCGGCTTCGACTTCCCGCGCCCCGCCAACGCCCACCGCCACGCCGTCGGCCCGATCCGCCCGCCATCGGAAGGCCCACCGGACCTGCCGGCCACGCTTCAGGCGCGGCTCGACCCGGAACGGCCGCTGGTCTTCGCCTCGCTCGGCACGCTGCAGGGCCACCGCGCCGGCATCTTCCGCGCCGTGGCCGGGGCCTGCCGCGACCTCGGCGCGCAATGCGTCGTCGCCCATTGCGGCCGGCTGGATGCGCGACAGGCGGCGCGCATCGATGCCGATATCGTCACCGACTTCGTGCCGCAGCGGGCAATGCTGTCGCGCGCCGCGGTCTGCGTGACCCATGCCGGCATGAACACGGTGCTGGATTCGCTGGAAGCCGGCGTTCCGATGCTGGCCCTGCCGATCGCCTTCGACCAGCCGGGGATCGGCGCGCGGATCGTCCACCACGGTGTCGGCGAGCGGCTGCCCCGCGTCCTTCTGTCCCGCGCGAAACTGCGCAATTCGCTTGAGCGGCTGCTGGCGGAGCCTAGGTTCCGCAACGCGGCGCAGCGGATCGGCCAGGACATCCGCATGTCCGGCGGCACGCGGCGCGCGGCGGACATCATCGAGGATGCCGTGGCCGGCAAACCGGCCGGCACCGGGTAGGAAGGCAAGGCATGAACGGCGTCGAGCGCCACGACAGACCGATCGACGTGGCGTTCGTGGGCGGTGGCCTGGCCAACGGCCTTGCCGCATACCGGCTGGCGCGGGCACGACCGGAGCTGTCGATCCGCGTCTTCGAGGCTGGCGAGGCCGTCGGCGGCAACCACACATGGTCGTTTCATGCCGGCGACCTCAGCGCCGCCGAACATGACTGGCTGGCGCCCTTCGTCCGCTATCGCTGGGATGCCTATGACGTGCGCTTCCCCCAGCGCCGACGCCGGATCGCAACGGGCTATCGCAGCGTGTCCTCCGAGCAGTTCCGGGCGGTGGTCGACGCCGAGCTTGGCGACCGGATCGAGACGCAGGCCCCAGTGCGGGCGGTCACGCCGACGACGCTCAGCCTGGAGGACGGGCGCGAGATCGCCGCTGCTTGCGTCATCGACGGCCGCGGCCATGCGCCGAGCCCGCATCTGACCCTCGGCTTCCAGAAATTCCTCGGCCAGGAGATCGAACTTGCCGCGCCCCATGGCCTGTCGCGGCCGATCATCATGGACGCGACGGTGGCGCAGGAGGACGGCTATCGCTTCGTCTATCTGCTGCCGCTGACCGCGACGACGCTGCTCGTCGAGGACACCTATTACGCCGACGGGCCGGCACTCTCCGAGGAGGGGTTGCGCGCGACCATTGCGGATTACCTCGCAACCCATGGCTGGACAGCGAAGGCGGTGCTCCGCGAGGAACGCGGCGTCCTGCCGATCGCGCTGGACGGCGACATCGAGGCCTTCTGGGCCGACAGAAAGGGCGTTCCGGCGACGGGCCTTGCGGCGGCGCTGTTTCATCCGACCACCGGCTATTCGCTGCCCGACGCGGTGCGCCTCGCCGACCGGCTCGCGGGCCTCACCGACCTGACGGCCGGCGTGGTCTTTGCCGCGACGCGGGCGCATTCGGTGGCGGCGTGGCGGGGGCGGGGCTTCTTCCGCCTGCTCAACCGTCTCCTGTTCTTCGCCGGTGTCCCGTCGAAGCGCTACGAGATCCTGCAGCATTTCCACCGGCTGCCCGACACGCTGATCGGCCGGTTCTACGCGGCGCAGCTGTCACGGCTGGACATGGTCCGCATCATGACGGGGCGGCCGCCCGTGCCCGTCGGCAACGCATTGAAGGTGCTGGCACGGCACCGCCTCACAGGGGAACTGGCATGAGCGCTACGATGAACGGCGCGGGAGCGGGCGAGCGCACGGCCATCGTCATCGGCTCCGGCTTCGGCGGGCTGGCGCTGGCCATTCGCCTGCAGGCGTCCGGCATCCAGACGACGCTTCTGGAGAAGCGCGACAAGCCGGGCGGCCGCGCCTATGTCTACGAGGATCAGGGCTTCGTCTTCGATGCCGGCCCGACGGTGATCACCGATCCCTCGGCGCTGGAAGAGCTGTTCACGGCTGCCGGCCGGACAATGGCGGACTATGTCGAGCTCCTGCCGGTGAAGCCCTTCTACCGCCTGTGCTGGGAAGACGGCTACAGCTTCGACTATGCCAACGACCAGGACGAGCTGGATCGCCAGATTCACGCGAAGAACCCGGCCGACATCGAGGGCTATCGCAAGTTCCTGGCCTATTCGCGGGAGGTGTTCCGCGAGGGCTACGAGAAGCTCGGCACGGTGCCGTTCCTGAACTTCCGCGACATGGTCAAGGCCGGGCCGCAGCTGGCAAAGCTGCAGGCTTGGCGCAGCGTCTATTCCAAGGTGGCGCAATATATCGAGGACGAGCAGCTTCGGCAGGCCTTCTCCTTCCACTCGCTGCTGGTCGGCGGCAATCCCTTCGCCACCTCTTCGATCTACGCGCTGATCCATGCGCTGGAGCGCGAATGGGGCGTCTGGTTTCCGCGCGGCGGCACCGGCGCGCTGGTCCGCGGCCTCGTCAGGCTGTTTGAGGATATGGGCGGCCGGGTCGAACTGTCCGCCGAGGCGGCGCAGATCGAGGTGGAGGGCGACAGGGCGAAGGCCGTGGTGCTCAAGGACGGTCGCCGCTTCGAGGCCGACCGCATCGCCTCCAATGCCGACGTGGTCCACACCTACGGCACGCTGATGGCGGGCACCCGGCGGGGCGAGAAGGAGGCCAAGCGCCTCAAGGCGCGGCGCTTTTCCATGTCGCTCTTCGTGATCTATTTCGGCCTCAAGCGTCACCGGCCGGAGCTGCAGCATCACACGGTCTGCTTCGGGCCGCGCTACCGGCCGCTGATCGACGAGATCTTCAAGGGCGGGGAACTGCCCGGCGATTTCTCGCTCTATCTGCACAGCCCCTGCGCCACCGATCCCTCGCTGGCCCCGGAGGGCGCGGGCAGCTATTATGTCCTCGCCCCGGTTCCGCATCTCGGCAATACCGACATCGACTGGGAGATCGAGGGGCCGAAATATCGGGACCGCATCCTCGACTATCTCGAAGAACGCTACATTCCCGATCTCAGGGCCGACCTCGTGACCAGCCGCATCTTCACGCCATTCGATTTCCGCGACGAGCTGAACGCCCATGTCGGCTCGGCCTTCTCGCTCGATCCGGTGCTGACCCAGAGCGCCTGGTTCCGGCCGCACAATCGCGATGCCGACATCCCCAATCTCTATTTCGTCGGCGCCGGCACCCATCCGGGCGCCGGCGTGCCGGGCGTCGTCGGGTCCGCCAAGGCGACGGCCGGGCTGATGATCGCCGATTCGAGAGCCTGAGATGCTCGCCTCCCAACCCATCGCCGTGCCGCTCGATCCGGCGGCGCGGGCCGATCTGGCGGCCATGGCCGAGGACACGATTGCCAAGGGCTCCAAGAGCTTCGCGGCGGCGGCCAGGCTGTTCGATGCCGAGACCCGGCGCAGCGCCATGATGCTCTATGCCTGGTGCCGGCATTGCGACGACACCATCGACGACCAGGTGCTGGGCTTTGCCCGGCGGCCGCTCGGCACGCTCGGCTCGGGCGCGGAACGGCTGGCGCTGTTGGAAGCGGAGACGTTGGCGGCCCTGCGCGGCGAGCCGACCTCGCACCCCAGCTTTCGCGCCGTGGCCGATGTCGTGGCCCGGCACGGCCTGCCGCAGGAGCTGCTGCTGCAGCATCTCGAAGGCTACCGGATGGATGTCGAGGAGCGGCATTACGCGACCGTCACCGACACGCTGACCTATTGCTACCATGTCGCCGGCGTCGTCGGCGTGATGATGAGCATGGTGATGGGGGCAAACGGCGAGACCACCCTCGACCGCGCCAGCGATCTGGGCATCGCCTTTCAACTCACCAACATCGCCCGCGACATCGTCGAGGATGCCCGGGTCGGCCGGGTCTATCTGCCGGCGGAATGGCTGGCCGACGCCGATCTGAAACCCGGCGATCTCACCGATCCGCGCCAGCGGCCGGTGGTGTCGCTGGTCGCCAACCGGCTGATCGATCTCGCCGAACCCTATTACGCCTCGGCCTTCCACGGCCTGCGGGAACTGCCGCCGCGCTCGGCCTGGGCGGTCGCGACGGCGCATGGCGTCTATCGCGAGATCGGCATGCAGGTGAAGGGGCTGGGCGCCAATGCCTGGGACGCGCGCGTCTCCACCGGGCGGCGGCAGAAACTCGGCCATGTCGCCCGCGGTGCAGCCAAGGCGGCGCTGGCGCGGCGTGGCGGACCGGCGGGCCGCTCCGAGGCGCTGTGGACCCGGCCTCGGCTGACGGGCCCCACGCGCTAGGCCGGCTCAGCTCGCCGGGCAGCCCGGCGGCACGGGCACAGCCCTGAAATGAGAACGAGATCGGCGAGAGCGCATTCGGCGACGCGTGTCGGCCCAGCGAACGG
Organism: Aurantimonas litoralis; assembly: GCF_026153195.1. Classification (NCBI taxonomy): domain Bacteria; kingdom Pseudomonadati; phylum Pseudomonadota; class Alphaproteobacteria; order Hyphomicrobiales; family Aurantimonadaceae; genus Aurantimonas; species Aurantimonas litoralis. The sequence goes on along the minus strand of NZ_JAPFBM010000002.1, from coordinate 360,432 downwards.
GATCGTCAGCGCGCGCCGGCTTCGGGTTCGCGAAATCGCGTCTCGTCGCACGCCGTGTCGGCGACGGTTCTGCCGGGCAGGGCAACGATCGCGTCGGTCAGGCGATGCAGCCGGCTTGACGCGCCGAACACCGAGGTCAGCTCGCCATGGGCGGCTTCCACATGCCGTTCGATCCGATGCTCAACCGAGGCACGGCCCAGCATCGAGACGATGGTCGACTTGCCGGCGTCCTTATTGACGTCCTTGCCGATCGTGGCGGCGCTCGGGCCGCCATCGAGCAGATCGTCGAGAAGCTGGAAGGCATGGCCGAGTTCGGTGGCAAAGCCGCGCAGATGCGCGCGGGTCGTTTCGCCGGCACCCGCCGCGATCGCGCCGATCTCCACGGCGGCCAGGAACAGCGCCCCGGTCTTGCGGCCGTTGGTGGCCGCGATCTCGTGGAGCGGCCGTTCGGCGCGGCCGCCGCGCAGATCGGCGAACTGGCCACCGACGAGGCCTTCGACGCCGACGGCGCGGGTCAGCACCGTCACCGCCTCGAGCCGCGCGGCCGGCGACAGGCCCTCTACCCTGGCGAGCATCTCATAGGCGCCGGACAGGATGGCGATCGCCGACAGGACGGCGACATCCTCGCCGTGGGTGACATGGGCGGCCGGTCTGCCACGACGCATCGTGGCGTCGTCCATGCAGGGCAGGTCGTCGAGAATCAGCGAGGAGGCATGTACCATCTCCACGGCGCAGCCCGCATCGATCGCCACGCCCTCGTCGCCGCCGAGATCGCCCGCCGTCAGCGCCGCCATCATCGGCCGCAGGCGCTTGCCGGGCGCCAGCACGCTTTCGCGGATCGCCAGGTCGAGCCCGGTCTGGCCGGGCAGGGCGCGGGGCACCAGCACCGCCAGCCGCGCGTCGATCCTGGCGATCAGGGCGGCAGCCTCGGTCCTGAAGCCGTCGGTTTCATTGCACGTCATGCCGGGAGGGTCGCCTTCGGTTCTGGCATTTTGTCACGGGTCATTCGCTACACGTGACGTTGCAACTGATGCTAACACGATCATTGGCAAACGCGACGACCGGGGAGCGTCCGGTTTCGCAATCTGCGACGATAGGACATAGGGTTACGTGAGCGTCTCAGGAGACACACCGGCCGCCGGCGACATCGCCGTGCGCAAGAGCGATCATCTCGACATCGTGCTGCATCCCTCGCTGGCGGCGCGGCGGGCCGACAGCGGCCTGTCGCAGATCGTCTTCGAACATGTCGCGCTGCCGGAGATCTCGCTGGCCGAGATCGACCTGTCGACGCAGTTTCTCGGCCGCCGGCTCGCAGCGCCGCTGCTGATCTCGTCGATGACCGGCGGGCCGGAACGGGCGGCGCGCATCAACAGCAATCTCGCCGAGGCGGCACAGGCACTCGGCATCGCTTTTGCGGTCGGCTCGCAGCGCATCGCCATCGAGGGCCGCGCCTCGGGCGGGCTCGACCGGCAGTTGCGCGATGCGGCGCCGGACGTGCCGATCCTCGCCAATGTCGGCGCGGCGCAACTGGTGCTCGGCTACGGCCTGGCGGAGGTGCGGCGGGCCGTGGACATGATCGATGCCGACGCGCTGATCGTGCATCTCAACCCGCTGCAGGAGGCGGTGCAGTCGGGCGGCGACACGAACTGGCGCGGTGTCCTCGCTGCCATCGCCGAGCTGGCGCGCACGCTGCCGGTGCCGATCGTGGTCAAGGAAGTCGGGGCCGGCATTTCGGCGACGGTCGCGCTGCGGCTGGTCGATGCGGGCGTCCACGCCATCGACGTTGCCGGCGCCGGCGGCACGAGCTGGGCCGCCGTCGAGGCCGAGCGCTCGCCGGACCCGGCGCAGCGCGCGACGGCGCTGGCCTTCTCCGACTGGGGCATCTCGACGGCAAGGGCGATCGTCGACGTGCGGGCCGCCTGTCCGCAGACCGTGGTCATCGGCTCGGGCGGTATCCGCGACGGGCTGGACGCCGCCAAGGCGATCCGCCTCGGCGCCGATCTCGCCGGCCAGGCCGCCGCCTCGCTCGGCAGCGCGGACGCCTCGCCGGAAGCCGCCGTGGCGCATTTCCAGCAGGTGATCGCGCAATTGCGGATCGCCTGCTTCTGCACCGGATCGGCCGATCTGGCGGCGCTGCGGCGCGCAACGCTGCTGCAGCCCGCGAGCCCGGGCTCGTTCTGACCTGCGGGTCTTACGCGGGGGACGACGCCCCTGCGGTCTCGCCTGTTGCGTGCGGTGAAGCCGCATCGCCGGCGTCGGCCGGATAGAGCCGGTCGAGCAGCGGCAGATAGCTGGCACCGCGCTGCATCAGGAAATTCTTGAAGGCGATGTCGGCGGGCGCCGGTATGCGCTCCTTGCGGCTGACGGCGAACCATTGCCGGCGGATCGGCATGTGCGACACGTCGAGGATCGCCAGCCGTCCGGTCTCCACCTCGAAGGCGATGGTGTGGGCCGAAATGAAGGCGATGCCGAGACCGGCCATCACCGCCTGCTTGATGGTCTCGTTGGAGCCCATCTCGGCCGTGCGCGTCTCCAGCGCGTCGGGATGGTCGCCGAAGAAGATCGCCAGTGCCGCGCGCGTGCCTGAGCCGGGCTCGCGGATGATGATGGTCTCTTCGAGCAGGCGCTCGCGGGTGATCTCGCGGGCGGTGGCCAGGGGATGGTCGGGCGGCGCGATCATCACCAGCGGATGGTCGCCGAACACCGTCGCTTCGATCGGGAACTCCACCGGCGGGCGCCCCATCAGGGCGATGTCCAGCCGGTAGGCGCGCAATTGCTCGATGATCTCCAGCCGGTTGCCGACGATCAGCCTGATCTCGATGTCGGGATAGTCGCGCCGAAAGGCGGCGATCAGCCGGGGCGCGAAATATTTCGCGGTGGAGACCACACCGAGCCGGATGGTGCCCGACCTCACGCCCTTGATCGCCTGGATCTCGTCGGAGAGCGCGCGCAGGGTCGTCTCGATGGCGTTGGCCGAGCCCAGAACCGCGGCGCCGGCGGCGGTGAGGCGCATGCCGTCATTCGTGCGGTCGAACAGCGCCAGGCCGAAATCGTCCTCCAGCTGCTTCACCTGCAGGGTCACGGCCGGCGGGGTCAGACCCAACTGGCGCGCAGCCGCGGCGATGGTACGGTGCTCGTTGATCGCCTGGATCGATCGCAACTGGCGCAGTGTCAGGGTTCGCATGCCCTCTTCTAAAAGAACTTACTGATGCCGTAAAGAGAATGAATTTTACTTATGCGCTCGCAGAATCCACCATCCACCCATAGACGAGTGGACGGAGCCGAAGCGCTCGACGCCACTCAGGAGGAATGCATGTCATCGTCTCTCGACGCACATCTGGGATCCGAATGCGGGTCCGACCCGATCGGCCGGCAGGTCGCCGATACCATTCGCCAGCTGTGCGCCGCCTCGATCAAGCTTCGCAACACGATCATCGCGGGGGGCGTCGAAGCCCGGTCCGGCGGCGGCGACACCAATGCCGGCGGCGACGTGCAGAAGCCGCTCGACATCGTCGCCGACCAGATGTTCCTCGATGCCGCCAAGGCCTCGGCGATCGCCGTCTACGGCTCGGAGGAGCAGGACGCCGCGGTGGTGATCGACCCGGCCGCGCCGCTGGCCCTGGCCATCGACCCGCTGGACGGCTCGTCCAACATCGACACCAATGTCTCGATCGGCACGATCTTCTCGCTTTTGCCGGTGGGCGAGGAGCATCGCTCCGATCCGACCAGCGCGCTGCTGCAGCCGGGCAACCGGCAGCTTGCCGCCGGCTTCTTCATCTACGGGCCGCAGCTCCTGCTGGTGCTGTCGGTCGGCAAGGGAACGCGGGTGTTCCTGTTCTCGCCGAGCTTCGGCGGCTTCGTCGAGCATATCGGCTCGGTGGCGATCCCCGAGGAGACCAGCGAGTTCGCCACCAATGCCGCGAACTACCGCCACTGGGACCCGCAGATCCGCAGCTATATCGACGACTGCCTGGCCGGCGAGGAAGGCCCGCGCGAGCGCAATTTCAACATGCGCTGGATCGCCTCGATGGTGGCCGACTGCTACCGCATCTTCGTGCGCGGCGGCATCTTCCTGTATCTGGGCGACGGCCGGAAGGGCTACACCGAGGGGCGCCTGCGCCTCGTCTACGAGGCCAATCCTGTCGCCTTCTGCGTCGAGCAGGCCGGTGGCGCCGCCACCGACGGCTCGTCGCGCATTCTCGACATCGTGCCGCGTGACCTGCATGCGCGCACGCCGCTGGTCTTCGGCTCGAAGCACGAGGTGGACCGCGTCGCCCGCTACGTGGCCGATCCGTCGGCGTTGACCGATCGCTCGCCGCTGTTCGGCAAACGCAGCCTGTTCAGGACCTAGGCAGGAGGAATGGCCCGGCGCGAGGGAGCGTGTCGGGCCGGGGGGGAGGACATCGCATGTCGACCAAGCATCCGATCATCGCGATCACCGGTTCGTCCGGAGCGGGCACGACGTCGGTCAAGAACATCTTCGACCAGATCTTCCGCCGCGAGCACGTCAAGGCGGCCTATATCGAGGGAGACGCGTTCCATCGCTACGACCGCCAGGCGATGAAGGAGAAGATGGCCGAGGAGGAGCGGAACGGAAACCGCAACTTCTCCCATTTCAGCCCCGAGGCGAACATTCTCGACAGGCTGCAGGAGGTGTTCTCGGAGTTCGGTCGCAAGGGGCGTGGCCAGACCCGGCACTACATCCACGACGAGGCGGAAGCGAAGATCTACGGCAGCGCGCCGGGCACCTTCTCGCAGTGGAGTTCGCTTGGCGAGGAGTCCGACCTACTTTTCTACGAGGGCCTGCATGGCTGCGTGAAGACCGATACAGTCGATCTCGCGCCGCTGGCCGACCTGAAGATCGGCGTGGTGCCCGTCATCAATCTGGAGTGGATCCAGAAGATCCACCGGGACAAGGCCAGCCGGGGCTATTCGACGGATGCGGTGATGGACGTCATCCTGCGTCGGATGCCCGACTACGTGAAATACATCTGCCCGCAATTCGCGCGGACCGATATCAACTTTCAACGGGTGCCCATCGTCGATACATCCGATCCGTTCATCGCTCGCTGGATTCCGACGGCCGACGAGTCGATGATCGTCATTCGCTTCGCCAACCCGCGCGGGATAGACTTTCCGTATCTGCTCTCGATGATCCACGGCAGTTTCATGTCCCGCGCCAACTCCATCGTCGCGCCTGGCAACAAGCTCGACATCGCCATGCAACTGATCCTGACGCCGCTGATCCTGCAGCTGATGGAAAGACGCCGACGGGCCTCCTGAGGCCTTCGACGAAAGGAATGCAAACCATGTCTTCGACCGCGAAACCATCGCCCGAAACCACCGACCGCAATCCCCGCGACATGGCCAACGCCATCCGCGCCCTCGCCATGGACGCCGTGCAGCGGGCGAAGTCCGGTCATCCCGGCATGCCGATGGGCATGGCCGACGTCGCCACCGTCCTGTTCCAGAAGTTCATCAACATCGACCCGTCGCGCCCCGACTGGCCGGACCGCGACCGCTTCGTCCTGTCGGCCGGGCACGGCTCGATGCTGCTCTACGCACTGCACCATCTGGTCGGCTATGCCGACATGGACATCGAGCAGCTGAAGAATTTCCGCCAGCTCGGCAGCCGCACCGCCGGCCATCCCGAATACGGCCACGCGCTGGGCATCGAGACGACCACCGGGCCGCTCGGCCAGGGCCTGTCCACCGCCGTCGGCATGGCGCTCGCCGAGCGCATGATGCATGCCCGTTTCGGCGGTGATCTCGTCGACCACTACACCTACACCATCGTCGGCGACGGCTGCCTGATGGAGGGCATCAGCCATGAGGCCATCGATCTGGCCGGCACGCTGAAGCTGTCCAAGCTCGTGGTCCTGTGGGACGACAACGGCATCTCCATCGACGGCAAGGTCGACATCGCCACCGCCACCGACCAGATCGCCCGCTTCAAGGCGGCCGGCTGGAACACCTGGGCCGTCGACGGCCACGACGCGGACGCCGTCGAGGCGGCGATCGCCGAGGCGCGCAAGAGCGACAAGCCGGCCTTTATCGCCTGCAAGACCATCATCGGCTACGGCGCGCCCAATCGCGGCGGCACCGCCAAGGCTCATGGCGAGGCACTGGGCGACGAGGAGATCGCGCTGGCCCGCGAGCAGCTGGTCTGGAAGTCCGAGCCCTTCGAGCTGCCCGAGGCGGTCGTCAAGGGCTGGCGCGAGGTCGGCACCCGCGGCCGCGAGGCTCGCGAGATCTGGGAGAAGCGGCTGGCGTCGAGCGCCGATCGCGAGCGCTTCCAGTCCGCCGTCGCCACCACGCTGCCGTCGGGCCTGGCCGGTGAGCTCGCCTCCTTCCGGCAGGCCCTGTCGGCCGACGCGCCGAAGGTCGCCACCCGCAAGGCGTCCGAGATGGCGCTGGAGGTCATCAACCGCGTCACCGACATGACCATCGGCGGTTCGGCCGATCTGACCGGCTCCAACAACACCCTGACCAAGGGCATGCAGTCGATCACCCCGGACGACTTCTCCGGCCGCTACATCCATTACGGCGTGCGCGAGCACGGCATGGCCGCGGCGATGAACGGTCTGGCCCTGCATGGCGGCTTCGTGCCCTATGGCGGCACGTTCCTGGTCTTCGCCGACTATGCCCGCGGGGCGATCCGCCTGTCGGCGCTGATGGGGCTGCGCGTCGTCTACGTGCTGACCCACGATTCCATCGGGCTTGGCGAGGACGGCCCGACCCATCAGCCGATTGAGCATCTGGCGATGCTGCGGGCGACGCCGAACCTCCTGGTGTTCCGTCCGGCCGACGCGATCGAGACCGCCGAGTGCTGGGAAATCGCGCTGACCGAGCGCCATCGCCCGTCGGTGCTCGCGCTGACCCGCCAGGGCCTGCCGACGGTGCGTGCCGGCGATGTCGGCGAGAACCGCTCGGCCCGCGGCGGCTACGTGCTGAAGGAGGCCGACGGCCCGCGCGACGTGACCATCATGGCCACCGGTTCGGAAGTCGAGATCGCGCTCGCCGCGGCCAAGACGCTGGCCGAATCCGGCAAGCAGGCGGCGGTGCTGTCGATGCCCTGCCTCGATCTCTTCGAGGAGCAGGACGAGGCCTACCGCAAGTCGGTTCTCGGCACGGCGCCGCGCATCGCCATCGAGGCGGCCGCCCGGCTCGGCTGGGATCGCTGGATCGGCGAGAATGGCCGCTTCATCGGCATGACCGGCTTCGGCGCCTCGGCACCCGCGCCGCAGCTCTACGAGAAGTTCGGCATCACGCCGCAGGCCGTGGTCGACGCGGCGCTGGAGATCGCGTGATGGCACCGGACCGGTTCAGGAGGGACATCTAGACATGGCAAAGATCACACTTCGCCAGCTTCTCGATCACGCCGCCGAGAACGGCTACGGCGTGCCTGCCTTCAACATCAACAACATGGAGCAGGGTCTGGCGATCATGGAGGCGGCGGCGAAAAGCGACGCCCCCGTCATCATGCAGGCGTCGCGCGGCGCCCGCTCCTACGCCAAGGACATCATGCTGGAAAAGATGATGGAGGCCCTGGTGGAGATGTTCCCCCAGATCCCGGTCTGCATCCATCAGGACCATGGCAATGACGAGCAGACCTGCCTGACGGCGATCCGCCACGGCTTCACCTCGGTGATGATGGACGGCTCGCTCGAGGCCGACATGAAGACGCCGGCCTCCTACGCGTACAATGTCGCGATCACCGAGCGGGTGACGCGCATGGCGCACTGGGTCGGCGCCTCGGTCGAGGGCGAGCTCGGCGTCCTCGGTTCGCTGGAAAGCGGCGAGGGCGAGAAGGAGGACGGCCACGGCTTCGAGGGCAAGCTGTCGGAAGACCAGCTGCTCACCGATCCGGACCAGGCGGTGGACTTCGTGCGGCAGACCCATGTGGACGCCCTGGCGATTGCCATGGGCACCTCGCACGGCGCCTACAAGTTCACCCGCAAGCCGGACGGCGACATCCTCGCGATGAACATCATCGAGGAGATCCACGCCAAGCTGCCGAACACGCATCTCGTCATGCACGGCTCCTCCTCGGTGCCGGAAGAGCTGCAGGCCATCATCAACCAGTATGGCGGCCGCATGCGCGAGACCTACGGCGTGCCGGTGGACGAGATCGTGCGCGGCATCAAGCACGGCGTGCGCAAGGTCAACATCGACACCGACTGCCGGATGGCGATGACCGGGCAATTCCGCAAGGTGGCCATGGAGAAGCCGGAGGAGTTCGATCCGCGCAAGTTCATGATCCCCGCCATGGACGCGCTCAAGACCCTCTGCCTCGACCGCTACGAGCGCTTCGGCTGTGCTGGCCAGGCCTCGAAGATCCGCGTATTGTCGCTCGACGCGATGGCCGCCCGCTATGCCGGCGGCGAACTCGACCCGCGCATCGAAGCGCACGCCGCCGCCGCCTGAGGCGACAACTCTCCCGGCCGGTAACTTAACCGGCCGGGCCCTGCGGCACCGAAACTGACAGCATTGCCTGAATGGACGGCGCGAACCCCTTTCGCGCCGAAGGGAGACGCTTGTCCGAAATTCGCCGGAAACGGCGCTGCGGACGCAACCGGGATCAACGAAGGAGGACCGTCATGGATCAGGGCTCGCAGACCATCAAGGGCAAGGACCGCTACAAGTCCGGTGTCATGGAATACCGCAAGATGGGCTATTGGGAGCCCGACTACGAACCCAAGGAAACGGACGTCATCGCCTGTTTCCGGATCACGCCCCAGGACGGCGTCGACCCGATCGAGGCGGCGGCGGCGGTGGCCGGCGAATCCTCCACCGCGACCTGGACCGTCGTGTGGACCGACCGGCTGACGGCGGCCGAGAAGTACCGGGCCAAGGCCTACCGCGTCGACCAGGTGCCGAACACCGACGACCAGTATTTCGCCTATATCGCCTACGATCTCGACCTGTTCGAGAACGGCTCGATCGCCAATCTGACGGCCTCGATCATCGGCAATGTCTTCGGCTTCAAGCCGCTGAAGGGCCTGCGGCTGGAGGACATGCGGCTGCCCACCGCCTATGTGAAGACCTTCCAGGGGCCGGCGACGGGCATCGTCGTCGAGCGCGAACGGCTCGACAAGTTCGGCCGGCCACTGCTCGGCGCGACGGTGAAGCCCAAGCTCGGCCTGTCGGGCCGCAATTACGGCCGCGTGGTCTACGAGGCGCTGAAGGGCGGGCTCGACTTCACCAAGGACGACGAGAACATCAACTCGCAGCCCTTCATGGATTGGCGCGAGCGGTTTCTCTACTGCATGGAGGCGGTGAACAAGGCCCAGGCTGCCACCGGCGAGATCAAGGGCACCTATCTCAACGTGACCGCCGCCACCATGGAGGACATGTACGAGCGCGCCGAGTTCGCCAGGGACCTCGGCTCCAACATCATCATGATCGACCTCGTCATCGGCTGGACCGCCATGCAGTCCATGGCCAAATGGGCGCGGCGCAACAACATGATCCTGCATCTGCACCGGGCGGGCCACTCGACCTATACCCGCCAGAAGACCCACGGCGTGTCGTTCCGGGTGATCGCCAAGTGGGCGCGGCTGGCCGGTGTCGACCACATCCATGCCGGCACGGTCGTCGGCAAGCTGGAGGGCGATCCAGCGACGACCAAGGGCTATTACGACATCTGCCGGGACGAGTTCACCCACCAGAAGCTCGAGAACGGCATCTTCTTCGACCAGCCCTGGGCCTCGCTCAACAAGATGATGCCGGTGGCCTCGGGCGGCATCCATGCCGGCCAGATGCACCAGCTCCTTGATCTTCTCGGCGAGGACACCGTGCTGCAGTTCGGCGGCGGCACGATCGGCCATCCCATGGGCATCGCCGCCGGCGCGACCGCCAACCGGGTGGCGCTGGAATGCATGGTTCTTGCCCGCAACGAGGGCCGGGACATCGTCAATGAGGGACCGGAGATCCTGCAGGAGGCGGCGCGAAGCTGCACGCCGCTGCAGCAGGCGCTCGAGACGTGGAAGGACGTGACCTTCAACTACACCTCGACCGATTCCCCCGACTACGCGGTGACGGCGACGGCCTCGGCCTGATCCATCCCGCGTCAGGACGGGGCGAGCCTCCCAACGCCCCGTCCTCCCCATCGTTCGAACCCGGACGGCGCGGCTTGCGAAGCTCGGCGCCGCAACCCGAAGAGGATATCGACCATGCGCATCACCCAAGGGGCCTTCTCGTTCCTGCCCGACCTCACCGACACGCAGATCACCGCGCAGATCCAGTACTGCCTCGACAATGGCTGGGCGGTGAATCTGGAGCACACCGACGACCCGCATCCCCGCAACACCTACTGGGACATGTGGGGCCACCCGATGTTCGACATCGCCGATGCGGCCGGCGTGATGATGGAATTCACCGAGTGCCGCAAGGTCCATGGCGACCGCTACATCCGCATGTCGGCCTTCGATTCCACCGCGGGCTGGGAGTCGGTGAAGCTGTCCTTCATCGTCAACCGGCCGGCCAACGAGCCGGGCTTCCGGCTTCGCCGCTCGGAAATGGAAGGCCGCACCATCCGCTACACGACGGAATCCTACGCTGCCGACAGGCCGGAAGGCGCCCGCTACGCCGAGTAGCCGTCGGGTTGAGCCGCTCCCTCTCCCGGTCGGAAGAGGGCGGATGCGGGCAGAGCAGCAGACGGGGAGGGCGGCTTCGCCCGCCCTTCCAGCCTGTGACCGCTGCGTGATGGATGGAGGAGCAGGACGATGGATGCAGAATCCGAGACCCAGGACGCGCCGGGCGAGGACACGCCCACGGCCATCGATCTTCGGCAGGAATATCGCGATGCCGGCGTGGCCGATGTTCTGGACGAGCTCGACCGCGAACTGATCGGCCTGGCGCCGGTCAAGAAGCGCATTCGCGAGACGGCGGCGCTGCTGCTCGTCGAGCGGGCCCGCAAGCGGCTGGGGCTGGCCCACGACACGCCGACGCTGCACATGAGCTTCACCGGCAATCCCGGCACCGGCAAGACCACGGTGGCGATGAAGATGGCGAACCTCCTCCACCGCCTCGGCTATATCCGCAAGGGGCATCTGGTGTCGGTGACCCGCGACGATCTGGTCGGCCAGTATATCGGCCATACGGCGCCGAAGACCCGCGACATCCTGAAGAAGGCAATGGGCGGCGTCCTGTTCATCGACGAGGCCTATTATCTCTACCGGCCGGAGAACGAGCGCGACTACGGTCAGGAGGCGATCGAGATCCTGCTGCAGGTGATGGAGAACCAGCGCGACGACCTCGTGGTGATCCTCGCCGGCTATGCCGACCGGATGGACACCTTCTTCGCGAGCAATCCCGGCTTCCGGTCGCGCATCGCCCACCACATCGACTTTCCGGACTATTCCGACGACGAGTTGCTGGAGATCTCGGTCGGCATGCTGGAGCGCCAGAACTACCATCTGACCGGGGACGCGAAGGCCGTTCTCGCCCGCTATATCGCGCGGCGGCGGGCGCAGCCGCATTTCGCCAATGCCCGCTCGATCCGCAACGCCCTCGACCGGGCGCGGCTGCGCCAGGCCAACCGATTGTTCGAACTGGATGGCGGGCCCTTGAACGCGGAGGCGCTTTCGCGCATCGAAGCAGCCGACATCGCCGCCAGCCGCGTCTTCGCCGGCGCGAACCCGGAACCGGCCTCGGCGCCGGGCTGACAGAACAGGCAGGAGATTGAAATGGCCAAGCCCGTCATCATCGCCCCCTCGATCCTCTCGGCGGATTTCGCGCGCCTCGGCGAAGAGGTGGCGGCCGTCGACCAGGCCGGGGCGGACTGGATCCATCTCGACGTGATGGACGGGCATTTCGTGCCGAACATCACCTTCGGCCCGCCGGTCATCAAGGCGGTGCGCGGCGCCTCGCAGAAGATCTTCGACTGCCATCTGATGATCGAGCCGTGCGATCCGTATCTGGAAGCCTTCGCCGAAGCCGGCTGCGACTACATTACCGTCCATGCCGAGGCGACGAAGCATCTCGACCGGTCGCTCCAGGCGATCCGCAATCTCGGCAAGAAGGCCGGCGTCTCGCTCAACCCGTCGACCCCCGAGGACGTCATCGCCTATGTGCTCGACCGGCTCGACCTAGTGCTCTTGATGACCGTCAATCCGGGCTTCGGCGGCCAGGCCTTCATTCCTTCAGTCGTGGAGAAGGTGCGGCGGGTGAAGGCGATGATCGGCGACCGCGACATCCATATCGAGATCGACGGCGGCGTGACGCCGGAGACGGCGCCGCTGGTGGTCGAGGCCGGCGCGAACGTTCTGGTCGCCGGATCGGCGGTGTTCAAGGGCGGCACGCCCGAGCATTACCGCGCCAATATCGCGGCAATCCGCGCGGCGGGGACCGGGGCCGTCGCCGCCTGAGCGGACGGCGAACGGAGCGAGTTGCTCCGACTGCCAGCGTCGTTAGCCGGACAGTGATTTCGGCGGCATTAGCAAGGGAACCGACAGGAATATTCTCTCGTTCCGTCCTTGGCTATATCCGGGATGGAGAGTTGATGATGCCTGTTCAGAAGCTGAGAAACGGAACCGGGCGGACGCGGCACCTCGACAATCTCGTCGATGTGACCGAAATCCTGCAGGTCGATATCGCCAGGCGGGAGATCACGGTTCGCGATGCCGAAGGCCCGCGGATCGTTCCGGTGCGCGAGAGCTTCTTCATGCGCTCGATCCCGCGACCGGGCGACGTCCTGATCGCCTATGCCGACGGCCATCTGTCCCATGCGCGGACCTGGCCGAAGCCAATCGCCAATTCGAACCTGGTGCCGCCGGTGCAGCAGCTCGAGCGGGTCGCCCGGGTCTGACACTCGGAACATTGCAGCGCTTCCCGCCATAAGCAGGAAGCGCCGACTTCTCTTCTCAGACCAGCTGGCCCGGATAGTTCGGGCTCTCGCGGGTGATGGTCACGTCATGGGCGTGGCTCTCGCGCAGGCCCGCATTGGAGATGCGCACGAAGCGCGCATCGCGCCGGAAGTCCTCCAGCGTCGCCGCCCCGACATAGCCCATGGCCGCACGCAGGCCGCCGGTCAGCTGATGCAGCACGGCCGCGACCTGTCCCTTGTAGGCGACCTGTCCCTCGATGCCCTCGGGCACCAGCTTCAGCGTGTCGCGCACTTCCGCCTGGAAGTAGCGGTCGGCCGAGCCGCGCGCCATCGCACCGACCGACCCCATGCCGCGATAGGCTTTGTAGGAGCGGCCCTGGTGCAGGTAGATCTCGCCGGGGCTCTCGTCGGTGCCGGCCAGCAGCGAGCCGATCATCGCGGCCGACGCACCGGCGGCCAGCGCCTTGGCCAGATCGCCCGAGAACTTGATGCCGCCATCGGCGATGACCGGGATGCCGGCCTTGTCGGCTTCCTCGGCGGCGCCCATGATGGCGGAGAGCTGCGGCATGCCGACGCCGGCGACGATGCGGGTGGTGCAGATCGAGCCGGGGCCGATGCCCACCTTGACGCCGTCGGCGCCCGCGTCGATCAGCGCCTTGGTGCCGTCCGGGGTCGCCACGTTGCCGGCGAGGATCTGGACCTCGTTGGACATGCGCTTCACCCGCGCGACGGCGTCCAGCACCTTCTGGGAATGGCCGTGGGCGGTGTCGATGACGAGCAGGTCGATGCCGGCGTCGATCAGACGCTCGGCGCGCTCGAAGCCGTCGTCGCCGACGCTGGTGGCCGCCGCTGCGAGCAGCCGCCCATGGGCGTCCTTCGAGGCGCTCGGATTGAGCTGCGACTTCTCGATGTCCTTGACGGTGATCAGCCCGATGCAATGGTGCTGGTCGTCGACGACCAGCAGCTTCTCGATGCGGTGATGATGCAGAAGCCGCTTGGCCTCGTCCTGATCGACATTGTCGCGGACCGTGATCAGCTTTTCCTTGGTCATCAGCTCGTGGATCGGCTGGCGATCGTCGGAGGCGAAGCGCACGTCGCGATTGGTCAGGATGCCGACCAGCCTGCCGCGGTTCTGGCCGCCCGAACCGCCATTCTCGACGACCGGAATGCCGGAGATGTTGTGCTGGGTCATCAGCGCGCGGGCATCGCCCAGCGTCGCGTCCGGGCCGATGGTGACCGGATTGACCACCATGCCGCTTTCGAACTTCTTTACCTGGCGGACCTCCTCGGCCTGCTCGACCGGGGTGAGGTTGCGGTGGATGACGCCGATGCCGCCGGCCTGCGCCATCGCAATGGCCAGCCGCGCCTCGGTGACCGTGTCCATCGCCGCCGACAGGATCGGGATGTTGAGCTTCAGCGTGCGGGTGATTGCCGTGCGCACGTCGACCTGGCCCGGCATGACTTCCGAATGCCCCGGCTGCAGCAGGACGTCGTCGAAAGTCAGTGCTGTGCCGCCGGTTGCGGTGTCGATGATGCGGGCCATGCCAGTCCTCTTGAACGATGCGTCCGCCGGCAGGAGCGCGAGTCGGCGGGAGAAGGATTGGCAAGGGCTGCTAGCACGCCATCATGACATTGGAAAGCGGGGCTGACATTCGGCGCCCCCGTCCGCTTGACGCAGTGTGCCGGCTCTGGGAGATGGTCGTAAGGACAGCTTAGGAACGGTATCTTCCAGACATGACCATCGGACAATTCCGCGCATTGGGGCTGGCGGCCCTGATGATTCTGGCGCTCGGCGCCGAAGCACATGCTGCCACTTGCAAGTCTTATCGAAGCTGCCGCGAGGCCGTGATCGCATGGTGCGCCGGCCAGCATCCGCGGGCCGACGGGGACAATGACGGCATCCCTTGCGAGAATGTCTGCCGGTCGCGTGCCGATGTCGTGGCGATCATGGCCGAGATCGGCTGTTCGCGCTGATTCTGAGCAAGAAAGATTAGGGCGGAGCCGATGGCTCCGCCCCGGTCTGGAAACGTCGGATCGCCGATCAGGCGTCCGCGTCGACATCCAGCTGGTAGGTTTCGGGGATGAACCGGTAGCCGCCGCCGTCCAGCTTTTCGGCATAGCCGATGGCCGGGAAGGGCATGTGGTAGCCGATGAACGGAATGCGTTCCTCGGCGATCCGGTCGAAGACGCGCTTGCGGGTCGCGGCCGCCGCGTCCTTGTCCTGGTCGAACCTGACCTCCCAGTCCGGCTTCTGCAGCGAAGCGACGAAATGGTTGGCGGTATCGGCCGTCAGCCACAGGCGGCGGTCGCCCGATGCAACCTCGAAGATCAGGTGGCCGGGGGTGTGGCCGAAAGCTTCCATGGCGGTGATGCCGGACACCACCTCGTCACCCTCGGCGACGAAGGTCATCTTGTTCTTCAGCGGCACGACCATCTGTTCGACCAGCTTGGCGCCGCCGGCGCGATCGCCGTTTTTGGCCTCGTCCGACGTCCACCAATCGAACTCGGTCTGGCCGGCGACATAGCGGGCATTGCGGAAGGTCGGCTCGCCGCCGGTCATCAGGCCCTGGATGTGGTCGCCGTGGAAATGCGTCAGGACCACGATGGTGACGTCGTCGGGGCCGTAGCCGGCTTCCGCCATCCGCTCGACCAGCTTGCCGAAACCGTTCTCCTTGCCGGATTCGCCGAAGCCGGTGTCGAAGAGGACAAGATTGTCGTCGAGTTCGACGAGCACCGGCGTGAAGCCGTTCACGAACTGGGTCTCGGGCAGATAGTTTGCCCGCATCAGTTCGGCCATCGCCTCCTGGCTCTGGTCGGCGCCGAAGGTCGGGTAGGGGCCTTCGCCGGGCCGCAGCCCGTCGAGGATCGTGGTGATGCGGGCATCGCCGAGTTCGATCCGGTGCCAGCCCGGCGACGGCATGCGCGCCCGTTCGCTGGCAGCTTCGGCGGCCGTCGACTGGTCCTGCGCATGGGCGGCGCGGCCCTGCATGATGCCGGTCATGGCCGCGCCGCCGGCGGCCGCGAGTTGCAGGGCGGTGCGGCGGCTGAAGAGAGATCGTGCATCGGTGGGCTTGCTCATGGAAACCTCGTATCGTCGAAGATCGGAATGAGAATGGGTGCACGAATGCCAAGTGGCCCGTCAAAGACGGCCGGCAACCATTCGCACGGCTTGTTGAAGAGGCGCCGGGCGAACGGGCTGCCATTTCGCCGGCTTCGGCCTATGTCTTCCCAGCGTCCCTAAGCCCGCCTTACCCATACCCCGAGGACCGCAGTTGAACCGCATCGTTCCGGTCGTGCTCGCCGTCGCGCTGTTCATGGAGAACATGGACTCGACGGTTATCGCGACCTCGCTTCCGGCGATCGCCGCAGACATCGGCACGAGCCCGATCGCGCTCAAGCTCGCCCTGACCAGCTATTACGTCTCGCTGGCGGTGTTCATCCCGATCTCCGGGCGGATCGCCGATCACTGGGGGCCGAAGCTCGTCTTCCGGCTGGCGATCGCGGTGTTCGTCGTCGGATCGCTCGCCTGCGCCATGGCGGATTCGCTCGGTGCCTTCGTGGTCGCCCGTTTCCTGCAGGGCATGGGCGGGGCGATGATGACGCCGGTCGGGCGGCTGCTGCTGGTGCGGGCCGTGCCGAAATCCGACCTTGTCGGCGCCATGGCCTGGTTCACCATCCCCGCACTGATGGGGCCGCTGATCGGACCGCCGGTGGGCGGCGCCATCGCGACCTATGCCGACTGGCGTTGGATCTTCCTGATCAATCTGCCGATCGGCGTTGTCGGCATCTGGCTGGCCGGGCGGTTCCTGCCCAGGGTCGACCGGGTGTCGGGCGTGCATTTCGACTGGCCCGGTTTCCTCCTGTCCGGCTTTGCCTGCGCCGGCATCGTTTTCGGCCTGTCGGTGGTGTCGCTGCCGGCGCTGCCGCCGGCCTTCGGTGTCGCCATGGCGCTCGCCGGCGCGGTCGCGGCGGGCCTGTTCGTGCGCCATGCGCGCCGCATCGACCAGCCGGTGCTGCGGCTGTCGCTGCTCAGGATCACCACGCTGCGCGCGGCCGTCACCGGCGGTGCGCTGTTCCGCATCGGCTCGGGCGCGGTGCCCTTCCTCCTGCCGCTGATGCTGCAGCTCGGCTTCGGCTATACGCCGCTGGAATCGGGCCTCGTCACCTGCGTTGCCATCGGCGGCGCCATGGCCATGAAGCTCCTGGCCAAGCCGATCCTGCAGCGCTTCGGCTTCCGCACCACGCTGGTCGTGACGACCATCGTCGGCGGCGCGCTGACGGCGGCGCTTGGCCTTTACCGGCCCGACATATCGCTCGCCGTCCTGATCCCGCTGCTGCTCGTCGGCGGGTTCTTCCGCTCGCTGTTCTTCACCTCGATCAACGCGCTGGCCTTTGCCGACGTGCCGCGCGAATCGACGGGCGACGCCACGGCGATGATGGGCGCACTGCAGCAGGTGGCGATCGCCACGGGCGTCGCGCTGGCCGGAGCTGTCCTCGAGATCGGCATGGTGATGTCGGGCCGCGCCATGGCCGCGCCGGTGGATTTCTCCGCCGCCTTCCTTGTCGTCGGGCTGGTCACCATGTCGGCCGCCTTCGCCTTCATCCCGATGGGGCGCGAGGCGGGCAGCGAGGTGTCGGGCCGCCGCGTTCCCGCCGAGTAGGGCGGCGCGGCTCCCGACACGTCAGACAGCTTCAGCCGAGCGGGCCGGCGTCCTCGTCGGCCTGGTCATGGATCCGGGGATCCTCGACCTCGTCGCCCAATTCCTCGGCTTCGGCGCGTTTGCCCTTGAAGCTCTTGGCGAGGATGTAGAGCTCCACCGACCCCTCGCGGGAGGCGGGCGGCTTGACGTGATGGACGCTGACGAAGTGGCGCTTCAGCAGCGTCAGCAATTCGCGCTCGGTGCCGCCCTGGAAGGTCTTGGCGAGAAAGTGCCCGCCCGGCTTCAAGGTGCGGATGGCGAAGTCGGCGGCGACGTCGCAGAGATGCATGGTCCGGATATGATCGGTCGGACGATGGCCGGTGGTCGGCGCGGCCAGATCCGACAGGACGATGTCCGGCGCCTCGCCGAGCGTCTCCATCAGCTTGTCGGGCGCCGCATCGTCGAGGAAGTCCATGAGCAGGATCGTCGCGCCGGCGACCGGTTCGACGGTCAGATAGTCGATGCCGACGACGCGCACGTCCGCGGCCGTCGAGCCGGTGCGATCGACGGCGACCTGGCACCAGCCGCCGGGCGCCGCGCCCAGATCGACAATCCGGTGGCCGGGCTTCAGCAGCTTGTAGCGGTCGTCCATCTCGATCAGCTTGTAGGCCGCGCGCGAGCGGTAGCCGTCGGCCTTGGCGCGCCGCACATAGGGATCGTTGAGCTGGCGCTCGAGCCAGCGCCGGGACGAGAGCTTGAGCCCGCGCTTCTTCTTGACCTTGACGGTCATGCCTCGACTGTCGCTGCGTCCGCCGCTCATGTCCCGGTATTCCTTGTCGGATCCCTGCGGCGCCAGACGCCGTCAGCGACCATCATTTCCATCAAAAGGCCCTCGCGCAGGCCGCGATCGGCCACGCGCAGGGTCGGCGCCGGCCAGACCCTGCGGATTGCCTGCAGGATCGCGCAGCCCGCCAGTACCAGATCGGCGCGATCGCTGCCGATGCAAGGGTTGGCAATGCGTTCCTCGAAGCTCCAGCCGGCAATGCGGGCGACCAGCTCGTCGGCTTCCAGGTCCGTCAGCCAGAGGCCGTCGACCTGGCGCCGGTCGTAGCGCTCCAGCTTCAGATGCACGCCGGCCAGCGTCGTCACCGTGCCGGAAGTGCCGAGAAGGTGGAAACGGTCGGTGCCGACCAGCGCGCCGAGCTTGTCGCGGCCCTTGAAGCCGCGGATCATCTCGACGGTTTCCTGGATCATCGCCTCGAAGATCTCGGGCGTCACGTCGCGGCCGCCATGGCGCTCGGCCAGGGTCACCACGCCGACCGGCAGCGAGGTCCAGGCGACGATCTGCTTCGACAGCCGGCGGGTGTCGCGGCCGCGCAGGTCGAGAAGTGCGATCTCCGACGAGCCGCCGCCGATGTCGAACAGCACCGCGCCGCGGGCCGAGCGCTCGATCAGCGATCCGCAGCCCGACACGGCCAGCCGCGCCTCGGTCTCGCGGGAGACGATCTCCAGTTCCAGCCCGGTCTCGCGCGCCACCTGCTCGATGAATTCGGCACCGTTGGCCGCGGCGCGGCAGGCTTCCGTCGCGATCAGGCGGCAGCGCACGACATCGCGCGCCGACAGCTTCTGGGCGCAGATCGCCAGCGCCGCGATCGCCCGGTCCATGGCGCCGCGCGACAGGCTGCCGGTGCGGCTGAGACCTTCGCCGAGCCGCACGATGCGCGAGAAGGCGTCGATCACCCGGAACTGCCCGGGCCGGGTCGGAATGGCGATCAGGAGCCGGCAATTGTTGGTGCCGAGATCGAGGGCCGCATAGACCGGCGCCCGCCGCACGGGCGGCGGCATCGGCGCGGCAGGAATCGCGGGCGCCGCATGGTCGTTCGCTGCGGGACGGGGGGTGGGCTGACTGAGCGGCGCGGCTGGCGAGCCGGCATCCGCATGGCCCGGCGCGGCCGGTCCGCTGGCCCCGGCAAAGCGCCGCGACCGGCGCCGGCGCGGTTTCCGCCCCGGCTTCGGCCGAGCCGGTGCATCCGCCGGCGCCTCGTTCGCGGCGGTGTCTTCAGGCGCGTCGACGCGCGCCGCTGGTGGGGCCGCGGCGTTCTTGCCAGCCTTGCGCCGTCGCCGCCGCTTGCGCTTGGTCAGCGGCGCACCGTCGACCGTTGCCGGCGTCGCAGAATCAGCTCGTGCGTCCGTCGGCGGCGCATCGGCGGATGCTCCGCGCGGTGCGGCTTCATTCTTGCGGGCGTGCGACGTCGCCGGCTCGCTCGGCCCGGATGTCTCGGACGCAGATGCGCGCTGCCCGGACGCGGCCCGTTGGCCGGGGCGGGTCCCTTCCTGTCGCTGATCCTGCCGTCCGGAGCCGGACGGGCCGCGCGGATCCTTGTCGTCCGACCCGGCTGCGTTGCCGGGTTCAGGGGCATGGCGGTCGTTCAGGGTGTCCGCCGTCCCGCGCTCATGCCCGAGCCGGGTTCCGGCGTCCGGTGCCGAAGCTGGCTCGGCCGCGTTCCGCGCAGGACTGTCGGCGCTGCCGGGCGCCTGCGCCGACGAATGCACGGCCGTGCGGCGTTCCGGACCCGTCGCGGCGTCGGGCGAGGGCGTCTCGGCATGCGGACGATAGGCCGGGGCTCTGGGCCTTCCGGCTGGAATCAACGATGGACGGTTTCTCCCACCGATTTCATGGTCACTCACACTGTCTCTCCGGCGCCGCGCTCGAACGGGCAACGCCTCAGGTTGCTTGGTTAAGGCGAGTGTACCAAGCCGGGGGTGAGGTGCAAGGGCAGGCGAAAAACGGGGCAACGATTGCCGCCGGAAGCCCCGGAGCCCGGCATCTGGAAGGCCGCTGAACGCGCGCATGACACCGGATGCGAAATTTTCCCCGGCAAAGGGTTCACAGCCGCCCCTCACATGAGTATATGGAGGCCGTCACGCCGCGGCGACGCTCGGCTGACCGTTGGGGAATAGGTTAACGGTAGACCCACGGACTCTGACTCCGTTAGTCCTGGTTCGAATCCAGGTTCCCCAGCCAACGCTCTCCCGATCACTGATTTCATTGCCAGATTCCCTCTCACTGGGAATCCTTTCGCTGCCAATGTCCGGTTTGATGCACCAAACTGAGGCACAGGACTGGGGCACAAGTCGCCCGGTCCCCGGTAGGGCGCACGTAGGCAATGGCCGTACGACATCATGTTTCCAATCTCGTCCTGCGGGGCAACGTTTATTACTGGCGACCGAGACTTCCGGCCGGCACGGACAATTGCGGCCGCAGGAAGCACCTATCGCTAAGTCTGAGAATCACCGACCATGCGCGGGCCAAGTCCTTGGCCATGCAGTTGAACGCGCGATTGGAAGGCATTCGGTCGATGGGCATGACGGAAGCGTGGAACACCGAGCAACTTGCAATCCTGTTTCGGGACGAGATCTCGCGGGCGTCGGCCGAACTCGAGAGCTTCGCAGTCGCCGGGCGTCGCGTCGGATCGCGATCGGAGGATCAGCTCGTAGCGGATGAGGACGTGGGATGGGCCTACCGGTTGATTTCGGTGTTCGGAGCGCGTCGCAGCCTCGACTTCATCGGTGATTGTCCCGGCCTGCGCTATCTCCACCGGCTTGGTGTTCCGCCGGACCGGTTTCCCTTCGTCATCGATACGTTTCGACAAGAGCAGCGGTATCGCCGCTCCCTGAGCTTCGACAATCAGACGAGGGACCGTCTGCGGAACGCTGGCCTCGACGACGGTCCATTGATGCGCGAGCGAGCCGCGACGGAATTGGCGAGGGCGCATGCCGACGTTCTCCTCAATAGTCGCTCCTTCTATCCCGATCTCGCTGTTCTCGACGACGGACCCGGAACCGACGTCACTTCGGAGACGATCGGATTGGCTGAAACTCCGGCGGGGCAAGAGAGATCAGCCGAAGCCGGCGCACGGCAGATGCCGGTAAGCGACCTGATCGAGTGTTGCCGATCTTACCTGAATGGGCGTGAGAAGGAGATCGAGCCGCGGACCCGGCGCGACATCGACGTGGTCGTGGCGACGTTCGTCGACGTCTTGTCTGAGCACGGAGTACCGACACTCGGGGAAATGCAGCAGTTTCACCTCGGCGCCCTGCGGAGGCATTTCGACGAGATCCTCCCGAGCTACGGTCAGAGCAGCCAGCTCGCCCGTCTTGGGGCGAAGGACCTTCGATCGGCCTCGGCGCAGCGTGTTGCGGATGCGATCTCGGCGGGCACCCCACCCCCGGTCCTCGGCCTGTCGCCGCAGACCATTCGCAAGCACCTCGGTAACCTGGACGGATTTTTGAAGCACGTAAAAGCACAGGGGTATCGGGTTGCGGCTTACGAGCTGACCGGTTTGCGGCCGAAGAAGGCGAAGAAAACGAGCGTAAGGAACCTGACCCAGAAACCCGGACCCAGTCGGGTCAGCACGATCTTCCGGATGCCGATCTTCAACGGATGTCGCTCATCTCTCGAGCAGGATCGGCCGGGGGGTATCATCTACCATTCTGCCAATTATTATGTGCCGTTGCTTCTCACGTATCTGGGACCACGTCGGTTTGAAATTGCTGGTCTGACGGTCGAGGATATTGTTGCAACAGAGAACGGCCACGGCATCAACATCGACACGAATTGCCTGCGGCGGATCAAGAACGTTTCCTCGATCCGGATGCTCCCCGTGCCTGACGAACTCGAGCGCTTGGGCTTCATCGATTATGTCAGTGCGATCAAGGATCTGAAATATCAGGCTCTGTTTCCGGAGCTTTATGATCCGCGAGATCCGCTCAGCGAGCAGGATCCGGGCGATCGCTTCTACAAGGATTTCGCACCCCTGGCGCAGAAGCATTTCAAGTCCCAGGACGAGGTTCTCTGGGCCCGGTTGCTGCATGCAATCCGCCATGGTCATGCAGACACGTTGAAGCAGGCGGGCGTCGACAGTCTTGTCATCGACGATATCGCGGGGCGCTTCGGGGAAGGCGAGACAGCGACGCGCTACACGAATCCGGCAGGACTATCGCTTCTGCGAGAAAAGCTGCGCTCCTATCCGATTCTCACGGGTCACCTGTCGCGGCGGTCGTTGAATCTCCTGCCTTGGGTGAAGGAAAAGCGCCTCCCTCCTTGGGCTGAGTAGGAAATCCCGAAACGCTTCGTCGACTGAGCTGCCAAGAGGGTAGCAAACGACAGGCGACCTATCAGGGGGCAACGGGGCGGAGAACAATCCCGCGCGCGCGGGATCGGCGGCGGCTTGGCCGTATGCCGCGCGATACGAGCGTCATGGTCTGACGGAGCGTCGCCTGGCATGGGCGGACGATTTGGCTCACTTCAACCGAATGGAGCCTTTCATTGACGACTTTGCCCGTTCCCGCAGCGCCGGCCGGCCCGCTGCGCCAGCGCCTGATCGATGAGATGGACCTGCGGCGTTTCTCCCGCGAGACGCAGCGCAACTACATCCGCGATATCGGCCGCCTGGCGCCCAACACGGCGAGCGCCGACGATCTTTGCCGCTTCCAGGTCGCCTTGCAGGAGGATGGTGGCGGCCTGCCGACGATGAATGCCGTCCTCTCGGCCCTCCATCGCCCAGCCAGTCCTGTCGAGCATCGGCATCCGGAACTGCCGAAGGGGCGCCTCGACCCGGCGGAGGCAAGTCAAGAGGAGCTTTTGTTTTTATCCTGTAACGATAATATAGATACCTGCTATACGACATATAGCAATAAGAGAGCTATCCATGTGGTGCCAACGAGAAACCGGCTTCCGCAGCAACAGCTTCGCCCCATCCAAAGACGCGTCGCCCAAGCGGGACCAAGCCATCCGTTTTCGCTTTCTAGTCTACAACAGTGCTAGCAGATAGATAGACGTTATACAGTGTATAGCTAAATGGGGTTAGTGACTCCCTATGCGCTCTGATGTCCAGATTCGGAACGGCTGCCTTTCCGCTGCGGATATCGCTATCCAGCGCCACTCACGCGCATTGGGGGCGCGGCGTTCACCGCCTGTCGGCAAGAGGTGGAGCAACCGCCGCGTGGCGTGTGTGTTGCTCAATCGTAACACCCGAAGGAGTTTGGCACCTAGGAGATCTTTTCGCATCGGAGCTTTCGAGCTGCAATTCGATCCTTTCCTCGCGACGATTTGTCGTTGGAGGAGTTCGAATATGCCAATTGTCAGGACCATTGCTTCGTTGAAGGGAGGGGTAGGGAAGACCACCCTCACTGCTGCAATGGCCGGCGAACTCGCGGAGCGGGGGAAGAGGGTACTCATCCTCGACTGCGACGCGAATTTGCCCTTCCAGCTCTGGCAGAATTCCGAATTCGTACCCCGCGAGATCGACATCGCACCGATTTCCAATTCACGCGACCTGCTTCGCGCGATCGCGCTCGGTAAACAGGAGTTCGACGAGATTCTCGTCGATCTGCCGGCGGGCGGTTCCCAGCTGATGGTCAACGCTGTCGCCCATTCGGACGTCGTCTGCGTCCCGTTCCGAGCGGCGTTTCTCGATGTCAAAGAAGCGATCGCGACGCGCCATGTTTGTTTCGACATATCGCGGGAGTTCCGAAAAGCACCGGCATTTGTCGTCTGCGTGCCTATGGCCTTGACTGGACTGCATCTTCGCGAGCGAATTACGAGAGAGGCAGTCGAACTGCTCCATTCCGATCCCGATCTCGTCGCGACGAGCGGAACGACCGATCGCACCGCCTATCGACAACTATTTAACCCCGAAACAGGAGGTGCGACGCTCTATACCTTGCCTGACACTGTTACGAATATTGCATCTTCGCGCGCGCAGATTGCTCTTCTCGTGTCGCACATCGACGATTTGCGACGGCGGCATCAGGAAATTTTCGGAATCGATCGAGGGAAGGCAACACGATGAGGCTATCACATGAATGATTACCATGACCGGCCGATCGGGTCTTCGAAGGATGGGGGTGGTCGGGTCGGGTCGAAGGACTCTGACCGGTCCAGGAGCTTCTCCCGCCGCCACGGTTTTGTGCTCGACAACGAGCCGGAGCGGAAGATGGAGCCTCCTGCCGAGGATGACAGGATACCCAAGCGTCGTTCGCCGAAGCGACGGCCGCCGACTCAGCAATTCAACATGCGTATCGATGTAACGCTCTTTCAGCGGCTTTATCGCTTCTGCGAAAGCCGCAATCTGACGCTGACGGAAGTCGTGGAGGATGCCATCGAACGTGTGATCCGAGATTCGCACGGGACAAAGAAGTCATCTGGCGATCGTTGAGAGGCTGCCGGCCGTTTGAGATGCTCGGCCTATAAGCTGCCGGAGGCCTACAAGGGAATGAAACTTTGAAATCGGCCAGTCTCTTATGGCGCGACACTCAAAGACCATCTCCGCGACACCGTTGAGTTGTCTTTGGCTGCAACGCGCCCAAGAAGACGGACGCCGCCACTCTTTGGAACCTCACATGCCCTTCGAAATCCGCGATCCAAGCTTCCGCCTAGCCTGGGTTCCGGTGTGGGTGCATGAGAGTTATGTTATCGAATAGAGCAACGTTTTCGACCTAGGATCTCAAACAATTTAAATAAAAATTGCTTTATATTAGCACCATTAAGCACCCTGAGCGATTTCTCAGGCCTAACACCTATGATTCTTCATTTTCCTGCCATACGTTTTGGCTATCGACGGCAATCCTGTCGTCGACCACAGTGGTCTACTGTGTGGTGACCGCAGAGGCGGCCGCCAGGGGAGTTGGCGCTCCCCCAGCAGCCTGACCACCCTGATGCTCGTAGGAGAGTTCAGAATGGCTGACGCGTTTCTCGCGTGCACGGCGCAGTCGTGCAAGAAAAATTCCACCAACACCGACGACATCGTTACCGGCCCTCGGCGGCCCACCGACAGCCCCGCGCAGGGCGGACTGCCGCCGGCCGCGTTCGGTCCGACGCGCCCCCACGCGCTGGTCATCGGCGGTTCGATGTACATCGCGGGCCTCGCGCCCGCAGTGCCGATCGCCAATATCCCCGATCTCCCGGAAGATCTCAGGGATCGGTTCAGGGCCGCTGCGGAGCGTCGTAGTGCGTCCGCCGAGGAAAGCCGTAAGGCCGCAGCAGCGCACCCCGACGATGCTGACCTTCCCACCTTCGCCTTCCCCAATTCGACCGCCGGCAAGCCGGAGACTGAACAGGCCAACGAGTCGTACACGGCCGGGCCGGTTTTCTGCACTGCCGAGGTGACTGCGGCACGCAAGCTTCTCGAGCGCTTGAAGAAGCGCCGCTTCATCTTGGTTCGACCGGAGGGGCTTCGGATGGCGGCCGGTGTGACCGTTCGTTCCGAGCTCTGCAGAAAGCTTTCGGCCGTCGGCATGATCGATGTCACGGAATGGCGGGGCGGCCTGGTTGTCCGCCTGACCGGTCCGCGCGGCTGACGCCTACACGGAAGCGGGGCAAACCTCAGAATTTCGGGCGGCCATGAGTGCCGCTCGAACTTCGCTGTCCACGTCTTCTATTCCTGTTTTCCCTACAAATTTGGGCTGGCTCGTCGCTGGCAGGAGAATTGCATGCCTTCACTAAGCAGCGGGGCCCCGCGGCCTTCGCAGAACCGCACGCGCAACGCCTCCGCGACCAACGCGGGGTTTCCCGGTTTGAATTCCGTCCACTTGACCGAGCATCATCGTCATCGTCCTGGTGCGGCGGGGGACGTGGATCCGATCGCGACCTACATTGACCGTCTTGCTGATACCATCGTCGCGAATGCGCTGGCGGCGGCAGACGCAACGGAAATGGATGCGACGTTGGGCGATCTGTCGCGTCTTGGCAGTGCACTTCGATCGACGATTATTCGAGTCGGCCAGTCTATTCCCGATGTTATCGCGCAGGCACTCGCGCACGACGATCGTCTGATTGTGCTGCGCGAGTACCAGCTGCCGCTAACCCGCCCCGCAGCCGAAATTGTCGACAACAACAGAAGCTCCTCGGGCGTCGAGCTTGCACATGATCGATATCCAATGGGCTCTTATCGCGCAGATCTCGTCGTGATCGATAATGAGACGCAGCATGCAACTGTCATCGAATGCCGGCGCGGAAGCGTCGCGCTCTCGACCCCAAAATGTGGAGCAACCGTCCGGCTCTTGCGCATCGCCGGGCTCACCGCGAGGCGAGCGCTGGAAGCTGACAGTTACCGCATTTCGACCGTCTCGTGTGGCATTATCGATCGATATGGCAACGGCGGCTACGCCACGCTGATGACAGTGGGGCCAGATAGGCTCGACGACTTTTTTGGCGTACCGATCGTCGCTTATCTCGACAGGCTTGATGAGCAGATTCGTCAAAAGCTGATCCACTCTCTGATGCCGGCCTTGTCCGCTTTGGCGGCCGGTTTCGTGCCGGCGAGCATCGAAGAGAGCAACAATCCGCACGGGCGAAGGCACGTTCCGGACGACCAATACGGCACCGACGGGGACAGCATTCTCGGTTTCCGGGCGGGTGGCCGCGAGCCGGTTCGTCTCGACTTGTCGCGAATGATTGGCCCCGTCGAACGCAGGACTGCCGCTAACAGACCCGCCGGCAGTGCAGCGCCGAGTTGTGTCTCTGTTAGTGGGACCATTTGCGATCGCCCGCCTGTGGAGCCGGGGCGGCCGCGCTTCTGAGCAAACTCCGGCCTGGTTCGAGGCGCCGTCACGCCGCCCCTGTTGGCAGTCGATCTGCCGAGCGCTCTCAATGGTTCGACATTAAACGCACCAATTCTCTCAGTTCCGAGAAAGGACCGACTCATGTCTTGCGTCCCTGATAACTTCGACTCGTCCGGCAGGCGCCCCCAGCCTCCATCGACGGCTACCGTGCTTCACATCGATACCGCTACTCTGGTCGGAGCAACCTTGAGGCTCGGAAAGCGACCGTTGGAAAGCAAGGAGCTTCGGCAGCTCAAGGAGAACCTGAATTGGAGGGCGGCCAGCGGAGACCAGGCCGCGCGCATGGCATTGCGGTGGCTTGCTGTTCGGACCGCCCGGACAGAGGTGATCCGATGACCGTGAAGCGGGGCAAGCTCTCCAGCCTTAAGCCCAAGGCGAAAGCCGTCTCCTCAGACGTTGATGCGGCAGCAGAAGAGGCCCGTATCGACAACGAGATTGCAGATCGCCTGAAGGCCATGCCGCCTTCGACCCGCATGCTGTTCGATCGGGTCTGCAGGGCGGTGCCTGGAGTTGTGGTTAGTCGGCTGCGGGAACGGAAACCGACCTTCGTTATCGTCCGTGTGGCGTCCAACGAGTGGCGCGACGCTGCACTGTACGCTGTATGGATGGCGCTAGACCACGCCGTACGGACCGGCTTCATGCTGTTCGGTGTCGAGCATCACCATATCCCGGCGGATGAGATCGCGGCTAGGGCATCGCAGCGGAAGACTCAACGCGAGCGGACGCAACAGGTACTTTCCACGCTTGCGAGCGGCATCACGATCGTCGCTCTCTCGCCGGGGGAGGACCTAGATACGGCAGCGCTGGCGATCGCAGATATGGAATGCGATCTCACGACTATCGACGTGGCCGACTTCGACGCCATTATGGCACATGCGTTTCCAGGCTCATCTTACACTTGGTCCAGCGAATTTGTGATGTCGACGGTCGAACCGCGCTGGATCGACCTTGCTATTGCACGATCGACCACCGCGAACGATGCGGTTCAGATGATCGCCGCAATCCATGACCGGCCACCTGAGAATTCCGAAGGTCCGGGCTTGGAGGACCTGCACGGATATGGTCTGGCTAGAGAATGGGGCGAAAGGCTCGTCGCAGCCCTCAGGGATTACCGGGCCGGCCAACTGACTTGGGACGACGTGGATGCGGGCGCGCTGTTGGTTGGGCCGCCGGGAACCGGGAAGACGCTTTTTGCAAGCGCACTTGCCCGTTCGTCAGGTCTCTCTTTCTTCCCGACCTCATATGCAGCATGGCAAAGCGCCGGAGAAGGTCATCTCGGTTCGGTCTTGAAAACGATGCGCCGCGTCTTCTCCGAAGCATCGGCCGCCACGCCAGCGCTGATCTTCATTGACGAGATCGACACCCTGTTGGCGCGCGGCGCAAGTCAGCGAAACGACGATTGGTGGAGGACGATCAACAATGCCCTCCTCGAAGCGCTGGATGGCACAGCGCGTCGTGAAGGCGTCATTGTAATCGCGGCATGCAATGACGATGCCAACCTGGATCCGGCGCTCGTTCGGTCGGGCCGTCTCGATCGGAAATTCGTGGTCGGTTTGCCGGATGAGGCCGATCTTTCCAAGATTCTGGTGCACCACCTTCCGTCCGTTTCCGAAGTCGATATCCAGCCAATCGCGGTCACACTAGCTGGTTCAGCTTCGGGTGCGGATGCTGCTCGTATTGCTCGCGATGCCCGTCAGCGTGCTCGGACTGAGGGCCGGTCTGTGACTGGGTCGGATCTTCTTGCTGTGGCCCTACCTGCGGATGATCGGCCGCAGATCATCCGGCGCCGAATTGCAGTCCACGAAGCCGGGCACGCGGTCGCGATCTTGTCTCGGGGCAGCGTGCCGACCAGTCTGTCGGTTGCGGCGGCCTCCGGTGGAAGAGTTACGTATGATCGGCACCAAACGGAGTTGCTATTGCCGGATTTCTCGGCGCAGCTTTCTATTCAGCTGGCCGGCAGAGCTGCCGAAGAAGTAGTGCTCGGTTCGGTGTCCGCGGGAGCGGGCGGTCCCGCGCAATCGGATCTCGGCAAGGCCACAGGTCTTGCCGAGATGATTGAAGGGCGGCTCGGATTGGGCTCTAGGATCGGCGTCGTCGAATCTGCCGATGAAGCGGCGGTCGAACGTCGGCTGCGCATGGCTTATGCAGACGCGCTGCTCGCCGCGATTCAACATCGGCATGCAATCGAAGCGCTCGCCGACTTGGCGCTTGAGAAGCGGGTTCTAGGGAAGGCGGCCCTGGCGGAATTCTGGCACTCGTTCAAGCCAACGAAATTGCCGATTATCAATATGAAAGGAGGGAGATGAGCGCGGTCGTAAGACTAGTCCGAACGGTTCCCACCAGGAGTGGATCGATCACCCGATCGTGCTGGCATCGATCGAGGGTGTTGATGCAGGCGCCGTCCGGTCTCCAGAACAGCTTGTACCAATTCAGCTTCCCGGTGGAGACGACGACATGATCGTCGTCGTCTCCGATTTCGACGGGCGGCAGGATTACTACAGCCTAGGAGTTTATTGGCGGCGTAGATACGGGACGACATTGGTCCTGTCGATTAACCGACTGACCGAGGGTCCCTATACCGCATAGGGCAGGCCAACCGGAAGGCTAGCTGCGGATATCGCCAGACCTGCGACCCTGCTACGCTGGCCTCCACCTCCGCACCGAGGAGCACGGCATGGCGCGCATCAAAAAGATTCGCCGGGCTTGGCCCCCGCCAAGATGGTGAATAACGTCGAATGGCGTAATGCTCATCGCAAATCCGTCACTGACGACTGCCCAGCTGGACACCGTCCCGTCCGTGATCGCAACAAATCTCCGCATGCGATCGCCGGGTCGACCGATCTGCCGTTTTCCCCTCGGAGCTTTCGACACTGTCCCGTAGCCTCAAGCTGTCGTGTAACGGGAGGGGGTGCCATGTCATGGTCGGATGAGATCGCAATCTGCGAGGCCTTGCAGATCGATTGGGGTGACGACGCAGACAGCTCAAATCGACGCAGCTTGCAGACTGTCGAACGCTATCGATATCAAGCCAAATGCCTGATGCGTCGTGCAGGAACGACAGAGACTCCAGGCACGATTGGGGACGCTATAGATCTGCTTGTCGCGATGGCCCCAACACTGCGCCATTCCACGTGTCGGCAATATCGTGCGGCGCTGCTGCAAACGCTTCGCGACCTTTACGACGGCGGCAAGTTGGTGATCACGAGAGCGGC
Source organism: Aurantimonas litoralis (assembly GCF_026153195.1). Lineage (NCBI taxonomy): Bacteria > Pseudomonadati > Pseudomonadota > Alphaproteobacteria > Hyphomicrobiales > Aurantimonadaceae > Aurantimonas > Aurantimonas litoralis. The sequence goes on along the minus strand of NZ_JAPFBM010000002.1, from coordinate 330,127 downwards.
TCAGTATTTGCGTAGACTAGGCCTCCTTGATGCTGCTCCCTTGGCACATGGAAGTCGCAATCTGCCGATCCGATGTGGCGCCGGCCGGCGTCGCGGTCTGTCGCAGAAGTTGCGCCGAGAAACCGTCCTGTGTTTGGCAGAATCCCGAAAGCCCATGGCAAAAACGCTGGCCAGAATCTTAGCGATTGGCGATATGGTCGGATTACGACCGTCAGAATGGGCCAACTCTTGGGTTCAAAACGACGTGCTTTTCATCTCGTCTGCAAAGATGAGCGATCGCATGATGCGGGGCCTCGTGCCAGTTCGCGAACTCAATCTAAGGCCTCTCGGCCGAAAGTGCATCGAAACGATCAAGTTGATCTGCGACGATTTGCAGAAGAACCTGAGGCACTATGGGAGTGAGGAAAAGGTCGTGGCTCGCTGCGCGAAACTGCTCCAGATCCATCGTACCGATCCACTCATGACACTGCGGTCCCTTCGGCATCAGTTTCGGAAAAACGCGCAGTCCGCAGGGTGGAATTCGGCCCAGATCGCGGTCGCGATGAATCACCGGTCCGCAGCGTCGCAGCATGCTTATGGACGCGATGCGAAAGGACGCCGAGGAATCAAACTCCCGGGCATTGATCATTCCTTGACGATATCCGTTCGCCCCGCCCGCGCCGATCCTGAAGCAAGGAATCGGATGAGCGTCGAGAATATCGCGGCTCGCGATCTCGTCGACGATTTGGACGAGTTCGCTCTTGCTCTCGTCCCACGATGAATTCGGCATCTACCAAGATGGCGAGCCGCGACAAGGTCCCAAATGCGAATTCCGAATGATGTCGCCCGCGTTTCCGGGAAGACGTGTCAACGTCGGAGCAAAACCAGGCCCACCGTTTATCCTGAGGATCAGGGGTCAGTGATGTCGCCGGTATCGGGATCCACGGTCTTGGCGGTGGCATGGTTTTGCTCCGCCCTTGCCGCGGCAGCCCGACGTCGTCCGGCGGACTGCCTGAGGCGGTAGCTGTCGCCGTTCATCGTCAGGATATGGACGTGGTGCGTCAGGCGATCGAGCAGCGCACCGGTGAGCCGCTCCGACACCAGGGCGCTCGTCCAGTCCTCGAACGGCAGGTTCGACGTGACGATATGGTGGAGCCGCGCTCGTAGCGCTGCGAGAACACCTCGAACAGAAGCTCGGCGCCCGTCGGCGACAGCGGCACGTAGCCGAGTTCGTCGAAGATGAGGAGTTGCACCGCCTGAAGATCGCGTTCCTGCTTCAGAAGACGGCGCTTGTCGCGGGCTTCCATGAGCCGCAACGAAGCAATCATCGGTTCTCACTGAACGCCCACGCTGCGGCGGGTCTGGGAAAGCAGCGAGGACACCAACAAGGCGTCGATGACTTGCATGGTTGAGGCATCGGCGGAAAGGCCGGGTACGGCCAGCGACCAAATGGCGAAGGCCACCGCCGAGGGGATCATGTCGAACCAAGGGATAGTGAAAGAAACATCCAAACCCGCAGCCTGTCCTTTGCGAAGACCTCCCGGAAGGTGGCATGGCCGGCCAGCAGCAGCGGCGGTGTAAGCAGGGTGAAGATTGCGTTCAGCCACTGGGGATGTCAGCCATGCCGCCCAGGGCTGGCCCAGGAGGCCGATCTCAAAAGAGCGGTCAAGACGCCCGACCGGAGTGGAGCCGCGTCGACTGCGTCGATATGGCTCGTCGCCCTCACGACGACGAGACCTTCCGTGCAAAGCGCACCGTCCATCTGTTTCGACGAGCGTCGCGGCGATTGTCGCCCACCAGCCGTCGCGTTGCGTTCCCCCCGCCCTTGTTACGACTCCGCCGCGCTGGCCAAGCCTGCTGCTTTCGAACCTGCGCTGTGGTAAGGATCGAAAATGTCGAATGCGCTCAGAGTAGCTAGGGGAACGTTCGGTCGTGTCGCGCTGCTCGACATGGACCGCCCGCTCGTGCGTCACGCTCATCCCCACTGCCATGTTCTGTTGAAGGTCGAGGGCGCGGATACGCAATTCTCGGTCGGCGATCGCATCGCGCCGCTGACCGACGAAAGCGCCATCCTGATCAACGCCTGGGAGCCGCATGCCTACGCTCATTACGACGGGCAGCCGGCGACGATCATCCTCGCCCTTTACATCGAGCCGGGCTGGCTTGGCGGGTTTCGCTCGAACTGGAAGGCGAGCGGCGCGCCGGATTTCTTCGCAAAGACTGTCGGCGCGACGACGCCCTGCATACGCCGCCTGTCGCGGAGCCTTGCCGAGGCGATGGTGCACGATCCCGCAGATGCGGACGGCCATGAGCGCCTTCTCGCCGAATTGATGATCGCCATCATCGAGCGCTTCGCCGCGTGGCGGGACACGCCGGTCTCGCTGCGCCTGGCGGCCGCGGCGGTCGTCGATCCGCGAGTTCGCAGGGCCACACGGATGATCGCCACCGATCCGGGCGGCGTCGGCAACATGGACCGGCTGGCCAGCGACGTCGGCCTGTCACGGGCGCATTTCTTCCGGCTGTTCGAAACCTCGCTCTGTGTCAGCCCGCGCGTCTACCTCAACGTCGTGCGAATGGAGCGTGCGGTTAAGGCAGTGTCGGAAGGGACGGCCTCCTTCGCGGCCCTCTCCGAGAGCCTCGGTTTTTCCGCGCCGGCGCATTTTTCCCGCTTCTTTCATGACCATGCCGGCTCCTCTCCGAGCACGTTTCGTCAGGTCGCGGCTTTTCGCTCGAGCGGTCCAGACAGCGGCGATTTTGGGACTCCTCGGTAAGTCATGTGACGCTTCGGGATCGCGGCGGCGAACCCGAAAGCCGTAACCTCCCATGAGAGGCGCCCGCTGAGGCGTCGGGGAGGTTCAATTGACGATCAATCCATCCGCCGATCGTTGGATCGGCCGATCGGTTCCGCGTGTCGAGGATCCGGCGCTCCTGACGGGACGTGCCCGTTTCGTGGATGACATGCCAACGGCGGTCGGCACAATGGAAGCGGTCATCGTCCGCTCGCCGCATGGGCACGCAACGATCCGCTCGATCGACGTGTCGCAGGCGCTTAAGAGCGAAGGCGTCGCCGCTGTCGTCACGGGAGAGGACGTCAAGCGTTTGACGCGCTCGATGACCGTCGGCGTCAAGGCGGATGTCCAATGCTGGCCGATCGCGACGGATCGCGTGCGCTATGTCGGCGAGCCTGTCGCTATCGTCATTGCCGCCGATCGCTATCTTGCGGAGGACGCAGCGGACGAAGTTGCGGTTGACTACGAGGTTCTGCCGGCGGTGGTGGAACCGGTTGCAGCGCTTGAGAACGATGCGCCGGTTCTGCATCCTTCGCTCGGCTCAAATCTCATCAACGAGCGTCGTTTTTCCTACGGCGATCCGGAAGGTGCCTTCGCATCGGCGGCGCACCGGATCAGCATCGACGTTGCCTATCCCCGTAATTCCTGCACGCCCATCGAGACCTACGGTGTCGTTGCCAGCTACGAGCCGGGCGAGGACGCCTACGACATTCTCGCCAATTTCCAAGGGCCGTTTTCGATCCACGCGGTGGTGGCCCGTGCGCTGAAGGTCCCCGGTAACAGGATTCGGCTCAGAACGCCGCCATCTTCCGGTGGCAGCTACGGGATCAAGCAGGGCGTCTTTCCCTACATGATCCTGATGGGCGTCGCGGCGCGTATCGCCGGCCGGCCGGTCAAGTGGATCGAGGATCGGCTTGAGCATCTCGCCGCCTCTGTCTCCGCGACCAACCGTGTGACGCGGCTAGAGGCGGCCGTCGATCCGGACGGCCGGATCACGGCGCTCGACTGGGATCAGATCGAGGACTGCGGCGCACACCTGCGCGCGCCCGAGCCGGCGACGCTTTACCGCATGCATGGCAACATGACCGGCGCCTATGCGATCGACAATCTTTCGATCCGCAACCGTGTGGTGCTGACCAACAAGACTCCGACCGGTCTCAATCGCGGCTTCGGTGGTCCTCAGATCTACTTTCCGCTCGAACGACTGATGCAGCGCATCGCAAAAGAGCTCGATCTCGATCCGCTCGACGTCATCCGCCGCAATCTCGTTCCCGCAGCGGGCTTTCCCTATCGCACTGCGAGCGGCGCGCTGTTGGATTCCGGCGACTACCAGTCCGCTCTCGATCGAGCGGTTTCGCAAGGCGGTCTCAACGAGCTGAAGCGGCGCCGCGACGAGGCCCGCGCCGAGGGCCGGCTCTACGGTATCGGTCTTGCCGCCGTGGTCGAGCCGAGCGTCTCCAATATGGGCTACATCACTACCGTTCTGACGCCCGGACAGCGCGAGAAAGCTGGGCCAAAGAACGGCGCCCAGGCAACGGCGACCATCTCCATCGATCCGCTCGGCGCGGTTTCGGTCAAGGTCGCCTCCGTGCCGCAGGGGCAAGGGCATCGAACGGTCTTGTCCCAAGTCGTCGCCGACACGCTCGGCCTCGATCCGACGGCGATCACGGTCGTCGCCGATGTCGATACGGGGCGGGACGCCTGGTCGATCGCGTCAGGCAACTATTCCAGCCGCTTCGCACCCGCCGTGGCGGGTGCCGCCAAGCTTGCGGCTGACCGATTGCGGGCAAAGCTCGGCGAGGTCGCCGCCGGGCAGCTGAACATTCAGTCAGGGGAAGTGGAGTTTGGTAAAGGCCGGGCGTTCGCCAGATCCAATCCTGACAACTCGGTGTCCTTCGCGCGCGTTGCCGCGGCCGCCCATTGGGCGCCGGGAACCTTGCCTGACTCGGTCGACCAGACCATCCGCGAGACGGTGTTCTGGACGCCCGAGCAATTGCAGGCGCCGAATGCCGCGGACGAGGTGAATTCCTCGCTCTGCCACGGTTTCATCTTCGATTTCTGCGGCGTCGAGATCGACCGGGACACCGGCGCTGTCCGGATCGACCGTTATGTGACGATGCACGACTGCGGGACGATTCTGCATCCGGCGATGGTCGATGGCCAGGTGCGCGGCGGTTTCGCCCAGGCGCTGGGCGCAGCACTCCTCGAAGAGTTCGCCTATGGCGCGGACGGAAGCTTCCTGTCGGGAACGCTCGCCGACTATCTGATCCCAACGGTGATGGAAGTCCCGGAGCCGATCATCCTGCATTACGAAAGCCCGTCGCCCTTCACGCCGCTTGGCGCCAAGGGAGTGGGCGAAGGCAATTGCATGTCGACGCCGGCTTGCATCGCCAATGCCGTCGCTGACGCGATCGGCGCCGACGACATCGTGCTGCCCGTCTCACCGAGCCGCATTGCAGCGCTTCTGGCCGGCGACGAACCCCAGCCGAAGGTCAAGCCGACGCAAGTGGAGGACACCGCGCCCGGCGGCCAGCGCAAACTGACCGGTGGGGGCTCGGCGGAGGTCGCGGCTTCGCGCGAAGAGGTCTGGCGCATGCTGCTCGATCCGGCAACGCTCGAAGCGATCATTCCCGGCTCGCACGGCGTCACAAAAGTCTCCGAGACCCATTTTACCGCCGACGTGACCTTGGGCGTCGGGCCCGTCAAGGGACGCTACAAGGCCGATATCGAGCTGTCGGACCTCGACGCGCCGAATGCCGTGACGCTGAGCGGCAAGACCGTCGGGGCGCTGGGTTCTGGCGAAGGGTCGGGCCGGGTCACGCTGGAGGATCTCGGCGGCGGGCGGACCCGCATCTCCTATTCCTACGAGGCCGGGATCGGCGGCAAGGTCGCCTCGGTCGGCGGCCGGCTTCTCGACGGCGCGGCGCGCGTCGTCATCGGCCAGTTCTTCAAGGCGCTGGCCAATCATGCCGGCGGCGGAAAAGTGCCGGGGGCAGGGGTGTTCGCCCGGCTCAAGGCACTGATCGGAGGTGGCCGATGAAGCCGGCTCCCTTCGACTATGTGCGCGCCGATGCTCTCGGTGAAGCGCTCGATGCACTGCACGAGGCCGGCGACGAGGCCCGAGTGATCGCCGGCGGCCAGTCGCTGGTGCCGATGCTCAATATGCGGCTCGCCCGGCCATCAGTCCTGGTCGACATCACGCGGGTTTGCGAGCTGCAACGGATCGAGCAGCGAAAGGGGCAGGTCTTCGTCGGGGCCGCGGTCCGGCAGGTCGAGCTGGAACGTTGGGCGCCGCTCGCCGGCCTCCTGCCGATGATCGCGGCGATGATGCCATGGGTCGGCCACGCCCAGACCCGGTCCAGGGGCACGGTCTGCGGGTCGCTGGCCCATGCCGATCCGAGCGCCGAACTGCCGCTTGCTCTCCTGGCCCTCGGCGGCGAGATGCATCTGCGCAATCGCAGGAAGAAGCGCGTCCTGGCTGCGTCGGCGTTCTTCATGGGCATGATGGCGACCGCCGTCGAGCCCGGCGAGATGATCGAGGCCGTCGCCTTTCCGGCCCATCCGATGGGAACGGGAACCGCGTTTCGCGAAATCGCACGCCGGCATGGCGATTTTGCCATCGTCGCCTGTGCGGCAATCGCACGGCCGGACGGCACGAACCGTCTTGCCGTCGGCGGCGTCGCCGACACGCCCCAGGCGATCGATCTGCCGGACCCGTCCGACGACGGGTTCGAAGACGCCCTCAACGAATTCGCCTGGAGCCTCGGTGCCCGCGACGACCTGCATGCCAGCGCTCGCTACCGCCGCGACCTCGTGCGCTCGCTCGGGCGCCAGACCGTCAAGGAGGCCATCTCATGCCGAAGCTGAGCCGAGAGGGACGCCACGCCATCGGCTTCCGCCTCAACGGGCGGGAGGTCACCGCGCATGCGCCCGGACGGATGTTGCTGACGGATCTGTTGCGCCACGTCCTGGGCGAAACCGGCACCCATGTCGGCTGCGAGCACGGCGTCTGCGGCGCCTGCACCGTGCAGGTGGACGGCGAGCCCGTACGCGCCTGCCTGATGCTGGCGGCGCAGGCCGAGGGCGCGGACATCCGCACCGTCGAGGGGCTGGAGCCGGCGGCCGGCGAACTCTCGCCGCTCCAGGCGGCGTTCCGCGAGCATTTCGCGCTGCAATGCGGGTTCTGCACCGCCGGTATCCTGATGAGCCTCGACGCACTCTTGAAGCGCGCGCCGGACGCTTCGGAGGCGGTCATTCGCGAACATCTCTCCGGGCACCTGTGCCGGTGCACCGGCTACGCGCCGATCGTCAAAGCGGCGCTCGCCGCGCAAGCGCAAATGAAGGAGGAGGAGGCCGCCAATGCTTGACCTTGGGACCAGTCTCATCGCCAGTGTCGAACGCGATCCGAACGCGCTCGCGATCTCAGACGGCGATCTTGATCTGACCTATGCCGACTGGTTCGCGAAGATCTCGGCTCTGGTCGATGGCCTGCGGGCGATGGGCCTGAAGCCCGGCGACCATGTTCTGACGATCATGCAGAACCGCTGGGAAAACGCGTCGCTCCACTGGGCCGGCCAGCTGGCGGGGCTGATCGTCACGCCGCTCAACTGGCGGGCCAAGCCGGACGAGATCGACCATGCGCTGGAGGACAGCGAAGCCAGGGCGATCTTCTATCAGGACGTCGCGGTTGCAGCGGTCGCGGCGTCGCAGAAGTCGCGGAACGTGCCGAGGATCATGGCGGGTGAGGCGGAGGACGGCGCCGACTCGCTGGGCGACATGTTGTCGGGCAGCGCCCCCGACGCCTCGCCGCAGGCTTCCGCCGACGACTGGTCGCTGATGCTCTACACGTCCGGCACCACGTCGCGGCCGAAGGGCGTGCCGCGCCGCCACCGCGCCGAGCGTGCCGCGGCGCTCGCCCATGTCGCGCAAAACCTCTATCGGCATGGCGAACGGACCCTCGGCGTCATGCCACTCTACCATACGATGGGCGTCAGATCGCTGCTCGCGTCCTCACTGATCGGCGGCGCCTTCGTCTGCCTGCCGCGCTTCGACGTCGCGAGCGCACTGAAGACGATCGAGGCGAAGAAGGTCACCAACCTTTATCTGGTTCCGACGCTCTACCACGACATCATCCACCACGAGGCGTTCTCGAAAGCGCGGGTCGCCTCCGTCACCAAGCTCGGCTTTGCCGGCGCCTCGATGACCGACGGGTTGATGAAGAAGCTGAATTCCGCCTTCGAGCCGGAACTCTTCGTCAATCACTACGGCTCCTCGGAGGTCTACACCTGCACGATCGACCAGAAGGCGCCGTTGAAACCCGGCTCGGCAGGGCGGTCCGGGCTCAACCAGATGATCCGCGTGGTAACGCTCGGCGCCATTGACGCCGAGACGAAGGCAAAGCCCGGCGTCGAGGGCGAGATCGTCGCGCTGCTCAAGGGCGACGAGGCCTTCGAGGGCTATTGGAAACGCCCCGAGGCGACCGCCAAGGCGATCCGCGACGGTTGGTACTTCACCGGGGACACCGGCTATTTCGACGAGGAAGGCGACCTGTTCGTCACCGGGCGTGCCGACGACATGATCATAACCGGCGGCGAAAATGTCTCGCCGGTCGAAGTCGAAAGCTGTCTCTCGTTGCATCACGCCGTCGCCGAGGTCGCCGTCGTCGGCCTTCCGGATGAGCGCTGGGGCAAGATCGTCACGGCCTTTGTCAAGCGATCGGGCGCCGTCGACGAGGCCGATCTCGACGCCCATTGCAAGAGCTCCGGCCTGGCGAATTTTCGCCGTCCGCGTGCCTACGTCTTCGTCGACCAGATTCCGAAGTCCCCGGTCGGCAAGCTTCTGCGCCGCAAGCTCGTCGCCGGCGAATACGACGCGGAAACAGCCGCCCCTGCGAGCGGCGACACCCAACTCTCCTGAAACAATTGAGGAACGTCCATGAGCGAAACCTACAGCTTCAGCGACCCGCGCCTTGCCGAACTCGACGGCTTCAAGGTCACGATCGACCCGGCCAAACAGCGTGCCGACATCGTTCTCGCGCGCCCACCCTACAACATCATCTCGATGCCGGAGCGGGACCAGCTTCGGCTCGTCTTCGAGATACTGGACGATGACGCGCGCGTGCGGATCATCGTTCTGTCCGGGGAGGGCGAGCATTTCTCCTCCGGCGGCAACATCAAGGGCTTTCTCGAGGCCAGCCCCGAACACGTCTCCAAGCTCGCCTGGAACATCGCCGCTCCGGCCCGATGCTCCAAGCCGGTCATCGTTGCCAACCGCGGCTACACCTTCGGCGTCGGCTTCGAGATTTCGCTCGCCTGTGATTTTCGCATCGTCTCGGAGACCTGCCGCTATGCGCTGCCTGAGCAAAAGCTCGGCCAGATCCCCGGCTCGGGCGGTTCGGCGCGGCTGCAGAAGATCGTCGGCGTCACGCGGACGAAGGACATTGTAATGCGCTCGAAGCGCATCCCCGGCAAGACGGCGGTCGAATGGGGCATCGCCACGGAATGCGTCCCTGACGGCGAACTCGAGACGGCGGTGAGCGCACTGGTCGACGAGCTTCTGGAGTTCTCGCCGATCGCCCAGCGCACGGCGAAAAAGATGCTGAACGAGACCGACGACGCCTTCCTGACCACGGCGATCGAACTCGAAGGGCTGAACTACAGCCGTCTGCGCCAGTCGGAAGACTTCAGGGAGGGCGTGGAAGCCTTCCACGCGAAGCGAAAGCCCACGTTCAAGGGACGCTGAGCCAGCCGTCGACCGGTTTATTCGATTCAGGGGAGGAGAAAACATGGACAGCACCAAGGGCCGCTTCATTGAGCCGGGACCCGGGATCGGCGCCGGACTGCGGAGCCTGCCGGCAAATCTCAATCTGAAGACCGGCAGCGCCGGGCTCGTCGCGGCAATCTTCGGCTGCTCGGGACCGGCGCTCATCGTGATCGGCGCGGCCGGAAGCGGCAATCTGACGAATGGCCAGACGGTGGCCTGGCTGCTGGCCATTTACGGGCTCGGCGGTCTGATCAGCTTCGTCATGGCGCTTTACTACAAGATGCCCATCACCGGCGCCTATTCGATCCCCGGGGCGGCTCTGGTGGCGGGATCGTTGGCGACCTTTCCGTTTGACCAAGCGGTCGGCGCCTTCGTCATGGCCGGTGTCATCGTGCTGGTGCTCGGCGTCACAGGGCTGATCGGCAAGGTGATGCGCTGGCTGCCGATGCCGATCGTCATGGCGATGATCGCCGGGGCGCTCATTCGCTTCGGCATCGGTGCCGTCACGGCGATCGACAAGCTGCCGATCGTCGTCGGCGCCGCGATCATCGCCTTCTTCCTGTCCATGCGCCTGACTAAGGTCGTTCCGCCGGTGCTTTCCGCCCTGGTGGTCGGTCTCATCGCGGTCGCATTGACGGGGACGTTCGGGGCGAGTGAGGCCGGCATCAGCTTCGTCGCGCCGGAATTCACCGCGCCCAGCTTCACCCTCGACGCCTTCCTGGCGATCGCGGTGCCGCTCGCCATCCTGGTGGTGGGCGCCGAAAACGCCCAGGCGACGGGTGTTCTCATCGCTGAAGACTATCGCGCACCGGTCAACGCCATGACGATCATTTCCGGCATTGGCGGCATCCTCGCCGGTTTCCTCGGAGGCCACAACGCCAACATTGCCGGGCCGATGACGGCGATCTGCTCGTCCGATCAGGCCGGCGAGGACAAACAGGGGCGCTATGTGGCGAGCGTCGTCAACGGCGTGCTCTTCGCCTCCTTCGGCATCTTCGCGGGCGCAGTCGTGCCGCTGATCCTGATGCTGCCCGGACCCTTGATCGGCGCCGTCGCAGGGCTCGCGATGATCAACGTCCTGGTCATGGCGTTCCAGTTGGCCTTCTCGAAGCCGGCGGGTTTCCAGATCGGCGCCTTCGTTGCTCTCGTCGTCGCGATGTCCGGCATCTCGATCCTCGGCATCAGTGCGCCGTTCTGGGCCCTGTTCGCCGGCGCGGTGGTGTCGGCTCTCGTGGAATGGCCGGTATCGCCCGAGGCGGGAGCAAGCCCTTCGGCTCCCGCGACCCGCTGATGCTCGCGCAGCCGGGGCCTTCGGAGGTGATGCGTCAGAACGAGCGAACAAGAGCACGCTCGATCCTTGATCCCCAGCTTCTTACTGAAGCTGGTTCCTGCTTCGGATATATGCTCGAGCGAGCGGGGCGCCAGATTGGCGCCCCGTTGCTTTGTCGATGAAAGGAGAACTCTTGGCCGACGAACTGTACTGGGACGATCTTGAGGTGGGGTATCGCTTTGAAAGCGAACAGTTCGCGGTGGAGGCAGAGGCCATCAAGGAATTTGCTGCCGCCTTCGATCCGCAGCCATTCCACCTGGACGAAGTCGCAGCTGCCGAGAGCTTTTTCGGGGGCCTGGTCGCCAGCGGCTGGTATGTGGCCGCTCTGACGATGCGCCATTTCGTTCTGGAGGGGCTTCCCGTCAAAGGGGGGCTCATCGGTGCCGGAGCGGAACTCGCATGGGTTCGGGCGACCCGTCCGGGCGATGTGCTTCATCTGTTCAGCGAAATCGTCGAGTGCCGCCCCTCGCGGTCCCGCCCCACCCGTGGAACTGTGACCATTCGCAGTGAGACGCGCAATCAGAACGGCGAGGCCGTGCAGATCATGACCACGCGCATCGTCGTACCGCGCCGGCCATCGGCCGCGGAGGGGCAAGCGTCGACTGGTCCGGCTCCTGCCTGACGGGCGGCTGCCGGAGGTCGCGAGAGCATGACACGTAGTCATCCAGCCGCTTTCCCGATCCGTGGCTCTCGCGTCTGAAGTGCCCAGGCGCAAAGCCCTGCAATGATCGCGAAACACACGAGCGTCGAGACAAGGCCCGGCAGAACGCTGCAGATGCCTGCTGCCAGAAAGGTCCCCCGGGCAGAGGCCGGGAGTGGACGAAACAGCCAGCCTATCGTCGCGGCGGCGATCGCCAGAAAGCCCATGACGACGTTCGTCATCGCCCATACGGCGTCGAGCGGCGATCCGATCAGAAGAAGTCCGGGATGGACGACCGCCGCGAACGGGATGACGAAGCCCGGAAGCGAGAGGCAAAAGGCTCGCCACCCGGTCTCGGAGGCGGATGCGCCGGTGATCGACGCCGCCGCATAGGCCGCGAGCGCGACCGGCGGCGTCACCATCGACAGGATGGCGAAATAGAAGATGAAGAAGTGGGCCACCAGCGGCTCGATTCCGAGACTTGCAAGGCTCGGCGCGAGCAGGATGGCGGCCATGATATAGGCTGACGTCGTCGGCATGCCGGCGCCCAGAACCAGGCTCGACAGCATGGTCAGGACGAGGAGCAGCGGGATCTGGCCGGCCGCGACGGTGACCATGAAGCTGGTGAATTTTGTGCCGAGCCCGGTGAAGCTGATGACCGCGACGGCGATGCCGGCGAGAGCGCAAGGCAGGGCGACCGTCACCGCCCGCTGCGCTGAGACCACCAGTCCTTCGACAATGGCGATCGGGGTCTGGCGGGTCGCTCCCCGCAGCGTTCCGACCACGACGGTAACGGCGCAGGCTTCGATCGCCGCGCCCTCGACCGGATAGCCGGCGACGATGCGGTATGCGAGCCATAGAAGCGGAACCAGCAGATGGCCGCGTTCGATCACCACTTTGCCGATTCCGGCTTGCACCGCCCCCTGTTCCGGACGGGCGCCGCGACGTCGCGCTTCGAGATCGACCATGATCAGGAGTGCGATGAAATAGGCGCCGGCCGGCAGGATCGCGGCAAAGACGATGGTCTGATAGGGAAGCTGCAGGAAGTCCGCCATGATGAAGGCGGCCGCGCCCATCACCGGGGGCACGAGCTGAGCGCCAGTCGAGGCGGCAGCCTCGACGGCTCCGGCGAAGCGCGGATCGTAGCCGCTTCTGCGCATCAGCGGGATGGTGAAGATGCCGGTCGACATGACGTTTGCGACAGCACTCCCGGACACGCTCCCGAGCAGACCCGAGGAGGCGACGGCGGCCTTGGCCGGGCCGCCGATGCGCCGGCCGGTCAGGGTCAGCGCCACGTCAATGATAAGCCGTCCCCCGCCATAGACGTCGTAGATCGCGGCGAACAGGATGAAGTAGAAGACCGTCGAGACCGATACTCCGACCGGGACGCCGAAGAGCCCCTGCTGCGACAGAAACTGCGAATCGATGAAGCTCTCGAGTCCAGAATAGCGGTGCGCGAAGACGCCGGGAAGGTAAGGACCGGCAAAGAAATACACGATGAAGGCGGCGGCGAAGATCGTCAGGCCCCAGCCGAGATACGCCTTGCCCACGACAACCAGGAGCGCGATCAAGAGAAGGCCGAGGACGTAGTCGGGCACCGCAACCGGGTCCAGGCCCGGAATGCGCTCGCTCATGAAAAATGCGGCGTTCCAGGCGATGTAGATGCCCGGCGCGATCGCCATGAGCGCAAGGGTCAGCCAGAACGCATGGCTGGCTCGCGAAGGCGTCTGCCGCGCCAGCATCGCAAAGGCCAGGGACGCGGCGAAGGCGACATGGAGGCCGCGCTGCGCGAGCGTGTCGATCTGCGGCCAGATCGCGAATGCGATCTGACTGAGGGTCCAGGCGAGCGCGATGAACGCGGCGGGGCTAAGGAGATCGTTCCATCCGAAGGCGCGCTGATTCACCTGCGTCGATTCCATCGTCGACATCGGTCCGCTATCCGCCGCCAATCAGTTCAGCCAGCCTTGCTCGCGATAATACCGCTCGGCGCCCGCATGGAGCGGCAAGCCGTTATTCTCCATCTTCCAGGCGCCGTTCTCGCAGCTAAAGTCGCTCAAAGCCTTATGAGCCTGCTTCAGGCGCTCGGTGTTCTCGCAGATCGTCTTGACGATCTTGTAGGCAAGATCGTCCGACATCTCGGTGCTGGTGAAGAGGGTCGTCGTCGTGCCCGGCAGATCAACGTCTTCGTCCTGGCCAGGAAATGTTCCGGAGGGCAGGGTTGCGACCTGCCAGCCATAGTTCTCGCGCATCGAGGCGAGAATCTCCTGAGAGGGCTCGAGGAAGGTCGACGGTGTCGTCTGGGCAATCTCGGTGATCCCCGGATGACCCCGAGTACCGACCTGGACAAATACGTCGCCCGAACCGGAGGCGAAGCGCGACTTGACCATGTCGAAGGACCCGAATTCGTAGCTGCCGCCACTCGACGTGAGCTCGTCCTCGCCGGCGCCGGCGATATTCAGAAGCTGCTCGCCGCCGAAAGAGCCGATGCTGCCGCGGCGCAGGAGCGTCACGTTCGCTTCGGTATGGGTTTTCAGATAGCCGCCGAGTTCAGAATCGACGTCGCCGCCACGGGCCAGGGGGACGAGGTAGTATTGATCCCAGCCGCCGACGAGGGCACGCAGATTGCCGAGTGGCTCTTCATATGCATGCTTGCCCTCAAGTGCCCAGCTTCCGACGACCGCCATGCCGAACGCCAGATCGGCGCGGCCTTTGGAGACCAATGCGGGATTGCCGACGCCACCGGCGATCGGCGGGGAGTCAATGGTCGATCCAGAGGGAAGCTCGTCCTGCAGCAGTTCCGCGAGATTGACCGCGTAGACGTACCAGCTGGATCCCTGCTGGAAGGATCCGATCGTTAAATTGACCGGAGCGTCTTGCCCATGAGTGGGGACGTTTGCGGCTACGAGTGCCGCGCCGACCAGCAGGGGCGTCAGGAATTTCGTGGAATAGCGTTCGAAAACAGTCGTCATGGGGCCTCCCAACCCGGTTTGGCGGTTCGGAAACCGCTTGTTGCCAGCATGCGGTGATGCATCGTTCACCAGGTCGAAGCGCATTGCGGAACCCTATGGTGACAAGCCCAGTCCGGCGGCGCTCAGAGCTCTGCGATACGCCTCTGTTCGCCCTGCGCGTCTGCGCCTCGTGTCATGCTGGTGCCCCCAAGGCTAAGCCGGGAAGGCCAGTGTTCATAATAATAACGGATGATGGTTCTGATAACCGGGCGCTATGGAAGCAAGTGCTCCGGGCACGTTCGCCGTTGCCGTCACTGGATGAACAGAGTCGTCAAGACCGGCTGCCAGGCCAGGAGAACGATCACCAGGATCGTCGCCAGGAGAAACGGCGCCAGCGGCTTGACGATGTCGGTCGCCTTGCACCCGGAAACACTCGCCGCGACGAAAAGGCCGGTGCCGACGGGTGGCGTCAGAAGCCCCAGGACGAGGTTGAGGCAGATGACGACGCCGAAATGAAACGGATCGATGCCGTAGGCTGCTACCGCAATCGGCAGGACGATCGGAACGATCAGGATCAGCGCGGCGATCGCATCGATGACGCAGCCGACGACGAGCAGCAGGAGGTTGAGCAGCAGCAGGAAGACGAACGGGTCGTTCGTCAGCGACTGCATGTAGGCTGCGATGGTCTGCGGAACCTTCTCGTAGACGACGATCCAGCCGAACACGTTCGCCGTGGCGACGAGAAACAGCACGGTCGCGCTGTTGGCGACGAGACGGGTCATCATCGCCGGTACCTGGGAGAGGCGGAATTCGCGGTGGACGCTGGCGCCGACGACGATCGCGGCGACGGCGGCAAGGGCGGCCGATTCAGTAGGCGTCGCAATCCCCGCCGCGATCCCGCCGATGATGACCACGGGAATGGACAGGGAAGGCAACGCACCGAGCAGCGCTCGCCAGGCCTCATGGCGCGACATCTGATCGCCGCGGGGATATTCGTAGAAGAACCCCATCAGCGCCACGACGCCGATGAAGAGCGCACCCATGAGGAGACCCGGGAGGATGCCGGCGATGAACATGTCGCCGATGCTGATCTGCGCCAGGACGCCGTAAATCACGAAAAGCATGGAAGGGGGAATGATCGGAGCCATCAGCCCGCCCGCCGCGGTCACCGCGGCAGCAAATTCCCGGTTGTATCCGCGCCGTTCCATCTCCGGGACCATCACATGGCCCATCACCGCGATCTGCGCGTTGGTCGATCCGATGATCGACGCCATGAACATGTTCGCGACGAGATTGATGTAGGCGAGCCCACCCTTCAGCGAGCCGACGAAGATGCCGGCCAGGGCAATCAGCCGCTTCGTGATGCCGCCTTCGTTCATCAGCTCACCGACGAGCATGAAGAGGGGAATGGCGAGCAGGCCGTATTTTTCCAATCCTCCGTAAAGCTGCTGGGGGAAGGACTGGAAGAGCAGGGTATTGCCGCTCCAGCCAATATAGATGGCGGCGGTCAGGGCCAGGACAAGCGCGATCGGCACACCGGCCAGAAGCAATAGGAAGAAGGCGGCGGGAACCATCTCGGCAATGTCCGGCTAGTCTGAGGGAAGGGCCGCCGGGTCGTTGCCTGGCGGGGTCAGAAGATTGACGACCGCATGAAGCGAGACCGTCAGGCAGAAGATCGGCACGATCAGCCAGAGCCAGAATTTGCGGATCCCGAGCGTGGTCGTCTGTTCCTCGTAGATGAAATTGAAGGTCGATGCGGAGAAGTCGGACAGCGAGAAGTCCGCTGCGACGAGGTTGATCGGGTCGAACCATTGGATGGTCACCCAGGCGAGGAAGATCGCGAAACCGAGGATCACGAGGTCGGCGAAGCGTTGCATGCCGGCGCGCCCGGCGTTGCCGAGCATGTCCGGCAGGATGGTGACCGCGACGCTGGTTCGGTAGTGGATCGCCGCGGAAGAGCCAAGGAAACTCATCCAGACCATCGCTGCGATCGCCGCTTCGTCGACCCAGTAGACCGACTGTCCGATACTACGGGTGATCACGTTGACGAGGATCAGGGCGGCGATAGCCAGGGCGAGAACGGCGGCCACCGCCATTTCCACCTGCGCCACCCGCGCGCTGAACGAGCGGACACGTTCCATGCATCTCTCCTCCGACAGGGACCGGGACAGGCGAGCGCCGGCGTCGTGAACCGCCCTCGGGTGCCCGTATGGCCCTGACGGTGTTACACGATCGCCCCGTTGCTCGCTCGCCGACGCGGCGCCCATGCAGCCGCGCCGGCTGGCGATGACGGCCTTTATTCGCTGGCGGCGACGGCGCGCAGTTCGTCGGTAAGGGGCTTCTGATCCGCCCAGATCTCTTCCCACTTCGCAACGACGCCCGGGAAGAAGCTCTGGTCCACGGGCTTCACCTCAATGCCCGTCGCGCGGATCTTCTCGATCATCTGGGGCTCCTGCTCCTCATATTGCTGGCGGACCCAGGCAAGCTGTTCGCGCATCGTCTCGCGCAGGCGCTGCTTCTCGTCGTCTGACAGGCTCGCCCAGACGCGGCCCGAGACCAGGCCGACCATCGGGAACATCGAATGGTTGGTCAGGAGCAGATGGTCGGCGCGTTCGTAGAACTTGAAGTTCAGGATCAGCTCCGGATCGATGTCCATCGCGTCGACCTGACCGTTGGCCAGAGCGTCGTAGACTTCCGGCAGCGGCATCGGCGTCGGTGCGATCCCGAGGATATTGTAGAAGTCGCGGAACGGCTTGAACGGCGTGATGCGCATCTTGCGGCCGGCGAGGTCGGAGATATCGTCGACCGGGAAGTTGGTCATGATCTGACGCATGGTGGCGATGCCGTAGTCGATTCCAACGACGCCCATCTCCTTGGGCAGCCGGCCGAGAAGGGCCTGCGCCGGTTCGCTGGCGAGCACCTTGTTCGCGCCGGCGACGTCCTCGACCAGGAAGGGCGCATAGAGCGCCCCGAAGTCGGGAACACGGTTGGTGACGTCGGCGATGGTCAGGAATGCCATGTCGAGGGCACCCGTCTGCAGCTGCTGGACCATCTGGCTCTCGTCGCCCAGCTGGCCGGCCGGAAAGACTGAGACACCGTCCTCGCCGCCGGAGCGTTCGGACAGCGCGTCGTTCATCCGCTGCGCAGCCTGATTCCATAGATGGCCCGCGGGAACGATCGTCCCGAGGCGGTAGTCCCGCGCCTCGGTGGGCGCGGTATGCGCGAGGACCGTCAAGGCAGTGACGGTTCCCACCAAGAACTTTCCGATTGAACGTTTCATGCTTTCCTCCCTGTTGATTGATTGTGCTCCAGCGCCCGGCGGCCTGGGCGCAATTCCTCCCGTCAGTGCATGACCGAGCCGCCGTCCACGACGACCGTCTGCCCGGTCATGAAGGCGCAGTCGTCTGAGGCCAGGAAAAGCAGAGGCCCGATCAGATCGTCGTTCTGCTGGTCCCGCTTGATTGCGCGGCTGGCGATGACCGGACCGCTCAGCGTTTCGCGCAGCTCGGTGTTAGCGACCACCTGTTCGCTCAGCACGAGACCAGGTGCGAGCACGTTCACGCAAATTCCGGTGTCGCCGAGCTCCCGGGCGAGGGCGCGGGAAAACGCCACGATCGCGCCCTTGGAAGCGACATAGTGCAGAAACCCGCTGGTCCCCTTGAACACGGTTCCCGAGGCGATCGTGATGATGCGTCCGTAGCCGTTCTTCTTCATGACGGGCGAGACGGCCTTGGCGCACAGGAAGGCGCCCCGGACGTTGACCGCCATCACGCGATCCCATTCCTCGACCGGGATCTCGTCGAAGGGTTTCATCTTCAGCGAGGCGTAGATCGCCGCATTGGCGACGAGAATGTCAACAGTGCCGAAAGCGTCGACCGTCGCATCGACCATCTGGCCGACGGATGCTTCGTCGCTGACATCCGCCTTCACGAAGCGAACGTCCAGCCCCTTCTGGCGCAGTCCCGCCGCCGTCCGCTCGCCGTCGACGATGTCGCTGATCATGACCCTGGCGCCTTCTTCGGCCAGGGCCTTAGCATAGGTCGCGCCGATTCCCTGGGCGGCGCCCGTGACAAGCGCCACCCGTCCGGCCAATCGTTGGTTCATCGAGGATTGTCTCCGCTGGTTCCGGCGCCGACGACGCCGACATTCTGATAGACGTGCTTGAGCTCGCAGAAATCGAGGAGCGCGTCGAAACCGTGCAATCGGCCGAGGCCGGAGCGCCGGTATCCGCCGGTCTCGGCCTCTGCAAAGAGCTTGTTGTGGTCGTTGATCCACACGGTGCCGTCGCGGAGCGCCCGCGCGACCCGCCAGGCGGCGTCGCCGCGATTGGTCCAGACCGAAGCCGACAGTCCGTAGACCGTGTCATTGGCCTTGGCGACCGCCTCGGGCTCGTCGGCGAAGGGCTCGATCACCAGCATCGGCCCGAAGATCTCTTCCTGGCAGAAGTCGGCCTTCGGATCGTGATGGGCAACGAGGGACGGCGTCAGGAACGCCGAACCTTGGGGAGCCGCGTCCGGAACCTCGTGGCGCAGAACGACTTCGTCGGCCGTGTCGAACACCGCGTCGATGCGCTGCTTGACGCGGTCGCGCGCGTCAGCGCCAATCAGCGGGCCCATTTGGGTGGCCGGGTCGAGACCGTTGCCGACCCTGATGGCGACCAGAGCGGCGGCCAAAGCGGCCTTGGCTTCCTCGAAGCGGCTTTCGTGGACGAGGACGCGTCGCGCTGCGGTGCATTGCTGCCCGGATATGATCGTCGCAGCCGCGGCCAGACGTGGCGCGATCGCCGCGACGTCGGCGTCTTCGAGGACGAGGCAGCAGTTCTTTCCGCCGAGTTCGAGGGAAAGCTTCTTCATCGTCGGCGCGGCGGCAGCCATGATGGCCTGGCCGACCTCGTTCGATCCGGTGAAGGAGATGACGTCGACATCTGGACTTTCGACCAGCGCCTGAGCCACCGCATGACCGCTTTCCGGCAGAACCGAGACGGCTCCCTCGGGAAGTTGCGGTAGCTCGAGCAGCGGGCGCAGGCAGTGCTCGGTGAAGGCGGCGGTCTGGGGGGCAGGCTTGACGACCGACGTACAGCCCGCCGCGATTGCCGGTGCCAGCGATCGGATGAGCAGCACGGCGGGCGCGTTCCACGGGACGATTATGCCTGCGACACCGGCCGGCTCACGCAGCATCACCGACACTTCGCCCGGTGCAACCTCCATCGCGTGGCCGGGATTGTGGCGGGCGAGCCCGGCATAGTAGCGGATCTCGCTGACGGCCGCGGCGATTTCGCCCCGCGCCGCGGCAAGCGGCTTGCCGTTCGTCAGGGTCAGCCAGCGGGCGGCGTCCTCGGCGGCAGTCTCGAGCCCCGCGGCCCAGGCGAGGAGAACATCCTGGCGCAGGCGCGGCGACTGCGCCCACTCTGACTGGTCAAAACACCGGCGCGCCGCCTCGATCGCCGCTTGTGTCTGCTCGGCCCCGGTATCTGAGACCCGGCCCAGGAGTTCGCCGGTCGCAGGGTTGACGGTGGCAAACGTGCGCGAGCCGGCGAGCATGCGTCGACCGATCCAGGCGTGAGCGAGCAGGTCAGTGGGCATGGCGCGGGATCTCCTGAAGGGCAGCACGGCCCGTGTGCGCGGGGAGGGTAGGGGCGGGAGAGCGCCGAAGCGTCGAGCTCGGCCCGGCGCATGGGGCTGGGGTACGGGGCCGGCCGGTCACTACATGATGTCGCCAAGGGCGACCGATGCATCGAGCGCCGCGTCGAGATCGATCTCTTCTTCGCCCGGCACCCGGATGCGGCGGAACCTGAATTCCGGTGCCGAGGCGGGCACCGTCGCGTCGAAACCGGTCTTGCAGCCGAGGCCGTTGTCGGTCGAGGGGTCGAGCTTCGAGCCCTGGCTGCCGGGGATCAGCACCAGGTCGCGATCGGCCTGGAAGCGGGTCGCGACGGCCCATTCGACCTCGGTCGGATCATGGATGTCGACATCCTCGTCGACCACGACCACATGCTTGATGTCGTAATGCGCCGCCAGCGCCGCCAGGATGACGTTCTTCGCCTCGCCGGCCTCGCGGCGTCTGAGTTTGGCGTAGAGGTGGTAGCGGCACACGCCGCCGCGGGACAGATGAACGTCGACGACGCCGGGATGGCTGCGCCGCATCGCCGCGAGGATCGTCGCTTCGCGCGGGATCCCGCCGAGGAGCAGATGCTCAAGGCCTCCGCCGACGATCGTGTGAAACAGCGGTTTCTCGCGGGTCGTCACCCGATCGACTTCGATGACGTGACGGTCGTCGCGCTCGCCGTAATATTGAGGAAACTCGCCGAACGGTCCTTCCGGCGCTCGCCTGTTCGCCATGAGACGTCCTTCGATGACGATCTCCGAACGGGCGGGAACCAGAAGCTCGGATCCTTTACAGCGGACGACTTCGAGCGGGGCGCCACAGAGAGCACCGGCGATGCCCAATTCGTCAAAATCGATGGGCACGATCGCCTGGCTCGCCAGAAGACAAGCCGGACTAGCGCCGATAACGATCGCGACGGGAAGATCTTCGCCCTCGGCCTCGGCGGCGTCGGTGAAGCTAAGCGTGTGGCGCGGCAGGAGCAGCGCGCCGAGCTCGCGCGGGCCGGAAAGCTGCAGCCGGTGGATGGCGACGTTCTGGGCCCCGGTGCGCGGATTGGCGGAGATGAGGAGCCCGGCGGTGATATAGGCGCCGCTGTCATGCTCGTTGTGGACCGGTATCGGCAGGATGTCGGTGAGATCGAAATCGTTTTCGTGGACGACTTCCTGGCACCGCGCATCCGCGATCTCGATCGGCGTGAGCGGGTGCTTCTCGGCATCGTGGAAGCGGTCGAGAAGTTCGTCCTCGGCGATGCCGAGCGCCTCGGCCATCCAGGCGCGCTGCGACAGGAGCCCGGATACGACGGATCCGGAATGGCCGGAGGGGTGGGGGAAGACCGTCGCGCGTTCGCCGTCATTGCGATTGGCGATGCCGGCCAGCGCAAACTGCAGGTTGGTTTCCCGCCGCGCGATAGCGAGCCGCCCCGTCTCCTCCAGCCGCTTCAGCCAGCTGCGCAGGTCGAGATAGGCTTGCCGAGCCTGTCGTTGATCGGGCCGTGACCCGTTGGCCGTCTGGTTCACCCTGGCTTCCTCCCTTGCCATCTTCGGAGGTTAAAGCGGTGGGAGGTATCATTGCCAACAATTTGATATGATGGCATCGATATCGATGCGCTATGGGAGGGCGCGCCGATGGACCTGCGACAGATGAGCTATTTCGTCGCGATGTACGAGGAAGGCTCGGTCACCCGCGCCGCGCAGAGGCTGAACATCGTGCAGCCCGCCGTCAGCGTGCAGTTGGCACGTCTCGAGGAAGCGATTGGACAAAAGCTATTCTACCGTACGCCCAAAGGCATGGTGCCGACCCATGCCGGCGAGAGCGCCTATCGCCGCTTTCTGCCGATATTGCGCGAAGTCGAGCAGGCGCGTCGCGCCCTGACGATCAGCGGGGAAGTGGTGAAAGGCCATGTCGCGGTTGGGGCCGTCTCCTCGGTCGCCAACAACGCCTTGTCCGAAACCTTGCGGATCTTTCACAGGCGCTATCCCGAAGTGACGCTTTACGCGACCGGCGGCTACACCACCGACCTGATCGAGATGCTGCGAACCGCTCAACTCGACCTGGTGATCGTCAATACGCCATCCCGCGGCGGCCGGGGGTACGACACGTTGCCGATCATCAATGAGGATCTGGCGCTGATCTGCGACAACGCCTATCCCCTACTGCCTCCGACGCTTCACCCTCGGGAGGTGGGCGAGCGCGATCTCGTCATTCCCTCGCATCGTCACGGGTTGCGGCTGATCATCGATGCCGCTTTCGCCGCTCATGACATCACGCTCGTCCCGCATATCGAATTCGACGAACTGAAGACCATCGAAGAGTTTCTGCCCGACAGCGGCTTTGCCACGATCCTACCGCCGATCGCCGTGCACCGCGCGCTAATGACCGGCCGGCTTCGCATGCACCCGATCGTGCCCTCCGTCCCCCGGCGGCTTGTCTGCCTTTCGAACACGGCGCGGCCGCTAGGGCCGGCGGCTCAGCTGTTCGTAGAGGAGTTGCGGGAACGGATGATCGAGGTCAGCGCCAAACTCGCGCAGGCCATCGCGTCGAGCCCATAGCGCTACGCTATCAAGGCGATTGCGGGAAACCGTTGGACCGTGATGACGCCCGCGTGGTCACCTCGATTTCGACTATCATGGGAAATGACGATGACCGACAGCGCAAAAGTGCCAACCCGAAGGCTTGTTATCGGCATTTCCGGCGCATCGGGGACGATCTACGGCATCCGACTGCTCGAACTCTTGCGCAAGACGCCCATCGAGACGCATCTCGTCATGTCGCGCTCGGCGGAGGTTACCGCAGCCTACGAGACCGACATGAAGATTGCGGCTATTCGAGCCCTTGCCGACGTGGCATGGCGGCAGGAAGACATCGCAGCCTCGATCTCGTCGGGTTCCTTTAGGACAATGGGGATGATCGTCGCGCCCTGCTCGATCCGTTCGATGTCGGAAATCTCCAGTGGAGTGACGTCGACGCTTTTGACCCGTGCGGCTGACGTTATGCTGAAGGAGAGGCGACGCCTGGTCCTGATGGTGCGGGAGACACCGCTTCATACCGGCCACCTGAGGACGATGACGCAGTTGTCGGAGATGGGCGCGATCATCGCCCCCCCGGTTCCCGCCTTCTATTCCAAGCCTCTGTCGTTAATGGACATGGTCGACCATACGATCGGCAGGGTTCTCGATCTTTTCGACATCGATCTTGGCACGGTACGGCGCTGGAAAGATACGGGAAATTGACGTAGCTCAGCGGCAAAGTTCCGCCAGCCGCGCCAGGTCGGGGTCGTCGGCCGCCATGGGCAGGACGCGGCGAAGATTGTTGAGGGCTGTGTCGACACCGGCCTCGGCCTCGGCCAACACGGCGCTAGCCGCCCAGCTTGCCAGGAGAGCGAGTTCCAGCCGCTCTGTCTCTATCTCTGCCGCCTGAATCTTTGCCCGGACGCTGTCGCGGTCCTTATGCGTCGGGCCCTCCTGCGGCATTGGCCAGCCTTTCATTGCGCGACGCGCACTGCGAAGTGGCATGACGACGGTTTCGTGCCATGCCGCGACTATCGCGGCGGGATCGTCCTGCGAGCCTAATTTCTGTCCGCGGGCCCCGAGCCAAAGGGCTAGGAAGAGAAGATTGACGTCGGCGCCGTAACGCTCCTGCTGAGCCAGGCAAAGCTGTGCGACACCGTTGCGGCGGTAGCGCTTCAATGTCCACTCCCAAAGCGGCAAGACGTCTTTCGAAGCGCTCATCGGGCGGCAATCCTGTTTGCAATGCGCGGCTTAGGCGCTTCCCCGCGATATAGCGGATCGCCCTCTACACGACGCGGCATATCGCGCTCGCAACCGCAAAGCAGATCATGGTGCCAGTTAGGGTCGCCGCACTGGCAGGTCATGCGTCCGATCGTACCGCTATGACGCATTACGCCCGACACCGAACGGGGTTTGCTGCGCATATAAACTGCGCATCCCCTGTACCGGGGCTCCTCGCACTCGTACGGCAGCCGCCCCGTTCCGTCCGCCAGTCGGATGGAAAATTTTGTGCGTGAACGTCGCAGTTCCGCGCTCGGTTATGGGATCGGCAAAGGCTCGATTGCGGCTGGGGGCGGCAGCTAAGCGCCCATCCCGGTCATTCACGGCGCACCTTCTAGTTTCCGGAAGCGGACACCAAGCCAGCCACGCGAAATTTTGCGTAACGGTGAAGGTGACCTCCTGTCATGCTAATGAACGTTTTTCGCTCGGTCCGCTTTGGGTAGTCTCCTTGCCGTCGGTCCTTTTTACGTGGTCTACGCATACTCAGAAGACGGCGAATTACCCAGTCTGCGAAAAGCACACTCAAAACGTACCGGCGAAAATGTGATTGACGAATCCGAGGGAGGCGACAACGGACCGTCAGCTGAACCGAACGTCCTTAATCGATGCAAGGAGCTCGCGATCTTGTCGCACCTTCGGACCAAGCTAGCGGAGTGGCTCATCTCGTCGGCGAAATGGCTGAAGAAACGACCGGACGAGGAAGGGCGCAAATCGAGGTTCGTCGATCTGGCTCCCACTGATCAGGCGGATGAGGCGGGCGTTTATTCTGGCGCTTTGATCGAGGCCACCGACAACCCGCGCGTCCTGAACATCGCCCTTACCGGTCCCTACGGGTCTGGTAAAAGTAGCATCATCAAGTCGTTCCTGAAGAGCTATGATAAGGATGTCCTACAGATCTCCTTGGCCGCTTTTTTGTCCGATGCCGCCCCCTCCATGGGCGAGGAGGGCCGGCAGGAGATCGAGCGGCGCACCCTGACGGTGAGCAGACAGGAGATCGAGCGGAGCATCCTCCAGCAGATGCTGTACGGTGCCGACGCGAACAGGCTGCCACTCTCGCGGTTCAAGCGGATCCAGTCGCCGGGCCGGTGGGCGTCCGTCGTCTCGCTGTTCACCGTCCTGGGTCTCGTCGCATGCTGGCAGCTGATCCAGAAGCGCGACGCGATTTTGTCGGGCGCGTATTTCCAGCCCTTCGGACTGGATAATCTGTTCAACCTGCTCGTCTTCGCGTTCGGAGGGGGCTTTCTCTGGCTGATCTTCCACCAGATCTACATCGCCAGCTTCGGCATCTCGCTGAAGAGCATCTCGCTTAAGGACATCGAGATCTCACCCAACGCGGTGACCGAGGAGTCGATACTCAACCGTCACCTCGACGAGATCATCTACTTCTTCCAATCGACGAGATACGACCTAGTCGTGATCGAGGACCTGGATAGGTTCAACAATTCGGAAATCTTCGTGACGTTGCGTGAGATAAACAGTCTCGTGAACGCGAACATCGGGGTGAGACGGAAGGTTCGCTTCCTCTACGCCATTCGGGACGACATCTTCGTCAGCACCGACCGGACCAAGTTCTTCGAGTTCATCATCCCAGTCATCCCGATCATCAACAGCTCTAACTCGATCGATAAGGTGCTCGAGCAGGGGAAGCGCCTCTCTATCGACGGCAGGTTGGACAAGCAGTTTGTGCGGGAAGTGTCCAGGTATCTCAACGACCTCAGGCTCATCCAGAACATCTTCAACGAGTACGCCATATACGTCGCGAACCTCGAGCCGGAGGGCGAAACCAACCTCGACGCGACTAGGCTGCTTGCCGTCCTGATCTATAAGAACGTGTTCCCGAGCGACTTCGAGAAGCTCCACCGTGGACGGGGCGACCTGGCGGAGATCCTGCATGGTCACGAGAGGTATATCGCGAGTAGCGAGGCCAGCCTAATCGCCGAGATCGTCCGTCTTGAGGCGATCGTGGAGGCCAACGATAGCCAGCTGCCCGAGGATATGGCTGAGCTACGCGCCATCTACGCGATGGCGCTTATCGGAATCATCCCTGAAGGCACCACCCACGTCGGAGCCAATCAGAACAGCCAGATTCCGGTGACGGGGCTGCTGAAGAGCGAGAGCCTGGATGCGCTTCTGGCCTCGGATTATGTTTTCGTCAGCGGTCCCCATTATGGGCGTCAGCGCATATCGCTTAGCGGTCTTTCGGAGAAGCTGAAAAGTGGGGCAACGTTCGCGCAGCGCGCGTCTCTAGTCGAGGGCAGGTCCGCCGCCGCCAGGGAGAGCATCACCAGGACGATCGCCGAGCTCAGAGCGAAGCTATCGCGCGTGCGGATGATGAAGTTCAACGAGATCCTCCGGGAGAGCTCGGAACTGCTCGTCGATATGTTCGGAGCGTTCGGAGACAATGCCGATCTAGCGCGCTTTCTGGTGCTTGAGGGCTACCTCGACGACACCTACTACCAATACACCTCGCTTTTCCACTCTGGCCGGCTCTCGCCGAGCGACAACAAGTTCCTGATCCGGATACGCGGCTTCAGCAATCCCGATCCGAACTTCCAGATCGATAACGCCCGAGAGGTAATCCTCGCGATGCGCGACGAGGACTTCGGGCGGACCTACGCCCTCAACGTCAGGATCGTGGATTCCCTGCTCGCCGATCCGCCCTCCTACGCTTCCCAAACGTCACGCCTCATCGGCTTCATCGCGTCCGACTTCGACGAGTGCGAGGAGTTCCTCGCCGCCTACTACGCGAGCGGCAAGGAGGTCACGACGCTGCTGTCCAGGCTGGCGTCTGGCTGGCAAGGTTTTGTGCAGGGCGTTTTAGCCAGTTCGGCCGCTCAGACCCACGTGGCCAGGATTCTGAGCCACCTGCCAGTAAGGCAGTTGGAGACACTCGCCGAAGGTCATCCCGAGCTCAAAGACTTCTTGGCGTCGGACCTATCCGCGATCCTCGCGCTCGGAATCGACATCGCTCCCGAGCGTCTACGGTCGCTCAACTTTGAGGTCGCCGACCTGTCCACGCTGGAATCCCATCCCGGGTTCGTCCGAATGCTCTACGAACGGAGGCTCTACGAGCTTTCCGTCAGCAACTTAGAGTTCGTGTTCGAGGCCGTTCTCGGCATCAAGGGCGACGGACGGTTGCGTGAACGGAACTACACCCTCGTCCTCGAAGCGGGAGGCGAACCGCTGCTGTCGAAGGTCGAGCGCCAGTTCGGCGAATATCTGAAGCACGTGCTGCTCCAGTTGCCGGATAACCGATCTGAAGGCGTCCCCGCGATACTGCGCATTCTAGCCCGTACGGATGTAGATCGCGACCTCATCCTCCGCTTCCTCGAACGTCAGACGATCCTTCTCCCCGAGATGGAGCAGGTCCCATCGAACTATCACGCCGCGCTGGTCGAGATGGGGAAGATCGAGCCGACGTGGGACAACTGCGTCTTCTTCATCGGACAGGAGACATTCGACGCGGACATCCTAACGGACTTCCTCGACCGGCCGCATACGGTAGCGGCGCTTGGCCGCCATGGGCTTCCCGGCGGAGACGCCGCGTTCCCTCTGCGCAAGTTCATCGTCGAGAACAATGCGCTGAGCGATAGAGCTTACGAAGCCTACTTGGAGGTCCTGCCAACCCGCTTCAAGTCGTTCCCGGAAAGCCTCGACGAGGAAAAGCGCCAGTCTTTGGTCAAGTTCAACCGCGTAACCTTCTCGGCTGGTGCCCTAGCGCAGCTTGAAGACGACGTCTCGCTGGCGGCCGCCTTTGTGACCGGCAACATCGACGAGTTGTTCAGGCTCGAGGACGAGTTGGATGTAAGCGAGGAACTGAAGGAGCGGCTCCTCGGCGCCGACATCGCGGATGACAGCTTCCTGAGGATCATTCGCTCGATGGATCTATCCGTGCTGCACGACATGCCCTCGCGGGCCGCTCTCGTCGGCCGCATCCTCGCCCGCACGGGCGTCGTCGTTGAGAACCTGGACGCGGAGGAAATGCACGCGGTCATACTGCATTCCCGCCCCCTCGAGACGCAGATCTCGCTCTTCAACATGCTTCAGGATCGTCTGGAGGATGCGAAGGTAAGGGACTTGTTGGCATTGCTTCCAGATCCGATGCCCGAAATCCGACCGGGCTGGGCGACACCCAGGATTGAGGATAGCGAGGTCAATCGCGCATTCGCTTCGTGGCTGCAGGATCGAAAGTTCATCTCATCTTGGAAGCAGGGCGGCTTTTTCGACGACGACATACGCCTTAACATGTTCCGGAAGTAGCTTCGCAGATTGGTTGGGTTGGCTCGGCCGTGCCCGCCATCGCTTCAATCTCCCCGCCATGCCCGATCAATCCCGCAGCGACGAGGCTGTGATTTTTAGCGGACATAGTGCCGCAGGAATTTCTGGACGAACGGCTGATTACGAAGAGAATTGCTCGGAAGCGGCTGAGCCGTAATCCCCCAATCGTGTTAATCGCGATGCACAACCAGACGTCAGCTTTCGGCATCGGCGCGCGATTGACTGAATGACCGAGATTAAGGCGCGAAGCTGCCGCGTCCCACTTTCCTGCGTGTAATCGCTTGGTCCGCTTGAGATATACTCAAAGCGGACCGCCGGGCAGTCAGGCGATTTGCTGCCGTTCGGTCTATGAGCGGAATGGCAGCGATCGTTTTTGTATGTCCAAGGGCTGCCTGTCCGCTTTCGGCCCATCGACGCCGCTGGAAATTCTTTCTGGTTTGGGTGGAAGAACGAACCCGCTTCCGCGGGATGGGCGGCGGCTTCGTTGTTGGGACTGACGCGAGCGCCTTGCGCTGATTGAGCGTTGCCCGGTGCGGGCGGACGATCCTGGCTCCTTCACCCGAACGGAGCCTTCCCATGAACACCCTGCCTGTTCCCGCAGCGTCGGTCAGCCCGCTGCGCCAGCGCCTGATCGCCGAGATGTCGATGCGCCGCTTCTCGATGGAGACGCAGCGCAACTATCTGCGCGACGTCGGGCGCCTTGCCTCGTTTCTCGGGCGCTCGCCCGATACGGCTAGCGCCGAGGATCTGCGCCGCTTCCAGATTGCTCTCCAAAAGGCTGGTCTCGGTGTGCCGACGATGAACGCCATCGTTTCGGCGCTGCGCTTCTTCTTTATCCAGACGATCGACCGTCCCGATCTCGCCCGCAAGCTGGTGCACCTGCGCTATCCCCGCAGCCTACCCAATGTTTTCAGCCCCGACGAGGTGCGCCGTCTGCTCGGCGCCACCGTCTGCCTGAAGCATCTGGCGGCGCTCTCGGTCGCTTACGGCGCGGGCTTGCGCGCCTCCGAGGTGGCGAGCCTGAAGGTCGGCGACGTCGACTCCACCCGGATGCTGCTGCGCGTCGAGCGTGGCAAGGGCGGGCGCGATCGCAACGCCATCCTCTCGGCCGATCTCCTGGCCTTGCTACGCGAGTGGTGGGTCGAGGGGCACCGGCAGGGCATCCTTCACCGTGAGGGCTGGCTGTTTCCCGGCCAGAGCTGGGATCAGCCGATCTCGACCCGCCAGATCCATCGTGTCGTGGTCGAGGCGGCGCGGGCGGCCGATATCCCCAAGCGCGTCGGGCCGCACACTGACCGTGCCCGGAAGCGGACCAGGAACATTAACGGTCTTACCTGGCTTGTGCGGGAAGCCGGCTGTCGGAACACCTGCAGCAAGGTGACGGCCGCGCGGAGACGTGGTGATCACTGGCCCCGAATGCGGATAGCGATCGTTCAGCGATCTAAGGTAACAAGGGAAGCAACATGCTTAACCAGATTGAACGGGGCACGGGCCGCAAGCTGCTACTAGTCCACGGCCTCGGCGGAAGTTGGCAATCGTGGAGCACGATCCTGGATGCACTTAGCGTCAATCGAACGGTGATCGCGATTGACCTCCCGGGGCATGGGGCCACCCCTGCGGAGCACGACAGCGGGACTTTCGACGGTCTTGTCAGCAGCGTCGAGCGCTATATTGCGGACAACGGACTGGCAGGGATCGACGTTGTCGGCAGCTCGATGGGCGCGCGGATCGTGCTCGAACTCGCTCGACGCGGCAATGTCGGCAACGTGGTTGCGCTCGATCCGGGCGGCTTCTGGCGGGGGTGGGAACGAACCTTCTTCAAGATCACCATAGGAGTTTCCGGGCGATTGCTCCGGGCATTCCGGCCCGGCCTGCCAATGCTGAGCAAGAATGCGGCGTCACGCACTGCGCTGCTAGCACAACTATCCGCGCATCCTTGGGCGCTCGATCCGGAGGTAGTTGCGACGGAATTGGCGAGTTTCAGCACCACATCGACATTCCACTCACTGGTCCGTGACCTTGCGAGCGGTCCCGAGCAGACCGGTCCTGCCGCCGATGCCACCGGTCGGATCGTGATTGGGTGGGGCCGGCATGATCGTTTATGTCTGTCAAGGCAGGCGGCGCGGGCAAAAGCCGCTTTTCCTTCCGCCGATCTGCATTGGTTCGAATCCAGCGGCCACTTTCCCATGTGGGACATGCCGGAAGAAACTGTCGCCGTCATTATTGCCGCGACTCAATGATGTCTCACCGCAATGCCGCCGGTGTGAGAGTTGAACGAACGACAGGTTTCGGGCGGGGACAGAAGCATTCCGAACGGCGACAATTGGGTCGTGAGCGGCACGACAGCTATCGGCCATACCGTCCAGAAAGTTGCCGGTCCGCTTTCGGCGCCCTTCGGCCTTTCCTCGACTGGGCGCTTCTGCCCTTTTTTGGGATCAGTTTTCGTGGAACCGCATCCCTTGCTCTTGGGGCGAATTGGGGCGAAATGCGCTGATGCGCGAAATTCCTCCCTTGCGGGCCATCCAGGCGTTTGAATCAGCAGCCCGTCTCGGCTCGTTCCAGGGTGCGGCCGAGGAACTGCGGGTGACACCCTCGGCGATCAGTCACCAGATCCGCGCACTCGAGAAGGAGGTCGGCGACGATCTCTTCCACCGCACCAACCGTCGTATCGTCCTGACCGATGTCGGCCGGCGATACGCCGCCGAAGTGGGGGAAGCCTTCGGACAGCTCGAAGCTGCTACACGGGACCTTACCCGTCGCGGCAAACGGGATATCCTGACCATCCATTCGGTGCCAAGCCTTGCCACCCAGTGGCTGATGCCGCGGATCATGCGGTTCAATGCGCAGGCACCGGTCCTCGACGTTCGGCTGAACGCGTCCAGCGAGCCTGTGGACCTGTCGCACGGCGCCGTCGATCTGGACATTCGCTACGGCACCGTGGTGCCGGCGGCAGGCCTGGCGATCGAACCGCTGCCGCGCGAACCCATCGTCGCGGTCTGTGCGCCATCACTGCTGGAGGGGCCGAACGGCATCCGCGAACCGGCAGATCTTGTCCGTCATTCGTTGATCCATTCGGAGGTCAATCTCTATCGCTGGAATGATTGGGCCCGCGACAATGACGTCGACCTCGATCTCGAGCGCGGATCGCGGTTCGACCGCTCGTTTCTTTCGATCAGTGCTGCCCTGGATGGCCTCGGCGTCTGCCTCGAGAGCCGCCTCCTCGTTGACCGCGAGATTGCCGCAGGCCGACTGGTGCTGCCCTTCGGTGATGCCGGCCCCCGTCTGACGTGCCATAGCCTCGTCTATCTGCGTTCGCGAGCCCGCATCGAAAAGATCGCGGCGTTCCGCAAATGGCTCTTCGCCGAAGTGGGGGCGGGGTAGGGAACCACAGGCATCGTCATCGAACGGCGGATGTCGGCAGGCTCTGATGGATCAGGGCCAGCGACGTGGCGATGGCCTGTTCGATCGTCTCCAGCGCCACGGGTGCGGCCTGCCGTATCGGCTGGGCGTCGGGTCCGCGGTGCAGCCGCAGGGGAAGTTCCAGGCTGACCGGCAGGTGACGATGGCGTGCGAGCGCGGCGAACAGGCGCGGCATGTCGATGTCTCCCCGACCGAGCGGCTGAAAGAACCAGCCTTCGGCGGTGCGTCGGACATCCTTCAGGTGCATATGCGCGCTGGCGGGCAGCGCGGCGATGGCATCGGTGGTGGCGTTCACG
Source organism: Aurantimonas litoralis (assembly GCF_026153195.1). Classification (NCBI taxonomy): domain Bacteria; kingdom Pseudomonadati; phylum Pseudomonadota; class Alphaproteobacteria; order Hyphomicrobiales; family Aurantimonadaceae; genus Aurantimonas; species Aurantimonas litoralis. Next base: position 298,293 of record NZ_JAPFBM010000002.1, on the reverse strand, counting down.
GTCGGGCGGTGCGAGGCGGTGTTGGCCGCATCGTAGTTCAGTCGGAGACGGGGCGAGGCGAAGCGCTCGACCATGGCCACGCCGTCGGCGGCCAGGTTGAACAGATTGTCGCTTCCGTCGCCGGGATTCTCGAGCGCGATGATCAGGTCGCGCTCTTCGGCCAATGGCAGCAATGCTGCGAGATTTTCCTCGAAGGCGGCCGAATGTTGCCGCCGGGCGGCATTGGTGAGGATGATCGAGGCGCCAATGTCCCGGGCGAACCCCATCCGGCCAGCGAAGACATCGACGGCATCGGTGTTGCCAAGATCGATATGCGAGGACATGACAAGGCAACCCAGCCCGCTGGCCTCGATGGCGCGACGATATCTGTCGGCTTCGGCCGGAGCAAAGGCGGTTTCGTCGAAGGGTTCGGTGTAACCGACGATGAAAGCCGGTTCCACATGGGTCGCTCCACATGCCGCAAGGCTGTCGAGCACGACCGGTAGCGGGTGGCCGTCATAGGGTGCGGTGGACACCGAGACAGTGCGGGCGCTCATGCGTGGCCCCCGGAGCTGCCGGCCACGACTGCGAGACCGGCGCGCCTCGATCTCTCATGGAATGTTGCTGGATGGACCATGGAATCACCTTTCGCCTGAACAGAATTCCTCCATGCCCATCCAGCCGGCCGGCGACAAATGTATTGGCGCCGACCTTAGATGATGTCAGCTCATCTGTCCGGATGAATCCAGGGCTCGCTCATCGCTGGATGAAGGGATTGGCCGGGGGTGTGTCGGACGTCGAAATCCAGACGCTCTTGGTCTCCAGGAACTCGTCGATCGCGTGCAGGCCGCTTTCGCGCCCGAGACCGGAGCTCTTGATGCCGCCGAACGGCACCATGTAGCTGACGGCGCGATAGGTGTTCACCCAGACCATGCCAGCCTTCAGGGCCTTGGTCATCCGGACCGCACGACCGATGTCCTTCGTCCAGACGCCGGCGGCCAGACCGTAGATCACGTCGTTTCCGATCCGGACCGCATCGGCCTCGTCGTCGAAGCCGATCACCGAGAGCACCGGGCCGAAGACCTCTTCCTGCGCGATCCGCATGTCGTTGGTCACGTCAACGAAGATCGTCGGCTCCACGAAGAGCCCCTGGTCGAGATCCGGACCGCAAGCCCGCTGGCCGCCCAGCACGCAACGCGCGCCTTCGGCCCGCGCCACGTCGATGTAGTCCATGATCTTCTGGTACTGGGGCGGTGTGGTCACCGGACCGATGTTGACGTCCGGCAGCATCGGGTTGCCGATCACGGCGGTCCGGCCCATGGCGACCAGCTTGTCCACCAGCTGGTCGCGGATCGAATTCTGCACCAGCAACCGCGATCCGGCGATGCAGGTCTGGCCGGTCGCCGCGAAGATGCCCGAGACCACGCCCGCAGCCGCCGCGTCGAGATCCGCATCGTCGAAGACGATGTTCGGCGACTTGCCGCCAAGTTCCAGCGACACCCGCTTCAGCCCCTTGGCGGCGGACTGATAGACTGCCCGTCCCGTGGTGTCGGAGCCGGTGAAGGTGATCTTGGCGACGTCGGGATGCTCGACCAGTCGCGCCCCGGTTTCCGCGCCGAAGCCCGTGACGACGTTGAAGACGCCATCGGGGAAGCCGGCCTGCCTCGTCAGTTCCATGAATTCGAGGGTGCTGGCGGAGGTGAATTCGGACGGCTTGATGACCACCGTGCAGCCGGCGGCGATCGCCGGTGCGCATTTCCAGGCGATGAAGAGCAGCGGCGAGTTCCAGGCCGTCAGCGCGGCAACCACACCCACGGGTTCCTGCGTCGTGTAGGTCAGGAGATCGGGCTTGTCGACCGGGATCACCGAGCCCTCGATCTTGTCGGCGAGGCCGCCGAAATAGTACCACCACTCAGGGTGATAACGGACCTGGCCAGCCATTTCGGCAAGGAGCTTGCCGTTGTCGCGCACCTCGGTTTCGGCGAGCCGGTCGGCATTGGCGGCGACAAGATCGCCCAGCCGCCGCATCAGCTTGCCGCGGTGCGAGGCGGACATCGTCGCCCAGGGGCCGTCCTCCAGAGCCCGTTTTGCTGCCTTCACCGCACGGTCGACGTCATCTGCGCCGCCCCGCGGAATCCGGGCCCATGTCTCGCCGGTATAGGGATTGATGGTGTCGAACCATTCGCCGCCAGCCGGGTCGCAATACTGACCGTCGATGAAGAGCTGATATGTCTGCGTCATGCCGTTGCCCTGCGCTCTGTGGTGTTCGGCTGCTTGCTGTCCTTGACGCAGCCGGCTGTGGCCGTCCGCCAGGCGGCGCTGTCGAGAGGCTTGTCCCGCCAGTCGGCGAGGAGCCCGGCAGCGTCGAGGAGGCCGGCTGGGTCGACGCCGGTGGCGACATCCATCGCATGCAGCATCGCCACCACGTCCTCTGTGGCCGAATTGCCGGTCGCGCCCGGCGCGTAGGGACAACCGCCGAGGCCCCCGACCGCCGCGTCGAAGGACCGGATGCCGGCCTGCAGTCCGGCCAGCGTGTTGGCCAGCGCCTGGCCGCGCGTGTCGTGCAGATGCAGCTCGAACTCGGTGTCCGGGAACCGGTTCAGCATCAGCGTCGACAGGGCATGGACCTGCTTGGGATTGGCAACGCCGATCGTGTCGCAAAGGCCGATGCGTGGCGCTCCGGCCTCGACGAAGCGGCTGGCGATCTCGGCCACATGCTCCGGCGCGACGGCGCCGTCGAAGGGGCAGCCGAACACCACCGACAGGGAGACGCGGGTCTTCAGGCCGGCCTGCCGGGCCTCGGCCTCCAGCTCCAGCAATTCGGTGACCGAGGCTTCGGTGGTGCGGTTGAGATTGGCGGTGTTGTGGGCATCGGTCACCGAGACCACCAGCGTCACACCCTTGGCCCCGGCGGCCATCGCCCGGTCGAGACCGCGGCGGTTGGGGATCAGCGCGAAGGGCGTGATCGGCAGGTCGGCGACGGCGCGCGTCACCTCTTCCGCATCTGCGAGGTTCGGGATCCATTTGGGATGGGTGAAGGAGGTGACCTCGATCTCGGTCAGTCCCGCTGCGGCGAGGCGGCGCACGAGTTCGATCTTCTGGTCGGTCGGCAGGTATTTCGGCTCGTTCTGGAGGCCGTCACGCGGACCCACCTCGACGATGCGCACCTTCGCGGACAGGTTCATATTCATGGGCGAAACGCTCCTTGGAGAATGCTGACGAGACCATCCTGGGTGACATCCCGCGGATTGGGCCGGATCTGTCGTTCGTTGGTCATCCCATCGCGTGCCAAGGCGGCGATCGCGTCGCGAGGGATGGCGAGATCGTCGAGATGGGCCGGAATGCCGATATCCCTGGACAGCGCCTCGACGGCAACAACGGCGCGCTCGGCCCCTTCGCGATGCGAGAGGTGGTCGACCCTCTCGCCCATGGCCACGGCGATCTCCCGGTAGCGCGACACCGCGCTGACCAGATTCCAGCGCATGACATGCGGCAGCAGCACCGAATTGGCGACGCCGTGCGGAATGTTGAACTGGCCGCCGAGCGGCATGGCGAGGCCATGCACCATGCCGGTGGCCGCGCTGCCGAAGGCGAGGCCGGCGTAGAGGCTGGCGGTCAGCATCGTTTCGCGGGCCGCGAGGTCGGCGCCGTTGTGCACGGCGGTTCTCAGGGATCCGGCGATCATCGCGATTGCGGACAGGGCGAAATGATCCGTCAGCGGCTGGGCGAAGCGGGAGACATAGGCCTCGATCGCATGGGTCAGGGCATCCATGCCCGTGGCCGCGGTCACGGCGGAAGGCAGACCCACGGTCAGTTCCGGATCGAGGATGGCGACATCTGCGAGCAGATGACGGCTGACGATACCCTTCTTGGTCTGCTCGGCCTTCAGGCTGAGAACAGCGACATTCGTCACCTCGCTTCCGGTGCCGGCCGTGGTGGGGATCAGGATCTTGGCGACGCCCGGGTTGGGCACCTTGTCGATCCCCAGATAGTCCCGCACCTCTCCCGGATTGTTCACCATTGCCGCCGCGCATTTGGCGACGTCGAGGGCACTGCCGCCGCCAAGTCCGATGACGAGGTCGCAGCCCGAACGCCGTGCGTAATCGGCGCAGGCGGTCACGGTCTCGATGCTCGGATCCGGCTCGACGTCGGTGAAGGTCTCGACAGCATAGGCGCTCAGCAATTGCTGCACCGTACCGGCGATACCAACCCGAACCAGCCCCGGATCGGTCACCAGCAGGATTTTCGTCCCGCGCAGCCTGTCCACTTCCGCGGCCACAGCCGCGATCTGGCCGCGGCCATGCACGATGCGTTCGATGGCACCGAAGGCCGTGGCACTCGCCATACTCATGATCGTTCCTACTGCTGAGTTGTCAGACAATGCCCAGATTGCGCAGGTTAGCGATGGCTTCGGGCTCAAGCCCCAGGTCGCCGGCAAGCACCTGGTCGGTGTGTTCACCGAGGGTCGGGCCGACCCAACGGATCGCGCCCGGCGTTTCCGACAGGCGTGGCACGACACCCTGCATGGTGAGGGCGCCATAGTCCGGGGTGTCGATCTCGACGAGCGCCCCACGCTCCCTGAAGTGCGCATTTTGAGACAGTTCGGCGGCATCGGCCACCGGGCCGGCGGGGATGCCGTTCTCTTCGAGCAGCACCAACAGGTCGGCCAGCGACCGGGTCCGGGTCCAGCCGGCGACAATGCCGTCCAGTTCCTGCTGGTGCTCGCCGCGGGCGCGATGGCTGGCAAAGCGGGGATCGTCGCTGAGTTGCGGCTCGCCCATGACCGCCGCCAGCCGGCGGAAGATGGCGTCGCCGTTTCCAGCAATCAGGATCCATGCGTCGTCCAGGGTCGGATAGAGATTGGACGGAGCAATCCCCGGCAGGCCGGTCCCCACGCGCTGGCGAATTGCGCCGGTTGCCGAATGCTCGGACACCACGCTTTCCATGACCCCCAACACGGCATCGGTGATGCCGACATCGACAATCTGGCCGCGACCCGTTTCCCGCCGCGCATTCAGCGCCGACAGGATGCCGATCGTGGTGAACATGCCTGCGAGACTGTCGCCGATCGAAAGGCCGGTACGGGGCGGAGGGCGATCGGGAAAACCGCCGATGGCGCGCATCCCCGCCATCGCTTCGGCGATGGCGCCGAAGCCGACGCGCTTGGCATAGGGCCCGGTTTGCCCGAAGCCCGACACCCTGGCGATGATCAGCCCGGGATTCCGCTCTTGCAGGAGCGCCGGCGCCATACCCCATTTTTCCAAAGTGCCGGGGCGAAAGTTCTCGACCAGAATGTCGGCCTGCGCCAGCAGTTGCGCGGCGATCTCGGCACCCGCCGGTTTGCGCAGATCGAGCGTGAGCGAGCGCTTGTTGCGGGCGATGACGGGCCACCAGAGGGACTTGCCCTCGTGCTGGACGGCGCCCCACTGGCGCATCGCATCGCCACGGGTCGGCGGTTCGATCTTGATGACGTCGGCGCCTTGATCCGCAAGCAACTGCCCGCAGAACGGCCCGGCGATGAAGGATCCCATTTCGACGACCTTCAGGCCGGCGAGAGAGCCGGACCGTGCGGACCCGGTCATGCCTGGCCTCCGCCGACCACGACCAATCCGCCATTGCGCCGGGCGACGTCCATCAGCGCCTCCACGTGACGGGCCTGTGCGCTTTCGGCATGCAGCGAAACAGCCCGCGCCGCAGCCTCGACATCGCCCCGACGGACGAGATCCAGAATTCTGCAGTGTTCCGTCACCGTGCGTTCGCGACCGATCTCGGTGCGGATCTCCAGCCAGCGCGCCCGGCCAAGTCGGGTCATGACGTCCTCGATGGCGCGCACGAAGAAGCCATTGCCGGACAGGCGCGCCAGTTCGACGTGGAAGTCACGGCCTGCGCGATGCCATTCGTCGAACGACATGTCCATGTCGATGGACACGACCATTTCTTCGATCGCATCGATTTCGGACGCGCTCGCCCGCTTGCAGGCCAGCGCGACGGCTTCCCGTTCGACGGCCCCCCGAAACTCCGATGCGAGTTCGATTTCCTGGAAAGAGAGAGGCGTGACGGTCCAGCCGCGGTCATCGCGTTGCACGAGGCCGTCGACTTCGAGCCGCGCCAGCGCTGCGCGGATCGGCGTTCGCGAGCCGCTGTAACGCGTCTCTAGAACGCGTTCGCTGAACCGCTCGCCTGGGGGGAAGGCCAGCGACATGATATCATTGCGGATCTGCTCGTAGAGCTGATGCATCTGGGACAAGGACACACCCTGGTTCGAGATGGAATACCGATTGGTATACCACGTATTGCGGGCGGGTCAATTGCTATCCCATCGCGTTGAGCCTCTGGTACGAACGGATCACCTGGCTATCGTCGGCGGCGCCATCACCTGCGCCGGATGCCGCCAGGAACAACTGATGAGCGAGAGCGGCCAGCGGGACCGCAGCCTTCGCATCGCGGCCGGCCTCCATCACGATACCGAGGTCCTTGACGAAGATGTCGACCGTGCTGGTTATGCTAGGATCTGCCTGAAGCAGGCGTGGCCCGCGATCGCGCAGCATCCAGCTGGACGCGGCCGATCCGCCGACGATCTCCAACAGGACGTCCCGGTCGAGTCCGACCTTCCCGCCGAGCGCCATCGCCTCGGCGGCGGCCGCAAGATGGACGCCGCACAGCAACTGGTTGATCGACTTCACCACCGCGCCCTGACCGGGCTTCTCGCCGACATGGTATAGCTTCGACCCCATGACGGTCAGTGCCGGCCGTATTGCGGCAAAGAGATCGGCCGGGCAGGCCGCCATCATCGTCAGGGTTGCGCCTTTCGCGCCTGCGACGCCGCCCGAGACGGGGCAGTCGACGAAGGCGTGCCCGGCATTGCCGACCCGTTCCGCAAGGCTTTCGACCGCGCTGGGGGGGCAGGTCGACATCAGGCAGACGGTGCTGCTCGGCGCAAGCGCGTCCAAGGCCCCGCCGTCGAACAGGATCTCGACCGCCTGGTCGGCATTGACGACCATCAGGAACAGCGTGTCGAGGCCTGAACAGGCAGCGCCGATATCATCGCAGGCACTGCCTCCATGGTCGACCAGCGCATCCATGGCCGCCCGGCGCATGTCGAAGCCACGCACCGCGTAGCCGGCCTTGGCGAGATTGATGGCCATGGGCAGCCCCATGGAACCCAGGCCGATGAATGCGATCTCACGCAACGGTATATCCACTTCCGGTCATCAGTAGAGGGTGAATGCGGGGACGTAGGAAATCAGCGCCAGCACCGTCAGGGCGACGAGGTAGAAGGGCCAGAGTTCACGCGCGACGGTCTGGATCGGCACCCTGGCGATTGCCGCACCGATGAACAGGGTCGTTCCGATCGGCGGTGTGAACAGGCCGATCGACAGATTGACCGCCACCATGATGCCGAGCTGGATCGGATCGATGCCGATCGCCTGGCCAATGGCGACGAAGGTGGGGCCGAGAAGCAGGATTGCCGCCGGCAGGTCCAGGAACATGCCGACCACGAGCATGATCAGGTTCATCGCGAGGATGATCAGCCAAGGCTCCTTCAGCGTTTCCATTGCCCATGTCGCGACGGTGCTGGGCACGCGCTCGGTGATCAGCACGTGGGCGACGAGATTGGACGCGGTGATCACCAGCATGACGACGCCGGTGGTGACCACCGTTTCGATGAGCGCTGTCCTGATCCGTGCGATCGTAAGGTCGCGATAGAGCACACTGCTGACGACGAGCGCATAGGCGACTGCGATGACGCTGACCTCGGTCGGCGTCGCGACGCCGAGGCGCAGCAGTGCGACGATGAAGACGGGCATCAACAGGGCTGGTGCCGAGGCGAGGATGACCCGCAGGATCGTCGGCCGGCCTTCCTCGGGAAGCAGCCGTGGGAAGCCGCGCAGGCGGCCGCTGGCGTAGCAGACGATCATCATGCCCGAGGCCAGCATCAGGCCCGGCAGGATCGCCGCAACGAACAGCGAGGCGATCGAGGCGTTTGATACCGCAGCATAGATGATCAGCGGGATCGAGGGCGGGATCAGCCCGGCAATGACGGAGGAGGATGAGGTCACCGCGGCGGCGAAGGCGGGGGGATAGCCTTCGCGCTTTTGCCAGGGGATCAGCATCGAGCCGAGCGCCGACGCTTCGGCGACGGCGGAGCCCGAGACGCCGCCGAAGATGGTCGAGCCGACGACGCTGACCTGTCCGAGCCCGCCATGGAAGCGCCCAACCAGGGCAGCGGCGAACTCGACCAGCTTGCGACCGAGCGTGCCGGACATCATCAGCGAGCCCGACAGGATGAAGAACGGGATCGCCAGGAGCGGGAAGCTCTGGGTCGGCTGGAACAGCTTGACGACCGCGATGACGGACGGGACGCCGCCGAGGAACAGCACCGCAGAGCCCGAGGCAATGATCAGGGCGTAGCCGACCGGAAAGGAGAGGATCAGAAGGACGGCGAAGACCGCCACCATGAAGACGGTCATACGGAAGCCTCCGCACTTTCATCGAGCACCGAACGCGGATCTGTCGCGTGGAGAACCCTGACGAGCGTCACCAGGGAAATGATCGCAATTCCGCCAAAGCCGAAGAACATCGACGAATAGGCGTAGAGTTGCGGAATGCCGGTGACCGGGAACAGCTGATTGCCGGTGATCTGCACGACCGCGATCGAGGCATAGGACAGGAAGATGAAGGTCGCCGCGACCAGGATCTGCATGGCGGCGAGAAGGATCTTCGCGGCAGCAGGTGTCAGCGCATACAACAGGATCGAGACGGCGATGTGGGCGCCGCGATGGGCCGCCAGAACGATCCCGCCCATCACCAGCCAGGGAAACAGGATATTGGGAACCTCCGTCGGCCAGCCGAGGCCGCGGGTCGTCAGGTAGCGGATGAGCACCTCAGCGAGCAGCGCGAGGAAGATCGCGATGATCGAGCTGAGGGCGACGGTGGCCGCGGCGACCGTCACGATCCGGTCCACCCAGCCCGCAAGGCGCAAGGCGGGAGATCCCGCCTTGCCATGCTGGTCAATGCGACCGTTGGTCATTACTTCGCCGCAGCCGTTGCTTCCACGACCTGGTCGACCATTTCGGGATACTTCTCACGCCACTGGTCGTAGACGGCCTGGGTGGCGTCGACGAAAGGCTGCTTGTCGACTTCGTTGAACGCCACGCCGGCTTCCTCGAGCTTGGCGCGAAGCTCCTTCTCATCGTTCAGCGAGCGTTGCCGATTGTACTCGCCGGCTTCCTTCGCGGCCTCGCGGATCGCGGCCTGATCCTCCTCGGAGAAGCTGTCGAAGACGGTCTTGCTGGCCAGAAGCAGCGTCGCCTCGTACTTGTGCCCGGTCAGCGAAATGTACTTCTGGACTTCGTAGAGCTTGGACGACCAGATGTTGATCAGCGGGTTCTCCTGGCCGTCGACCACACCCTGTTCCAGCGCGATGTACAGCTCCGAAAAGGCGAGCGGTGTCGGGCTGGCACCGAGGGCATTGAAAATGTCGACGGTGATCGGGTCCGGCGGCGTGCGGATCTTCAGGCCGGCGAGATCGGCCGGCGCCGCGATCGGCCGGACGTTGTTGCTGGTCTGGCGGATGCCATTGTCCCAGAAGGCCAGAACGAGGAGGCCCTGCTCTTCCGCGAGGCCCTTCAGGCTGTCACCGAAGGGGCCGTCCACCACCTCCCATGCCTGCGGCAGGTCTTCGAACAGGAAGGGGAGCCCGAGCAGCGAGAACTGCGGGACGATAGCCGACATCGGGCCCTGCGAGTTCGCGCTGAAGGCAAGCGTCCCGAGACGCATGTTCGTCAGGGCCTCGGCATCTTCCGCGAACTGAGCGTTGCCGCCGACATCGATGGTGACACGGCCTTCGGTCTTCTCCTCCACCAACTCGGCGAACCGTTCCGAGGCGTCCCATTTGGGATTACCCGGCGCCGCATTGTGAGCGAGCTTGTGCTGCGCGGCGACGGGTCCGGCGCTGAGCGCCATGACCGCGGCCAACGCCACCAGATACTTTTTCATGTTTTCCTCCCATGAAGTGTTGCGACTGCACTTGCACCGACCCGAAGGTCAGCTTTCGAACTGGTATACCGGTTGGGATACGCAGTCAAATCCAGCGTTTCACGGCTTCCACGATGGCCGTTGCTGAAATACCGTAGCGGTCGTGAAGCGTCGGCAACGCGCCTGCGTCAAGGAATTCGTCCGGCAGACCGATCTGGCGGAACGTCGGGGCGACACCGGCCCGAAGAAGGCCGGTCGCGACCGCCTCGCCGAGCCCCCCGATGATCGAATGGTTCTCTGCCACCACCACCAGCCGTCCGGACCTCCGTGCCTCCCGCACGATGGTGTCCAGATCGAGCGGCTTGATCGTCGCGACATGCAGTACGGCCGCGTCGATCTTGTCGGCCCGCAGCATTTTCGCGGCCTCCAGGACCCGCATGGTCAGGATGCCGGTGGAGATGAACAGGACGTCATCGCCGCCATGCAGCAGCTTGGCCTTGCCGAACTCGAACTCGTATCCGTACTCGTCGAGGACCATCGGCACCTTGCCGCGCAGCAGGCGCATGTAGACCGGGCCCTTATGGGCGGCGATCGCCGGCACGGCCGTCTCCACGTCGCGCGCGTCGCAGGGATCGACGATCGCCATGTTCGGCATGGCCCGGAAGATCGCCACGTCGTCCGTCGCCTGATGGCTTGGACCGTAACCGGTCGTCAGGCCCGGCAGCGCGCAGCAGATCTTGACGTCAAGCTTCTCCTCGGCGATCGCCATGCAGATGAAATCGTAGGCCCGGCGGGACGCGAAGACCGCATAGGTGGTCGCGAAGGGCATGAAACCCTCGCGCGCCAGCCCGGCCGCCGCGCTCATCAGCAACTGCTCAGCCATTCCCATCTGGTAGAAGCGGTCCGGATACGCCTCGGCGAAGACATGCAGATCGGTATATTTGGCGAGATCCGCAGTAAGGCCGACAATGTCGTCCCGTTCTGCGGCAAGCGCATTCAACGCATGGCCGAAGGGCGCCGATACGGTCGCCTGTCCCTCGGCTGCCAGCGATGCAATCATCGCAGATGTCGTCAGGCGCTTGGCCGGCGCCTTGCCAGCATTGGCCCCTGCGTCGCGGTTCTTAACGGTCATTGCGCGCGTCCTTCGTCCAGAGCGTCGAGCGCAAGCTGCCATTCGTCGGGGTCGACGCGGATGAAATGGGCGCTTTCGCGGGCTTCCAGGAACGGCACGCCGCGGCCCATCTTGGTGTCGCAGATGATGATCCGGGGCTGCGCACCCACATGGGTCCGTGCCGCGTCGAAGGCATCGCGCACGGCTTCCAGGTCGTTTCCGTCGACGCGCAGAACGAACCAGCCGAAGGCGGCGAACTTGTCCGCCAGCGGTTCGAAGCCGAGCATGCGCGTAGAGGGGCCGTCCGCCTGCTGGTTGTTGACGTCCACGATCGCGATCAGGTTGTCGAGGCGGTGATGCGGCGCAGACAGCGCCGCCTCCCAGGTCGCGCCTTCGTCGAGTTCACCGTCCGACAGAAGGTTGTAGACAAAGGACCGGGATCGCTTGCGCTTGAGGCCGAGACACATGCCGACGGCAATTCCCAGACCTTGGCCGAGCGAGCCACCGGTGATCTCCATGCCGGGCGTGTAGAGTGCCATGCCGGACATCGGCAGACGGGAATCGTCGCTGCCATAGGTCTCGAGCTCGTCCTCCGGCACGATCCCGGCCTCGATCAGGGCGGCGTAGAGGGCGATCGCGTAGTGGCCGATTGACAGGAGGAAGCGGTCGCGCTCCTCCCATTCCGGGTCGTCCGCCCGATAGGTGAGCGCATGAAAATAGGCGACGGCGAGAACGTCGGCGATGCCGAGGGCCTGACCGACATAGCCCTGGCCCTGCACCTCGCCCATCCGCACCGCATGACGGCGGATGCGATAGGCGCGTTCGGCGAGCGTGACGTTCGACAGTTTGGCAGTGTCTGGGGTCGTCATCCGAGCGGAACTCTCCGGAAGGGTGGATGAGCGTCGTGGCCGAGCCGTGCGGCCCGCTGCCGACGCCTGCTAGTGAATGAGCATGCCGCCGTTCACGTCGATGGTCGCGCCGGTGACGTAGCCCGACAGGTCGGACGCCAGGAACAGGAAGATGCCGGCTACGTCGTCGGCCGTGCCGAGACGATCGAGGGGAATGGTCTTGCGGATCTCGGTGCGCATCTCGTCGGTCAGCATGCCGCCGGTGATGTCCGTCTCGATCAGTCCGGGCGTGACGCAATTGACGCGGATGCCGTCCGGTCCGAACTCCCGGGCCATGGCCTTCGCCAGCCCAAGGACGCCGGCCTTGGCGGCGGAATAGTGCGGGCCGCCGAAGATGCCGCCGCCGCGCTGGGCGGAGACCGATGACATGCAGGCGATGGAGCCGCCGCCCGACGACTGCATGTGCGGAATGACGGCCTGACTGAGCAGGAAAACACCGGTCAGGTTGACGTCGGTGATCCGGGACCAGTCGGCAAGATCGATGTCGAGCAGCTTGATCTTCTGGGTGATGCCGGCATTGTTGATCAGGATATCGATACGGCCGCAGGCGGCGACAGCCTCGGCCACGGCCGCCGCGCACTCGTCGGCTTTGGTGACATCGCAGCGCAAGCCAAGATGGTCTGCCCCGAGCGATGCCGCGGCCCGCACGGCCGCTTCGCCATCAAGGTCGAGGATGACGATGCGGGCGCCTTCGGCAGCCATGCGACGCGCCGTTGCAAGCCCAATCCCGCGTTCGCTTGCCGCTCCCGATATCATCGCGCATTTGCCGGCCAGAAGCATGAATTCGTTCTCCCTCGTCACCCTCTGCGGGGCGTGTCGCTCCCTTAAGCTTGTCGGCATGTTGGGCGAGGAACAAATGCATTCCGTGGCCGTGTACATGAATCCATCTCATGTCAGATTAGGAAAGGCGCCGAGAAAACAGTTGCCTAGTTCGTCATTCTGGAGGTCACGGCTGAGCGAAGCTGCGACAAGGTCGCCGCCAGCCGGAAGAAAAGCATGCGAATGGCGGCGTGCCACGCCACGGGTACCGGGGCGAAAACAGGACGCGAATGGTCGATGAGGAGGCCGCCACGGATGTACGCTGGAGACGGCCTTTGAAGCCGGACACCGGCATGCCGCTGACCTACGCGGCCTATCGTCAGCTGCCCACCTAAATCATCGCCGGGAGTGCGACCACCCGCGAAACGTCCGCGGATCGAACGGCTGAGCTTGATCTACGCCGTCGGGGCCGATGCCTCTGCGCGAAGCGCTCTAGCGTCTGGCAGCCGAGGGCCTTGTCATCGCCACCGACAATCGCGGCTTTGCCGTGGCGCCGCTCGAAGCGGCAAATTTCGAGGATCTGAGAACCGCACGCACCGCCATCGAACTGCAGATGCTGCGGATGACGATCGAGAAGGGCGACGCGATGTGGGAGTCCCGCATCGTTGCTGCGGCCTACCGGCTCGGCAAGCTTGATGCCCGGATCCCATCCGACGACCACGAAACTCTGTCGGAATGGAAACGGCCAACCGCGATTTCCACTTCGCCACGGTATCGTCTTGTGGGTCGGAATCGTTGCTCAATGTGCGCGGCATACTGCATGACCAGTTCGAGCACTATTGCTGCGCCTCAGTCGACCTGAAGCGCCACGAACGTGACGTGACCGAGGAGCACCGGCAGATCGCCAACGCCGTGGCGGAACGCGACGCCGACCGCGCCAGCGAACTGGTGGCGGAGCATTGCGAGCGCCGACGCACAAGGCCAGATAGTCTTCGGCCAGCTCTCCGGCGGCTCCAGCGCCTTGACTGATGCACCGAAGCGAGCCACATTTGTGATGCACAAACTGCTGCGCTGGCTGCGAAAATGACATCAGAAGTCAGGTTGGCCGAGCTGCGTTGATCCAGCTGGGGATCCAGGTTCCCCAGCCAAATTTATCCCAAGTCATTGTAATCGCTATTGTTTTCGGCCACTGAGAATCCTCTCGGTGCCATCTGCGTGCTCTGAGCCCAAACCTGTAGCCCAGAGGTGATGCCCATGCGGCCGATCCCGGGCTCCAAGCTCAAGGGATCCGGGCAGTGGCTCGACGGCATGACATCAGCAATCTCGAACGACGCGGCCACTCAGCTTCGATGCGGAATGTCCCGCCCGCGCTTTGCTGTTGTGCCATGGCATTTCGGAGCGCGCGTCATGATGCTCAATCGCGGCTGAGCCATCGGTAGGCTCGGGGCAGTACGGCGACGGCGAAGAAGATGCGGTAGATGTGGTGCAGGGTGACGAAGGGCACGCTGAGATGCAGCGACAGGGCGACGAGGCTCATCTCGGCGAGGCCGCCCGGCGCGAAGGCGAGAATCAGCGTTTGAACGTCGCGGTCGACATAAGCGTGGATGGCGACGGCGACCGCGAAGGCCATGGCGAAGACCAGTGCGAAGGCGCCGAGCGCCAGGCCGATGGCCCGCGCAATCTCGCCGCGCCCGATGCCGACGAAGCCGACACCGAGCGACGTGCCGACCATGAGCTGCGTCAGCGCAATCAGGATCTGCGGCAGCTGGCCGTCCGACCAGCCGGCGAGATGGACGATGGCGCTGGCGGCGATCGCGCCGGATATGTCGGGGGCCGGGAATCTCAGCCTGCGCCCGATCAGCGTTCCCGCCAGGCCGGCGACGATCAGGATCAGGAGTTCGACGGGCGCAATACCGCCGCGTGTCCCCATCGCCGTGCCCGACGCGCTGCCGACCGCTTGGCCGCTGGCCCACCAGAACAGCAGCGGCACCAATAGCACGATCAGCGACATGCGCAGGAAATGCTGCACCAGGATGATGCGCTGGTTGCCGCCGGCTTCCGCGCCCATCAGCGTCGCCTCGACGAAGCCGCCGGGGAAGGAGGCGAAGAAGGCAGTCGGCAGATCGTAGCCGCCGATCCGCCGAAACATCGCAAAGACCAGCGCGTGCGCCACCACCAGGAAAACCGACAGTACCAGCAGGCTCAGCCACCATTCCGGCACCTGGGCGAGGATCTCCATGGTGAAGGCGCTGCCGATCATCACGCCGAGGACGGGCAGGAAGATGTCGCGGCTGGCGCGCGGCCAGTGGGGCGGCGCGCCGAACAGCTCGATGCGCATCAGCGCGACGATGCAGAGCGCGAGCTGCGCGCCGATCAGCCACGGCAGCGGCAGCCCGGCAAGGCTCGCCAGCCAGCCGCCGAATGCCGCGATGGCGAGCGTTGCGAGCGCTGTCTTCACGCCGCCCTTCGGCGCGTCCGGCTTCAGGTCGGATTCCGTCGGCGCCGAGCCGCCCGAAGCTTCGACACTGTCAGTCGAGCGCAATGTGGATGTTCTTCTCGCGGGTGAAATCGAGCATTTCGCCGATGCATTCCTCGCGGCCAATGCCCGACTGCTTCACGCCGCCGAAGGGTGCGCCGAGGAAATGCGGACCGGCCTTGTTGACCCAGACGAAGCCGGCTTCCGCCTGCCGTGCCAGACGATGCGCCCGGGCAAGATCCTTCGTGAAGATCGCGCAGGTCAGGCCGAACTCGACGGCGTTGACCGCTTCCATCATCGCCGCCTCGTCGCGCCATTTCAGGACGGAGAGGACCGGGCCGAAGATCTCCTCGCGGGCGATGGTCATGTCGGGCGTGACGTCGGCGAAGACGGTGGGCTCGACGAAAAAGCCGCTCCGAAGGCCCGGCACGTCCGGTACCCTGCCGCCGCAGACGAGGCGTGCGCCTTCGCGTCTGGCGATCTCGATATAGCGCAGCGTCTTTTCCTGCGCCGCCTTCGAGGCGAGGGTACCCATATTGGTGGCGGGATCAGTCGGGTCGCCGGGCGCGAAATCGGCGCACAATTCCGCAACACGGGCGAGCACGGCGTTGTGGATGTCCTCGTGCAGGAAGGCGCGGCTGGTCGAGCCGCAGGATTGGCCGCACCAGGCGAAGTTCATGCCGGCGACGACGCCGCGCGCGGTGCGCTCGACATCGGCATCCGGGCATCCGATCAACGCGTTCTTGCCGCCGAGTTCGAGCATCACGCCCTTCAGCGTGTCCGAGGCGGCGCGCATGACGGCGCGGCCCGTGGCGACGCTGCCGATCAGCCCGACCTTGGCGATCCTGCCGTGGCTCGCGAGGCACTGGCCGGCCGCGACGCCGCCATGCACCATATTGAACACGCCCGGCGGCAGCACGCCTTCGATCAGCTCGACGAAGCGCAGGACGGAGAGCGGCGCGAGCTCGGCCGGCTTGATGACGACCGTGTTGCCAGCGGCGAGCGGCGCGGCCATCTTCGCCGCGCAGAACATCAGCGGGTGGTTGTAGGCGACGATGCGCCCCACCACGCCGACCGGTTCGCGGACGGTCAGGTTCAGGATTTCCGGCCCCATCGGGATCGTGTCGCCCTTCATCTCCGTGACGAGGCCAGCGAAGAAGTCGAGCTGCGCCGTCGCAATGTCGATGTCCCTCGCCATGGCCGAGACCGGATTGCCGCTGTCGGCCGCGTCGATGAGGGCAAGCGCGTCGCGGTTCGCCCGCATGATGTCGGCGATCTTCCGCAGACACCGTGCGCGTTCGAGCGGGGCGGTGTCGCGCCAGGCGGGGAAGGCGGCGTGCGCGGCCTCGATCGCCGCGTCCATGTCGGCAGCTCCCCCATAGGCGACAGTGCAGAAACTCTCGCCTGTCGCGGGGTTGATCGTGTCGCGCGTTTCGCCCGACAGCGCCGGCATCCAGCGCCCGCCGTAATAGAGATCGCGATGCTCCGGCAGTGTCACGGTCCGTCTCGAAGGGGTCGTTGCGACGGTCATGAGGTGGCTTCCCTGGGGGCGCCGGCCGCTTGTGGCCGCAGGGGCCGGCTCAGATTGGATCGCAGGATGCGCCAGACCGAGAAGATCGTGAGCGCCACGAAGAACACCACGATCGGCCGGGTGAAGAGGTCGAGCGGCTGATCCTTGAACAGGATGACCGACTGGCGCACCGACTGTTCGAAGGTTTCGCCGAGGGCGAAGCCGATGATGAAGGTG
The DNA here is from genome assembly GCF_026153195.1 of Aurantimonas litoralis. Lineage (NCBI taxonomy): Bacteria > Pseudomonadati > Pseudomonadota > Alphaproteobacteria > Hyphomicrobiales > Aurantimonadaceae > Aurantimonas > Aurantimonas litoralis. Next base: position 281,335 of record NZ_JAPFBM010000002.1, on the reverse strand, counting down.
GCGAAGGAGAAGTCGAACTTGCGCATCAGATAGCCGAAGACGGCGGCCACCATCATCACCGCGACCGCGAACATCGAGTTGCCATTGGCATAGGCGCCGGCGATGCAGAGCAGAACGACGACCGGATGGATGACGGATTTCGGCACGCTGACGATCAGCGCGAAGAGCCGCAGGCCGAGATTGCCGATGACGAAATTGATCCAGTTCGCCATGAACATCGCCGCGAAGATGCCGTAGACGAGGCGGCCATGCTCGCGGAAGATCAGCGGTCCGGGATCGACGCCGTGCATCAGGAAGGCGCCGATGAGGATCGCCGCCGACAGGCTGCCGGGAATGCCGAGGGCGAGCAGCGGGATCAGGTTGGCGCCGACCACCGCGCTGTTGGCCGCTTCCGTCGCGGCGACGCCCTCGAGCTTGCCGGTGCCGAATTCCTCGGGATTGCTGGAAGCGCGACGCGCCGCGCCGTAGCCGAGGAAGCCCGCCACGATGGCGCCGATGCCGGGCATGGCGCCGACGCCGGTGCCGATCACGGCAGAGCGGATAATGGTGCGCAGGCAACTGCGATATTCGGCCCAGCTGACGCGCTTGTCCTCCGGCGGGATGTCCTTGCCGAACACGTTGTAGGTGCCGACATTCTTCTCGCGGCCGAGGACGCGGGCTTCGACCTGGATGATGATCTCGGACAGGGCGAGAAGGCCGATCGTCAGCGGGATGATCGGCACGCCCTCGATCAGTTCGCCCATGCCGAAGGTCAGGCGCGGCTGGGCGGTCTCGATGTCGAGGCCGACACAGGCGACGAAGGCGCCGAGGATCGCGGCGAGGAGGCCGCGGAGCATCGACTTGCCCGACAGGCCGGCGATGATCGTCAGCGAAAAGGCGAAGACGGCCGCCATTTCGGGCGGGCCCATGCGAAGCGCGACGAGAGCGAGCGGCGCGGCGACGGTGAACAGCACGAGGTCGGAGAAGATGTCGCCGGTGACCGACGAATAGAGCGCCATCTTCAGCGCCTTCATGCCCTTGCCCTTCTTGACGAGCGGGTAGCCGTCGAAGGCGGTCGAGGTGGATTCGGGCGAGCCCGGCGTATTGAGGAGGATCGCGGAGATCGAGCCGCCGAAGGTGCCGCCCTTGTTGATGCCGATCAGGAAGGCGACGGCGGCGAGCGGGTCCATGTAGTAGGTCAGCGGCACGGCGACGGCGATCGCCATCGGCCCGTTGAGACCGGGAATGGCGCCCACCATGATGCCCATGAACACGCCGAAGGCGATGTAGGCGAAGTTCATCAGGGTGAAGGCGTCGCCGATGCCAGCGAGGATCGTGTCCATTGTCGTTCGCCTTCGAGATCAGCTGGGCAGATAGACGAGGAAGAGGTGCTTGAAGCCGTAGAAGATGACCGGCGGTGCGGCGAGCGTGACCAGGACGAGGCGCACCGGGTTTGACCGCAGGCTGCCCATCAGCACGCCGACGACGCCCAGAACGAAGATGCCGGCCACGACGAAGCCGAAATGCACCATCAGCTGCCAGGTCACGGCGAGGAAGACCGAGATGCCGGTGATGAACATCCAGTCCGCACGCTTCATCGGTGCGGGGCCCTCGGTCTCGGGCCTGCCGCGCCAGGCGGTCCACGTCCTGTGGCCGACCAGGAGGACGGCGAACAGGACGAAGAGCCACATCAGGAGGCGGGGGAAGAAGTCCGGCCCGAGGCCGTAGGCTGAACGACCGCCGATCTCCGCCGGAATGACCACGTAGATCGCGATCAGCCCGGCGACGACCAGGAACACGCCGGCGAACATGTCGGCCTTGCGCACGGACTCCCCTCCCGTCTCTTCGTTCGTCAGGCCTGGCCGGTCACTCGGCCGGCTTCTCGCCGCCCTCGGCCATCATCTTGTCGACGAAGGGTTTCACCTCGTCGCGCTGCATGGTGAGATAGTCGTCGGTTTCCTGCGGCCCGCGATAGTCGGCCGACAGATACATCTTCTCGCGCAGTTCCTTGACGAGATCCGGCGACAGCGCGGTCTTCACGGCATCGGCGAGTTTCTTCTCGACGTCTTCCGGCAGGCCCTTGGGCGCCGACAGCATGAAGGTGTCGACGAAGGCATAGTCGATGCCGAGTTCCTTGGCGGTCGGGATGTCCTGGAAGTCGGCATTGCGCTCGTAGCCGAGCGAGAGGATCGGCTTCATCTCGCCGGCCTCGACCTGCGCGTGCCAGCCGGATGCGCCCCAGGTCATGTCGGTGTGGCCGCCGAGAACCTGCTGGATGCCGGCCGAACCGCCCTTGACCGGGACCACCTCGATCTCGATGCCTTCCTTCTCCTCGATGGCGATGGCCATGAGGCGCGAGACGGAGACCTGGGACGACAGCGACAGGGCCTTGCCGTTGTCCTTGGCGTCCTTCACCAGGTCCTCGTAGGTGTCCCAGGGCGCGTCCTTCTTCACGACGAGGGCGTCCTGCGGGATCGAGACGGTCGCGATATGGGCGAAGTCGTCGATCATGTCGTACTGGATGTCGGTGTTGAGCAGCGGGGCCAGCGCATAGGCGGCGCTCGCGCCCATGCCGATGGTGTAGCCGTCGGCCTTCTGATGCATCAGCGTGGTCGCCATGACGGTGCCGCCGCCGCCGGGTTTCTGCACCGCGATCACCGGGACGCCGAGCGCTGCCTCGAGGTTCTTCTGCAGGAGCCGGGCGGTCGTATCGACGGCGCCGCCGGGGTTGAAGCCGATATACATGGTGATCGGCTTGTCCGGGAATTCCGCGAATGCCGGGCTTGCCGCAGCGACGATGGTCGCCGTCAGCGCCGCGGCTGCAAGCCGCTTCGTGATGTGTCTGCCGTTCATGGTCACCTCCCCTGGATGTTGTTGTCGATGCCGGTCTTCTGGTTCGCCGGCTTCTGCGTTCGCTGCGTGCTCAAGGCCGGCAGCAATTCCTCCGTCTTCGGTGCCGGGCCCGGATCATTCGCCGAAGTCGCCGGCATAGCCGGGCTCGATGCGGGCATCGATGATGACGCGGCCGCCGGATGCGACCGTCTTCGCGCCGGCCTGCAGCGCGTCGTCGAGTGCGGCGCGCGTGCGCACGGGGCCGAGGGTCTCGAAGCCCTGCGCGCTCGCCATCGCCAGGACGTCGATCTCAGGATCGGTCAGGCGCTGTCCGATCCAGCGGTTTTCCGCCGGCCGTTCGCGGCTGTTGGCGACGCGCTCCTGATGCAGTTCGTCGTTGAAGTATGAGGCGTTGTTGGCGACCACGATCAGCAGCGGCAGGCCGAAATGGCTCGCTGTCCACAGGGCGTTGATGCCCATCAGCGTGTCGCCGTCGCCCAGCACCGCGGTGACGATGCGGCCGGTGTCGCGCAGGGCGAGGGCGGCGCCGACCGCATGGCCCGGGCCGACGCCGACCGCCGCGCCGCCATCCTTGCCGAGATAGGAGAGGGGATGGGTGAAATGGCTGGCAGCGCGCGGCCAGCCGAGCGGCAGGCGGACGAAGGTGACGTCGTTGTCGATCCCGTGCCGGCGGATCGCCATGGCGAAGTCGCCGAGCGAGATGCAGCCGTCCCTGTCGCCGAGCGGCGCGGTGGGCAGGCGCGACGTCCAGTGCGGGCCGGAAAAATCCCAGTCCGTGGCGGGTGGTTGCGCCTCCTGCAGCATGTCGAGAAGGTCGGCGGCAAAGGCGTCCGGATGCGCCATCACCGAGATGTCGACCGCGGCGAGCGCCTGGTGGTCCATGCTCCAGCCATTGGTCATCGTGGCATCGAGCGAGCAGCCGACAATGATCGTTTCGATCGGTGCCTGGGTCTGGGCGGTGTCGGTGCAACTGCGCAGATAGCCGGCGAGATCGAGCCAGTCGAAGCTGACGATCAGATCGGCTTCGGCGACAAGGGCGCGCTCGCGCGCCGAACGTTGCTCGCCGCACGGTGCGAGAAGATGCTGCCGGTGGTCGGTGGGAAAGCAGGACGGGTTGTGGATGCTCGTCATCACCGCCGCGCCGGTCGCTTCGGCCAGCGCGATGCGGGCGTCCCAGTCGGCCTGCGACCGGGACATGCGGCCGAACAGGAAGAGGGGCTTCTTCGCGCCCGCCAGCGCCGCGACGACCGAACGCAGCGTGGCGCGCGAGGCCGACGGCAGGTCCGGCGGTGCGAAGCGGCCCGGCGCCGGCACCTGCACTTTGCGATCCAGCCGTTCCTCCTGCATCGACACGTCGAGGCAGACATAGGTCGGGCCGAAGGGGGCCGTTGTGGCGATCTGGTGCGCGCGCAGCACCGCCTCCACGGCGGCCTCGGCGGAACCCGGCTGGTTGTCCCATTTGACGTAGGAGCGCACCAGGGCGCCCTGGTCGGCGGCGGTGTGGACCCAATCGATCCACGGTCGACGCTTGTGGGCATCGACCGGGCCGGTGGCCCCGAGGATCACCATCGGCACACGGTCGCACCAGGCGTTGAAGACCGACATGGCCGCATGCATCAACCCGACATTGGCATGCAGCGCCACCGCCATCGGCCTGTCGGTTGCGCGGCCATAGCCGTCGGCGATCGCCACGGCATGCTCCTCGTGCAGGCAGAGCACGATCTGCGGGTCGCTGTTGCCGAGATAGTTGACGATGGAATCCTGCAGGCCGCGGAAGCTCGAGCCCGGCACCATGGCGACGTAGGGCAGGCCGAGCGCCCGCACCGTCGCGGCCACGACGTCGCTGCCCCATTCGGCAGGGCGATCCTCGTGTCCCGCCGGCCGCTCGATGAGGTCGCTCGCGTGCCGGGTTGCAGGCGTGTGTCGGCCGGCGTCGTCCATGAAGTCCGCATTCCCCCCGAGAGCCGCGCGCTGTCGAAACGGGTTTGACAGGGCCCCGCGACGCTCGCTTGTCGTTGTCTTCTGTCGACACTGTGCGGCCGCAGCCGGCTCAGGGATAATGCCTTCTGCATTTGATCCATGCGAAACAGTTATAGCCAGATGTGCTGACGATTTCCGCGATGCTACATCGTTCTGAAAACAATGGCGGATCGGCATCTATCGGATGCACTTTCGGCTTGAGGGGAGGATCTTTTGGCGAAGCTGCGCAAGCTTCGGGTGGCGCTCGCAATCGCAGCGGGCGGGGCCATCGCCAATGCGGCGCGGCAGCTTGGGCTGTCGCAGCCGGCCGTTTCGCGCGCGCTCCAGTCGCTGGAAGCCGAGCTCGGCATCACGCTGTTTCATCGCTCGTCGCGCCGCCTGGCCGCCAGCGAGGCCGGCCTCCTGCTGGTCAGGCGCATCGGCCGGGCGCAGGAGCAATTGCGGATCGCCGAACTCGAACTGCCGGCGATGTCCGGCGAGGCGGCCCGCTCCCGGCCGTCGCTGACAATCCATGCCGCCGACCACGAATTCGCCGCCCTGCTGGCGGTCGCCGCGCATGGCACCGTCAGCGCCGGCGCGCGTCATGCCGGCCTGTCCCAGCCGGCTCTCAACCGATCACTCCGGGCGCTGGAGAACCGCGCCGGCCTGCCGCTCTTTCATCGCACGACCGCCGGCATGCGGCTGACCCCGTCCGGCGAGGCGCTGCTGCGCCGGGTGAAACTGTGCTTCTCCGAGATCCGCCAGGGGCTGGAGGAAGTGGAGATCCTGAAAGGCGCGACCGGCGGGCTGATCCGCATCGGCGCGCTGCCGCTGACCCGGGTCCGCCTTGCGCCCGTCGCGGTCGAGCGCCTGCTGATGCGTTACCCGGAGGCCGAGATCGCGATCGTCGACGGGACCTATGGCTCACTGCTGATGGCACTGCGCCAGGGCGATATCGACGTGCTGGTCGGCACGATCCGGCGTCCGGCGCCGGTCGAAGGCATCGTGTCGGAAGAACTGTTCGAGGACGACGTCGTGATGGTCGTCGGCGCCCGCCACCCACTTGCCGGACGCGGCAGTGTGGGCCTCGCCGACTGCTTGGAGTTTCCGTGGGTGCTGCCCTTCAAGGGCGTGCCGCTGCGCCTGCAGTTCGAGGCGGCGCTGCGCGCCTTCGGGCTGGACGCGCCCAAGCGGGTGATCGAGACCGATTCCGTCGTTGCCGTGCGCACACTGCTGATGAATGGCGAGCGGGTCGCAATCCTGTCGCGCCATCAGGTGCATCACGAGGTCGAGGCCGGCACGCTGACAATACTGCCGGTCAGGATCGAGTGCACGAACCGGCAGGTCGGCCTGACCATGCGGGCCGACTATGTGCCGACCCCGCTGGCCGCGGCGTTGCTCGACGAATTGCGCGGGGTCGCCGCCGAGATCAGCGAGGCGCGGCCCCATGCCCCGGCCTGAGGTGTCACCCTCGCACGCGCGACGCCCAGTACTCCCAGGCGCGGGCGACGGGCGCGCCGCCATCGTGCTTGGCTGCAGCCTGCGCGATCTCGCCGGGCGTCAGATAGGACGGCTCCCCAAGCGCCAGCGCCTTGGCGAGAAGCTCAGCATTGTCGCGCATGCAGATCGACACGAAGACCGCCTGGGCGATATCGCGCCCGACGCAGACGGCGCCGTGGCGCTTGAGCAGCACCGCCGGCCGATTGCCGAGCGCGGCCGCGAGGGAGGCGGCCATCGGCGTGTCGGAGACCAGAAGGCTCGTGTCGCCGAACGCGTCCTGGCTGTCCCACACCGGCACCGTCTCGCCGGCGACGGCGCCGAGATGGAAGACCGGTCTGAGCCTTGTCTCCACCAGCGCGAAGGGCAGCACCGATGGTGCGTGGTGGTGCACGACCGAGGCGACATCGGGCCGGGCCTTCAGGGCCGCGCCGTGGATCACCCGCTCCAGATAGGGCTTGCCGTCACCCTCCAGGACGTTGCCGTCGAGATCAAAGCGCATGATGTCGGCGGCCGCGACGAGGCCCGGGCTGCGCGAGCAGGAGAGGTAGAAGGCGTTCGCGTCGTCGGGGTCGCGCACGCTGACATGGCCGAACGCGTCGAGCACGCCTTCATGCGCCAGGATGCGGTTCGCCAGAACCAGCTCGTCGATCAGCACTGCCTTGTTCATCTGCCCGCCTCTCCGTCCCGTGGCGCGGCAGGGGAGCCGATGCGACGCGCGAACGCAAGCGGCCGCACCTGCGCCATCCCCCAGCACAATCCGGAAACCACAGGAGGAACCCCCGCATGTCCAAGCTGAACCTGTCCGTCGCCGTCGGCGACTACGACCGCGCCCGACCCATCGTCGACGGCCGCGTCCAGATCGACGGCGTCGAGCCGACCTGCATGGTGCTGTCGCCCGAAGAGATCTTCTTCCGCGCCTTCCGCCACGCCGAATTCGACATCTGCGAATTGTCGCTGTCGAGCTTCACCGTGAAGACGGCGAATGACGACTGCCCCTATGTCGGCGTGCCGGCGTTCCTCTCCCGCGCCTTCCGCCACACTTCGCTCTATGTCCGCACCGACCGGATCAAGTCCCCCGCCGACCTCAAGGGCAAGCGCATCGGCGTCGCCGAATATCAGCTCACCGCCAATGTCTGGGTGCGCGCCATTCTGCAGGAACATGGCGTCGAGCCGGAGGACGTGACCTGGGTGCGCGGCGGGCTGGAGCAGCCGGGGCGGCCGGAAAAGATCGCGCTGAAGCTGCCGGACGCGATCCGCATCGAAACCGCGCCGGAGGACAAGTCGCTGTCCCAGCTGCTGCTCGATGGCGAGATCGAGGCGATCATCACGCCGCGCATGCCGTCATGCCATGGGGCCGAGAACAATGTCGGCTGGCTGTTCCCTGATCCCACCGCCGCGGCGATGGACTGGTACGAGCGCACGCAGATCTTCCCTATCATGCACATTGTCGGGGTCCGCAAGGAACTTGCCGATGCGCATCCCTGGCTGCCGGGTGCGGTGCTCAAGGCGATGACCGAGGCGAAGACGTTGGCGCTGGCGCAGCTGGCCGACACCTCGGCCACCAAGGTGACGCTGCCCTTCGTGGAGGAGCAACTGGCGCGGGCGCGCGACCTGATGGGGGAGGATTTCTGGTCCTACGGCATCACCGCCAACCGCCCGACGCTCGATGCCTTCCTGCAGCAGCACCATGCCCAGGGCCTCTCGAGCCGCCGGCTGACGGCGGAAGAGCTGTTCCACCCCTCCACGCATGAGGCATTCCTGATCTGAGGGCCTGGGCTGCGCCGGCCCCGATCGGCTAGCGCAGCAGGCGGTCTTCGACGGAGCGCAGATGGGTGCGCATGGCGTTCTGGGCGGCGTCGGGGCTGCGCTGGGCGATGGCGTCGACAACGCGGTCGTGTTCGGCGAAGCTGCCGTGCTCGGCCGGCGGGCGCGGGCCTTCGCGCACCACGCGGCCCCACGAGACCATGCGCCGCAGCGTGTTCAGCTGGTCGAACAGCGCCAGAAGCGTGGTCGAGCCGCTGGCCTCGGCGATCTGGCGGTGGAACTCGTTGTCCAGCGCCTCGTATTCCCGCCATGTCGCGGCCTGCCGCGTACGGTCCGTCGTCAGTTGCAGCCGGCCGATCGCCGAGGCCGAGGCGTGCAGCGCCGCGTCGCGGGCGATCGCCGGCTCCAACGCCGCCCGGGCGCGCATCACGTCGGCGGGGCTGACCTTGCGGGCCAGCTGGTCGAAGGGGCCGGCCGCATCATCGGGCTCCTGATCGGTCAGGAAGGTGCCCTTGCCGACATGCCGCCACAGCCGGTTTTCCTGCTCCAGCACGCCCAGCGCCTGGCGCAGGTCGCTGCGCTTCAGTCCGAGTTCGACGCACAGGACGCGTTCCGGCGGCAGGCGCTGGCCGGGCTGCAGCCCGCGGTCGGCGATGAAGGCGCGCAATTGCGCCAGTGCCGACTGGCCCGACAATTGCGCATCCGGGGCATCCGCACGCTGTGCCGGCGGGCTGGAATCGTCGAGCATGGCCAAAACGGTCTCTATTGGTTCGCTAAACGCGGATTGATTTCGATTGATTAGCTGGGTGGAATCTGGGATGCAAGGACATCGTTGCTTCAAGGAGAGCCGTCTTCATGCCGAACTACGCGATCAATCCGCCTCCGGTCGTCACCCTTCCGATCGAAGGATCGGACGCGGAGTTCCCCGTGCGCCGCGTCTATTGCATCGGCCGCAACTACGCCGCCCATGCCATCGAGATGGGGCATGATCCGGACCGGGAGCCGCCGTTCTTCTTCCAGAAGAACCCGAACAATCTGACGGTCGGCGACAGTTTCCCGTATCCGCCCAAGTCCGAGGACGTGCACCACGAGATCGAAATGGTCGTGGCGCTGAAATCGGGCGGCGTGAACATCCCGGTGGATGCCGCGCTCGATCACGTCTGGGGTTATGGCGTGGGCCTCGACATGACGCGGCGCGACCTGCAGGGCGAGGCCAAGAAGATGGGCCGCCCGTGGGAAATCGGCAAGGCGTTCGAGGCATCGGCCCCGGTCAGCGCCCTGCGTCCGGTGTCGGAGGTCGGGCACCCCGCGTCCGGCCTGGTCGAGCTCAAGGTGAATGGCGAGGCGAAGCAGACCGGCGACCTCAACCAGATGATCTGGAAGGTGCCCGAGATGATCTCCTACCTGTCGGACTATTTCGAGCTCGCGGCCGGCGACGTCATCATGACCGGCACGCCCTCGGGCGTCGGCGCCGTGGTCAAGGGCGACGTCATGGAATGCCATGTCGCCGGCGTTGGCGACCTGAAAGTCACCGTCGTCTGATCATGTCTCAGACCGGCTGTCGGCCCGAAATGGCCGGCAGCACCCGGTCGCGCACCGAATCGAGATGGGCGCGCATGCACTGCGCGGCGCCATTGGCATCCCGGGCCTCGATGGCCGCGCAGATCGCATCGTGTTCCGGGAAACTCTTGTGGTCGCGCGACGGCAGGCTGGTGGTGCGCGGCTGCCCCCAGACCGTCGACCGCCGCACCACGTTCAACATGTCGAACAGGTGGATCAGCAGCTTGTTGTGGGTCGCCTTGGCGACGGCGTGGTGGAGCTTGTTGTCCCACGCCTCGTAGCTGCGCCAGTCCGAAGCTGTACGACAGCGGACCCGGCAGGCATCGATTTCCTCGAAATCCGACCGCGTTCCGTGGACCGCCGCGAGCCGCGCCAGTTCCGGCTCGACCGCAAGGCGTGCGGCGATCACCTGGGCCGGGCTCGCCAGTTCGCCGAGATAGGCCATGTCGGCGAGGTTCAGGACGGAGCGCGCGCCGATGAAGGTGCCGCGGCCGACATGCCGCCAGATCAGGCCATCACTTTCCAACTCGGCCAGGGCCTTGCGCAACTCGCCGCGCGTGACGCCGAACTCCCGGCTCAGCTCGCGCTCCGGTGGCAGCCGTTCGTTGTGACGGAAGCGCCGCTCGGCGATGTACTGCTTGATCTGCTCGGCCAGGGACACGGTGATCATGGCGCGATGCTAGACCAATTGTCGCATTGGTTAAATGCGAAAACTATCCGGCGCCAGAAAACCTGCTAGCATCGCTTCGTCAAGTCAGACCCCCGCCGGGCCGGTCAACAGGACCCGACATACTGTAATTGCTGTGTATTCGCCGTGACATGGCGCCTTTTCGTCCGGTGGTCGCCTGTCCGGCAACGTGACATCGCCAACTGCCTGTACGCCTTCAAAACGATGGACATCTGAACCAATGCGCCTTGCTACGATCAAGCTCTCTTCGGGACCGGCCTGCGCGGTGGAGATGCCTGCCGGAGGGTATCTGCCGGTGGCGGCGGCCGCCGCGGCGGCGGGATCGAGCGAGCCGGCGCTATTGGACGGGCGCCTCCAGGCGCTGATTGAGGGCGGCGATGCAGCGCTGGCGGCATTGGCGAGGCTCGTTTCCGCGGCCGAGGCCGGCGAGGCGGCGCTTGGCGCCCTGATCGTTGCGCCGGGCGATGCGGACCTCCTCGCGCCGCTGCCGCGTCCGGAAAAGAACGTCTTCTGTGTCGGGCGCAATTACGCCGAGCACATCGCCGAGGGCGCGCGGGCGCAGAACGCCGTCGTGAACGTCACCGAAGTGCCGGTCTTCTTCACCAAGCCGAGGACGGCGGTGATCGGGGAGGGCGCCACCATCCCGCTGTTTCCCCATGTCTCGACCCATATCGACTACGAGGTCGAGCTTGCGGTCATCATCGGCAAGGCGGGCCGCGACATCGCCAGGGACGACGCCTATGCGCATGTCTTCGGCTACACCATCCTCAACGACGTCACCGCGCGCGACGTGCAGCGCCGCCATGGCGGGCAGTACTTCAAAGGCAAGGGGCTCGACGGGTCCTGCCCGATGGGGCCGGTGGTGGTGACGAAGGACGAATTTCCCGACCCGCAGAACACCGGCCTGCGGCTGTTCGTGAATGGCGAGCGCCGCCAGAACAGCACGACGGCGCAGATGATCTTCGACATTCCCACGCTGATCGCGTCGCTCTCGGAAGGGCTGACGCTGGAGCCGGGCGATGTCCTGGCGACCGGCACGCCGTCGGGCGTCGGCTATGCCATGGAGCCGCCCCGCTTCCTGACGGATGGCGACGAGGTGGTCTGCGAAATCGATGGAATCGGGCGTCTGACCAACACGGTCCGCCCTGCATGAACCAACCGGCCGACAGAGCTGGAGGTAGGAGACTGCGCATCTAACATTCTGGGAGGAATGACATGCTGAACAGACGAATCTTCACAGCGCTCTTGGCCGGGGCCATGGCGGCGACACCGCTGGCCATGGCAGGGCCCGCATCCGCACAGGACATGACGAAGGTCACCTTCGTCCAGCCCAGCCCCTCCGCCATCAACTCGTTCAACGTGTTCGTCGCCATCGGCGAGGGATATTTCGCGGAAGAGGGCCTCGACGTCTCGGTCGAGGCGATCAACGGCTCCGGCGCCGTCCTGCAGGCCCTGTCCTCGGGCCAGGCCCAGTTCGGCCGACCCGGTCCCGGACCGGTCCTCGCCGCCCGCAGCCGCGGCGTCGACGTGGTGTTCATCTACAATTTCGCCGCCCGGTCCAATTTCGGCATCGTCGTGCCGGAGGCCAGCGAAATCCAGGCGCCGGAAGAGCTGAAGGGCAAGGTCGTCGGCACCGGCACGGCGGACGGGGCCGAGGTCGGATTTGCCCGCAACGTGCTGTCAGGCTCGGGCCTGACCGAAGGCACCGACTACACCTTCCTGACCGTCGGCGATGGCGGCCCGGCCGTCGCAGCCTTTTCGCAGGATGCCATCGCCGCCTATTCGTCCTCGACCGCGGATGCCGCGATCCTGAACCAGCGCGGCCAGGCGGTGCGCGACATCACCCCGCCGGAATATGCCCGCTTCTTCGGCAACGGCTTCGCGACCACTGGCGAGCTGATCCGCGACGATCCGGAGCTGGTCGAGAAGTTCGTGCGGGCGATCCACAAGGGGCATGTCTTCGCGCTGGACGACGCCAATCGCGACAAGGTGCTGGAGCACATGGCGGCCGGCAATCCGCAGGAGAGCGAGGATCGCGACTTCGCCGCGGCCCTGTTCGATGCGGTGCGCAGCAAGACCGTCCCGGTCGACCAGTCCAAGGGCCTCGGTTACCAGCCGCCCGAAGTCTGGGAAGAATGGCAGGAGGTCCAGGTCACCGGTGGTGAAATGGCCGAGCCGCTGGCCGACCTGACCGAAGCGTACACCAATGACTTCACGATGAAGGTCAACGGGAGCGCACAGTAATGCAGGCTGCCGCAACCCTGATCGAGCCGACGGAGAGCCATAGCGAGCTCGTCTATCAGCTCCGAAACGTGGGCAAGACCTACGCCCGTAATGCGATCACGGCATTGGAAGGGGTCAATCTGACCCTGACCCGGGGCAGTTTCTCGGCCGTGATCGGGTCCAGTGGTTGCGGCAAGTCGACCTTGCTGAAGATCATGTCGGGACTGATCCCGCCATCCACGGGGCGGGTGGTTCTCCAGGACCGCCCCGTGACCGGCCCGCGCCGCGACATCGGCATGATGTTCCAGCAGGCGACGCTGTTTCCCTGGCGCACCACGCTGCAGAACATCGTGCTGCCGATCGAGATCCGCGACGGACGGGCGGCGGCCAAGGCCGCGCAGGAGCCGGCCCGTGAACTCTTGGAACTGGTCGGCCTGAAGGGCTTCGAGAATTCCTATCCCGGCGATTTGTCCGGCGGCATGGCGCAGCGCGCCTCGATCTGCCGGATGCTGATCACCGAGCCGGCCGTCTTGCTGCTCGACGAGCCGTTCAGCGCGCTGGACGAACTGACCCGCGACTTCATGAACATGGAGCTGCAGCGCATCTGCATGTCGCGCAACGCGACCGCCTTCCTGGTCACCCACTCGATCCAGGAAGCGGTGATCCTGTCGGACGTGGTCTATGTGATGAAGCCGCGCCCCGGCCGGATTGCCGAAGTGGTCGAGATCGACCTGCCCCGTCCCCGCACCCTCGACATGATGACGACGCCGAAATTCGGCGAGATCGTCGAACATATCCGGAGCCGTCTGGACAAGGAGGCATTCATATGACGGGTCTCGAACGGATCGCCGACCGGGCGCCGACGGCGGAGGACGATACGGTCTGGACGGTCCATGTCGGCTGGCTGGACAGCGTGCCGCGCAGCATCCAGATGCTGTTCGTGTTCGGCGTCTTCGTGCTGGTCTGGGACCTCATCACCCGCTTCGGTTTCGTCAGTCCGATCATCCTGCCGACGCCCGGCGAGACGCTGGCCGACATGATCTTCGTCGGCAAGAACATCCTGACCGGCGGCTACATGATGCCGGCGCTCTGGATCACGCTGAAGGAGGTGTTCTACGGCTTCCTCCTCGCCATCGCGATCGGCTTCAGCCTCGGGGTGATCGTCGGCGAGACGGCTTTCGGGGAGCGGGCGATCATGCCCTATCTCGTGGCCATCGACACCATGCCGAAGGTCGCCTTCGCGCCACTCTTCGTGGCCTGGCTCGGCTTCGACATCGACAGCAAGGTGGCGCTGGGCGCCTTCATCGCGACCTTCCCCATCGTGGTGGGAACCGCGGCCGGGCTGCATGCCGCCGACACCAACAGCCGCAACCTGTTCAAGACGATGGGCGCCACACGCTGGCAGGCGCTGACCAAGATGAAACTGCCGATGGCGCTGCCGCAGATCTTCACCGGCCTGAAGATCGGCTCGGTGGGCGTCATGGCGGGGGCGATCACCGCCGAGTTTCTCGGCGGCGGCAAGGGGTTCGGCGAGCTGATCCGCATCGCGGCCAGTCAGTTGAACACGCCCCGGGTGTTCTCGCTGATCTTCTACCTGTCCTTCGTGGGTCTCGGCCTCTTCGCCTTCGTGAGCTGGGTCCAGCGCCGCTTCGTGTTCTGGCACAAGGAACGGGTCTCGACCGTCACGGAGGGCTAGGGCGTGACCGGGGATCCAGTTTCGGGGGCGGCGTTGGCGGATTTCGCCGCCCGTGCCTTCACCAGCCTCCGGGTTCCCGAAGGGGATGCGCGGGCGGTGGCCGAGCTGATGGTCGAGGCGGATCTTCTCGGCTACGACACCCATGGCCTGTTTCGCCTGCGCCAGTATGTGAACCGCCTGCGGGACGGCGGCTGCAACCCGGCCGCCACGCCGCATGTCCTGCGCGAGACCGTCGCCACGGCGCTGATCGATGGTGACAACGGCCTCGGCCAGCTGGCGATGGCGCAGGCCTGCGACATGGCGATCGCCAAGGCACAACAGGCGGGGATCGGCTGGGTGGGCGTGCACGGCGGTAACCATGCCGGGCCCGCCGCTCTCTATGTGCGGCCCCAGGCCAAGGCGGGAATGATCGGCATCTGCGCCGCCGTCGGCAGCGCCAATCACGTCGCGCCCTATGGCGGCACCGACCTGCTTCTCGGCACCAACCCCATCGCCTTCGCCACGCCGGGCGGGGCGGATCCCTTCGTTCTGGACATGGCGACCACCGTCGCCGCGATGGGCAAGATCAAGACCCTTGCCCAGAAGGGCGAGCCGATGCCCGAGGGCTGGATGGTCGGCCGCGACGGCAAGCCCCTGACCGACCCGAACCGGAAGGACGAGGGGTTCCTCCTGCCGATCGGCGGGCCCAAGGGCTACGGTCTCGCCATGGTCATCGGGCTTCTGGCGGGCGTCCTGAACGGTGCCGCCTTCGGGGCCGACGTGGTGGATTTCACCAGGGACACCAGGAGCCCGACCAATACGGGCCAGTTCGTCGCCGCCATCGACATCGCGGCCTTCGGCGATCTCGGCGACTTCACCGCGACGGCGAACCGCGTCTTTGCCGAGATGCGCGCCTCGACGCCGCTGCCGGGCTATCCGGCGGTCCGCGTGCCCGGCGACGGACGCGAGGCGGCGCGCACGCAGCGCATTGCCGACGGCATCGCCCTGCACCCCGCGCTGCGGGCCGAACTCGACCGCATCGCCCAGGATCTGGCCATCGCTCCGCTCTGAGGACGGTCGGTCCGGTTTTCGCAACCCGCAACCCAACTGCTGCTCCGACAGGAAATTGATTGACCAAGCGCCGGCGTGTCGCGCGATCCGGTGCAATATGTCGCGGATCGTTTTGCCCTCCCGCCCGTTCGATGGTGCGGATTTTTCAAAGGGCAGGACATGCATCATTCGACGACGAGCCAGGATCGCAGGAGCGGGAACAAACGGGTCTTCCCGCTGCATCCCATCGGGGTCGTCGCCGCCATGATCGCAAGGCGGGTCTCGGACGACCGGCGCCCGCTGATCTACATTGCCGAGACCGGCCGGCGCCGGCACGACATCTTCGCCCTTGCCAGCATTCTCGCGGCCCCCGGCTCGGTCTGCGAGCTCGATGCTCCGGACGGGTTTCCCGGCGACGGCCTGCCGGTGACGGTAGCGACCGCCGGCAACAGGATGGCGATGCTGCGCTGGCTTCTCGACGCGGAGAAGCGTCCCTCGGTCCTGATCACCACCCCGGCGGCGCTGATCCGCAAGGTGCCGCCGAAATCGGTCTGGGAGGGGCTGCATCTGGAAATCCGGGTCGGCGAGACGCTCGACCAGACCGCCCTGCAGGTGAAGCTGCAGCATCTCGGCTACTGGCTCGACGACCGGGTCGACGAGCCGGGCGAGGCGGCGTTTCGCGGTAAAGTGCTGGAAATCTTTCCCGCCGCTGCGCCGCGGCCCTGCCGGATCGAGCATGAGGACGGGGTGGTGACCGCGATCCGCTCCTATGATCCGGTCAGCCAGCGCTCGGTGACCGAAACCGACTGCCTCATCGTCGATCCGGCGAGCGAGATCGTCGGGGCGGACGATGGCGCCACGGGACGGCAGGAGATCGATGGCGAAACGCTTCAGACCGGCGCGCCCGACAGCGAACGGTTCCTCTGCCGGCAATACGAACGGCCCGAGACCGTCTTCGACTATCTGCAGGATGCCGACATGGTGCTGGAGACCGGCGCCGAGATCCGCGCCGACGAGGTCTTCGATGCGCTGCAGCGGATCAATGTGGACGATCCGCACCGGCACGCCGTCCAGTCCGATCATCTGGATCGCGAGACATGGGACAAGCTCGTCAGCGAGCGGGTGACTGCGCTCGTCGACGATTTGGAGGCGGATTATTCCGTGCCGGTCTTCGCGACGGAGCGGCAGCCCTACAAGGCGCTCGCCGCCTTCGTGGCGCCGCTGCGTGACGACGGCTACCGCATCGTTCTGGCGGGGCCCGACGGCCGCGTCATGCGATCTGCAGCCCGCAAGGCCGGCACGGCGCTCGACGGCGCCTTCGAGCCGGCCGCGGACTGGGATGCGATCTGCAACGCCGCGCCGTCGTCGTTGCTGCTCTTCGATGCTCCGATCACGGAAGGCTTCGTCGCGGCCGAAAGCGGTGTCGCCGTCATCAGCCTCCGCAACCTCGAAGGCCAGAAGGCGGCTGCCGCGGTTGCCGGCCCGGCGGACGGGTTCGCGCCGCAGGTCGATACCTTCCTGACCGGCGACCGGGTCGTCCATATCGAACACGGGGTCGCAGTTCTCGACGGCCTCGTGCCCATCGATCCGAACGGCAATGGCGGTGATCTCGAAGGCGAGGCCCTGAGCCTGCGCTACCGCAATGACGAGACGCTGCTTGTGCCGATGTCCGACATCGGCGCGGTCTGGCGCTATGGCGGTGCCTCCACCGACGTCACGCTCGACGATCTGAAGGGCCGGACGTGGCAGAAGCGCCGCGACGAGATCTTCGGGGCGATCTCGGTGACCGCCGACCGGATGGTCGAACGGCTGACGGAAAAGGCCGAGGCCAGGGCGCCGAAGATCGTGCCCGACCGCGTCTCCTTCGAGCGGTTCTGCGCGCGCTTCGCCTACGAGCTGACGGCGGACCAGAACAATGCGTGCCTGGACGTGCTCGACGATCTGGCGTCCGGCCGTCCGATGGACCGTCTGGTCTGCGGCGATGTCGGCTACGGCAAGACCGAGGTGGCGCTGCGCTCGGCCGCCGCCGCGGTGTTTTCCGGCAGGCAGGTTGCGGTGATCGCGCCGACGACGGTTCTGGCCCAGCAGCATTTTCGCGAGTTTTCGGCCCGCTTCGCCGCTCAGGGCGTCGAGATCGTCCGGCTGTCGCGCCTCGTCGGCAAGGACGAAGCGGATGCCGCCAAGGCCGCCATGCGGGACGGGACCGCGAAGATCATCGTCGGGACCCACGCCATCCTCTCAGGCGATCTGGCCTTCGACGATCTGGCGCTGGTGATCATCGACGAGGAGCAGCGCTTCGGCAGCGAGCAGAAGACCGCGATGCGCACGCTGGCCGAAGGCGTGCACATCCTCACGATGACGGCGACGCCCATTCCGCGCACCCTTCAATCCGGTTTCGTCGGGCTGAGCGATCTCAGCATCATCGCGACACCGCCCAACCGGCGCAGCCCGGTGAAGACCCGGGTCGGGCCGTTCGACGGCGCCGCCGTTCGCGACGCCCTGGCGGCGGAGCGCGTCCGCGGTGGGCAGAGCTTCGTCGTGTGCCCGCGCATCGAGGATCTCGAGCCGATGGCGGCGAAGCTGCAGGAACTGGTGCCGGAGCAGACCACGGTCACGCTGCATGGCAAGATGAAGCCCGACGAGGTCGAGGACGCGATGCTGGCCTTCGCCCATGGCGAGCACGACGTTCTCCTGGCGACCGCCATCGTGGAAAGCGGGCTCGATGTCGCCAACGCCAACACCATGGTCGTGTGCCATGCCGACCGCTTCGGTCTCGCCGAGCTGCACCAGTTGCGTGGGCGGGTCGGCCGGGGCGCGCGCCGGGGCCACGTGCTTTTGACCACCGAGGCGGACAGGGAACTCGGCGAGCATGCCCGAGGCCGGCTCGAGGCGCTGGAGGAATTCAGCACGCTCGGTGCAGGCTTCGACATCGCCGCGCGCGATCTCGATCTGCGCGGAACGGGTGAACTCCTGGGCGACGAACAGGCCGGTCATGTCCAGACGATCGGTATCGGGCTTTATCGCAAGATCCTGGAACGCGCCGTCGCGCTGGCGCAGGGCCAGCCGGAGCCGGACGAGGTTCGCCCGGTGATCGCCCTTGGGCTGCCGGCGACGATCCCCGCCGACTACGTTCCCGAACCGGATATGCGGATCGAGCTTGCGCTGCTGCTCGAACGGGTCTCGGACGCGGCGACGCTCGACGCATTGCGGGTGGAAATCGAGGACCGGTTCGGCCCGATGCCGGCAACGCTCCTGACCCATTTCGGGCTCGCCGAACTCCGGCTTCGCTGTCGCGCGGCCGGGGTCGCGAAGCTCGATCACGGCCCGAAGGCGACGGCCTTGAGCTTCACGCCGGCGATGTCAGCGGCGCTGCAGGAGGCCGGGATCGAAGACCGGCTCGACGATGCCAGATGGTCGAAGAACCGACTGATCTTCCCGGCACTCGAGGAGAGCGAGGCGGACCCGATGGCGCATGCGAACGACCTGCTGGATCGGCTGGCGGCGGTGACGCCGGCGGGCGAAGGATCGGACGAAGGGTAAGCGGGTCGGGATCGCCATCCGTGATATTCAGGGGAGCATACGATCTGATACTGTCTGCCGCCGCCGTTTGCTGTAATCGTTGCGGCCTGCACCGGCGAATGACGGATTGCCCGAGATGAACACCGCTCCTGCCATGTCTCTGAAGCCCCGGACCTACACGGGCGTTCTGGTCGTTCTGGGTGTCGCGCATCTCCTCAACGACCTCATGCAGTCGCTGATCCCGGCCATCTACCCGATCATCCAGCGCAGCTACGGGCTCGATTTCTGGCAGATCGGCATGATCACGCTGACCTTCCAGATCGCCGGCTCGCTGCTGCAGCCGCTGGTCGGCTTCTATACCGACCGCCGCCCGGCTCCCTATTCGCCGGTCATGGGGATGATGTTCACCCTGTCGGGCCTGCTCGGTCTCGCCTTCGCGACGAGCTACGAAGCCATTCTCTTCGCGGTGGCGCTGATCGGCATCGGCTCCTCGATCTTCCATCCGGAAGCCACGCGCATGGCGCGTTATGCGGCCGGGGGTCGGCAGGGGCTGGCGCAGGGCATCTTCCAGGTCGGCGGTCAGGCGGGCGGCGCGCTCGGCCCGGTCTTCGCCGCGCTGATCATCGTGCCCCTGGGCCAGCCGAGCCTTGCCTGGTTCACCGCCGCGGCACTGGCGGCCATGCTGCTCCTGACCTGGATCGGCCGGCAGCAGGCGACGATCAGCCGGCATTTCTCCGAACTGCGCGCGTCGCTCGCCGGCCAGCATGCCGACCTGCCGCGGCATGGCACGGCGACGATCGCCATCGGCCTGACGGTGCTGACGCTGCTGATGTTCTCCAAGAACGCCTATGCCGAGAGTTTCCGGTCGTTCTACACCTTCTACCTGATCGAGCGCTTCGGGCTGTCGATCCCGCAGTCGCAGATGATGCTGTTCATCTTCCTGATCTCGGCCGCCGCGGGCGCGCTGATCGGGGGGATCGTCGGCGACCGCATCGGCCGCTACCGGATCATCTGGATCTCGGTGCTCGGGCCGCTGCCGCTGACCCTGCTGTTGCCCTATGCCGATCTGTTCTGGACGGGCGTCCTGACGATCGCGATCAACCTCGTCATGGCCAGCGCCTTCGCCTCGATCCTGATCTACGCCATGGAGTTGCTGCCCAACCGGATCGGCCTCATCGGCGGCCTGTTCTACGGATTGAACTTCGGCCTGGGCGGCATCGCCGCGGCGATCCTCGGCGGCCTTGCCGACAGCTACGGCATCGAGACCGTCTATCGCATCTGCTCGTTCCTGCCGCTAGCGGGGCTTCTGGCCTGGTTCCTGCCAAGGCTCGACACCGACCGGTACCGACCCGCGGGGTGACGCTGGCCATCACCGCATCGGCAGGGCACGTCTGCCGGGCGCCGGGCGCCTGGCGACCTCAGGACGTCTGACGCTGCCGCCATTGGCTGGGCAGCCCCCACCACGGCACCCATGGCTCGGCATGGTGTTCGTGGTGGTAGCCGAAATGGAAGCAGGAGAGCAGCGAGGCAACGTAGCCGAACTCGTTGGAGCGCGCGTTGTGCGCGTCGACGAAGCCGTCCTCTTCGTGTCGATGCGGCCTGAACGTGCCGAAATAGAAGAGCTGCAGCGACGAGAGCAGGGACGGAAGCCCGTAGAACAGGACGACGTTGAGCACCGGCGCGCCCAGCACCAGGATGTAGACGGCGACCACCGTGCAAACGAACAGGATCGAGCGCCGACCGAAATAGCGCAGGAAGAAGGCGCGGAACCAGGGCCAGAAGCGGTCGGGCTCGTCGACGAAGAAATCCGGATCGTCGGCCGTGCCCGGCGCGTCGTGATGGGCCATATGCGCGCCCCGGACCCGGCGCCAGGCAAAGCCGGCATAGATCGTCAGGATGAAGGCGCCGATGCCGGCGTTCAGCCGCGGCCAGCCGGGAGCGAGCGAGCCGTGCATGGCGTCATGCGCGACGATGAAGAGCCCGACGGTCAGCCAGCACTGCACGGCGATGAGGACGGGCACGAGGGGCAGCGTCCGCCATCCGACATCGAGAAAGAACACCGCGCCGACATGGATCGCGATCCATGCCGCTAGAACGCAGCCCGCCAGCGTCAGGCCGATCGCCGCCTGAAACGGCCGCAGCACCGGTTTGTGCGTGCGCGCGGAGGCCGGGGCCTGTCCGGCCGGGATAGCGACGTCGTTCATCGGGGCAAAGCTAAACATCCGGACGTCCTTGAAAAGCGGAGTGCGGCGTTTCGCCCTTGCTGCGGGACTCGGGCCGGGGTGCGCCTCCCAGCCGATCACGGGAGGTACAAGGCGGCCTCGCAGCCGAGATCCGGAGAATGACGCGTCGTTGAATGCAACACTGTCACATCGGGCGTGACCATTGCGCCGAACCTCCCATATCCAGGCAGGCATGAAACTCGCCTATCCGAATGCCAGAGACAGTTCGCTCGATGCGCTCGCCACCACCGGACCCGGAGGTGCGGGCCGGCCGTCGCTCGCGCTCTGCGTGCTGCTCTGCCTTGCCGCCAACGCCCTCGCGGCGCTGTCACTCTGGCTGTTCGGGCGTCCGCTGGTGCCGGTGCAGGAGCCCTTGCGCCTCTGGTCATCGAGCTTCGAGCTGGTGGCGAATTCCCAGCATCTGAGCGACCCCTATTCCTTCATGCATGTCCTGTTCGGGGCGGGTCTCTATGTCTTCGTCAACGGGCTGAAGCCCGGATGGCCGGCGCGCTCCAAGCTAGTGGTCGTCGTTCTGGGAAGCGTAGTCTGGGAGATCGTCGAGAACACGCCGCCGGTGGTGCGGCTGTTCAACGAGACGAGCCAGCCGGGAGCTTATGCCGGCGACAGTATCGTCAATTCGCTGAGCGACACGGCCTGCGTGACCCTCGGCTTCTTCATCGCCCGGCTCTTGGGCTGGCGCGCCACGCTGCTTGCGGCCGTAATGGTCGAGATCGCGCTGGTCGTGTCGATCCATGACGGTCTGGTGCTCGGCACGCTGAGAGTGCTGGGCGCAGTCTGAGCCGCTCGCGCCGTCCTCCTTGCGCGGTTTTTACGCGTCCGGCCGGTGCTTGGCAGCACGGGACCTCCTCGCCATATTGAAAGAATGGGCGCGCGCCAGAGCGCGAGCCCGCAACCTGCAGAGCCGCCATGTTTTTCGAGATTCTCCTCTACGCCCTGATCGTGATCGCCACCGTGGCCGCGATGGAAGCGTTTGCCTGGGCGATGCACAAATTCGTCATGCACGGGCGCAGCGGATGGGGCTGGCACAAATCCCATCACGAGGAGACCGAAGGCTTTTTCGAGAAGAACGATCTCTACGCCGTCGTCTTCAGCCTCATGGCCGTCGCCCTGTTCTTCGTCGGACAGGCGCTTTCGCCCGTTCTCCTGGCGATCGCATGGGGCATCACGCTCTACGGGCTTCTCTATTTCGTCGCCCATGACGGGCTGGTGCACCAGCGCTGGCCGTTCCGCTACGTGCCGCATCGCGGCTATGCCAAGCGCCTCGTGCAGGCGCACAGGCTTCACCACGCGGTGGAGGGGCGCGACCATTGCGTCTCCTTCGGGTTTCTCTATGCCCCGCCGATCGACAAGCTGAAGGCGGAGCTGCGCGCCTCGGGCGTGCTGGATCGCGAGCGGATCGACCGCTCGGTGACGGCGCAGGGCTCGGCCCATGCACCCGTGCGCAACTAGGCACCCGACCATGCCGGATCGCGAGACGGGCGGGACTGCCATCGGCAGCCGGCGTGGTCTTCGGCACCGGCCCGTGGTGTCGTAATGACGCAGAACGGCAAGGCCGCCACGGCACCAGGCAAGGCGTATCCGACGACGCCGGACGGACGCTATTTCGTCGTGCGGGGCCGGCTCTGGCGAACGAGCGACCCGTCGCTCGATCCCGAACGGCGCCAGCATCTCGTCAACGAACTGATGTCCGCCCGGCGCGCGGTTCGTGACGCCAAGGACGATGCCGCACTGAAGGCGGAGGCGCGGCAACGCGTGGACGCGGCAAAGACGAGCCTCGGCGAGCGGGGGCCCGTCTGGTGGACGGACGGCGCGCCCGACCTCAATCGGCGGATGGTGGCGGGGACCGCTTATGCCGAATGGTATGAGAGCCTTGGCGACGGGTAGCGAAGCCGGGTGCCGTCACCGTCCTGGTGGGCAGGGCTGCGGGCCTTTCGCGGCACGACCCGCCATGCGCTGTGACGATCGACGCCATGGATGACGACCCGCTGATCCTGACACTGCGCTTCGATGCGACGAGCTTTGCGCGTTTCGACCGGGAGCGGCGGCAGCATTTTCCGCCGGAGCGCAATCTGATCCCGGCGCATCTCACCCTGTTCCATCATCTGCCGGGCGAGCGCTACCGGGAGATCTGCGACGCGCTCGCGGCGCGGGCGGCGGCGCGACCGGCCTTTGCGATGCCGGTGACGTCGCTGCGGTTCCTGGGGCAGGGCACGGCCTATGCCATCGAGAGCCCCGCCCTGGCCGCGCTTAGGCAGGATCTCGCGCGGCTCTGGTCCGGGCATCTGACGCGGCAGGACGCGCAGGGCTTTCGCCCGCACGTGACCATCCAGAACAAGGTCCGGGCTGCCGAAGCCAGGGCGCTTCATGACGCGATGTCGGCCGCATTCGTGCCGTTCCAGGTGACGGCCACGGGTCTGTTGCTGTGGCACTATCGGGGAGGCCCGTGGGAGGCCGCCGGGGAGTTCGCCTTTGCGGGCTGACCGCGAACCGGGTCTGCGTCCCACGACGTCACCGTCGCCTCGCAGGCGTTCCGGCCGAGGCCGATGCCAGCCGCAAGGCTGACGGACGATGCCGTTTCAAACGATACCATCTTGCGGTTGCGCCAAACCGCGCCGTCCGCGGCGGCCAACTCATCGCCGATGGACGTATTGCCGTTGGGGGATTCCCAAGGCAGACTGGTTCGCAAATCGGAAGAGAGCCGGTCAACGGCCAGTCGAGTGAACCGGGAGGACCGAGATGAACTATTCGACGACCAGGACGGTACTTGCAGCTGCAACTGCCTTGGCGGCCTTCGCCTGGCAGGCGCCGGCCCATGCCCAGACAACCCTGACGATTGGTACCGTCAACAACAGCGACATGGTCCGCATGCAGGGGCTGTCGTCGGAATTCGAGGCGGCCCATCCCGATATCAAGCTCGACTGGGTGACGCTGGAGGAGAACATCCTGCGCCAGCGCGTGACGACCGACATCGCCACCAATGGTGGCCAGTTCGACGTCATGACCATCGGCACCTACGAGGTTCCGATCTGGGCCAAGCAGGACTGGCTGAAGCCGCTGGACGGTCTCGGAGACGATTACGACGCGGACGATCTGATCCCGGCGATCCGCAACGCCCTGTCGGTCGACGGCACGCTCTACGCGGCGCCCTTCTATGCCGAGAGCGTGCTGACGCTCTATCGCACCGATTTGTTCGAGAAGGCCGGGCTGGAAATGCCCGAGCAGCCGACCTGGGACTTCATCGCCGAGGCGGCCGAGAAGATCACCGATCAGGATGCCGGCGTCTACGGCCTCTGCCTGCGCGGCAAGCCGGGCTGGGGCGAGAATATGGGCTTCCTCGGCAACATGGCCCGCTCGTTCGGCGCGAATTATTTCGATGCCGACTGGCAGCCGCAATTCGAGGGCGAAGGCTGGACGAAGGCCATCACCCTCTATGTCGACCTGATGAACAAATACGGTCCTCCGGGCGCCGCCTCCAACGGCTTCAACGAGAATCTCTCGCTGTTCGGCCAGGGCAAATGCGGCATGTGGATGGACGCCTCGGTCGCCGCGTCCTTCGTGACCGATCCCAAGCAGAGCCAGGTGCCCGATCAGGTCGGTTTCGCGCCGGCGCCCTGCGGCATCGAGAACTGCCCGAACAACGGCTACAACTGGCTGTGGGCCTGGTCGCTGGCGGTCCCGGCATCGTCTGAAGAGGCCGAGGCCGCGCAGACCTTCATCGGCTGGGCGACCTCCAAGGAATATCTCGCCCTCGTCGCCGAGAAGGAAGGCTGGGCCAACGTGCCTCCCGGCACCCGCACCTCGCTCTATGAGAACTCGGAATACACCGAGGCTGCGCCCTTCGCCGACGCGACCCTGACGGCGATCAACAATGCCGATCCGTCGATGACGGACGACAAGCCCTATGTCGGTCTGCAGTTCGCGGCGATCCCCGAATTCCAGGGGCTCGGCACGGCGGTCGGCCAGCAGATGGCCGCGGCTCTGTCGGGGGCATCGACCGTCGAGCAGGCACTGCAGCAGTCGCAGGCGATCGCGGTCCGCGAGATGACCCGCGGCGGCTACATCAAGAACTGATCCCGGGGCGCGCGACGCCCGGCGGACGATCATGGGCAAGGGCGGCCGCCGAACGAGCCGCCCTGCCGACAGGGCCGCCGGTTCGGGGGCGATGACGGGTGCGCGAAACCACCCCGACTGCATCCGCAGATTTCTCCGTTGGCCCCCCCTGCAATATGCGCGCGGCCCGGCACCATCGCCGGGCCCGTGCGACCCGCCAGGAAAGCCGTGACGTTGTCCGCGTGGCCGGCGACCGGGTTCGAACTTCAGGCTCCGCATCACCCGGTGCGGCAGAGGGGGGAGTGTCATGGCCACCTTGCACACCAAAGCCGCGGCCCGCGCGATGATGGCGCCGGCGGTGATCGTCCTCCTGATCTGGATGATCGTGCCGCTGGCGATGACGCTGTATTTCTCGACGCTGAACTACACGCTCTACAATCCGCTCTCCCAGCCCTTCGTCGGCTTCGAGAATTACAGCTACTTCCTCTCCGACCCGACCTTTCTCGCCGCTCTCGGCAACACGCTGGTGCTGGTGCTCGGCGTTCTCGCCATCACGGTGGGCGGCGGCATCCTCGTCGCTCTGCTGCTCGACCATGACGTCTACGGGGTGAATTTCGTCCGGCTTCTGGTGATCGCGCCGTTCTTCGTCATGCCGACCGTGGCGGCGCTGGTCTGGAAGAACATGATGATGAACCCGGTCTACGGGGTGATCGGCCAGTTCCTGACCGGCCTCGGCTTCACGCCGATCGACTGGATGACCGACGTGCCGCTTCTGTCGATCATCATTATCGTCGCCTGGCAGTGGCTGCCCTTCGCCACGCTGATCTTCCTGACCGCCCTGCAGTCCCTGTCGACCGACCAGAAGGAGGCGGCCGAGATGGACGGGGCGGGGGCGCTGTCGATCTTCTTCTACATCACCCTGCCGCATATGAGCCGGGCGATCACCGTGGTGATCCTCATCCAGACGATCTTCCTCCTGTCGATCTATGCCGAGATCCTGGTGACGACGCAGGGCGGGCCGGGATCGCAATCGACCAACATCACCTACCTCGTGGCGCAGCAGGCGACCTCCTACGGCGATATCGGCGCGGCCTCGGCCGGCGGCATCGTGGCGGTGATCCTTGCCAATATCGTCGCGATCTTCCTCGTCCGCCTGATCGGCAAGAATCTCGACGCCTGAGGAGGGCTGCCAGATGTCACGTCGCATGACCACGAGCCGCAAGATCTCGATGACGGTACTCGCATGGTTCGTCGGACTGGTGATCTTCTTCCCGATCCTGTGGACCTTCCTGACCTCGTTCAAGACCGAGCTGCAGGCGATCTCCACCCCGGCGGTCTTCGTCGGCTTCGAATGGACGCTGGAGAACTACCGGACCATCCAGACCCAGTCGAACTACCTCCACTACATGATGAACTCGATCTATTTGTCGCTCGGCTCGACGGCGCTGGGGCTGATCTTCGCCATTCCCGCGGCCTGGGCGATGGCCTTCTCGCCGACCAAGCGGACCAAGGACATCCTCCTGTGGATGCTGTCCACCAAGATGCTGCCGGCCGTCGGCGTGCTGATCCCGATCTACCTGCTGTTCGTGCGCTTCGGCCTTCTGGATTCCCGCCTCGGCCTGATCGTCGTCCTGTTCCTGATCAACCTGCCGATCATCGTCTGGATGCTCTACACCTACTTCAAGGAGATCCCCGGCGAGATCCTCGAGGCGGCCCGCATGGACGGCGCCAATCTGCGCAAGGAGATCACCCAGGTGCTGGCGCCGATGGCGGTGCCGGGCATCGCCTCGACGGTGCTCCTGAACATCATCCTGTCGTGGAACGAAGCGTTCTGGACGCTGAACCTGACGACCTCGAACGCGGCGCCGCTGACCGCCTTCATCGCCTCGTTCTCCAGCCCGCAGGGCAATTTCTACGCCAAGCTCTCCGCGGCCTCGATGCTTGCCATCGCGCCAATCCTCATCGTCGGATGGTTCTCGCAAAAACAGCTTGTGCGTGGCCTCACCTTCGGCGCCGTCAAGTAAGGAGCTTCCGCCATGGGACAGATCCACCTCGAAAAGGTTCGCAAGACCTTCGGCGACGTCGTCATCATTCCCGAGCTCGACCTGAAGATCGAGGACGGCGAGTTCGTGGTCTTCGTCGGCCCGTCCGGCTGCGGCAAGTCCACCCTTCTGCGGCTGATCGCCGGGCTGGAGGATGTCACCGCCGGGCAGATCATGATCGACGGCCGGAACGCCACCGAGCTGCCGCCGGCCAGGCGCGGCCTCGCCATGGTGTTCCAGTCCTATGCGCTCTACCCGCATATGAGCGTGCGCAAGAACATCGCCTTCCCGCTGAAGATGGCCAATATGGACAAGGCCGAGATCGACCGGCGGGTGGACTACGCGGCGAAGACCCTCAATCTCGACGCCTATATCGACCGGCGGCCGGGACAATTGTCCGGCGGTCAGCGGCAGCGCGTCGCCATCGGCCGGGCGATCGTGCGCGAACCGGCGGCGTTCCTCTTCGACGAGCCGCTCTCCAATCTCGACGCGGCGCTGCGGGTCGGCATGCGGCTGGAGATCTCCGAGCTGCACCAGCGGCTGAAGACGACGATGGTCTACGTGACCCACGACCAGGTCGAGGCGATGACCATGGCCGACAAGATCGTTGTCCTGCGCGCCGGCAAGGTCGAGCAGGTGGGCTCGCCGCTGGATCTCTACACGGCGCCGCAGAACACCTTCGTCGCCGGCTTCATCGGCTCGCCGAAGATGAATCTCGTGACGGGGGCGGAGGCGCAGCGCTACGGCGTCGAGACGATCGGCATTCGGCCCGAGCACGTCACGCTGTCGACCACGGAAGGGACCTGGACGGGCACCGTGAAGGTCGCCGAACATCTGGGCTCCGACACCTTCCTGCATGTGGAATCGCCCATCCACCACGAGCCGCTGACCGTTCGCGCCGGCGGCGAGTTCCCTGTCCATCACGGCGACACGGTCTATCTGACGCCGCAGGAAGACAAGCTGCACCGCTTCGACGGCCAAGGTCTGGCCGTCCGCTAGGACGAGGGCGGGCCGGCGGGACCTCCGCCGCCTTGCAACCGTTCTTGCCCGAACAGCGTCCCGCCGTTCCTGCGCATGCCGAGCGTCTGGCAGCCGCGACGATCAGCCCGAGGAGACCTGCCATGAGCGTCCGGCTTTGCGCCGCCAATCTTCCCGACATCGCCGGCAAGGCCGCGGTGCCGAGCTACGACCGCTCGGGCTTGCGTGCCGGCATCGTGCATTTCGGCATCGGCAATTTCCATCGGTCCCACCAGGCGGTCTATCTCGACGCCTTGTTCGAGATGGGGGAGGGGCACGATTTCGCGATCCTCGGCGCGGGCGTCATGCCCTCCGACCAGGCCATGCGCGACAGGCTGGCGGGGCAGGATTACCTGACCACTGTCGTCGAGCAGGACAATGCCAGCACCAGCGCTCGTGTGACCGGCGCGATGATCGACATGCTGCCGGTGGGCGACACGCCGGCGATCGTCGAAAAGCTCGCCGATCCGGCGATCCGGATCGTCTCCCTGACGGTGACCGAGGGCGGCTATTTCATCGACCCGGACGGCAAGTTCGATCCGGCCCACCCGGCGATTGTCGCCGACGCGCAGAACCCCGAGGCGCCGACGACGGTGTTCGGGCTGATATGCGCCGGGCTGAGGACGCGGCATGCGCGCGGCGTTCCGCCCTTCACGGTGATGTCCTGCGACAACATTCCCCATAACGGCAAGGTCTGCGCGGCCGCCGTCATCGGCATGGCGCGGCTGGTGGATGGCGCGCTGGCCGAATGGATCGCGGCGAATGTCGCCTTTCCGAACGGCATGGTGGACCGTATCACCCCGGCGACCAGCCAGCGCGAGATCGACCATTGCCGCGAGACATTGGGCATCGACGATGCCTGGCCGGTCTATTGCGAGGAATTCAAGCAATGGGTGCTGGAGGACGACTTCCCCGCGGGGCGCCCGGCGCTGGAGAAGGTCGGTGTGCAGTTCGTGCCCGACGTCACTCCCTACGAGCACATGAAGATCCGCATCCTCAATGGCGGCCATGCGATCATCGCCTATCCGGCGGGGCTGCTGGACGTGCATTTCGTCCATGAGGCGATGCAGACCGATCTCGTCGCGCGCTTCCTCGACAAGGTCGAAACCGAGGAGATCCTGCCGATCCTGCCGCCGGTGCCCGACACCGATCTCGGCGCCTATTACGCCCTGATCAAGCGCCGGTTCGGCAATCCGAAGATCGGCGACACGATCCGTCGCCTGTGCCTCGACGGGTCGAACCGCCAGCCGAAATTCATCGTGCCGTCGGTGCTCGACAATCTGCAGGCGGGGCGCAGCCCCACGGGCCTGGCGCTCGAAAGCGCGCTGTGGTGCCGCTACTGCCGGGGCGTGACCGATTCCGGCGCGGCGATCGCGCCCAACGATCCCGATTGGGATCACCTGACCGAACGGGCCCGGGCCGCCGAAACCGACCCGATGGCCTGGCTGTCGATGGACTCCGTCTATGGCGGGCTGAAGGACGAGCCGCGCTTCGCCGAGCCCTTCGCGGACTGGCTGCGCATGCTGGCGGCGAAAGGCACCGCCGACACGCTCCGGACTTATCTCGGTTCGGCCTGACGCGTCCTGGCTTCCGGACGCGGACACGGACGCACCCGTCGAGCTTCCCACGCAGGTCGATCAGGTCGTTCCCGTAGCCGGCGGATCGCTTCTTCATCACGATTTCCGCGTCTCCGGAGCAGGTCGCATACGCTGTCGGCTCGTAAGGTTTCGCAAGGATTACGGATCGCCATGGTAGGGCGCCGAGAGCGCGCTGGGTGATTAATCATGATAAAATTTGTCATGTTATGATCCGCAGCCGGCGATGGTCCATCGCCGACCGCGATTGATGGTGCTCCGCGCGCGGCGCTGCCGTTATAGCCGCAGTCTGTGCGAATAAATTCATCAGAAATACTCGCCTACAGGCCAAGCCGGAAAGTATTGTTGCGCATGCGCGCCGGATCCGTAGGCACCTATCCGTCCTGCGGTCGCCCTTTCCTTTAGCCGCACAAGCAACTCGGATGAAACGTTCGACGCGGTCACCGCCTTTCTCGGGTCAGGCAACGAGGAACGCTCGGCTGAGCGATCCGCGCATTCCCCCGCCAGTTCGCAGGGTGAACCGCGCATGCGCCGACAAAGGAGACGATCATGGTTACGACAGTTGGAACAGAGACCGACATCAAGTCGCTGGTTCGCGATCTCATCATTCTCGAGCACGACGCCATCGCGGCATATGAGACCTGCATCGAGAATCTGAGCGACAAGAGCCTTGCGACGCAGGTTGCGGCCTTCCGCAAGGATCACCAGCAGCATCTCGACGTGCTGCATGAGATGGCGCGCGAACTCTCCTTCGATCCGCCGACCTCCGGCGACATGAAGCAGGTCCTGACGACGGGCAAGGTCGCGCTGGCCGGGCTCATGGGCGACGCCACGATCCTCAAGGCCATGAAGACCAACGAGGACGACACCGTCGCGGCCTATCGGCGCGCCGCCGACCATGGCGATGCGGTGCCGAAATCCAAGGCCTTCTTCGCCAGCGCGCTGGCCGACGAGGAGCGTCACCGCGCCTGGATGGACAGCACGGCGGCCAGCCTCTGACCTCCGGATATCCCGGCATCCGCCGGCCGCACTGAACCAGATTCACTGAAACTGAAGGGACAGATCATGTTTCACCATTCGTCCAAGCTCCAGTACACCGTCCGCGTCGACAAGCCCGATCCGCAGTTCGCCAAGCTCCTGCAGCAGGCGATCGGCGGCATCGAGGGCGAGATCCGCGTCGCCATGCAGTATTTCTTCCAGGCCATGGGCGCGCGCGGTGACGACCGCATCCGCAACCTCTTGATGTCGACCGCGACGGAAGAGCTGTCCCATATCGAGTTCCTTGGTCATGCGGTCGCGCTGAACCTCGAGGGCGCCCCGGTGAGCGCGCAGGAGGAAGCGGCCAAGGACCCGGTGGTCCACGCCATTCTGGGCGGCGCCAATCCGCGCCATCTCCTGTCCTCGGGCCTGTCGGCCATGCCGGTGAACGCGAACGGCGTGCCCTTCGACCTCAGCCATGTCTATGCCACCGGCAACGTCGCCGCCGACATGATGGCGAATGTCACCGCCGAGGCCGGCGGTCGCGTGCTGGCGTCGCGGCTCTACAACTGGACCGAGGATGCCGGCATGAAGGACATGCTGTCCTTCCTGATCGCCCGCGACACCATGCACCAGCAGCAGTGGCTGGCCGTGCTGGAAGAGATGGGTGGCCTGACGGCGTCGCTGCCGGTGCCGAACTCCACGCCGGAGAGCCATGAGGCGACCGAGCACTCCTACTACTACCTCAACACGCATCTCGACGAGGACGCCCCGCAGGGTCGCTGGGCCTCCGGTCCGTCCCTCGACGGCCGCGGCGAGTTCTCCGTCAAGGCGCAGCCGGAGCCGCTCGGCCAGAAGCCGACGCTCGGCAAGGCCAAGCCGAATTCCGGCGCCCAGACCGAGCAGATCTGAGCCTGAAACGTGCCGGGCGGGACAAATCCCGCCCGGCACTCCTTGATATCCGATGCGGCACGCGCCGGTCTCGTCCCGCCCTTGGCGGCGACGGGGCCGGCGTTGTCGTTGGCGCCCTGCTTCAGAGCGGCAGGCTGAACTGCGTCGGCGTGTCGTCCGGCATACCCTCGCGTATGAGCGAGGAGAGGGCGACGCCCAGGAGCCGCACCCCCTTGTCGAAGGGCATCGCTGCGCCCAGCAGGGAGAGTGCGATGCTTTCGAGATCATCGCGCGAGGCAACCGGCTGGACCGCGGACCGGGCGCGGGTGATCTGCTGGAAGTCGGCAAACTTGACCTTCAGCGTGACCGTGCGGCCGCGAATGGTGCTGGTCTCGCAATAGCGCCAGACCTTGTCGAGGATCGGCTGCAGCGCCTCGCGCATCTCGTCAAAGGCGAAGAGATCGGTGCCGAAGGTGTTTTCCGCGCCCACCGACTTGCGGATGCGGTTGGCGCGCACCGGGCGTTCGTCGACGCCGCGAGAGATGGAATAGTAATAGGGGCCGGTCTTGCCGAAATGCTCCTGCAGGAAGGGCAGCGATTTGTCGCGAAGATCGCGCCCTGTGTGAATGCCGAAGCGCTGCATCTTGGCGGCCGTTGCCGGACCGACGCCATGGAAGCGGCCAACCGGGAGATCCTCCACGAAGCCTGGCCCCATGGCCGGCGTGACGACGAAGATCCCGTCCGGCTTGCGGTAGTCGGACGCCAGCTTGGCGAGGAACTTGTTGTAGGACACCCCGGCCGAGGCGGTCAGCCCGGTCACGTCCCGGATGCGCTGGCGGATCATCTCCGCGATCTGCGTGGCGGAGGGGATGTCGTGGAGGTTCTCGGTGACGTCGAGATAGGCTTCGTCCAGCGACAGCGGCTCGATGATCGGCGTGTGCTCGGCGAAGATCGCCCGGATCTCGGCCGAGATCGCCTTGTAGACCTCGAAGCGCGGCTTGACGAAGATCAGATCGGGGCAGCGCCGCCGCGCGGTGACCGAGGGCATGGCCGAACGCACGCCGTACACCCGCGCCTCGTAGCTCGCCGCCGCCACGACGCCGCGTTCGCGCGAGCCGCCGACCGCGACGGGGCGTCCGCGCAGGGACGGATCGTCCCGCTGCTCGACCGAGGCGTAGAAGGCGTCCATGTCGATATGGATGATCTTGCGCTGCCTGGCGGGCGCGACGGGCAGCGCGTCCGGCGCGTCGTCCACCGCCGGCATGTGCGTCTCCCGCACGATCGCGTTGTCTGGGGGCGCCTCGTCCATCCGCCTGCCGTCGTCACCACATCCGTCCGACATTCCGCCCTGCGCGGGTCACGCTGGCGGGCTAAGGCTCCGCGCGGCGCGCACCGGGGCGTGGCGGTTCGGCGTTTGTTCGACCTAGCAGAAACACGCCGGACTGGCTGCAGCAAAACCGTGACATCATGTCCTGCCGTACGCCTCGCTTCCGGCGATTGGCGCCATGGCACGCCGCACCTAGATAGCGCGCATGGCGGGGCAGAAGGGCAGGCGTGACGAGGCGCAGGAGTGCTGGCTGTGCGGCCGGCCGCTGGGCCGCCGCATCGAATGGCATCATCCGCAGCCCAAGAGCCGCGGCGGACGACAGGTCGTTCCGGTTCATCCGATCTGCCATCGCACCATCCACGCCAGCTTCACCAATGCGGAGCTCGACCGGATGACGGCGGACGGGATTGCCCTGTCGCAGCATCCCGGCATTGCGCGGTTCCTCGGCTGGATCGCCGGCAAGCCGCCGGATTTCCACGCGCCCACCCGCAAGAAGAGCTGACCACGGCAAAAGTGGCGGGCGCATATCCGCGTTGGAACCTTGCGCGCGCTGCATCGCTGTTGCCACGCGCTTTCGCCTGCAATCGGAAAATCCGGCCTGTCATGACCCAGCCCAGCATCAGCCTTGTTGGCAACGCCCCGCACGAGCGGGACCGCTCCGCCGCGATCGATGCCAGCGACAGCGTCATCCGCATCAACAATTGCTTCGGCCTCGGCGGGGTCAACGGCAGTCGTACGACCCATCTCTTCCTGATCAATTGCGGCGGGCAGATGCGGGAATGGCTGGACGATCCGGACTTTCTCGCACGTGCGGCGTTGGCGCAGGCCGGCGAAATCCTGCTGCCGATCCATCCGCAAAAGGACGATCTGATCGAACCGCCCCTCGACGAGGCCGAACGCAAAGTCCCCGATGCACGCAACTGGGCGCCGGAGGCCGAAGCGATGCTGCGTGCCGATGGCCGGACCGTGACCCGGGTCGGCGTCGACATTTTCCTGCGGGCCTGCGGCGTCATCGGCTATGCGCGGCCGCAGCGCAACATGAGCGCGCCGTCCACCGGTCTCATCGCGTTCCTCTGGGCGCTCGACACGTTCGGCGGCCCGATCGACGTCTACGGTTTCGGCTTCGACGGCTGGGACGGACATCGCTGGAACCGCGAACGGGCGTTCTTCGAGACGATTCAGGACGAAGACCGAGTGCGGCTGCATCCGCTTTCCTGACCGCGACGCATCGTCGCTTTTGCGGAGCGTCCTGCCGTTGCGGCGGCATATTCGCGTGCTGGCCGCTCCCGCGGTGAGAGATTTTCGTTTGCCGCGACCATGAATCGGCAGCCGTGCCGGGCCGCCGCGCTACCTGCCATCTCCTGTTTCCCATCGATCGAAAGCACGACATGGCAGCGTTCGACATCCATTTCGCGAGCGGCACCGGCCCGCGGTCCCTCATCCACCGGGAGGGCCGGGCATGACGAGGCCGATCGCTTTTTTCGTGCATCATCAGGGGCGCGGGCATGCCAACCGGACGATGGCGCTGGTCGAGGCGTTTTCACGCACGCGCCCGGTGTCGGTGCTGACGGCGGGGCCGCATCTGTTCGAGGGCTTCTCGCGCGACATCGAGCTGATCACGCTGCCGAACATGATCGGCGCCGGCGTGCCGACGGAGCGGCTCTATGCCGAGCCGACACCGCCGGCGCTGCATTGCGTGCCGCTGGGTCTGAAGGAAATGCGCGGCACGATGCGCGCCATCATCGACCATCTCGATGCGCGTGACGTCGGGCTGTTCGTCGTGGACGTCTCGTCGGAGATCGCGCTCCTGTCGCGGATCGCCTCGGTCCCGGCGGTGCAGATCCGCATGCATGGCGACCGCTCGGACACCGGCCATATCGCCAGCTACGAATCCAGCGTCGGCATGCTGGCGCCCTTCGACGAAAGCCTCGAACAGGACGATTATCCGGCGCATCTGCGCGCCAAGACCTTCTATTCGGGCGGGCTCTGCACGACCCGCGATCCGGTGCCGACGCGCGAGGCGGCGCGGCGCAAGCTGGGCCTCGATCCGACGCGCGAAACCATCGTCGTCCTGACCGGCGGCGGCGGCGCCGGCACGCCCTATGCGCCGCTCACCGTCGGCGCGCGCGCCCTGCCGGAGGCCGACTGGCTGGTGCTCGGACCGACGCTCAAGGAGGGCCACGAGACCGACTTTTCCAATCTGCGCGAACTCGGCTGGGTGTCGAACGTCACCGACTATCTGGCGGCGGCCGACATCGTCGTGGCGTCGGCGGGCGACAATACGGTCACCGAGATCGCGCGGGTCGGCCGGCCGCTCGTGATCGCCCCGGAATGGCGCTATTTCAACGAGCAGACCCGCAAGGCCGAGGCGATGGCGGCGGTGGGCGCCGCCGTCCACGCACAGCGCTGGCCCGGCGATCTCGCCGGCTGGCAGGGCCTGATGGAGGAGGCGCGGCAGCTCGACCCGGCGCGGATCGCACCGCTCTACCGCAAGGATGCCGCGCAGAGAGCGGCGAACTGGCTGGAGAGCCTGACGGACGAATTGTGGGGCGAGGGCCAGCAGCCGCTGGCGGCCACCGGCTAGGGTGCGCGAAGCCGCGACCAGTGTCCGCTTCGCGCCTAGCTGAAGCGGACGCTGTCCGGCTGGCGGGCGGCCGCCATTTCCGCAGGCGTCGGCCGGCGCCGTGCGACGATCTCGTCGCCGGCCGGATCCCAGTCGATCAGGCCCCGTTCGGCGAACTGGCCGAGCCAGTAATCCATGCACCAGCGCCGATGCTTGGCGTGGAAGCGGCGGGCATTGGCCAGAATGGCGTCGAAATGCGGCAGCGGCGGCACATGGACCGTGTGGTGCTGATGATAGGCGCGGGCCCCGGCCGTCCAGTAGAGCGGCACGCCGGCCGGATCGAGACGCGCGGCAAGGTCGGTTTCCTCGCCGCCATAGCCGACGAAGCGTTCGTCCATGCCGCCGAGCCGCGCCCATGTGGCCTTGCGCACCGCAAAGGACAGGCCCCAGAACTCGCCCGTATTCGCCTCGCGCCGCAGGCCGGTGCGGGGCATGTCGGGCTTGGACGGATGCACGATGCCGACGGCGTCGAGCGCGTCGAAATCCAGCGCGCCGTCGATGGCGCCGCCCGGCAGATACAGGACCTCGCCGAGAAAGAAGCCGTCGGTCTCAGCGCAGGCCTCGGTGAAGCGGTCGACGAGGCCGGGTGCGGCGACGCAGTCGACATCGAGGAAGATCAGCGTCTCGCCCGTCGCCGCCTCGGCGGCGCGATTGCGCGCGGCGGCCAAAGGCAGGTCGTCGCCCGGCACCGTGAACTGGCGCACCGGGATGCCGATCTCCGGCAGCTCCGGCTCGATGGCCGGCTGCATGCAGGCAATGACGAGTTCGTCCGGCTTGCGGCTCTGCCGGCGCAGGCTCTCCATCAGGTTCAGAAGATGCGGCCGCCGGTTGCGCGTCAGGGTGAGGAGGCTGACCGTCACTGGATCGGTGCCCGTCCGGCGCGGCTCCGGAAATGCGTCACGCCCTCGATGATGCCGCGGGCGTGGCTCTGCCGCGCGACATAGGAATGGGACAGGTCGGACCGGCTGGCGAGACTGTCGGAATAGTTCGCCACGATGATCGACTGCGGCACCGAGCGCAGCATCTCGATATCGTTGCCGCTGTCGCCGGCCGCAAAGACCGCCTCGTCGGGCAGGGACAGGCGCTGGCGCAGATAGGTGATCGCCGCGCCCTTCGACGCGGCGACCGGCAGGATGTCGAGATAGCGGCCATGGCTGTGGATGACGGCGGCGGCCAGTCCGCGGCGCTGGAGATGCGCCCGGATGCCGGCGACGATGCTGCGGTCGCCCTCGGCCAGATAGCTCAGCTTGAAGGCGCGCTGTTCCAGTGGCGCCTGCGGGGCGATGCCCGGATAGTCCGCCAGCGCCGCGGCGATCCGCCGGCGCTGCCAGCCGGTGGCGATGCGCCGGCTCCAGTCGCGGTCGCGCCGGTAGGTCACGCCGTTCGGCTCGAGAAAATAGATCTCGGTGCCGACCGAGGAGATGATGATCTTCGGGTTCGGCGCGGCCTGCTGTTCGAGGATCGAGAGCGCGCTGTGCAGCGAGCGTCCGGTCGCGACCGCGAAGTCGAGCGCGGTCTCGCGGGCATGCCAGCGTGTGAAGGCCTGGATGCAGGCGTCCGAGCCGGTCAGAGTGTTGTCGATGTCACAGACGAGGAGTTGCGGCTGGTGGATGATCTGCGCCGGCTTCGCACCGGCGACCAGCCGTTCGACCAGATGCCGGCAGCGCTCGGCATGGCGCGTCCAGTCATAGGCATCCACGGCCCTGGCGCCGTTGGCAGCGTAGGTCGCGTGAAGCGCCGGGGCCTCGAGAATGGCGCGGCATGCGCCGGCGATGGCCTCGGGTTCGTGGGGGTTGACGAGGCGGCCGTTGTTGCAGCGCTCGATGATGTCGTTCGGCCCGCCGCTGTCGGTCGCCACGAGCGGCAGCCCGCTTGCCGCCGCTTCCAGCAGCGTCAGGCCGAAGGGCTCGTTCAGTGCCGGATTGACGAAGATGCCGCCGCGGGCGCGGGCATGGGCGTAGAGGGCCGGGATATCCGCCGGGCGATGGGTCTTGGGCACCGCGACGCGGCCATAGAGGTCGTGGCGATCGATGGCCTCCAGGATTGCCCGCATCTGGCCGGCGGCTTCCTCGCCGAGTTCGCAAAGATCGCCGCGGGTGCCGGCGACGATCACCAGATTGGCGTTCTCGCGCAGCCAGGGATCGCGGCCGAAGGCTTCGACGAGCATCGGCAGGTTCTTCTTGGCGACCGGCCGGGCGATCGCCAGGACGACCGGCTTGTCCGGTTCGCGCAGGAAGGGCGCGATCATCGCGTCGACCGCATCGGTGGTGGTCGCGCCGCGATAGGCATCGAGATCGCTGCCGGGCTCGATGATCCGGATCTTGCCCGGCTCGTAGCTGTCATAGGCGGCGTACTGGACCT
This sequence comes from Aurantimonas litoralis, assembly GCF_026153195.1. Taxonomy (NCBI): domain Bacteria; kingdom Pseudomonadati; phylum Pseudomonadota; class Alphaproteobacteria; order Hyphomicrobiales; family Aurantimonadaceae; genus Aurantimonas; species Aurantimonas litoralis. The sequence continues at coordinate 243,438 of NZ_JAPFBM010000002.1, read as the reverse complement.
CGGCCTCGTCGCGCGACGAGGCGATGACGAGGTCGGCGGCGGCGAAGGTCCGTTCCTCGATGGCGATGCGCCGGTCGAGGACGGCAGCGGTTTCCGCCGGGATCGTGCCGGTGCTCATGGCCGCGCGCTTGACGCGGCCGAGCGAATGGCCGGTGAACAGGAACGGAATGCCGGTCTTCGTGCGCACCAGTTCGGCGACGGTCCCGGCATCGGCGTAATGGGCGTGCAGGCAGGTCGGCGCCTCGGGCTGGTCGCCGAGCCATTCCAGCAGATGCTCGGCGAAGCTGGCGGTCTCGGTGAAGAGTTCTTCCTTCGCCAGATATTCAGGACGATCGGTCGGCAGCCGGAGGATCTCGACCTTGTCGTCGATCCGCTCCCAGCCCGGCCGGTACTCGTCGCCATACTCGCTGTCGAAGCCGCGCGTGGCGATGACGATACGGTCGATGCCGGGCGTCCTGGCCTGGGCCGCCACCAGCTCGAGCAGATATTTGATGTGGCCGCCCGTGTCGGGGGTCAGGCCATAGCTGACATCGGTTGCCCGGAGGCAGCCCTGAAGAGCGACGTGTACGACGAACAAGGCGCCTACCTCTTCCGTTTGGATACTGACGAATTGGTCTGACCGCCCATATGGCCGGCGATGAAACCGCTTCGAGTCGCTCAGGTCGCCCCTAACATTTTTCCTACGCCCCCGGATCTGTCCGGCGGGACGGAACGGATCGTTCACGATCTGTCCAAGGCGTTGGATTCACTGGGGGTCTCCGTCACCCTCTTCGCCCCCTCCGACAGCAGGTGCGACATTCCGCGCATCGGCACGTTGCCGAGCCTGAAGGGGCTGGAAGAGCGCCATGGGTCGGTGCCGCCCTCGATCCCGCAGGTTCTCGAAGCGGTCCAGATGGAAGAATTGCGCAGACGGCTAAGCGATTTCGATATCGTCCACTGCCATGGCGAGTTCTTCCATGCGGCGCTGCTGGGCGAGCGGCGGCGGCATTCGCTGACCACCATCCACTGGCGCGTCGACGAACTCGACCGGGAGCTGTTCTTTGCGGCCTTCCCCGACCTGCCGGTGGCCGGCATCTCGCAAAGCCAGCTCGACCAGATTCCGGCCGCCAACCGGGCGGGGGTCGTGCATCACGGCCTCGACGAGAGCCGCTACCGCGTAGGGCCCGGCAACGGGGGCTATGCCGCCTTCGTCGGCCGGATGACCGACCAGAAACAGCCGGATGCCGCCATCCGCATCGCACAGGCTGCGGGCATGCCGATCCGGCTGGCCGGGGCCGTCGATGTCGGCAATCCCACCTATTTCGACGAGAAGGTCGCGCCGCTGCTCGGCGAGGACGCCCGGTTCGTCGGTCCGGTGGACGATGCGGGCAAGCAGGCCTTGCTCGGCGCGGCGACGGCGCTGCTGTTTCCCATCGACTGGCCTGAACCCTTCGGCCTCGTGATGATCGAGGCGATGGCCTGCGGCACGCCGGTGATCGCCTTCGACCGGGGCTCGGTGCCCGAGATCGTCGAGGACGGCGTCACCGGCTTCGTGGTGCGCGACGAGGCGGAGGCGGTGGCGGCGCTGCCGAAAATCGGCACTCTCGACCGCGATGCGATCCGTGCGCGCTTCGAGGCGCGGTTCACCGCCAGACGGATGGCTGAGGATTACCTGCGGCTCTATCGCGAGCTTCTGGCCCGATGAGCCGGCTTCGCACTGCGCTGATCGCCTGGGACTATCCGCCAAGTGCCAGCGGCCTTGCCGTCGCCGCCCGCGAGATCGCCGAAAGCCTCGCGGCGGCCGGCGCCGAGGCCCATGTCTACACGCTGGATCGGCAGGGCAGCGACGTGATCGAGGGCGTGCGGGTGATCGGCTGCCAGCCGCCCGAAGGCGGGGCCGGCCCCTGGCTGCGGCGACGAGCGGCGATCGGCCATCTGGTGGCGCCGCGCTGGTTTTCGGCGCGCATCGCGGCGGATCATCGGCGAAGGCCCTTCGACTGTCTGGAAGCGACGAACTGGTACGCGCCGGCGGCGTTCGCCAGCCGGATCCCGGACCTGCCCTTCGTCACCCGCCATTCCACCCCGGCGATCTCGACCGGCGCCATCTCCGGCGGCCTGCGCGACCGGCTCGACGGGCGCTATGCCTGCCGTCTGGAGGCGACGACGGCGCGGCGCTCGGCCGGCCATATCTTCAACACGCAGAGCCATGGCGAGAAGGTGCGGGCCCTCTACGGGCTCGACGAGGCGGCTCCGCAGGCGGTCATCGGCCTGTCGCTGCCGCCGGAGCGTCTGGCGCGCGCGGCCGGGGCGTCCTATCCGCCGGCGGGAGAGGAGCTGCGTCTGCTCTTTGTCGGCCGCGCCGAGGCGCGCAAGGGCTTCGATTGCCTGATGGGGGCGCTGGCGATCCTTGCCGACGAGATGGCCAGGGGAGCGTTGCCGCGCTTCCGGCTCGATCTCGTGGGGATCGGTGCGGAAGACCTGCCGCCGCTCGGTGATCGCGCCCGGTCCTGCCTCATGCTGCACGGCCGGCTCGACGACGCGGCGCTCGATGCCGCCTACCGGGAGGCCGATCTGGTCGTCGCGCCATCGCGCTACGAATCCTTCGGCCTCGTCTACCAGGAGGCGCTGGCCTTCGGGCGACCGGTGATCGGCCTGTCCGTGGACCCGTCCGCCCGTCAGGTCGTCGGCGACAGTGGGGCCGGTCTTCTGGCCGCCGACGCCTCAGGCGCGGCCCTTGCCGATGTCTTGCGCCCGGCGCTGGGCGATGCCGATCTGCGCCTGCAACTCCATCGCCGGGCCGTGGCGGCGGCAGGGCGCTTTACCCGCCAGACGCTCGGCAAGGAGACGCTGGCGCTCTACGAAGCGGCGAGGGCGTTCCGGCGTCAGTCGGCATAGGGCGTCAGCAGCGCGTCGCGCTCGAACAGGCGGCCCTTGCCGGGCTGCAATGCCTCGTAGCGCTCGGAGCGTCGTTCGACATGGGCCCGGGACAGATGGTGCTCGATGACGAGGTTCGGGGCGATGAAGCTGTCGCGCCAGCCGCGGGCGAGGGCCGGTCGTTCATGCACCTTGCCCGCATAGCGCACGGAACGACGGTTCAGGCGGTACTGGATGTCGGGGAAGAGATCGGAGAGGACCCCGTTCACGCGGTTGCGGCGCGCCAGCCCGACGGAGAGACTGCCGCCTGCGTCGGCAAGGGCCGCGACATGACCGAGGGCGGCGAGGGTTTCCGCATCGACGGTTTCGTCGGCGTCGAGCTGCAACACCCAGTCGTGCCGGGCCATCTCCTGTCCGGCATTGCGCTGGGCCGCGAAATCGCCGGCGAGGGGTCGTTGCAGGATGCGGATCGTCTCAGGCCAGCCGACCGGCGGCATGAGGTCGGCCGCGGCCGGTTCGTCGACGACGAGGCAGAGATCGTCGAGGACGCTGGCGACCGGGCCGAGCCGATCGCGAAGATTGCTCAAGTCGCCGGGGCGGCAGATGACCACGAGCGACACCGGGACCGCCGGAGACGCGACGAGCGGACGGAGGTCGGCGACGGCCGGGCAGTCCGTATAGGGATTGCGCAGGGCCGCCCGCTGTTCGTCGCCTACGGGACTGGCGACGAACCCACGTGACAGCGCCAGTGTCCGTGCGCTGTAGCTTTCGACGAAGAACGGATCGTTCGGCGCAAGGATGAAGCGCTCGCCGCCCAGGCGGGAATCGATCAGGGCCGGCAACCGCCCCGATGCGAGGGCGTCCACGTCTGCGAGAAGACCGCAATGGCCGCATTCGCGCCAGGCCGCATCATGGCGGGCGGCGCGTTCGGTGACCCGCATGTCGCGGGCGCGGCAGACGGGACAACGCGGCAACCGTTTCTCTGGCGCAGCGGCCATCGGAACCGTGCCTCGTGTCCCGTCCGGGAGCGTCACGCCGTCAGGCCCCGACGATGTAGCCACCATTCGGGTGAAGGACCTGGCCGGTCATGTAGGAGGAGTCCTGGCAGGCGAGGAACAGCACGGACGGGGCGATCTCGTTGGGCTGCCCGGCCCGCTTCATCGGGGCCTGCTCGCCGAACCCCTCGACCTTGTCGGCCGGCATCGACATGGGAATGAACGGCGTCCAGACCGGTCCCGGCGCAACACCGTTCACGCGGATCTTGCGGTCGAGGAGGTTGCTGGCCATCGAACGGGTGAGGGCGGTGATCGCACCCTTGGTGGAGGAATAGGCGATCAGGGTATCGTTCCCCTTGTAGCTGTTCACCGAGGTCACGTTCACGATGGCCGCGCCGTCCGGCAGGTGATCCAGCGCCGCCTGCATCATGTAGACATAGCCGTAGACATTGGTCTCGAAATGCTTGGCGAGTTCGGCCTGCGAGAGGTTCTGCAGGTCGTTCTCCTCCATCTGGTGGGCGGCGTTGTTGACCAGCACGTCCAGCCCGCCGAACGCCTCGAGCGTCCGCTTCACGGCGTCGGTGCAGAACGCCTTGTCACGCACGTCGCCGCGGATCAGCAGGCACTCGGCGCCCTCCGCCTCGATGGCGTTCTTCGTCTCCTCGGCATCCTCGTCCTCCTCGAGATAGAGGATCGCGACCTTGGCCTTCTCGCGGGCAAACAGCACCGCCGAGGCGCGCCCGATGCCGCTGTCGCCGCCGGTGATCAGGGCCACCTTGCCGTCGAGCCGCCCGGAGCCTGGGTAGCGGGGCATGTAGTCCGGCGCCGGCGTCATCTCGCTCTCGCGGCCCGGCGTCGCGTCCTGGTGCTGGGCGGGAATGGAACTCGTCATCTGGCTATCCTTCTGTTCGACGTCCGCTTTTGGGGAAAGACGCAGAAGGCCGGCGGTCCGTTCCCTCGCCGGACGCTCGAACTTGACTATGAAAGTCATGTTATTATACCCGCCCTGACGGGGGCAAACACGGGGAACGGACATGACCGACATTCATCGGAGCGGCATCGGCTGGCCGAAACGGCCTTGCAGCATCCGCGTCCGGTCCTGTGCGGCGGTCCGGTTTCGGGGCGACACATGGTGACGTCCTGCGCGCCCGACGGTGACGACGATCCCGCACGCGACGCGGAAACGAAGTTCTGCGCCGCCGTGGAGATCGCCACCCAGACCCCCGCCGGCTTCCTCGATCATCTCGCCGGCATTCTCGCCGATCACATGCCGCCGTCCCGCAAGCCCGGCGACGGCCTAGCGCTCGACCTCTATGGCGCGCGGGCGCGGATCGAGGGCCGCGGCGAGGCGCTGGCCGCCTGCGCCGATGCCAGCGACCGCGGCGCGCTTGCCAACATGAAATATCTCATCGCCTGGAACATGCGCGAATTCTTCGGCCCCGATGTCGAGATCGCATGGTCGGGCGACGGCGAGGGCACGTCCGAGCTGCCGCAGTTCCGCGAGATGCGGGTGGTCGATGCGTGGCAGGTGACGCCGAAGCTGCGCCGGGTGCGCCTGACCGGCCATGATCTGGCCCGGTTCCAAAGCGGCGGGCTGCACATCCAGATCCTGATTCCGCCGAAGGGGCGCAAGCCGGTGTGGCCGAGTGCCGTGCCGTCGGGCATTCCAGCCTGGCCGGAAGGCGAGGACAAGCTGGTGCTGCGGACCTACACGATCCGGCACATCGACCCCGGTGCCGGCTTTGTCGACATCGATATCGTGCTGCATGACGGCGAAAGCCCGGGCTCGGACTGGGCCCGCACCGTCCGGCCCGGCGATCCGGTGGGGATGATCGGTCCGGGCGGCGGCGGCGTTGTCCCGGCCCGGCGCATGCTGCTGGCCGGCGACGAGACCGCCCTGCCGGCGATCGCCCGGATGCTGGAAGAAATGCCGGCCGATGCCGTCGGTACGGCCATCATCGAGGTCGAGGATGCCGGCGAGATCCAGTCGCTCGCCCATCCGGCGGGCTTCGAACTGGTCTGGCTGAACCGCGAAGGCCGGGCTGCCGGAACGACGACGCTCCTGGAAGAGGCCGTCGTGGCGCTCGACTGGCCGTCGGAGGCCGGCACGTCGGTGTGGATCGGCTGCGAGTTCAAGGCATTCAAGCGGCTGCGCCACCATTGCCGCCGCCATTGGGGGCTGAAGGCGCGCGACCATCTGGTCGTCGCCTACTGGCGCGGCGAGGCCGAACCGGCGGCAGGCGGCGTGCATCGCTAGCCGCAATAGCCTTCCAAGAACTGCCTGACTGGGCGGGCCGGAGCCCGCCCTGAACTGTCATTCCGCCGCGAGGATCGCCGGACGCACGACGTCCTGTTCCTGCGCCAGCACCAGCCGGCGATACGCTCCGTCTTTTTGCAGCAAGGCGGCATGCGCGCCCTCCTCGACGATCCGGCCGGCCTCGACGACGACGATGCGATCGGCGTGGCGGATGGTCGACAGGCGGTGGGCGACGACCAGCGTGGTGCGGCCCCTGGCGAGCTCGGCCAGCGCCGTCTGGATGGCGCGCTCCGTCGCGGTGTCGAGCGCCGAGGTCGCCTCGTCGAGGATCAGGATCGCCGGATCCTTGAGGAACATGCGGGCGATGGACAGCCGCTGCTTCTGGCCGCCCGACAGCTTCAGGCCGCGCTCGCCGACGATGGTGTCGAGGCCGTCCGGCAGGCGCTTCACGGTGTCGGCGAGATGGGCGCGTTCCAGCGCTTCCCAGATCTGGGCGTCGCCGGCATCGAGCCGCCCATAGGCGACGTTGTCGCGGATGGTGCCGCCGAACAGGAAGACGTCCTGCTGCACGACGCCGATATGGCTGCGCAGCGCGGCAAGCCGCATGTCGCGAATGTCGATGCCGTCGATGGTGATGGCGCCCTCGACCAGATCGTAGAAGCGCGGCACCAGCGCGCAGATCGTCGTCTTGCCGGCGCCGGAGGGGCCGACGAAGGCGATCGTCTCGCCGGCCTTCACCGACAGGTCGATGCCGTTCAGCACCGGGTGGCCCGTCGAATAGGTGAAGTGGACGTTCGAGAAGCGGATGTCGCCGGCGAGCCTGTCGACGGCGCGGGCGCCGGGCCGGTCGACGATGTCGGGCTCGGTGTCGAGAAAGTCGCAATAGCGGCGGAAGCCGGCAATGCCCTTCGGATAGCTCTCCAGCACGGCGGCGATCTTCTCGACGGGGCGGAAGAACACGCCGACCAGGAGCAGGAAGCCGACGAAGCCGCCATTCGTCAGGTCGCCCTCGATGACGTAATAGGTGCCGGCGACCATGACGATCACCTGGGTCAGCCGCATCGACAGATAGTTCAGCGACTGGCTGACCGACATGATGCGATAGGCGTCGAGCTTGCGGCCGCGATATTGCGCGTTGTCGCGGGCAAACAGCGCGCGCTCGTGGTCCTCGTTGGCGAAGGCCTGGACGACGCGGATGCCGCCGACATTCTCCTCGATACGGGCGTTGAAGGCGCCGACGCTGCTGTAGATCGCCCGCCAGGTGTCGGTCATGCGGGCGCCGTAGCGCACGGTCAGGATGGTGCCGACCGGCACGACGATGGCGGTGATCAGCGCCAGCTCGACATGGACGAACAGCATCAGGACGAAGGCGCCCAGGAAGGTCATCACCGCGATGAACAGATCCTCGGGCCCGTGATGGGCGATCTCGCCGATCTCCTCCAGATCCTTGGTCAGGCGGCCGACGAGATGTCCGGTCTTCTGGTTGTCGAAATAGCCGAAGGAGAGCTTCTGGAGATGGTCGAAGGCGCGGCGGCGCATCTCCGTCTCGATATTGATGCCGAGCATGTGGCCCCAATAGGTGACCACCGCCATCAGGCCCGTATTGAGCAGGTAGATCGCCAGGAGCCCGACCGCCGCGGCGATGATCAGGTTCCATTCGCCGCTGGGCAGCAGCGTGTCGATGAACACCTTCACCGCGATGGGGAAGGCGAGCTCCAGGAGGCCGGCCAGCACCGCGCAGCCGAAATCGAGAACGAACAGGCCGCGCCACGGGGCATAATAGGAAAAGAACCGCGCAAGCATCGGGGCCTCGTCTTCATCTCTGGAGCGCCGTGACGGACGACACGGCTTATGCCGCGGCGCCCGTCCGGTCGCGCGTTTCTTCGATTGGGGCGGGCACGCCGGTCCGCGTGGCCAAGCGAGCTTACCGGAAGCGGATCGGCACCGTCAGCGAAACCCCCTTGCCGCCGGGCGGCGCGGGGAACGGGCTGGCCCGTCGCAGCAGCGAGACCGCCGCATCGTCGAGGATACGGCCGGCCGAACGGGCGACCCGCACCGAGGTGACGCGACCATTGCCATCCATGCGGAAGGAAACCGTCACGGTGCCGGACCCGCCGCCGCGCGGACTGCGCTTGTAGCGGTTGAGCCGGGCCTGCACCGCGTTGCGCCAGCTTGTCAGGGCCGAGCGCGAGACCGTCGCCCCTTGCGAGACCTGCCGCTGCTTGCGCCCCTTGGTGGCGGTCGAGGGCGGCGGCGCGGCCTTCTTCACCTGCCGGCGCTGCTTCTTGCGCTCGACCTTCTGGCGTGGCTTGCGCGGCTTGATCTCCTGCTTCTTCTCGCGCACGGCCTGCCGGACCTTGGGCGGCGGTGTCGGGCGGAAGGTGGGCACCGGCACGACATCGGGCGCCGCCTCGACGACGGGCTCCGGTTCGGGCGCAGGCTCAGGCGTCGGCTCAGGCTCGGGCTCCGGTTCCTCGACTTCGGGAGGGACAGGGTCGGGGGTCGGCTCGGGCTCGACCTGCTCTTCCGGCTCCGGTTCGGGGACCGGCTCAGGCTCAGGCTCAGGCTCGATTTCGGGCTCCGGCTCCGGCTCGGGCGTCTCGACCTCGGGCGGCGGCTCGGTGGCTTCCGGCTCGGCGACGGCTTCGGTGGAGGCGATGTCGGGCGTTGCCGCGGGCGCGGCGAGCTCGATCAGGATCGGCGCCTGCTCGTTGCCGGCCGGCGGCTCGTCGGGAACCCGTGCGAGCACCGCATAGGCGACGGCGCCATGGGCCGCGACCACGAGCAGCGCCGCCAGCGGCCAGCGCACGAGGCCGGCGCGCAGTGGCCGGGTGCCGTCGCCGAAGGGGATGCGATCGCCGTGGCGGGCCATGGGCTCAGGTCCGTCCCGCGGCTGCCGCCCCGGCGGCGCCGGCGCCTGCATCCTCGAGGCCGACGAGACCGATCTTCAGATAGCCGGCGGTCCGCAGCTGGTTCATCACCTCCATCAGGTCGCCATAGGCGATGGCGCCGTCGGCGCGCAGGAGAATGCGCTCGTCGCGATTGCCGCCCGTGGCGGCATCCAGCCCTTCGGCCAGCGCTGCGGGATCGACCTCGTCGTCGCCGATCAGCAGCGTGTTGTCGGCCTGGACCGTCAGATAGATCGGCTCGTCCGGCCGGTCCTGCGGCTCGGCGTTGGACAGCGGCAGGTCGACGGGCGCATCGACCGTGGAGAGCGGCGCGGCGACCATGAAGATGATCAGCAGCACCAGCACCACGTCGATGAAGGGCGTGACGTTGATCTCGGAGACTTCGCCGGCGCCGCCCAGATCGTCGCCGCCCCCCTGGTTGAGGTTGATCCCCATCGGCCTACTCCGCGGCGGCCATCAACGGCGCCGCCTCCCGGGTCGTGTGGCGACGGTCGAGGTCGCGCGACAGGTGCTGCAGGACCAGCGCCGAGCCGTCGGACAGGACGGCGCGATAGCCGGCGATGGAGCGGGCGAAGACGTTGTAGACGATGACCGCCGGAATGGCGGCGACGAGGCCGATGGCGGTGGCCAGGAGGGCCTCGGCGATGCCCGGCGCGACGACGGCGAGATTGGTGGTGTTGGCCTGACTGATGCCGATGAAGGAATTCATGATGCCCCAGACGGTCCCGAACAGGCCGACGAAGGGGGCGGTCGAGCCGATGGTGGCGAGAATGCCGGTGCCACGGGAGATCGAGCGGCCGGCACCGGCCTCGATGCGCGACAGCGCGACCGAGACGCGCTCCTTGATGCCCTCGTCGGAGAGGTCGGCGGACCGCGCCCGTTCGGCCTCCGCACTCTGGGCAAGGGCTGCCACCGGGCCGCGCCAGCGGCGGCGGTTCGCGGTCAGGGCCTCCGTCAGCGTCTCGGCGCGGGCGAGACGGCGCACGCCGACCCGTGCGCGGCGCTTGGCCAGCGCCAGTTCCATCGCCTTGGACAGGCCGATGGTCCAGGTGACCAGCGAGGCGAAGGCGAGGCCGATCATCACGGCCTTCACCACCCAGTCGGCGGCCATGAACATGCCCATGGGCGACAGATCGTGGGGCAGCGCCGCGTTGCGTTCGTCGGGAGCGACCGGCGAGGCGGGGGCGAGGGCCGGCTCCGCCGCCGTGGCGTCTGCGGCCGGCTCGTCCAGCACGACCGGCTCCGTGCCGGCGGCGGGAACTGACGGCGCGGTGGCGGTGGACGGGGCAGGCGTCGTGGCCTCGTCGGTCACCGTGGTGTCCGGTTCGGCAGCGGCGGGGGCGGCCGGCTGTGCTTCTGCGGGGTCTGCCGGCGTTGCGGGTGTCGCCGGGGCTGCCGGTACGGTTTGGGTGGCCTCTGTCTCCGCCGCCGGGACGCGGGTCGGGGCTTCGGCTTCGGAGGTGGCTTCGGACGCGGCCCCGGGTGCTGCTTCAGGCGTTGCGGTCGGCGCCGGCTGGGTCGGCTCGGCCGCCGCGGGCGACTTGTCGAGGGCGTCCTGCGCCATGGCCCGATCCGCCACTTGCGGCGTCGCCACGACGGCGAGGGCCAAGGCGATTGCGAGGGAAAGCCGGGGCAGGGCAGACCTGCGGGCAGAAAGATGGGTCATGATCGGCCGTTCGTCTTTCGGGCATTGCCCGGTCACTGTCCCGCCAGGACCGGCCGGACGCGGTCGGCTGCCGGGCACGGAAATGGGCGCGTTGCGCAGCGCTTAATATAATCTGATAGTAATAGTCAACTTTGCGCCCGGTGGTTGTCCACGGGTCTCCCACTCACCGTGCGAAGGCCAGTTTGCGCGTGCCCGAAGGCTCCGGCAGGACGTCCATCGGGATGCCGTAGATCGCCTCGAGGCAGGCCGGCGTCATGATCTGGGCCGGGTCGCCGCGGGCAACGAGATGCCCCTGCTTCAGCGCGATGATCTCGTCGCAGAAGCGCGCCGCCATGTTGATCTCGTGCAGGACGACGATGACGCCGACGCCGCGGCGATCGCAGAGGTCGCGCACCAGCGACAGGACCTCGATCTGGTGGGCGACGTCGAGGGCCGAGATGGGCTCGTCGAGGAGCAGATAGCCGGCATCCTGGGCGACCAGCATGGCCAGCCAGACGCGCTGGCGCTCGCCGCCGGACAGGCTCTCCACGAAGCGGTCGGCGAAGGCCGTTGTGTCGGTCAGCGCCATCGCCTCTTCGACCTTGTCCCGGTCGGCGGGGCCGAATCGGCCGAGGGCGCCGTGCCAGGGGTAGCGGCCGAGCGCGACGAGTTCGCGCGCCAGCATGCCCGGCGCGAGCGGCGTGTGTTGCGGCAGATAGGCGATCCGGCGGGCAAGTTCGCGGTCGCCCCATGCGTCGAGCGGGCGGCCGTCGAAGCCGATGCCGCCGGTCGTAGGCCGAAGCTGGCGGGCGAGAAGTTTCAGGAGCGTCGACTTACCCGAGCCGTTGTGACCGACGAGCCCGGTCACGGTGCCCTGGCCGAGTTCGAGCGACAGTGGCGCCAGCAGCGTGCGCGCCGGCACGCTGAGGCTGGCAGCATCCAGGGTGAAGGCGGCGGTCATGATGTCGAACCTCTTCGGCCGAGAAGGATCAGCAGGACGGGGGCGCCGACCAGGGCGGCGACCAGCCCGGTCGGCAATTGGTAGGGAAAGGCGATGGTGCGCCCGAGGAAGTCGGCGATCGCCATGATCGCGGCACCGGCCAGCGCCGCGACGAGCAGCGTCGGCAGGGGGCGGCGAATCCCCAGCATGCGGACGACATGCGGGGCCATCAGGCCGACGAAGGTCAACGGTCCGATGATCGGCGTGGCGGCGGCGGTCAGCAGCGCGGCCAGCACCAGAAGGCAGGGCCGGGCATAAGTCAGCGGCACGCCGAGCGCGGCCGCCTGCCGGTCGCCGAGGGGGAGAATCGCCAGCCAGCGCAGCACCGGCAGACTTGCTGCCACAAGAACGAGCGCGGCGATGGCGACGGGAATCGCGTCGGCCATGGTCAGGCCCTGCGTCGAGCCGCCCATCCAGTCCACGAGGATGAAGGCGCGCGGGTCGCCGCCCGCCGCCAGCACCCCGACAAAGGCGTCGAGAAGGGCATTGAGCGCGATGCCGGCGAGAAGGATTGTCTCCGGCGAAAAACCGGTCCGCCGGGCATAGAATATGATCGCGACGAGGACGGCGAGGCCGCCGAGGCTGGTTACCAGGCTTTCGCCGAGAAGGCCGAGATCATCGAAGACGAACAGCGACAGCGCGAAGGCGAAGGCGGCGCCGGCGCTGACGCCCAGAACCTCGGGGCTCGCCATCTCGTTGCCGGTCAGCCGCTGCAGGATGAAGCCCGCGACCGCGACCATGGCACCGGCGGCGGCGGCGGCGATGAGGCGCGGCGCGCGCCAGGGCAGGATCTCCGCCCAGGCGTCCGCGGGCAGGATCTGCCAGGCACCGGTCGCATCGCGTCCGAGAAAGAGGACTGCGACGAGAGAAAGGGCGAGGGTCACGCAGAGGGCGAGCCTGAGGGCCGGGGAGAAGCGGGCGGTCGCCTGCGGGACGGAGGCTTCGAAGGGCGGGCGGACGCTGGCGCGCAGGCGCGGCAGGAGGAAGAGCAGCAGCGGCGAGCCGAAGATCGCGGTCACCGCGCCGGTCGGCAGGAATTCCGCCGAGACGCCCGACAGCAGCGTGACCGCGCAGTCGGTCGCCAGCAGAAGCAGTGCGCCGATGATGCTCGACCAGACGAGTCGCTCGCCGAACTGCCGGGCGCCGGCCAGCCGCGCCAGGATCGGCGCGACGAGGCCGATGAAGCCGATGACGCCGACGGCGCTGGTCACGAAGCCGGCGAGGAGTACGGCGAGGCCGATCGCGCCGATCCTGATCCGGGTGACGTTCAGGCCGAGCGAGGCGACGCTGGCATCACCGAGTTCCAGAAGCGACAGCGGCCGCACCAGCAGCCACGCCGGGACGACGAGAACGGCGAGCCGCATCGCCAGGTCGATGGTCGGCTGCCAGCTCTGCTGCGCCAGCGAGCCGGCGCCCCAGATGAACAGGCTGACCAGATAGCGGTCCTTGATCATGATCAGGATCGCCGACAGCGCGCCGCAATACAGGCTGACGACCAGGCCGGCGAGAATCAGCGAGACCGCCGAGAAATTGCGCCGCACCAACATGAAGACGATCAGCGTCGAGGCGGCACTCCCGGTGATCGCCACGAGGTCGCGTCCAAAGCCGAAGAGGGCCGGCGCGAACAGTGTCGCGAGGGCCAGCGCCAGCCGGGCACCGGCATCGATGCCGAGCGTCGTCGGGGCGGCGAGGGGATTGCGCAGCACCTGCTGCAGGATCGCGCCGGATGCCGACAGGGCGCCGCCGCACAGCACCGCCATCGCAAGCCGCGGCAATTCGGCATGAAGGAACAGGATGCGGGCGGGGTCGTAGCCGCCGGTCGGTGCGCCCGCCCACAAATCCGCGATCGGGGCGGCGACGACGGCGACCGTCAGCACGGCGGCAACGAGGGCCAGCGCTGCGCCGAAGCGGGCCGGGCCGGTCAGGCTCTGCGACAGGATCATGCGGGGGCGCCATCCCCGGCCTGGCCCGCCGGACCGGCGAGCGCCTCGGTAAGAAGTTCGGCGAAGCGCAGCGCCGAGGGCAGTGCGCCGAACATCAGCGTGGGCGGCAGCACGGTGACCTGTCCGGCCTTCACGAAAGGAAGCTGCCGCCAGAGCGGGCTGGCGCCGAGCGTCTGCATCAAGGTCGGCGGCAGCGGCTCGAAGGCGAAGAGCCGCACGTCGCGGGCGGTGGCCAGCGTCTCGACACCGACTGTTGCAAATCCCCAGTAATTGGTCTCGCCTTCATAGGCGTTGGTCACGCCCAGGCGGTCGAGGACGGACTGGTAGAGGCCATGCCGGCCGAAGATCCGCGCGTGACGCGTGTCCATGAAGGCGACGAGATAGACCGGCGGCAGGGACAGCCCGGCCAGGCGGCGCGCGCAGGTCGCAAACGTCGCGTCGATCTCTTCCAGGAACGCGTCGGCCGCGTCCTGGCGGCCGGTGCGATCGGCGAGGGTGCGGGTCACGTCGCGGGCGCGCTGCAGGGGATCGGTGCCCTCCTGATAGATGGTCAGGCGCTCGACCGGCGCGATGCGGGAAAGCGCCGTCTCCTGGCGCGCGACATAGTCGGTGGTGAGGATCAGGTCCGGCTCGAGCAGCGCAAGGCGCTCGAAATTCACCTGCAGGCTGGAGCCGAGATCGGCGACCCCCGCCGGCAGCGCCGGTTCGACGACCCACTCGTCCCAGTCGCTTGCGGCGGTCTGGGCGATCGGCGGGTGGCCGAGCGCCAGCAGGGTCTCCGTCAGCGCGTAATCGAGGGAGGCGATGCGGGGACCGGCAGCCGGCAGCATCGTCGCCCGGGCGGTGCGAATGGTGGCGGCCGTTGCGGCGATTCCACCCAGAAGCGCACGTCTGTCGATCACCATCGCGCCGCAGCCTTCGGTGTATCGTATTGATTGGCCTCAGAGATTTTAATCATTCCAAATTCAGTGTCTTTTTCGCCACAGCCGCGACACAGTTCGCCGACCCGGCCCTTCGGCATGTCTGTTTCCGGCTTCGTCCAACCGCCTGATGCGCAGTCCATTCGTGCCTGCGACGGCGGTTTCGGCCCGTTCGAGCCTGCATTCGCTAATGTTGACTCTTCAATTCATGTTTATCTATCGCTCGGTCCGTTCCGAGGGCAAGGGGTCCTCGACAGAATGGATGTGCGACATGCGTAACTCACCGGCCGACCGAGGCTTTTCATCGAACGCAACCCGCCGGCTGGCGCGGTTCCTGTCCCTGTCGGCGGCCGGTCTCGCCCTCGTCCCGGGGCTGGCGCAGGCGCAAGACGCGCCGGTGGTGCTGGACACGGTGACGATCGAGGCGGCCGGCGGTGAGGCGGACGGCATGTTGGGCGGCGCCGTTGCCGGGGCGGCAGGCGCCGACTACGCCGTGGACGGCTACGTCGCCGGCACCACCGCATCGGCCACCAAGACCGACCTGCCGATCGTCAGGGTGCCGCAGATGGTCGCGGTGATCACCGAAGAGCAGCTCGACGATCGCAACGTCCAGTCGCTGACCGAGGCGCTGACCTATTCGGCGTCGGCGCGGGCGGGCGCCTTCGGCCTCGATCCCCGCTTCGATTCCTTCTACATTCGCGGCTTCGACGCGACCTATACGGGCGTCTTCCGCGACGGGCTGCGGGACTTCTCCAACAGCTTCCTCCTGAGCCAGGTCGAGCCTTACGGCCTGCAGTCGCTGTCGGTTCTCAAGGGTCCCTCATCGGGCCTCTACGGCTCGGCCAATGCCGGCGGCATCATCGACTTGACGTCGAAGCGGCCGACCACGGAGAGCTTCCGCGAGATCGGCGCCGAATACGGCACCAACAACCGCTACCAGGCGACCTTCGACGCCTCGGGGCCGCTCGGCGGGTCCGGCTCGACCTTCTACCGGATGACCGGTGTCGCCCGCGATTCGGATACCGACAACCCGTTCGTGTCGGACGACGAGCTGCTGATCGCACCGGCGATCACCTACGCGCCGGATGCCGACACCAGCTTCACGGTTCTCAGCGAGTTGCAGCGGGTCCACACCGGCGGCACCGCCGCCTATGTCCAGGGCAACCGGGACGTGACCGACGTGCCCTATGCCGATCCGAACTTCAACGATCTCGACCAGACCCAGGGCCGCATCGGCTATGAGTTCGAGCAGCGCCTGTCCGACATCTTCACCTTCCGCCAGAAGGCCCGCTACCAGGGCATGGATATCTACGGCGAGTATCTCTACCCGCATGGGGCGGCGGTGAACGGGGTGCTTGCCCGCGGCTCGGGCGTCGTGGCGCAGACGCTGCATGGCGGCGTCGCCGACACCCAGCTCGAGGCCAAGTTCGATACCGGCATCCTGCGGCACACCATGACCGGCGGTATCGACGGCTACTACACCGAGTTCACCAACAAGGAAGGCTACGGCACCGCGCCGTCCCTGAATCTTGCCAGCCTCGACTACAGCCGCGGCATCGACCGCCCGGACTACACGGTTGCCGAGGAGCAGACCCAGCGCCAGCTCGGCCTGTATCTGCAGGACATCATCGAGATCGACCGCCTGACCGTCGCGCTCGGCGCTCGCCACGACTGGGTGAAGACCGAGACGGCGACCGGCGCCCCCGGCAATCTCGGCGATGCGGAGGACCAGAGCGACGATGCCTTCACCGGCCGCGTCGGCGTCAGCTACCTCTTCGACAACGGCATTGCGCCCTATGCCAGCTACTCGACGTCCTTCTCGCCCAATATCGGCCTGAACCCGGACGGCTCTGCCTTCGTGCCGACGACGGCCGAGCAGTACGAGCTGGGCGTCAAGTATCAGGTGCCGGACGTCAATCTGCTGGTGTCGGCCGCGATCTACCAGATCGAGCAGGAGAAGGGCGTCTTCCTGCAGCCGAGCGCCGATTTCTCGACCAGCGTGCAGGTGCAGCTCGACAAGCTGCGCAGCCGCGGCTTCGAAATCGAAGCGGCGGCGGGCCTCGCCGACGGGCTGAACCTGACCCTGTCCTATGCCTATCTCGACATGGAGATCATCGAGGGCGTGCCCGGCACCGAGGGCAACACGCTGTCCTCGCGCCCGCAGCACACCGCCGCGGCCTGGCTCGACTACACGGTGCAGAACGGCTTCGCGAAAGGCTTCGGCATCGGCGGCGGCGTGCGCTTCGTCGGCGAGAGCTTCGGCAACGACCGCAACAGCTTCAAGAACGATGCCCGGGCCTATGTCGACGCGGCGCTGCACTACGACGTGCAGGCGGTCGAGGGGCTGCGCGTGCAGGTCAATGCCACCAACATCTTCGACGAGGATGCGGCGCTCTGCACCGAAGGCTTCTGCTATGCCGAGCAGGAGCGCCAGGTCATCGGCAGCGTGCGCTACCGGTTCTGAGAACTCCGGCAAACGCAGCACGATATGGAAAAGGGGCGGCCCGGCGGGCCGCCCCTTTTCGTTGCAGGATGGGGGCGAGGGGTCCCGTCGCGTCCGGCGATCAGACCGAGACGTATTTGCGCCAGTCGTGCTCCTCCCTGAAGCCGAGGACCTCGCGGATCTTGCGGTTGGACAACGGCGCCTCGTATTCGCCGAGCTCCCGGGTGATCGGGATCTGCGGGCAATAGGTCTTCAGGAATTCGGCCGTCGGCATGGTGGCGGTGATGGTGTCGTTGGTGGCGTTGAACGCCTGGAAACCCAGCCCGTCCTTGGCGATCGCCAGATCCACCATCTGGCCGAGATCGCGGGCGTCGATATAGCTCCAGGCATTGCGCTTGCGCGACATCGGGTCGGCGAGGAAGCCGGGGAACATGTCGTATTCGTGCGGCTCGATGACGTTGCCGATGCGCAGGGCATAGATGTCGGCGCCCGAGCGCATGGCGAAGGCGCGGGCGGTCTTCTCGTTCAGCACCTTGGACAGGCCATAGCTGTCCATCGGGTCGATGTCGTAATCCTCTTCCAGCGGGAAGTGGTGGAAATCCTTGTCGCCCTCGGCGAAGCACACGCCGTAGGTCGTCTCGCTGGAAGCGATGACGATCTTGCGGATGCCGAGCTTCACCGCCGCCTCGATGACGTTGTAGGTGCCCATCGTGTTGACGCGGAAGGTCTCGTTGTCCGGCCGGATCAGCACGCGCGGGATCGCCGCGAAATGCACCACGGCGTCGATGGGCGCGGGCCCGGTGCCGGTGGCGAACTCGTCGAGCCCGAAATGGCTGGAAAGGGCGTTGTACATCTGCCCGCTGTCGGTGATGTCGGCATTCAGATTCTCGACGCCCTCGTGCTCGAAGGGCACGAGATCGACATTCAGCACCTTGTGACCCTTGTCGACGAGATAGGGGACGACGTGGCTGCCGGCCTTACCGGTGCCGCCGGTGAAGACGATGCGCTTGCTCATTTCTGGAACTCCCTGTCGAAATCTCTTGGCGCCGGACGGAGGGCCGCCTCCGCGGCCATGGCATCCGCAAGGCCGCCGGCGCGCCTTCCGCCGAGTTGGGGCGGATCGGTCGTGCGGCCAGTGCGCAGTCTGGTCCCGGCTGACTATTCCCGCAGTCTCAGATTGCGGATGCGGTCGAACAGCACCGCCAGGATGATCGCCCCGCCGATGAAGGCGCCCTGCCAGAAGGCATTGATGCCGAGAAGGCCGAGGCTGTTGCGGATCACCTCGATCAGTGCTGCGCCGACTAGGGCGCCAAAGGCCGTGCCGACGCCACCGGCAAGGTTGGCGCCGCCGATCACCGCCGCGGCGATGACCTGCAGCTCCATGCCGGCACCGATATTCGTCGTCACCGCGCCCAGCCAGCCGGTCTGGATGATGCCGGCGATGCCCGCGGTCAGCGCCGAGATCATGTAGACCGCGACCTTGATCGGGCGCACCGGGACGCCGGTGAGGGTGGCGGCATGCTCGTTGCCGCCGATCGCGAAGACATGCCGGCCGAACCGCGTCCAGCGCAGGATGAAGCCGGTGATCAGCGCCAGGACGACCATGTAGATGACCGGATTGGCGATGCCGAAGAAGAAGGCCCCGCCGCCCAGCGCCAGAAGCTGGTC
This sequence comes from Aurantimonas litoralis, assembly GCF_026153195.1. NCBI lineage: Bacteria > Pseudomonadati > Pseudomonadota > Alphaproteobacteria > Hyphomicrobiales > Aurantimonadaceae > Aurantimonas > Aurantimonas litoralis. Next base: position 224,805 of record NZ_JAPFBM010000002.1, on the reverse strand, counting down.
GTGGTCGGGGCCGAACTCGAAGACCACCGTGTTGTTCGACACGACCATGGCGAGGCTGCGGGCCAGCGACAGCATGCCGAGCGTGACCACGAAGGGTGGAAAATCGAGATAGGCAATCAGGACGCCGTTGAAGGCGCCGACGAGAAGCGCCGTGCCGATGGCCGCGGCGATGCCGATCTCGATGGAATAGCCCGCATGCATGACCACGGCGAGCACCATCGAACACAGGCAGAGGACCGAGCCCACCGAAAGGTCGATGCCGCCGCTGATGATGACCAGCGTCATGCCCAGCGCGATGATGGCGGTGAAGGTGACGTTCCGGCTGATATTGTAGAGGTTCCTGCTGGTGGCGAAGGAATCCGTTGCAAGGGACAGATAGAGGCAGGCGGCCAGGAGCGCGACGACGACCCAGAAGGTCTGGCTCGCAACCATCGAACTCAGCCAGCTCGGCTGCTTGTGTTCGACGGGCTGTTCCAGCGTGAAAGCCATGGGGCGGTGTCCTGCAGGTCGGCGTTGGATGGGGCGAGCGGGCGGTCGGTGGGGCGTGTCAGCCCGCCTCAGGCATGTTCGATGGCGCCGGTGATGAGCCCGGTCACTTCCTCCGGGGAGCTGTCGGCGACTGGCTTGTCGGCGACCTTGCGGCCGCGGCGCATGACGATGACCCGGTCGGCGACGGTGAAGACATCAGGCATGCGGTGGCTGATCAGGACGACGGTGATGCCCTGGTCGCGCAGCCGGCGGATGAGGCTGAGCACCTCGGCAACCTGGCGCACGGAGATCGCGGCGGTGGGTTCGTCCATCAGGACGATCTTGGCATCGGACAGCCGCGTGCGGGCGATGGCGACGGCCTGGCGCTGGCCACCGGACATCTTCCGCACCAGGTCGCGCGGTCGCGTTTCGGATTTCAGCTCGGCGAAGATCTCGGCAGCGCGCCGGTACATGCCGGTATAGTCGAGAATGGTGAACGGCCAGACGCCGCGCCGCAATTCCCGGCCGAGATAGACATTGGCGGCGGCCGTGAGATTGTCGCAGAGGGCGAGATCCTGATGGACGATCTCGATGCCGTGTTCGCGGGCCTCGACCGGCCGATGCATGACCAGCGGCTTGTCGTTCATGCGTAGGCTGCCGTGGGTGGGGCGGAAATTGCCGGCGATCATCTTGACCAGCGTCGACTTGCCGGCGCCGTTGTCGCCCATCAGCCCGACGACCTCGCCCGGCATCAGGGAAAAGGACACGTCGTTGACGGCGTGGATGGCGCCGAAATGCTTCGATATGTTGCTGAGTTCGAGAACCGACACGTCAGATCATTCCCCCCGTTCCGGCCGCCGTCCCCGTCCGGTCGCCGCGCGACGGCACGGCGATGCACCGGCTGCGACAGCCATATTCCGCTAGGGAATGTGGGCGCATACGGCGCATCGGTGCCGCGTTTCGAGGGCGATAAGGCACGCTTGGGGCCCCTCCGTCAACGACGCGCCGTAGCAATTTTGGGCGGAGTCCCAGTTTTTACTTCGTCAGGAAAAATGCGGTTGACCGGTTTTGCGCCGCGCGCTTAGATGACGTTCATCCGCTGCAAGCAAGTGCGGCGCAATAACTTTTATGGTGCGGTGCAGTTGTTTGTTCTGCTGCTGCTCGACCGTCGCGTCGGGTCGGCGACGCGATCTGCCATGGTCCGTGTGACGGGATGGGAGCCTGATCTCGTGGACAGGCAGGCTTGCTTTGAGGCGGTGCAGGCCGTGGCGAATTCGTTTGCGACGTGACCTTCGCTGTCCGGATGGGCGGCGCGGACATCTTCAAGGGCGCACGCGGGAGGCGCGCGCCGGATCGGCGGCCAGGGGCCGACTGCAGGGGCCGTCCGTTCGGTCCGCCTTCGTCCCGGGGCTTTCATCACACAGCAGGTACCGGATTGCGGACGCAGCGCCGCAGCCGAAAGGGAGCCGTCGTCCTTCTTGCGAGAGGCGCGGTCCATCACTGGGGAGGACGACATGAGGAAACTGACGTTACTGGCCGCGGCAGCGGTGACGGCGCTGGCTGTCGGCGCGGCGCCGGCGCTGGCCAAGAAGCAGCTGGTCATCGTGGTGAAGGGCCTCGACAATCCGTTCTTCGAGGCGATCAACCAGGGCTGTCAGAAGTGGAACGGCGAGAACCCCGATTCCGAATATGAGTGCTTCTACACCGGCCCCGCCTCGACGTCGGACGAGGCCGGCGAGGCGCAGATCGTGCAGGACATGCTGGGCAAGGCCGACACGGCCGCCATGGCGATCTCGCCGTCCAACGCCAAGCTGATCGCCCAGACCATCAAGATCTCCAACCCGACCGTGCCGATCATGACCATCGACGCGGATCTGGCGGAGGAGGATGCGGGCCTGCGCATGACCTATCTGGGCACGGACAATTACCTGATGGGCAAGCGGATCGGCGAATACATCGCCGAGGCCAAGCCCGACGGCGGCACGATCTGCTCCATCCAGGGCAATCCGGGCGCCGACAACATCCTGCGCCGCGCCCAGGGCATGCGCGACGCGCTGTCGGGCGAGGAAGGCCTGCCGGCGCTGGCCGGCGAGGGCGGCTGGACCGAAGTGGCCGGCTGTCCCGTCTTCACCAATGACGACGGCGCCAAGGGTGTCCAGGCGATGACCGACATCCTCGCCGCCAATCCGGACCTCGACGCCTTCGGCATCATGGGCGGCTGGCCGCTCTTCGGCGCCCCGCAGCCCTATCGCGATCTCATCGGTCCCTATGCAGAGCGGATCGCCAGCAACGACTTCGTCGTCGGCGCTGCCGACACGATCGGCGAAGAGGTGGCGATCGCCGGCGAAGGCCTCGTGACCGCACTTGTCGGCCAGCGGCCCTTCGAGATGGGCTATCTGGCGCCCTCGGTGATGATCGACCTGATCGAGGGCGAGGATGTCGATGACCCGGTCTTCACCGGCCTCGACGAATGCACCAAGGACACCGTCGACACCTGCATCCAGAAGTAACGCCGCACAGGAGGGCCGCTCGGGCCCTCCTGTGCGGCCCACTGGCCTGAGAATCCGAACGGGCGCCTGCGATGGATCGCGGGCGCCCGTTGCCTGTTGGGGCTAGCCCTTGCACCCGCCGGACGTCTCGACGCAGCCTCAGATGTCCCGGGCGGCGTCGGTTCTGGCCTGTTCGCGCAAGGGGGCTTTCATCAGCTTGCCATTGGCGTTGCGGGGCAGGGGATCGGTGGTGAAGACGAAGCGGTCGGGGATCTTGTAGTCGGCGAGGCGCTCGCGGCAGAAGGCGGCGAGAACGGTTTCGTCGATGTCGGCGTCGCGGCGGTGGACGAAGGCCTGGACCTTCTCGCCGAGGACGGGGTCGGGGTAGGGCACGACGGCGACTTCGGCGACGCCCGGATGGAAGGCGAGGACGTTCTCGACCTCGGCGCTGAACACCTTGTAGCCGCCGCGGTTGATCATGTCCTTCAGGCGGTCGTGGATGAACAGATAGCCGGCATCGTCGAGCCGACCGACATCGCCGGAGCGCCAGGCACCGTCGATAAAGGATTCGGCCGTCTTCTCCGGCAGGTTCCAGTAGCCCGGCACGACCATCGGCCCGCCGATCCAAACCTCGCCGGATTGCCCGCGCGGGACCTCGTGTCCCTCGCTGTCCATGATGCGGATGTCGGCGCCGGGAACGGGCGCGCCGACGCTGGCCGGGCGGGCAATCTGGCCGCCGGCCGGCATGATCGTCGCGGGCGAGGTGGTCTCGGTGGCGCCATAGGCCTGGACGAGGTCGAGATTGGGCAGAAGCTGCGCCACCCGCTCGATGGTCGCGACCGGCATGGGCGCGCCGCCGAAGGAGCCGACCCGCCAGTGGCTCAGGTCGTGACGGGTGAAGTCGGCGCGCAGCAGGCAGAGATTGTACATGGCCGGCACCATCATGGTGAAGGTCATGCGCTCGGCGGTCGCCAAAGCCAGGAAGGCATCGGCCTCGAACCGGGTCATCATGACCACGGCCCCGCCGACGCCGAGCAGGGCGAAGACGTTGGCGATCAGCCCGGTGACGTGGCTGGCCGGCACGGCGACGATGGTGCGGTCGGCCGCGGTCAGTCGCATGCAGTGGCGATAGACCAGGCAGGAATGGACGATATTCAGGTGCGTGAGCATCGCCCCCTTGGGGTTTCCGGTGGTGCCGGAGGTGTAGAGGATGACGGCAAGATCCTCCTCGGCGGGCGGCACCGACGGCGCCTCGGCCGCGAACGTCTGCGGGGCCGTGGCGAGGATCTCGGCGAAGGGGTCGCGGGCATTGGCGGTGGCGTCCGGTCCGGCGCCGATGGCCAGACGGCGCGCGCCCTCCGGCAGGCGGTCGGCGAGTTCGGCCTCGCAGATGGTCAGCGCTGCGCCGCAATCGTCGAGGATATAGGCAAGCTCCGGCGGGCTTGCGCGGGTGCTCAGAGGCACGATGACGATCCCGGCCCGCACCGCGCCGACGAGCGCGGCGACGAACTCCCAGCGATTGCCGACCAGAAGCCCGACCCGATCACCGCGCGACATGCCCTCGGCCGCCAGGAGTGCCGCGACCTGATCGGCGATGACGCGCAGCCGCGCATGGGAGATGCGGACGCTGCCGCAGATGACGGCGTCGCCGTCCGGATTGGCGGCGGCGGCCGCGGCCAGCATCGCATCGAGGTCGCCGGGACGGTCGGCGAAGGCGCTGAGGGTGCGGTCGCCGAAATGCGGCTCCTGCCGCAGGGCCGGGGCTTCGGGCCAGAAGAAATCGTCCCGGCTCACGCGGCCGCGTCCATGGCGTTGGCACCCCGCTCGATCCCGAAGACATGGTCGAGCACGGTGTGCGAATGGGTCATTTCCGACATGCTCATGACGATGGAGAGCTTCTCGCTCTTCAGCGCGGAGATCACGTCGGACAGGCGCTGGGCCAGCGCTGGCGCGACACCCTCGAAGGGCTCGTCGAGCAGCAGCAGGCGGTGGCCGGCGGTCAATGCCCGGCCGAGCGCCACCATCTTCTGCTGGCCGCCCGAGAGCTGCAGCGCCTTGCGTTTGGCCATGCCCTTCAGCTCGGGCATCACCTCGTAGACGAAGTCGAGCCGCGCCTTGCCGTCGAGGCCGGAAATGACCCAGCTCGGCAGCAGCATGTTCTCTTCCACCGACAGTTCGGGGATCAGGCCGCGGGTCTCCGGCATGTAGCCGATGCCCTCGGCGGCGCGGGCGTGGACCGGCTGCTTGGCCATGTCCTGCCCGTTGAAGCGGATGCGGCCCCTGGAGACGGCGGCGATGCCCATGATGGCGCGCATGACGGTGGTCTTGCCGGCGCCGTTGCGGCCGGCCAGCCCGACCATGGCGCCCGGCTCGACACTCATCGAAAAGCCGCGCACGGCCTCGACCGGGCCGATCTTCACCTGGATGTTCTCTAAGGTCAGCATGGTCTACCTCGCCGTTCCGGTGACGAATTCCTGGACCTTCGGGTCGGCAAGAACGCGTTCGGGCGTGTCGTCGGCGATGATGTCGCCGGAATAGAAGGCGAGCACCCGGTCGGCGTAGCGGGTGACCACCTCCATGTCGTGTTCGACGAAGATCACCGCCGCCTTCTCGCCGGCGAGCGCCGCCATCACCCGGTCCATCAGCGGGAACTTTTCCTCCGAGGAGACGCCCGAGGTCGGCTCGTCGAGAAGCAGCACCCGCGGCTGGCTGACCAGCGCCATGGCGATGTCGATCAGCTTGCGCACGCCGCCGGGCAGTTGCTCGACCGGCTGGTCGGCATAGTCGGTGAGGCCGAAGCGGGCGAGCATCTCCAGGGCGCGATCGACGTTCTGCCGGTCATGGACCGGGCGGAAGAAGGACGCCTTCTGTTTGGACGCGATGGTGCCGGCGACGATCAGATTGTCGACCGCGGTCATGGATTCGCACAATTGCGGGATCTGGAAGGAGCGGCAGACGCCCATCCGGCTGATGCGCCGCGGCGAGAAGCCGACGACATTGTCGCCGTAAAGCAGGATCTCGCCGGAATCCGGCTTCATGTAGCCGGTGACCATGTTGACGAAGGTGGTCTTGCCGGCGCCGTTGGAGCCGATCAGCGACAGGCGGGCGGCGGCAGGAACCTGCACGTCGAGGTCGTCGGCGGCGATGACGGCGCCGAAGGCCTTTTTCAGCCCCTTCACGTGGAGGACGATCTCTTCGCTCATCGGGCTGCCTCGCCTTCCAGGGACGATACGGGCTTTGCGTTGCCGGGGGTCTGCGTCTCGGCGCGCTTGACCGGGCGGGCCCAGAGCGAGCCGAACCCCTTCGGCAGGAACAGGATCACCAGCAGCAGGAAGATGCCCAGCGCCATCTGCCAGCTGTCGGGGAAATACTGGTTGGCGAAGGAGCGCACGAGTTCGGTCAGGAGCGCTGCGCCGAAGACGGCGATGACGCTCATGTAGCCGCCGAGAATGGCGATGAAGACGACCTCTCCGGACGTCGTCCAGTAGCTGAAGAACGGGTCGATATGGCCGAGCGCCAGGCCGTTCAGCGTGCCGCCGAGGCCGGCCAGCGTGCCGGCGATGATGAAGTTGCGCTGGGTGACCGAGAACACCGAGGCGCCGAGATATTCGACTCGCAATTCGTTCTCGCGGGCGGCCAGCGCGACGAGGCCGGGGCCGCTGTCGAAATACATCCGGCAGAGCGCGGCGGCCAGCGCCGCCACGCCGACGGCGACGCCGTAGAGGGCGAAGTCGGACGCCGCCTGCGCCGGGGCGAAGCCGAGGAAGGTCGGCTCGGGCACGTTGAAGCCGTCGGAACCGCCGATGGCGGTGGACTTGGCGAGGACACCGTAGAGCACCATCGACAGGGCCATGGTCAGCATGGCGAAGAAGATGCCGCGATAGCGTGCCACGAGCGGCGAGATGATTGCCGCGACGAGGCCACCCGCCAGCCCGCCGACGGCGAGAAGCACGAAGACGTCCTCGATCCCGACATGCAGGGCGACGAGACCGGCGACATAGGCGCCGACGCAGTAGAACATGCCCTGGCCGAAGGAGACGAGCCCGCCGCGCATCAGCGTGACGATGCCCAGCGCCACCAGCCCGAAGGCCGCGACTTTGGTGAGGGTGAAGAGGAGCCAGAGCGGCAGGACGGCGCCCAGCGCGATGAGGGCGATTGCGGCCACGAACGCGACGGCCAGGATACGGGTCGTGGTGGTCATATCTTGCGTGCCTGAACCGGAGTGAAGAGGCCCTCGGGCCGGAAGATCAGGACGATGACCATCACCAGATAGATGATGAAGATCTCCGCTTCCGGCGCCTCGTAGACGGCGAAGGATCGGGCCAGCCCGACGATCAGGGCGCCGATCGCGGCGCCGGGGATGGAGCCGAGGCCGCCGATGATGACGACGGCGAAGCTGACGACGATGACGCTGACGCTGATGCCCGGCTGGACCGAAATGAGCGGGCTGGTGAAGGCGCCGCCGAGGGCCGCCAGGAACACGCCGAGGCCGAAGGCCAGAAGGTAGATGCGGGCGATGTTCACCCCCATCGCGGCGCTGACCTCGGGCTCGTTGATCACCGCGACGGTGACCTTGCCGATGCGGGTGCGGTGCAGGCCGAGCCAGACGCCGAGACCGCAGACGATGGCCAGACCGATCAGGGCGAGGTCGTAGCCGACATAGAAGAGGCTGCCGACCTCGACATTGCCGAGGAGGTTGCGCGGCTCGAAGACGTAATAGGGGTCGACGCCGAAGACCATCTTGGTGGCGTCCTCGAGGATCAGGAAGACGGCGTAGGTGACGAGCAGGATCAGGACTTCGTCGCGGCCGTAGAACAGCCGCAGCAGGCCGCGCTCGATCAGCGGCGCGATGACGATGGCGACCGCCAGGGCGGCGATGAACATGGCGATCAGGCTGAAGGCGGGCGGCAGGCCCCAGCTGGCGAAGAAGGGCACCGCGACGGCAGCGCTGTAGGCGCCGAGCGCGTAGAGCCCGCCATGGGCGAAGTTCAGGATGCGCAGGACGCCGAAGACCAAAGTCAGGCCGAGCGCGACGATGAACAGCCACGAGGCATAGATCAGCCCGTCGAGAATGATGGTGAGGACGATGTCCATCCGGATGTACCCGCTGCTTTACGACGCTGGTATGCGGACCGGGGCGCGTGGCCCCGGTCCGGCGATGATGGGCGCGAGGATCAGTCGCACTGGGCTCCCTCGAAGCCGCCATTGATCCAGTCGAGACCCTTGACGTCTTCCGGTGCGTTCACGCAGCGGGCGGGAAAGCGGATGACGTCGCCGAGGATGATGTCACCCGCGTCGTTCTTGACGGTGCGGCCGAAACCGATCTGCTGGATCGCCTGATGGCCGTTGCCGTTGGTCATCTCGATCAGGCCGCCGGGGCTTTCCCAGCTCAGGCCCTTCATGGCGGCGGCCAACTCGTCGCTGTTCGGCTTCTTGCCGCCATTCTCGGCCATCGCCTTTTCGACGGCGGCCTTCAGGCCCAGGATCGCCTGCGCCATGCGGTAGGGCGCCTGGACCGGGAAGACATCGTATTTGGTCTCGTAGATGTCCTTCCACCACGTATCGAGCTCGCTCTCGGGGGCCATGTAGCCATAGGCGCCGCGGGCGCCGATGATGACGCCCTCGGGCATGGTGTTGCCGAGCGGCGGTAGCACGTGGTCGGAGGCCGACAGCACGGCCTGGCTGCGCTGGAACAGGCCGCGCGGCAGCGCCTGCAGGATCAGCGCCTGGAGGTCGCCGCCCCACAGCGAGGAGTGCACCACGTCGGCGCGCTTCTGCATGAGGGCGGAAATCTCGGTGCCGTACTGGCCGGCGCCGAAGGCCGGGAACAGCTCGGCCGTGACGGTCGCGTCCGGATAGACCTGGCTCATCGCCGCCTTGAAGTCGGCCCAGCTGTCCTGTCCGAAGGCATAGTCCTGGTTGATGCCGGAATAGGTCGAGACCTCTTCGCCGAGCGCCTTCAGGTAGAGGGCGAGGCCGACATTATCCATCGTCGCGTTGGCGGCGGTGCGGAAGACGTAATTGTAGTCGTTCTCCTCGAAGATGCGGGGTGTGCCGCAATCGTAGAGGATGGTGAACTGCTTGAGCTCGTCGGCGACCGGCGCGATGGCGAGGCAGTCGCCCGAACCGACATAGCCGACCACGGCGTCGACCTTCTCGCGCTGGACGAGATTGCGGTACTCCTGGACCTGGGTGGTGGCGCCGCCGGCCTCGTCGAGCACCACGGCCTCGATGGTCATGCCGCCAAAACCCTTGGTGGCGTAGGGCGCCGGGGCCTCGCCGGCATTCAGCTTCTCGATCAGCACCTGGCCGCCGTTCCAGGCGGGCACGCCGAAGCTCTGCGCAGCCTGGCCGGACAGGAAGGTCACGACGCCGATCTTGAACGTCTCCTCCTGCGCCGTGGACGGTGCCGCCCATCCGACGACGATGGCGGCGGACATGACCCCGGCGAGAAGCCGGGCCGTCCTGGATTTCGGGGTCTTCGACATGAACACTTTCCTCCCTTTGTTGCTTGCTTGTGCTCTAGGCCGGACCGCAACGGTCCGGCCTATCGTCCCTGTGTGCCGTCCGCCGCGCTCTCCTCACCGACCGTTGCGCCGGGATCGAGCCCGGCCACCAGCCATCCGCGACGGAAGTCCTCGATATGCCGGCGCATCCACAGGACGGCGTCGGCGACGCTGCCGGCCTTCAGGGCCTCGAGGATCGCCGCATGGGCGGTGACCAGTCGGTGACCGGCACCGGGCAGCTTCGGCAGCATCCGCTCATTGGCGGGGAACAGCAGCATCGCGGCCGGCTCGCGGGCGAGCTGCCAGGCGATGTTGCCGGTTGCCTCGGCAACGAGAGCATGGAACTCGATGTCCCAGGCGGTGAGGATCTCGCCCGCCTCGACCGCCGCCCGGGTCGCCTGCACATTGGCTTCCAGCGCGGCGATCTGATCGGGACCGATCGCCCGGGCCGCTTCTCCCGCGGCGGCCGGCTCGATGGCATGCAGCAGCGCCCACAATTCGTCGAATGTGACCCGCTGCAGAAGAAGCGCGCGGCTGGCACGGGTGCTCAGGTCACCGGCCCGCGGTGCGGCGGCATAGAGCCGGCGCCCGTCACCGCGTTCGGCCAGGCCGCTCTGCTCTAGGAGCCGCAGGCCTTCCCGCGTTGTCGAGCGGTGCACGCCGAACTGGGCGGACAATTCGCTCTCGGTCGGCAGGCGGTCGCCGAGCCGCAGGCGGCCTTCCAGAATGGCCCGCTCGATGCTCTCGAAGACCAGCCGATAGGTCGGCGTGCTCTCGACGGCCGAGAACCGGGTGTCCGTCTGCTGCGATCCGTCCGGCTCTCCCAGGCCCGACGGTCCGGCTGCGACGGATCGATGCGACGCGGGCGTCGTCAATCCAGTCTTCCTCCCTGTGGGCATTTTAGCCCGGCGACGGTTTCCTCATCCGTCTTGTTTGTCGGACAATCCGTCTTTGCCACAGGTCGGTCAAGTAACCGTCAGGCATAAATCCGCATTGCACCGCACTTGCTGCGTTGCGAATTTGCGTTCGCAAGGAGTGGTATTCTCCTGACCGAAGAGGGGCCAGTTTCTGCTGCGACGCACTTGCGGCAGTGCACGCATGGCGTGATTTATGTTGTGGCGGACGGGGCCGGCGCGGCGGCAGGAGCGGACGAGGGGACAGACAGGCCCGGCGGCCCGTGTCAGCCGTGGATCCGCATCGCCGGAAAGCGCAGCCGGACGGTGAGGCCGCGCGCGCCGAACTCGCGACCGATCCGGCCGCCGAGCTCGCGCTCGATATTCATGTTGATCAGGCGGGTGCCGAAGCCCTTGCGGGCCGGTTCGAAGGCGGTGAAATCCTTCTTGCCCTGCTCGATCCAGTCGATCGCGACCTCGTCGCCCTCGCGCCACCATTCGACCCGCAGCGCGCCGTCGCCATCGGCGACCGAGCCGTATTTCAGGGCATTGGTCGCCAGTTCGTGGAAGGTCAGGCCCAGCGACTGGGCCGCCGTCGCATCGATCTCGATGGTCGGGCCGGCAAGGGTGCAGTTGCGCATGTCCTCGCCGAAGACCTGGCCGAGTTCGGCCGCCAGGAGATCGCCGATCCGGGCGAGCTTCCGATCGGATTCGGTGAGGAGTTCCTGGGAGGTCGTCATCGCCGCGAGCCGGGCACTGAACGAGGCCATGAACGCGTCGAGATCGGCCGAGTAGCGCGCGGTCTGGCGGGCGATGGCCAGAATCCGCGTGATCGAGTTCTTGATGCGGTGGTTCATCTCGCGCAGCAGCAGATCCTTCTGGTCGAGGCTGCGGGCGTTGGAATCCGCCAGCGCGGCGACGGCTTCGGCGCGCCGCGTCTGCGACAGGACGAGCAGTGCCATCAGCACCGACAGCGCCACACCGACAAGCGCCAGCAGCAGGGCCGGCAGGTCCGAGGCGGTGCGGGGAAACGCCGTGCCGGGCGCAAGTTCGATGACCCAGCGGCGGCCGGCGAAATCGACCTCGCGGACCGTGGCGAAATCGGTCGCGAGGGTCGAGCTGCGCGCCTGGCCATAGGCGACGAGCAGGCGATCCGGCGCGACCTCGGTGTCGTAAACCTTGGCATGGACCGGCAGGTCCCGGCCAGCGGCCAGAGCGGCCGAGACCAGATCGCCCGCCCGGAACGGCGCATAGACGAAGCCGCCGGTGCGGCGGATGGCGTCGCCCTCGTCGGTGCCGTCCTCAGCCTCGCGCAGCGGCAGGTAGACGAGGAAGCCCGTCTGCCGGTTCTCGTCGATCTCCTGGACCAGCTGCACCGGCGCGGTGGCGGACGGCCGGGAGGTGCGGGCGGCGCGGCGCATGGCGTCCCGCCGCGTTGCGTCGGAGAACATGTCGAAGCCGATCGCCGCGAAGTTGCGGTGGTCCTGCGGCTCCAGCAGCAGGATGGGCGTGCGGACCGTCTGGTCGGTCTCCACCGGCCAGACGCCGCGGTCGAGGCCATAGCTCGCCGCAATGGTGCTGGCGGTCTCGCCGGTCTGGGCGACCGCAATGGCGTCGGCAAAGCCGATGCCCTGGATGCCGTCGTAGCGGCCGTCGAGATCGAGCTCTCCGACGAAGGCGGCGAAGCTGTCGCGGTCCCGCCCGGCATTGGCGACGCCCATATAGGCGCGGGTGGATTCCAGCAGCGAGACATGCAGGTCGAGGCGGCTCTCGATGCGGCCGACCGCATCGTCGGCGAAGCTCTCGAAGCGCAGCCGGTCGCTCTCCGTGCTTGACCGCCAGACGAGGGCCGCAAGCGCGAGCGCGAAAGCGCAGGAGACGACCAGAATGGCCGCCGGAACGAGATGCTTGCGCAAGAGGCGAGACCCGGATCGGAGCAGATCGGCTTCCCTATAGTGCAGCTCTCGCGGCGGGAAGTGTGATCCGGCCCCTTTTCGGCCAAAAAACGTCCTTCGTAAGGCTGAAAGCGGCGGTTGCCGGTCCGGCACGGCTTTTCCCATGCTGGCGAGGCACACGGGGCGGCGATGTTGCGGGGCGCGGCCGCGCGGTCGATGCTTGGCATGGGGCTGCCAACCGGTCAGAAGGAAGCCGGGCGGGGGACGGGAACCGAACGGATCCCGCGTCCGGAATTATCGCAAGAGGGAGGAGCCGCAATGCTCTACGACGTTCGCACCTATAGCTGCCGGCCGGGCACCATCAAGAAGCATCTGGCGCTCTACGAGGCGCATGGCTACGGGCCGCAGAGCCGGCATCTGGGCGAGCCGCTGGCCTACATGGTCACCGAGACCGGACCGGTGAATTCCTACACCCATATCTGGTGCTACGACGACGCGGCCGACCGCGAGGCCCGGCGCGCCGCGCTGCAGGCCGATCCGGACTGGCAGTCCTATCTCGGCAAGAGCGCCGAGGCCGGCTATCTGGTCAGCCAGGAGAACAAGCTGATGACGCCGGTGGCCTTCGCGCCCGCCAAGCGCTGAACCTGTCCCGTTGCTGGCCCTCACGCCGTGACGAAGAGGGCCAGCAGCGGGATCGTCACGAGCGACAGGATGGTCGAGGCCAGCATCATGGTCGAGGTCCGGTCGATCGCGGTCCGGTAGGCGGCAGCCATAATCACCGCGTTGATGCCCGGCGGCAGACCGGCGGCGACGACCAGCGGCGCCAGCACCTCCCGCGTCATGCCGAGGGCCGAGCCGACGCCGAAGACGACCAGCGGCAGGAGCACCATCTTGCCCGCCACGCCGACGGCGCTCGTTGCGACATTACCGCGGATCTCCTGACCGTGGAGACCGGCGCCGATGATGATCAGCGCAATCGCTGGCATCGCCGCCTTGAGCATTCCCGTGAAGGCCTGCAGCCAGCCGGGAACCGGCAGGCCTGTGCCGCTGACCACGAGACCGACGACGATCGACAGGAGGATCGGGTTGGCAAGCTGGTTGCCAAGGGCGCCGAGAAGCGAGCGCCGCGGTCCATCGGCGCGCTTCGTCCCCTCCATCAGCATCACCGTCGGGGTGATCAGGGCAGCCGCATGGATGGTGATCAGGGCGGTCAGGACGACCAGCCCGCGGTCGCCGAACAGGATGCCGATCACCGGAATGCCGACGATCGCCAGGTTCGAATAGACCGCCCCGAAGGCCAGGACGATGCGTTCGGCGCGCCCGGTTTCGGGCCGCAGCATCAGCGCCGCGTAGATGACCAGGGCGGTGACGGCGATGCTGCCGAAATAGACGCCCCAGACTTCCAGGTTGAGCACCTCGCCGACATGGATGGAGGACACCGTCAGGAACATCGTTCCCGGGATCAGCACCCAGAATGCGAGCTTGGTCAGCCCGTCAAGGCCGCCCGGCGTCAGGATGCCCCGGCGCACCAGCAGGTAGCCGACGGCAATCAGAAGGAAGATCGGGGCGAGCCGGTCGACGAGCGACAGGAGCATCGGGTCACCGTGTCTGGCCGGGTATCCGGACCGCGGGGCGAACGACCGACGCCGCAGACCCGTGGTCCGCGGCGTTGGTGGTTGCGATGAGCAAAATGGCGAGGTGGGTCAGGAAGCCGTTGCCGGCGTTCGGGGTGGCTTGATCACCATGAAATAGAAGAACAGCGCCGTCAGCACCAGAAAGAACAGGCTGTCCGGACTGGTGAGGAAGGTCGTCGGATCGCCCTTGGCCAGTTGCAGCGAGCGGCGGAGATATTGCTCGAGATCCGGTCCCAGGATGAAGCCGAGCAGCAGGGTGACGGTCGGATAGCCGGCCGTGCGCAGGAAGAAGGCGATGATGCCGAAGACCAGCGCCAGCAGCATCTGGAAGCTGGAGAAGGTGGCGACATAGCTGCCGACCAGCGCGACGACGGCGATCGAGGAATAGAGCAGCGCCTTCCGAATGGAGACGATGCGGACGAAATACGGCCCGAGCAGATAGAGCGTCACCGGGATCAGGATCAGCGCGCTGACCAGGAGCGAGGCGAACATCGGCGCGATCATGTCGATCTGGTTCTCGAGCAGGCGCGGGCCGGGCTGCAGCCCGTTGATGATCAGGACGCCGAGAACGATGGCGGTGGTCGGGTCGCCGGGAATGCCGAACATCAGCATCGGCACAAAGGCGCCGCCGCACATGGAATTGTTGGCGGTCTCGGCCGCGGCGATGCCCTCGCGGCTGCCCTTGCCGTAGAGCTCGGGCCGCTTGGAGCGGCGCATGGCGTCGGCATAAGAGACGAAGGACGCCATCGAGCCGCCGGCGCCGGGCAGGACGCCGATGAAGAAGCCGATGATGGCGCTCTTCAGATAGGTCCAGACGCCGATCTCGCGGATCTCGGCGAGGAAGGGCACGAAGTCGCGGCGCTTGATGGCGAGCCTGGCGACATGATCCTTGTCCACGGTGCGGGCATGCATGACGTCGCGTGCCTGGATCAGCAGCTCGCTGATGGCAAAGGTGCCGATGACGACGGACATCAGTCCGATGCCCTCGACCAGCGTCGAGGTGCCGAAGGTGAAGCGTGCCACCGGCTGCATGACATCGATGCCGATGGTGGCGATCATCACGCCGAGGGCGGTGGTGACGACGCTCTTGGCGATGGCACCGCGCTGGGAGATGCCGATGACGACCAGCGCGAAGAGGATCAGCGAGAACTTGCCGGGCGTCTGGATGAGGAGGGCGAGGCTCGCGGCGATCGGCGTGAACAGGATCAGGAAGATCGCGCCGATGGTGCCGCCGATCATCGAGCCGAGGGCGGCGTGGCCGAGCGCATTGGCGCCGTGCCCCTGCTGCATCAGCGGATAGCCTTCGACGCCGGTCATCATGGAGGAGGGCGCGCCGGGGATGTTGATGGTCGTGGCAGTGATGCTGCCGGCATACATGCCCGACATGAAGATGCTGGCGCACATGACCAGCGCCGCGGTCACGTCGAGGCTGTAGGTGATCGGCAGGAGGAGGGCGATCGCCAGGACGGCGGTGAGCCCGGGAACGGCGCCGAAGAAGGTGCCGATCAGGAAGCCGACGATCATGTAGAACAGGACGGTCGGGTCGGTCAGCGCGGCGAAGCCGCCGAGAATGTGAAGCGCGAATTCCATTACAGCCACTCCGTCAGGGTCGGCAGCCGGACGTGGAAGAAGACCTGGAACAGCAGGTAGAAGACGGCGGTGATGACGACCGCGTAGACCAGCCGCCAGAGGACGTTGGCGTCCATGCGGAAGACGTGCAGCAGCGCGAACACGTAGAGCAGCGTCGAGAGCGCGTAGCCGAGCGGCTCGAAGACCGCGATGTAGATCGCCGTCGCCGCGACCACCAGAATGGCCGGCCGCAGGTTCAGCGGCTCGCGCGGCGCTTCGTCGGCGGTAGGCGCAGCGCGAACGATGTTCAGCGCGACGGCGGCGAGGCCGAGATACATGACGACGCTGATGACGATCGGCAGGAAGGACGGGCCGACGAGGCCCTCGTCATATTGCGGCCGGATGCCCAGCGCCGCGACGAGATAGATCGTCGTGACGACGAAGAGCACGGCCGGCAGGATCAGCTGGCGGATGACGGTGGGCTTTTGCAGCATCGGATGTCCATGCGACAGGGCAGTGCGGCGGCGAGGCCGAGGCTTCGCCGCCGCACGGGGATTACTGGGCGATGACGCCGTCAGCCTTCAGCTTGTCGAACTGGGCGAAGACGGCTTCCTGCTGCTCTGCGACCCAGTCGGTGACCTCCTGGGGGCCGAGCCAGCCGGGCGTCACGCCGACCTTGGAGACCCATTCCTGGAACTCCTCGCCTTCCAGCGCCTGCTGGTAGGCCTCGGCCAGCCTGGCGACGACGTCATCCGGGGTCTTGGCCGGCGCGGCGACGATGATGAAGCTGCCGGACCGCAGGTCGAGACCGGCGGACTTGGCGTCGGGAACGTCGCTGTAGGTCGGGTTCGGCGCGTCGGAGAACTCGACCAGCCCGCGTGCGTCGCCCTCGTCGAGGAGGTTGGCGAAATCGCCGAGGCTGGTGACGGCGATCACGACCTCGCCCGACAGCATGGCCTCCTTCTGGGGACCGGCACCGCCCGGATAGGGGATGAGGTCGAGATCGATGCCGGCGAGCTTCTCCAGTTCGAGCATCGCCAGATGGGTGCGCGAGCCGGTGTTCTGGATCGCCACCTTGACGTCGCCCGGCGCGTCCTTGGCGGCGGCGATCAGGTCGTCGATGGTCTGGTAGGGCGCATCGTCTGCGACGATGATGGCGTCCGACTCGTTGGTCAGGCGGCCGATCATCTGCAGCTTGTCGAGCTCGTAGCCCGGCAGCAGCTGCTGGTAGGGCACGGTGATGACGCTGTCATAGGTCAGGACGCCGATCGTGTAGCCGTCCGGGCGTGCCGACATGACGTTCATGATGCCGTTGGCGCTCATGCCGCCCTCGACATTCTCCACATAGATGGTCTGGCCGAGCTCCTTCTCGGCGATCGCGCTGACCTTGCGCGAGATGCCGTCGGTGCCGCCGCCGGCGCCCCAGGGCACGACGAGGCGGATGTCCTTGGTGGGGTAGTCCTGAGCCGCGGTCGGCGCGGCGATGGCCACGATGGCTGCGGTCGCCGCCGTGGCGGCAAGGGTCCTGAGATGATGCATGCGTCTGTCCTCCCATGTTGAAACTGAAGGGGTCGCCCCCGTTGCCTCGATCCGGCGCCGCGTGCCGCCGGACCGTCTTCCCCGATTCCTGCGACCGTCCCCGCGGGGCGGCGCCCGGCCGTCAGGCGGCCTCGGCCAGCCGCGCCTCGACCCTTGCCACCAGCGCGTCGATCTCGCGATGGTCCTCGGCGGTCAGAGCCGGTCCGGGCTGGCGCATGGTGGCGTGACGGATGGCGCCGCGCCGCCGCATGACCTCCTTGCGGGCCGCCACGCCCCAGAAGCCCATCGCCTCGTAGCGCAGCAGCGGCAGGTAGCGTTCGAAGAGATCGTTCGCCGCGTCCGTGTCGCCCTGTATGTGCAGGCGGTACACGCCCGACAGCATCTCCGGATAGGAAAAGCCGGCCATCGGCCCGTCGACGCCGCGCGCCAGTTCGAGCGGCAGATACATGGCGTTGTTGCCGGTCAGGATGGCGACGCGGCGGCCGCCGCCCTGGCGCAGTCGGGTGATCTTGTTGAGGCTCGGCAGGTCTTCCTGCTTGATCGCCTGGATCTGCGGATGACGCTCGACCAGCGACAGGATCGCCGGCACCGACATGCCGACATTGGTCGCGCCGGGGAAATCCTGTAGCACCACCGGCACGTCGCCGATGGCGGTGAAGACGTGATCGAAATAGCGGGCGAGCTCGTCGTCGGTGCGGATGCCGCTGGCTGGCGCGATCATCACGCCCGCGGCGCCCGCGTCCATCACCTTCGCGGTGAGCTGGGAAAGCTGGGCGAGGTTGGGGCTGCTCACCCCGACGATGACCGGCCGGCCGCCGGCGCGGGCGATGTAGCGCTTGGCGACGGCCAGCGACTCCGTCTCCGTCAGCTTGCCGGCCTCGCCGCTGACGCCCAGCACGGTGAAGCCATCCGCGCCATGGCGGCAGTAGAAGTCGACCAGCGTGTCGACGCTCGCAAGGTCGACCCCGGCGTCCGCGTCGAACGGCGTCTGGGCGACGATGTAGACGCCCTTCATGGCTGCGAGCATTGTGCCTCCCGGCGTGCCTTGAATTCGCATGGCAGATGCGGCGGCCCGTCTCCCTGCCGCTCATCATATGATCTCTTGCCGATGCCATATGATCACTGCATAAAGACACTGATGGTTCGGCCTGTCAATCGGCCGGGACGGTCACTGGCGGACGACGCTCGCGCGCCGCCGCCGGTGCAGCACAGCGGGGACGCATGGCAGACGCGATCGAAATCGTCTTTCACGGGCGCAATGCCGCCTCCTTCGTCGAAGGCTTCGACGCCCTGCTCGAGGTTGAGGCGAGGATTCGCCTTGTGCCGGACGAGCCGGCGACTGAGGCCGATGCGGAGGCGCTGCGCCGGGCCGACGTGATCATCGGCAATCGCTTCCAGGCTTTGCAGCCAAGGCCGGAGCGGCTGCGGCTCTATCACGTCTCGGCCACGGGAACCGACGGCATCGCCCTCGACGCGCTGCCGTCTGGCGCGACCGTCTGCAATTGCTATGGGCACGAGCCCGCCATGGCCGAATATGTGATGGCGGCGCTCCTGTCCCATCAGGTGAAGCTGTTCGATGCCGACCGGCGCCTGCGCAAGGGCGAGTGGCCCTACCGCGCCGGTGCGGCGGCCAACATTCATGGCGAGATCGGCGGCAGGACGCTGGGGCTGCTCGGCTTCGGCCATATCGGCCGGGCGGTCGTAGCCCGTGCCAAGGCATTCGGCATGGCCGTCCACGTCGCCAATCGCAGCCGGGTGCCGGTGGCCGGCGACGTGGACGCCAGCCACGGCCTCGACGATCTGTCGGCGTTCTACGCCGCGGCGGACTTCGTCGTTGTGTCGCTGCCACTGCTGCTTGAGACGCGCGGGCTCGTCGATGCGGCCGCCTTCGACCAGATGCGACCCGATGCGGTGCTGGTGAATGTCGGGCGCGGCCCGGTGGTGGACGAGGCGGCGTTGTACGAGGCCCTGTCCCATCGCCGCATCGGCGGGGCCGTCATCGACACCTGGTACCGCTATCCGGGGGCCGAAGGCGATGTGACGGCGCCGTCCCGCTTCGATTTCGCGGCACTCGAGAATGTGGTGATGACCCCGCACATGTCGGCCTGGACGGACGGCACCATAAGACGGCGCCAGGCGACCATGGCGGACAACATCAACCGCCATTTCACCGGCCGGGCATGCAGCAACGTCGTGCGTCCTGCCGGCTGAGCTCTCGCACAATTCACCGGAACGGCGGGCGTGCGACGAAAGCCGTGATCGTGGTCATCGACGCGGTATGTCATCATATGTTGAGGTGGCGACGCGCGCGAACTGCATGGCACGATGCAGAGCCGCAGATGGCGACCCCAAGGCGGATCGCAGGGAGGAAGCAGGCAGGGTGGTGACAGGACAAGCCAAGGACAGCCGGCCGCTGACGGTGCGCGTCACGGAGGAATTGCGCGAGCGGATCGAAGCCGGCGACTACGCCCCGGGCGACAAGCTGCCGACCGAGCCGGTGCTGGTCGAGCGTTTCGGCTACAGCCGGACGGTGATCCGCGAGGCGATCGCGGCGCTGCGCGCCGACGGCCTGGTGGAATCGCGGCAGGGCGTCGGTGTCTTCGTGCTGGGTCCGCGCCAGCGCGAGCAGTTGCCGACGCTGTTTGCCGATGCGACCGACAAGATTTCCGACATCATCGAGGAGCTGGAGCTGCGGCTGGGCATCGAGGTCGAGGCCGCGGGGCTTGCGGCGCTGCGCAGTTCGCCGGCCCAGGAGGCGGAGATCCAGGCACAGCTCGAAAGCTTCGAGCGGTTGGTGGCGGAGGGGCGCCCGACCGACAACGCCGATTTCGCCTTCCACATGACCATCGCCACGGCGACCAATAACCAACGCTTCAAGGCGTTTCTGGAGCATGTCGGCCGGCGGATCATCCCGCGGGTCAAGTTTCGTAAGGCGATGGGCGGCATAGATCCGCTGCCGAACCGGGACGAACAGCTCCTAGCCGAGCACACGCAGGTGGCCGAGGCGATCTGGGCGCGCGATCCCGAGGCCGCCCGCGACGCCATGCGGCGCCATCTGCAGGGCGGCATCAAGCGCTACCGCGCCATCACCCGCGCGACCCGGCCGGCGCCCGCCAGCGATTGACAGCAGGGCTCAAGTCATCATACGTCATCTGCGAGACGTCGTATGATTGGAGAGCCCATGTCGCCCAGTGAACTCAAGCGCCGGCTGGCTTCCGGCCTGCTGTCCTTCCCGGTCACGCATTTCCACGAGGACCTGTCGCTCGACCTGGACAGCTACCGCAGTCACGTCGAATGGCTGGCCGGCTTCGATGCCGCGGCGCTGTTCGCGGCCGGCGGCACCGGCGAGTTCTTCTCGCTGTCGCCGGAAGAGGTCGGCACGGTGACGGCGGCGGCCAAGGACGTCGCCGGCGACGTGCCGATCATCGCCGGCTGCGGCTATGGCGGCGAACTGGCCCGCGACATCGCGCGGCGCGCCGAAGCCGCCGGGGCCGACGGCCTGCTGCTGCTGCCGCATTACCTGATCGGTGCGCCCCAGGAAGGCCTTTTCCGGCACATCAAGTCGGTCTGCGACGCGACCGGGCTCGGTGTCATCGTCTACAACCGCGCCAATTCCATCGTCACCGCCGACACGCTAGCGCGGCTGGCCGATGCCTGCCCGAACCTCGTCGGCTTCAAGGACGGCACCGGCCAGATCGGCGTCGTGCGGCAGATCACCGCCAAGCTCGGCGACCGCTTCTGCTATATCGGCGGCATGCCGACCCACGAATTGTTCGCCGAGGCCTACAACGCCATCGGCGTCACCACCTATTCCTCGGCGGTGTTCAATTTCGTGCCGGAGCTGGCGCAGCGCTTCTACCGCGCGATGCGGGCCGACGACACGGCGACCATGGCAACGATCCTCGACGAGTTCTTCTTCCCCTTCGCCAAGATCCGCGACCGCGAGGTCGGCTATCCGGTGTCGATCATCAAGGCGGGTGTCGAACTGATCGGCCGTGGCTCCGGCCCGGTCCGGCCGCCGCTCACCGATCTGACGGCCGAGGAGAAGACGATGCTGAAGGCGCTGATCTAGCGCGTCTTCAGGTCGCGATCGGTTCAGACCTGCCGGGCGGCTCCGCGATCGCGGGGCCGTTCTGCGTCGGGCGGTCAGTCGCCTGGGGTCGGCAGGCCGGCCTCGTAGCGGATCGGCGTGCCGTGGGGGGTGGCCTCGGCGGCGCGGTGCCAGACGGCCTGCGCCGCATCGACGGCATCGGCGCTCACCAGCGCCCGCGCCGTGAGGATCTCTTCGAGCGCCGCGAGCCAGGCGGTGAAATAGGCGTCGGCTGTGGCTTCGGGTGAGGGGCCGCCGGCGGGCAGTCTGGCGCAGGCGCGGCCGAGCGCGGCGGCCCAGTCGGTCCAGGCGAGGATGCCGCGCTCGTTCAGCGCGACGGTCATGGCGAAGGCCTTGGCCTGCCAGGGCGCGAAGAAGACGGGCTCACCCGCCGCGTCGCGCGGCAGGCCCGGCGAGGCCGCGGCAATGCCGGTCTCAGGCGTGCTCAAGATAGGGCTCCCAGGCATCGATGGAGACGGTGTCGTCGGGCGAGGCGTCGCCGCCCCACAGCGTAAATGCGTCGAAGACCACGGTGTAGAGCCAGTGCGCGACATGGTCGTCGCCCTTGGCGCTGGCATCGGCGAAGACATGGAAGCCCTGCACGCGCTCGATGGTGCCGGTCTTTTCGCGGGCATAGGCGGGCAGGCGGATGTGATGGCGCGGCTGCAGGTTCAGCGTGCGGACCCTGTCGCCCGGCGCGAAGTCGGGGGCGCTGCCCTCGGGGTCGCGGTTGGCCGGACTGCCCTTGGCGAGAGCCGGCGCAACGGCGTCGGCCTTCAGGACGCGGTTCGGCGGCACGGTCAGATCAAGGGGCCGGCCGGCGCGCAATTCGCGATAGCTGATGAGACCGTGGCGCAGGAGCAGCGTCTCGAGGCCCTTGGTCCAGATCTCGTAATAGGACGAACCGTAATAGTCGGCCGGGTGGCGATCCTCCCGGGCGGCGCGGCTTTCGTCGATCGACCAATGGCCCATCGCGCCGGCGGCGAGCGTCAGGGCGAGGGCACGGCGCTCCCAGGGCGCATGGAACAGCGGCTCGTCCGCCTCCGGCGCGATGGGCCCGAAGCCGTGCCGACCGCCGAGATCGTGGGGGCCGTTCATGCCGGCGTCTCCGGCGCGGCATGCGGGCCGAGGTCACGCTCGGTGCCGATCATGGAATTGCGGGTGACGAGGGCGGCGAGCGCCGCGTCCGACAGGCCGTCGGTGCCGGCCGGGCGCTCGGGCACGACGAGGTAGCGCAACTCGGCGGTCGAGTCCCAGACCCGCACCGAAACGTCGTCCGGCAGCGCGACGCCGAATTCGCGCAGGACGCCGCGCGGATCGGAGACGGCGCGCGAGCGATAGGGCGGCGACTTGTACCAGACCGGCGGCAGGCCGAGCACGGACCAGGGATAGCAGGAGCACAGGGTGCAGACGACGAGGTTGTGGCGCTCGGGCGTGTTGAACACCGCCTGCATGTGCTCGCCCTGGCGGCCGGTGAAGCCGAGCGAGGCGATGGCGGCGGTGGCGTCGCGCGCCAGCCAGTCGGCGTAGGCCGGGTCGCTCCAGGCCTTGGCGACGACGCTGGCGCCGTTGCGCGGCCCGACCTTGGTCTCGTAGGTGTCGATGATGGCGTCGAGGGCGTCCGGGTCGACCATGCCCTTCTCGGTCAGGATCGTCTCCAGCGCCATGACCCGGGCGGTCATCGGGTCGAGATGGTTGTCGTGATCATGATCGTGGTGATGGCCGTGGGCGTGATGATCACCGTCCCTGCCGTGCGATCCCGTCATGGTTCCTCCCGGATCTGTCTTCGCGGGCCTCGCCGTGCATCGACCGGTGTCGCGGCCTTGCGCCGGCGTCCGCGCGCCCTGCTGCGATGATAAGCCCGGCAGGGGGAATTACCACCCGTTCCGGGACCCGTGCGGAAGCGTGCAGCGCATAGCGGAGGGCGGCTCGCATTCCCCCGTTGACCCGGACGGGTGTTGAGGCGCACCACAGGCCGATGGAGCGACGTGGCGGCGCAGGCACGGCCCGCCGCTCAAGCCCGATACCCGGAGTTCTGCAGCCATGACCGTCCAGCCGAATTCGATCGAGGGACGCGATATCGCGTTCCATCTCCACAGCTACACCAATGCCCGCAAGCACGAGGCCAACGGTCCGATCGTCATGGAATCAGGCGAGGGGGTGCATGTCACCGACACCGACGGCAATCGCTATATCGAGGCGATGTCGGGGCTCTGGTCGGTGGCCGTCGGCTTCGGTGAACAGCGGCTGGTGGATGCCGCCGCGCGGCAGATGCAGAAGCTGAACTACTACCACACCTTCACCCACAAATCGCACGGCCCGGCCATCGAACTGGCCGAGAAGCTGGTGGGCATGGCGCCGGTGCCGATGTCGAAGGCGTATTTCACCAATTCCGGCTCCGAAGCCAACGACACGATGATGAAGCTGGTGCGCTACCGCTCCAACGCGCTCGGCCAGCCGCAGAAGAAGAAGATCATCAGCCGGACCCGCGGCTATCACGGCGTGACGCTGGCCTCGGCGAGCCTGACCGGCCTGCCGAACAATCATCGCGCCTTCGACCTGCCGATGCCGGGCGTCCTGCACACGACCTGCCCGCATTACTGGCGCGAGGGCCGCGACGGCGAGAGCGAGGAGGCCTTCGCGACGCGCTGCGCCGAGGATCTGGACGCGATGATCCAGGCCGAGGGGCCGGACACGGTCGCCGCCTTCATCGCCGAGCCGGTGATGGGCGCAGGCGGCGTCGTGGTGCCGCCGGCGACCTACTGGGAAAAGATCCAGGCGGTGCTGAAGCGCTACGACATTCTGCTCGTCGCCGACGAGGTGATCTGCGGCTTCGGGCGCACCGGCCAGATGTTCGGCAGCCAGACCTACGGCATCGAGCCCGACATCATGACGCTCTCCAAGGCGCTGTCGTCGTCCTATCTGCCGATCTCGGCGCTGCTGATCAACGAGCGGGTCTATGCGCCGGTGGCCGACCAGTCGTCCGAGATCGGCACCTTCGGCCATGGCTATACGGCGTCCGGGCATCCGGTGGCGGCGGCCGTCGCGCTGGAAAACCTGAAGATCATCGAGGAGCGCGATCTCGTCGCCAATGCGCGCGAGATGGGCGAGGTCATGCAGGCCGGTTTGCGCACGCTCGCCGATCATCCGCTGGTCGGCGAAGTGCGCGGCGTCGGGCTGATCGCCGCGATCGAACTCGTCACCGACAAGGCCGCCAAGCTCTCCGCCCAGCCGCCGGGAGACCTTGCCGCGCGCGGCTTCGCCATCATGCAGAAGAACGGCGTCATTTCCCGCGCCATGGGCGACGCGCTGGCCTTCTGCCCGCCACTGATCGTCGAGAAGCAGCATATCGACACGATCGTCGAGACCACCGCCCGCAGCCTCGACGAATTGCAGGCGAGCCTCTGAGGGCACGCCCTCGCACGTCACGACGGTCGGCCCCGCATCCGATCGGTACGGGGCCGCCTGCCTGCGTCTGCGCTTGTGTCAGGCGGCGCCGGCCGGCGGCTGCGAACGGCGCAGAAGGTCGGCCAGCGCCTCGAAGTCGCGGCGGCGGGCGGTCGATGGGCGGAAGGCGAGGGCGATGGTGCGGTAGGGCGTCGGCGCCTCGAAGGGCAGGATGGCGATGCCGCCGCTGCGGGTCTCGTCGGGAATGGCCATCTCGGGAATCAGCGTCGCTCCGAGCCCGCCCGACACCATGCGCAGGATCGTCGTCAGGCTGGTGGCGCCGAGCCCGGCCATCTCGCCGGCATCGGCGATGCGGCAGATGTCCAGCGCCTGCGCCCGCAGGCAGTGGCCTTCCTCGAGGAGAATCAGTCGCTCGTTGCGCAGGGCCGACAGGGGCACGGGCTGCGGCAGGCGCGAGGCCTCGGCGGCCGGCAGCGCCAGGTAGAAGCGATCCTCGAACAGCGCGATCGATTCGAGCAGCGGGTCGTCCAGCGGCAGCGCGACGACGGCGCAGTCGATCTCGCCGACCGCCAGATCCGCGACCAGCCGGTCGGTGACGCTCTCGCGAATCTCGCATACGAGGCTCGGATATTCGCTCGCCAGCGCCTGCAGGAAGGTCGGCAGCACGTAAGGGGCGACCGAGGCGATCATGCCGAGGCGCAGCCGCCGCGACAGCAGCGTCTCGCCGCTGGTCGCAAGGCTTTCCAGCTCCTGCATCTCGGCGAGGATGCGGCGCACGCGGGCGCCGATGAGGGCGCCGTCGCTGGTCAGGGTCACGCCGGAGGATGCGCGCTGGAACAGCGGTCCGCCGAAGAATTCCTCCATCTGGGCGATCTGCGCCGAGAGGGCCGGTTGGCTGATGTTGAGGCGCTTGGCGGCTTGCCCGAAATGCAGGGTTTCGCTGAGCGTGCTGAAATAGCGGATCTGTCGGATGGTGAGCATGCGCGATAGGATAAACTGATTGGCGCCGCATGGAAATACGATTGGAGATTATGGGGCGCATCCCTATTATCGGTCTGGAAGAATTCCAAACACGGCGAAGGGAGGCCACACATGGCTGATCGCGAGAGACTGACGACAACGGCTGGCGCGCCGGTGTCCAGCAACCAGAACTCCAAGACGGTCGGACCGCGCGGTCCGGTGCTGCTCGAGGACTTCCAGCTGATCGAGAAGCTGGCGCATCAGAACCGCGAGCGCGTTCCCGAGCGCGTGGTCCACGCCAAGGGCTGGGGCGCCTTCGGTTCGCTGACGGTGACTGAGGACATCACCAAATACAGCCGCGCCAAGGTGTTCCGTCCGGGCTCCAAGACCGACATGCTGGCCCGCTTCTCGACCGTTGCCGGCGAGCAGGGCGCGGCCGATGCCGAGCGCGACGTGCGCGGCTTCGCGCTGAAGTTCTACACCGAGGAAGGCAACTGGGACCTCGTCGGCAACAACACCCCGGTGTTCTTCGTCGCCGACCCGTACAAGTTCCCGGACTTCATCCATACGCAGAAGCGCCATCCGCGCACCAATCTGCGTTCGGCGACCGCCATGTGGGACTTCTGGTCGCTCTGCCCGGAATCGCTGCACCAGGTGACGATCCTGATGTCCGACCGCGGCATCCCGACCGACCCGAGCCGCATGAACGGCTACGGCAGCCACACCTTCTCGCTGTGGAACGACCAGGGCGAGCGCTTCTGGGTGAAGTTCCACTTCAAGACCCAGCAGGGCCATGAGCACTTCGTCAACGAAGAGGCCGAGAAGGTCATCGCCAAGTCGCGCGAGAGCTACCAGGAAGCCCTCTACGGCATGATCGAGGACGGCCGCTTCCCGAAGTGGACCATGTACATCCAGGTCATGCCCGAGGGTGAAGAGGTCCAGTTCGAGGAGAAGACCGGCTGGAGCGCCTTCGACCTGACCAAGGTCTGGCCGCATGGCATGTACCCGCTGATCAAGGTCGGCGAGATGGAGCTGAACCGCAATCCGGAGAACTATTTCTCCGATATCGAGCAGTCGGCCTTCAACCCGTCCAACGTCGTTCCGGGCATCGGCTTCTCGCCGGACAAGATGCTGCAGGGTCGCCTGTTCTCCTATCCGGACGCGCATCGCTACCGGATCGGCACGCATTACGACGCGCTGCCGGTGAACAAGCCGAAGAGCCCGGTGCATCACTATCACCGCGACGGCGAGATGCCGTTCGGCCTGCGCACCAACCCGGACGCCTATTACGAGCCGAACAGCTTCGGCGGTCCGGTCGAGGATCCGAGCGTCGAGGAGCCGCCGCATCGCTACAGCGGTCAGGTGGGTCGCTACGACTTCCGTGGCGAGGCCGACCATTACAGCCAGCCGCGGGCGCTGTTCGAGATGTTCGACGCCGGCCAGCGTGAGCGGCTGTGCGCCAACATCGCCGGTGCGATGCAGGGCGTGCCGCAGTTCATCGTCGATCGCCAGCTGGCGCATTTCGACAAGGTGCATGCCGAGTACGGCGCGGGCGTCCGCAAGGCGATCGAAGCGCAGACGCGCGACGATGCCGAGGCGAGCCTCAGCACCAGCCACAGCGCCGCTGCGGAGTAACCGGACGCCATTGTCCGTGACATGAAACGTCGGCGCTATATGCGCCGGACGGAGAGGGCCGGGAGCGATCCCGGCCCTTTTTGCTTGCGGGGGTGCCGTCGCGTGGTGCAGGACTGCGCTCAATCCGCGAGGCATGCGACCGAAGACGACCTGTCGAACCGACGGGCCACCGGTCGGCTATTCGGCCTGCGCACGGAACGCCCGGCATCGTCCGGCAAGACACAGCAAGGATACGATCATGCGCCTGGGCGGCAGGATGGCAGCGGCCATCGAGATTCTGGCCGATATCGAGGCACGGCGCCGGCCGGTGGCCGATGCCCTGAAGGACTGGGGGCTTTCCCATCGCTTCGCCGGCTCGGGCGATCGGGCCGCCATCGGCAACATCGTCTATGACGTGCTGCGGCGGCGGCGCTCGCTGGCCTGGCGCATGGAAGACGAGACGCCGACGGCCATGGTCTTTGCCGCGATCCTCGACAGCAAGGGCATGGGCGTCAAGGATCTGGCCATCGCGCTGGATGGCGACCGCTTCGCGCCCCAGATGCCGTCGACCGACGATTTCGCCGCCTTCCGCACCCGCGAGCTGAGCGCGGCGCCCGGCGCCGTGCAGGCTGACGTGCCGGACTGGCTGGCGACCCGGCTGGAAGCCGCCTTCGGCGAGGATTGGATCGCGGAGGCGGCGGCCCTGTCCGACCGTCCGCCGCTGGACATGCGCGTCAACACGCTGCGCGCCGATCGCGACAAGGTCGCCAAGGCGCTGACGCCCTTTGCCGCGACCGCCACGGCGCTGGCGCCGCAGGGCCTGCGCGTCCCGCCGATCGCCGGCGACGGTCGCCATCCCAATGTGCAGGTGGAGGCCGGCTTCCAGAAGGGCTGGTTCGAGATCCAGGACGAGGGCTCGCAGATCGTCGCGCTTCTGGCGGGGGCAGCCCCCGGCATGCAGGTGCTGGATTTCTGCGCCGGCGCCGGCGGCAAGACGCTGGCACTGGCCGCGTCCATGGAGAATACCGGCCAGATCCACGCCTATGACAGCGATCGCCAGCGGCTGGCGCCGATCCACGACCGGCTGAAGCGGGCCGAGGTCCGCAACGTCCAGGTCCATGCGCCGCGCGACGATATCGGCGAGCTGGAGGGCCGGATGGACCTGGTGCTGGTCGATGCGCCCTGCACCGGCACCGGCACATGGCGTCGCCGCCCGGACGCCAAGTGGCGGCTGGCCGAGCGCCAGCTCGACAAGCGGCTGGAAGAGCAGGACGCGGTGCTCGACGCGGCGGCGCGCTTCGTCAAGCCCGGCGGCCGGCTGGTCTACATTACCTGTTCGCTGCTGCCCGAGGAGAACGGTGCCCGCGTCGCGGCCTTCTTGGAACGTGATGCGGGTGCTCAGTTCAAGGTCGCCGATGCCACGGGACGCTGGGCCGAGGCCCTGCCGGAGGCGCCGAAGGCCTACCATGCCAGCCCGCTCGGCGACGGCACGACGCTGACGCTGACGCCGCGCACCACCGGCACCGACGGCTTCTTCTTCGCGGTCCTGGAGCGTCGCTGATGCGGGCCTATGTGGCTCTGCCGCTGTTCCTCGCTTTGACCGTGGGCGGCGGCGCGCTGGTAGGTGCGGCGACGGCGCCCGGCGAATGGTATCAGGCATTGCAGAAGCCCTGGTTCAATCCGCCGGGCTGGGTCTTCGGACCGACCTGGGGCATGCTCTACGTTCTGATCGGCATCGCCGGCTGGCGCGTCTGGCATCGGGGCGAGCTGCAGGCCGCGCGGGTCTGGTGGGTGCAGCTCGGCCTCAACTTCATCTGGCCGTTCCTGTTCTTCGCCGCGCAGATGCCCGGCCTTGCGCTGGTCGAGATCGTCGCGCTGTTCGCAGCGATCTGCGGCTTCGTCGCCTATACCTGGCGCGAGGATCGCGTCTCGGCGCTGCTGTTCCTGCCCTATGGCGCCTGGGTCGCCTATGCGACGCTTCTCAACGCCGCCATCTGGTGGTTGAACTGAGAAGACCATCGCCGGGCGCCCACGCTCGGAGCACCGGACGGACGGCAGCATGAGCGACTACGACCCGACGAAGATCGACGCCGCGACGGAAGAGCTGGGCGGCGCCCGGGTGCTGTTCGTCATGGCGGCCCCGGCCGAATACGGCCCGGCGCTGCGCCGCCGCATCGCGCCCCTGATGACCGGGGTCGGGCCGATCGAGGCGGCACTCGGCACCGGCATCGCCCTGCATGCGCTGACACTGGCGGGCCATCGCCCGGACCTCGTGGTCTCGCTCGGCTCGGCGGGCTCGCGCACGCTCGAACAGGGCGAGATCTATCAGGTGTCGTCGGTCGCCTGGCGCGACATCGACGCCTCGCCGCTGGGATTTGCCAAGGGCGTGACGCCGTTTCTCGACCATCCCGTCCACACGGCCTTGCCGACACCGGTGCCGAGCCTGCCGACGGCGCGGCTGTCGACGGGGTCCGACATCGTCTCCGGTGCGCGCTACGACGCGATCGACGCCGACATGGTGGACATGGAGACCTTCGCGGTCCTGCGCGCCTGCCAGCGCTTCGACGTCAAGCTGGTGGGCCTGCGCGGCATCTCCGACGGGGCGGGGGACCTGCATCACTACGACGACTGGACGACGCTGCTTCATGTCATCGACGAGAAGCTCGCCGATGCCGTCGACCGGCTGGAGATCGCGCTCGATTCGGGACTGCTGGACGTCGGTTCGCCCTGATCGCCGCCCGGCCCGGGGATCGGCTTCCCCGAAGCCGGGCGGCGATCGACCGGATCAGGCGGCCTTCTTGTTGACCTTGACCTCGGCGAGCTTCGACAGCTTCTCGTCGGTCGCCTTTTCCTGCTTCAGGGTTTCCTGCAGCTTTGCGACGGCGTCCTTGTGGCCGAGGGTCCCGGCCCAGGTGATCAGCGTGCCGTAGCGGGCGATCTCGTAATGCTCGACGGCCTGGGCAGCGGCGACCATCGCGGCGTCGAGGGTTTCGGGATCCTCGACCTCGTCCATCAGCTCGGTCGCCTCGTCGATGATGCCGATGATCGCGTCGCACTTCACGGCGCGGGGCTTCTTGTCGAGGCTCTCGAACACTTCCTCGAGCCGCGTCACCTGCTCCTTGGTCTCTTCGAGATGGGTCTCGAACGCGGCCTTCAGATCCTCGCTCGCCGCCTTCTTCGCCATCTTGGGGAGAACCTTGGCGATCTGTTTCTCGGCATAGTAGATGTCCTGCAGCGTGTGCAGGAAGAGGTCGTCCAGCGATTTGACGCTCATGTCAGTTGCTCCGGATCGCGGCATCAGTACCGCGGCGCCAGAACGGCCCTGCACGACCGGCGTTCCGCTTGCCGGGAGCGGTAATGCACAGGTGGCTACCGATGCGTCAGCCGCATACGGGCAATGCCGCGCGAGGTGCTGGACATTGCGCCCGTGCTTTTCTAAAGCCTCGCCATGACAGCGCACCCCGACACCGTCCTCATCGTCGACTTCGGCTCCCAGGTCACCCAGCTGATCGCGCGGCGCATCCGCGAAGCCGGCGTCTATTCCGAAATCGTGCCGTTCCAGTCGGCTGCCGAAGGCTTTCGCCGCCTGTCGCCCAAGGCCGTGATCCTGTCGGGATCGCCGGCCTCGGTGACGGACGCCGATGCCCCGACGGCGCCGACGGAAATCCTCGAGGCGGGCGTACCGGTGCTCGGCATCTGCTACGGCCAGCAGACCATGTGCGCCCAGCTCGGCGGCAATATCGAAGGCGGTCTGCATCGCGAGTTCGGCCGCTCCTTCATGGAGGTCAAGAAGGCCTCGCCGCTGTTCGAGGGCATCTGGGCCGAAGGCACCCGCCATCAGGTGTGGATGAGCCACGGCGACCGCGTCACGGCGCTGCCCGAGGGCTTCGAGATCATCGGCCAGTCGTCCGGCGCCCCCTTCGCGGCGATCGCCGACGAGGCGCGCCGCTTCTACGGCGTGCAGTTCCACCCCGAGGTGGTTCACACCCCCGACGGCGCCCGGCTTCTGTCGAACTTCGTCCACCGCATCGCCGGGCTGTCCGGCGACTGGACCATGGCGGCGTTCCGCGAGCAGGCTGTCGAGGAGATCCGCGCCAAGGTCGGCGACGGCAAGGTGATCTGCGGCCTGTCCGGCGGTGTCGATTCCTCCGTCGCGGCCGTGCTGATCCACGAGGCGATCGGCGACCAGCTGACCTGCATCTTCGTCGACCACGGCCTCTTGCGGATGAACGAGGCCGACGAGGTCGTCGCGATGTTCCGCGACCACTACAACATCCCGCTCGTCCACGTGCAGGCGCAGGACCTTTTCATCGACGCGCTGGAAGGCGAGATGGACCCGGAGGTCAAGCGCAAGACCATCGGCCGGCTGTTCATCGAGACCTTCGAGGCGGAGGCCAAGAAGATCGGCGGCGCCGATTTCCTGGCGCAGGGGACCCTCTATCCCGACGTGATCGAGAGCGTCTCCTTCACCGGCGGTCCGTCGGTGACCATCAAGTCGCACCACAATGTCGGCGGCCTGCCGGAGCGCATGAACATGCAGCTCGTCGAGCCGCTGCGCGAATTGTTCAAGGACGAGGTGCGCCTGCTCGGTCAGGAACTCGGCCTGCCGGCGCATTTCGTCGGCCGGCAGCCCTTTCCGGGACCGGGCCTCGCCATCCGCTGCCCGGGCGGCGTGACCCGCGAGAAGCTCGACATCCTGCGCCAGGCCGATGCGATCTATCTCGACGAGATCCGCAAGGCCGGTCTCTACGACGCCATCTGGCAGGCCTTCGCCGTGCTTTTGCCGGTGCAGACCGTCGGCGTGATGGGCGACGGGCGGACCTACGAATTCGTCTGCGCGCTGCGGGCCGTCACCTCGGTCGACGGCATGACCGCGGATTTCTACCATTACGACATGGACTTCCTCGGCAACACCGCGACCCGCATCATCAACGAGGTGCGCGGCATCAACCGGGTGGTCTACGACGTGACCTCGAAGCCGCCGGGCACGATCGAGTGGGAATGATGCCGCGCGCCTGACCGGGCCGCGATCGCCCGGGTCGGGCGGAGACCAGCCGACAGATGGACGAGAGATGACCGGAGCCAGCGCCGCCGCGACAGGCCGGCCGAGCACCAACATGCTCGGCATGGGGATCATGCTGTTCGGCATCTTCCTGTTCATGGTCAACGACACGCTCGGCAAATGGCTGGTCTCGACCTATTCGGTCGGCCAGGTGCTGCTGATCCGCTCGGCGGCGGCGCTGGTCATCCTGGCGCCGTTCCTCGCGCGAACGGGACTGAAACCCCTCGTGAGCCTCGAACGTCCCGGCATGCAGGTGCTGCGGGTGGTCTTTGCCACCGTCGAGGTGCTCGCCTTCTACGGCGCCGTCGCCTATCTGCCGCTCGCCGACACCATGGCCTACTGGCTGGCCGCGCCGATCTATGTGGCGGCGCTCTCGCCGATCTTCCTGAAGGAGCGCGTCGGCATAAGGCGCTGGACGGCGATCATCATCGGCTTCATCGGCGTGCTGGTGGTGCTGCAGCCGTCGCAGGCGAGCCTGACCGCGCCGGCCTTCATCGCCATCGGCGGCAGCCTGACCTTCGCGCTGATGATGATCACCGCGCGCAGCCTGCGCGGCACCTCCGACAAGGCGCTGGTCTTCTGGCAGACGGTCGGCGCGCTCGTCGGCGGGGCGATCCTGGCGCCCTTCGGCTGGGTGACGCCGGACCCAGTGGACCTGGGGCTGCTGGCGATCCTCGGCGTCGTGGCAATGGCGGCGCATATGTGCGTGACGCGGGCGTTCAAGCTCGGCGATGCCGCCGACATCGCGCCGCTGCAATACACCATGCTCGTCTGGGCGATCCTGTTCGGCTATCTGGTGTTCGGCGACGTGCCGCGCCTGACCATGCTGTTCGGCGCGGCGATCATCATGGGGGCGGGGCTGTTCATTTTCTTCCGCGAGCGCCAGCTCGCTCGAAGGGTAAGCTCGGCCCAGCCGCTGACGCCGGGCTGATCGCCCGGCGTTTGACGAGACGAGGCGGGCCGGTCAGGCCCGCAGGCCGATCAGCCGCAGCGGACCTGCGTGACGCGGTTGGCGTTGTCGGTTTCCATGTTCAGGCGGCCGGAGACGAACTCCTGGGTGACGGGCTGGTTCGGATACAGAACCCGCACGGTCTCGGCGCCGGTGGCCGCCTTTGCCGCTTCCACCGTCTCGACATTGGCGATCTCGCCGATGAGATACCGGGCCGCTTCCGGATTACAGCTGCCGATGGCCGGGCCGCCCGGCGCCAGCCGGCCGTTGGTGCCGGCGGTACCGCCGCCCGGCATCGGCGGCAATGCAGTCCCGCCGCCCATGCGGCCATCCGACTGCGCCCTCAGGCCCGCCGGATCGGGGCGCTCGGTGGCGCAGCCGGCCACCAACAGCGCGGCGCTCGTCAAAAGGGCGAGGGACATGGGGCGCATCATCGAAACATCCTTCATCATGGTCTTGCTCGGGCGGCGTGAAGACCGGCCCGATTCTGGTCGATTCGCCGCAACCCTAGGGCAGGCACCGGCAGGGAAGGAAGCGGCAAGGCGGCGAAAACCGCGAAGTCGTCGCCAGGATCGCGTCAGATCGGGACATTTCTGCTAGTCTTCGACCTGCGCGCACGCCGTGCCCGCCGGTCCGCCAGAGGGGAAATTCACATGGCCATTCTCATCCTCGGTCTGGTCATCTTCCTCGGCGTGCATTCCCTGCGGATCATTGCGGAGCCGACGCGCGACCGGCTGCTGGCGCGGTTTGGCGAGAACCGGTTCAAGGGCATCTACTCGGTGCTGTCGCTCGTCGGGCTGATGCTGATCATCTACGGCTATGGCGCCGCGCGCATGACGACCGTGCCGCTCTACACGCCGCCGCCGGGCCTCGGCCATCTCGCGCTGCTCCTGGTGCCGGTGGCCTTCGTCCTCGTCGCCAGCGCCTATCTGCCGACCGGACGGATCAAGACGGCGGTCCGGCACCCGATGGTGCTGGGCGTCGGCCTGTGGGCGCTGGGGCATCTTCTGGCCAACGGCACGGTTGCCGACACGGTGCTTTTGGGCAGTTTCCTGGTCTGGGCGGTCCTCGACTATGCCAGCGCAATCCGCCGTCCGGTCCCGGCATCGGCGGGGAGGGCGCCCGGCCTGCGCGCCGATCTCCTGGCGGTCGTCGTCGGTCTCGGCTTGGCTGCGGCGTTCATCCTGTGGCTGCATCGCTGGTTCTTCGGCGTCGCGCCGATCGCTTAGCGGTTCATCAAGGCGCGCACGCCCTTTCACCTGCGGCAAAAATCGTTAGAAGACCCCAAGTGTTCTTGCGTGCCGGGCCGATGGTCCCGGCCACGGCCGGTTTTCGAAGAGTGGATGGATGAGCGACGACAGTTTCTTTCGCGAAGTCAGCGAAGAGCTTCGCCAGGACAGGGTGAAAGCCATCTGGACGCGGTTCGGGACCTATATCCTGGCCGCGGTCATTCTGGTGGTCGTCATCACCGCGGCCGTCGTCGGCTGGGACCGGTACCAGACCGCCCAGGCCAACGCCTCGGGCGATGCCTATCTCGCCGCGCTGCAGTTGGCGCGTGACGGCAAGCCCGACGAGGCCATCACCGCGCTCGAAGCCCTGGCGACCGACAGCTACGGCGCCTATCCGGACCTTGCCCGCATGAGCATCGGCGGGGTCTATCAGGCGCAGGGCAAGTTCGACGAGGCGGTCGCCGCCTTCGACAAGGTGGCGGCGGATGCCGGCGCACCCGATGCGCTGCGCGACATGGCCGCCGTGCGTGCCGCCTATGTGCTGGTCGACCATGGCGCGCTCAGCGATGTCCGCAGCCGTGTCGAACGGCTGACCGGCGATAGCGAGGCGTTGCGCTTCCCGGCTCGCGAAGCCGTGGCGCTGGCCGCCTGGAAGGCCGAGGACACGGAAACCGCGACGACGCTGTTCCAGCAGCTGGTCGACGATCCCGGCGCGCCGAACGGCATCATCAGCCGGGCACGGCTGATGCTCGACCTGATCGCCGCCGGCAAGCCGATGCCCGAGGGCACCGTGATGCCGGAGGAGATCGGTGCGACGACGGCGCCTGCAACCGCCGCTCCGGCGGACGCGGTCGCGCCCGTCGCGGGCGCTGAGACGACCACCCCGGAGGCCACGCCTGCGGCGCCGGCGACCGAGGCGCCGGCCGCTGCCAGCGACGAAGCAGATCCCGATGGAACAGCCACCGAGGGTGCAGCGCCCGAGGCTCCGGCGAGCCCGGATGCGGCTACTGGCGAAGCGCCGGCTGCGCCCGCCGCCGATGCGGCGCTGCCCGAGGGTGCTGCCGCGCCAAGCGTCGCCGTTCCCACGACCGGGCTCGGCATCACCGATCCCGCGGCCGCCC
Organism: Aurantimonas litoralis; assembly: GCF_026153195.1. Lineage (NCBI taxonomy): Bacteria > Pseudomonadati > Pseudomonadota > Alphaproteobacteria > Hyphomicrobiales > Aurantimonadaceae > Aurantimonas > Aurantimonas litoralis. The sequence goes on along the minus strand of NZ_JAPFBM010000002.1, from coordinate 189,379 downwards.
CCGAGGCTGCCGCGCCGGAGCAGGCCGAGCCGACCACGACTGACGCGCCGCAGAGCGCGCCGGCCGCTCCGGCGCCCGCCGGCGCCGACTGAACCGCTGCGGCGCCGTCGCCTGCGGCCGGGTTCACCCGGTCCGGACGTCGCCGCAAACCGATCGGATCGGGGCAGAGCTCGCACGTGACACACGGCCGGCGCCCCGATCGCAACCGGCCCCGGCTTCGTACCGGTGTGCCCCATCGCTCCGGAGGAGCGCGGAGACCGTCATGGTCACCATCGCCATTATCGGCCGACCCAATGTCGGCAAGTCCACCCTGTTCAACCGCCTCGTCGGCAAGCGTCTGGCGCTGGTCGACGACCGGCCCGGCGTGACCCGCGACCGACGCACCGGCGACGCGACGCTGCTCGACCTCGACTTCGAGGTGGTCGATACGGCCGGCCTGGAAGAAGCCGGCGCCGACACGCTGGAAGGCCGGATGCGCACCCAGACCGAGACGGCGATCGCCTCGGCCGATCTGTGCCTGTTCATGATCGACGTGAAGGCCGGCGTGATGCCCCAGGACAGGGCCTTCGTCGAGATCATGCGCCGCACCGCCGGCAAGGTGATCCTCGTCGCCAACAAGTCGGAGGCCCGCGGAGCGGAAGCCGGCATGCTCGACGCCTTCGAGCTGGGGCTGGGCGAGCCGATCGGCATTTCCGCCGAGCATGGCGTCGGCATGGGCGAATTGCGCGACGCCATCCTCGAGGCGCTGGGCGAGGAGACCTTCGCCGACGACACGCCGGAGCCCGAGGAAGCGCTGGTGGACGTGCCGGTGGAGGACGACGAGGTCGAGCCCGTCTACGACGCCACCAAGCCGCTGCGGATCGCCATCGTCGGCCGCCCGAATGCCGGCAAGTCGACGCTGATTAACCGGTTCCTCGGCGAGGACCGGATGCTGACCGGCCCCGAGGCCGGCATCACCCGCGACTCCATCGCCAGCGAATGGGAATGGCGCGGCCGCACGATCAAGGTCTTCGACACGGCCGGCATGCGCCGCAAAGCGAAGGTGCAGGAGAAGCTGGAGAAGCTGTCGGTGGCCGACGGCCTGCGCGCGATCAAGTTCGCCGAGGTCGTGGTGGTCGTCTTCGACGCGACGATCCCGTTCGAGCGCCAGGACATGTCGATCGTCGACCTGGTCATGCGCGAAGGCCGGGCGCCGGTCATCGCCTTCAACAAGTGGGATCTGATCGAGGACCGCCAGGAGGTGCTCGCCGACCTGCGCGAGAAGACCGACCGCCTGCTGCCGCAGGCGCGGGGCATCCGGGCCATCACCGTGTCGGGTGAAACCGGCGAGGGCGTCGAGCGGCTGATGAAGGCCATCGTCGATACCCACGAGGTCTGGAACAAGCGGATCTCGACGGCCAAGCTGAATCAGTGGCTCGACCGTATGGTTACCAGACATTCTCCGCCGGCCGTCGCGGGACGCCGGATCAACATAAAATACATGACGCAGGTCAAATCGCGTCCGCCGACGTTCATGATCTCCACGAGCCGCCCGGATGCGCTGAACGCGTCGTATACGCGCTATCTTATCAATGGGTTACGCGAGAGCTTCGGGCTTTTCGCCGTGCCGATCCGCCTCGGTCTGCGCAAGCCGGACAATCCCTACGCCGGAAAACGCAAGCGTCCGTCTTGAAATCGCCATCGTCTGTTAACCAAGAAACAAGGTTAATGGGGGACGTTGGGTGACGCCCGTTATATGACGCAGGCTTGATGGGGGAATGATGACGGCTGTTGAACAGCACGCGGGGACACGCCTGCAGAAACTGTCGAAGGCTCGGGCGGCCAAGGCCGTGGTTCTGGCCACTGGCTGTTTCGCTTCCCTCGCGATGGTGACCAGCCCGGTCGCCCGTCAGGACATGACCAGCCTTCTCGGCGGTTCCGGTCATGCAAACCAGTGGCGGGCCTATTTCGTTCCATCGAAAATCGGCACCACGGAAACGGCGGCCATCGCGTTCGCCGGATCCGATCTGCGCGAGCCGATCCCCGCCGGCCTGAAGCTGCCCGAGGGCATGGAAGCCGTCGCCGCGCCGCAGGTCGAGGCGGCCATCGTCAAGCCCGAGGAAACCCGGATCATGCGCGAGGACAAGGGCGCCCGCGTCCTGTCCCTCGTTCCCGCCAGCAACCTGCCGCCGCGCGGCTTCTCCGCCGGTTCGATCCTCGAGCGCCAGTCGCTGCTCGGATCGCGCGTCGTCGGTGGCCAGGAGCGTATCCGCACCGCCTTCTCCAAGGTCACCCAGACGACCAAGGAGGCGATCACCGTCGCCATGAACTTCCAGCTTCAGGGTCCGCCGAAGATTCCGGGCGCCAAGACGCTGACGCCGAACGACAAGATCATGCTGGCCTCGCTGAAGCCTTCGGCCGGCGACACCAATGCCCTCGGCTACGCGCCGTCGACGGGCAGCGCACGGACCTCCTCGCTGTTCGAGACGATCCTCAAGGATACGCCGGAAGCCTTCATCCCGCCGATCGGCGACAAGGACCATGCCTGGGCGGCGACGCCGCTGCCGGCTGAGACCATGTCGAAGAAGGAGCAGAGCTGCCTTGCCAACGGTCTCTATTTCGAGGCGCGCGGCGAGAGCACCATGGGGCAGGCCGCCGTGGCGCAGGTCATCCTCAACCGCGTCCGCAACCCGGCCTTCCCGAACACGATCTGCGGCGTGGTCTACCAGAACAAGAACTGGCGCAATCGCTGCCAGTTCTCCTTTGCCTGCGACGGCGCGCGCGACCGCGTGTCCGACAGCGGCTCCTGGGCCAAGGCCAAGCGCATTGCCGAACAGGTGACCCGCGGCGAGATCTGGATCAACGAGGTCGGTTCCGCGACCCATTACCACGCCAATTACGTCCGCCCGCGCTGGGCCGGCGCGATGGAGCGGGTCGACAAGATCGGCAAGCACATCTTCTACCGCACCTTCAACGGCGGCTGGTAAGCGACAGGGCCTTCGCGAAGGCCTGCTTGCCGCGCCGCTCATGAGCGCGATCCTGCGCCTGCGGATCGCTTCCGCGGCGAGGTTTTCGACCCGAACCATTCCCCTTGGCGAAGCGATGCTGTAGAGCGCCGTTAAGACAGCGGTACGGTTCGGGGAAGACATCATGGCTCAGAACAGCAAGCGACTTCTGGAAATGCTGAGCGCGCAGCCGGTGGTTCCGGTGGTCGCCGTGGAATCCGCCGCCGAGGGCGTCGCGCTGGCCCGTGCGCTGGCCGCCGGCGGCCTGAAGGCGATCGAGGTGACCCTGCGCACCCCGGCCGCGCTGGAAGCGATCATGGCGATCGCCAGCGAGGTCCCGGAGACGCTGTGCGGCGCCGGCACCGTTCTCACCCCCCGCCAGTTCGACCGCGCCACCAAGGCCGGTGCGCAGTTCATCGTGTCGCCGGGTGCGACGATGGAACTGCTCGATGCCGCGCGCTCGTCCGAAGCGCCGATGCTGCCGGGATCGGCGACGCCGAGCGAGTTGATGGCGATGCTGGAGGAGGGCTACGAGGTGCTGAAGTTCTTCCCGGCAGAACAGATCGGCGGGGCGGCGTTCCTCAAGTCGATTTCGCCGGTGTTCCCGAGCCTGCGCTTCTGCCCGACCGGCGGCATCTCGATGAAGAATGTCCGCGACTATCTGGCCCTGCCGAACGTCATCTGTGTCGGCGGCTCCTGGGTCGCGCCCAAGGCGGCGGTCGAGGCGGGCGACTGGGACGCGATCACCGCACTCGCTCGCGAGGCCGTCGCGCTGCGCAGCTAGCGCTTGCGCCGTTGCCGCGCGAGGCAGCCTCTGCAAGGCGAGGCACGGTGCCGGCCCATCGGGCCGGAGGCTCCGCGTCGATGATCGCACGGGACCGCGGCAAACCATCTTGACGCGGCCACGTCCGGCGAGCATTGTCCCGCGAGCGCGGGCGTAGTTCAGTGGTAGAACGCAAGCTTCCCAAGCTTGATGTCGTGGGTTCGACCCCCATCGCCCGCTCCAGCCCCATCAGCGCCTGTCCCGGTATCGTTCCGGCCTTGCCGGCTGCTTTTTCGCAGTCGTTTCGGCCGCAGACGGATGCAGCTGGTCGCGCGACGCAAAACGCCAGCCGCGAAGGCTGGCGTCTTGAGACGTCGGGTGCCGGCGTCGTCGGTTATCTGAACAGGCTGAGCGAGATGTCCGGGGTCGAATTGGCCAGCGACAGGCTCTGCACGGCAAGCTGGCGCTGGGCCTCGAGGGCGCGGTAGCGGGTCGAGGTCTCTTCCATGTCCGCGTCGACCAGCCGCGAGATGCCCTGTTCCAGCGTCTGGGTGACGGTCCGGGTGAACTCCGTCTGCATCTCCAGCCGCTTGCTGATGGCGCCGAGGACGGCGGCCCCGGACACGACGCGCTGCTGCATGGTGTCGACCTGCTGCAGATAGTCCTTGATCGCGTTCGGGTTGGCGGCGACGTCCACGTCGAGAATGCCGATCGCGGTGAGGGGCTCGATGTTCACCTGCAGCCCGCTGACAACCATGCGCGACTTGGTGCCGGCTTCGCGGTTCACCGCCGGATCAAGGCGCAGGACGATGTCGCCGGCTGTCTCCTCGATCAGCAGGTCCGGAATGTCGTTCAGATCCGTCAGGATGGCGTGCATGTCCGCGGCCGTGTTCACCCAGCCGTCGTCGGTGCCCAGCACACGGTCCACGAGATCGCGGTCGATCAGATAGGAGCGCGAAACGCTGTTGGCGGTCAGCGAGTACGAGACCTCGACGTCCCGGTAGATGCGGAAGGGTTGGAAATCCATTGTGACGGTCGAGGCGCGTTCGCCATAGATCGTCGCGACGTTTCCGAGGCCGCCTGTGCCGGAGGCCGTGGTGGCGAAATCCTTGATGGCGAAGGAGGCGCCCGGCTTTCCGCTGGTCTCGCGGTCACGGAAGTTGATGGCGTTCGGGACGAGATCGTATGTCTGCGTCGTGTAATTCCAGACGGTGACATGGCCAACCGAGACTTCATTGCCCGTGATCGCCGCGTCGAGGACCTGGATCATCTCGTGGTAGTCCGCGACCACGCCATCCGTCCGTCCGGTCGTGGCGTCGACGAGGGCCCGGTCGATGACGACGGGGATGTCCTGGCCGGGATCGTAGGGGCCGGGCAGGCCCGGGGTGCCGGGGTTGTCGGCATCGACCGTCATGGTGAAGGTCATCGTGTCGCTGAGGCCGAAGGTCACCGGACCGCTGAATGTGAAGGTGCGGTCGACCGAGCTGGCGGTGTTGGATGGGGTATAGGACGGCGGATAGACGGCGGCGATCGAGCGCAAGCCACCAATATTCCTGGGGCTGCGGGGATCGGGTTGCAGCATGCCGCCGCCATCGACGTTGAAGAGGGACGTCTTCTGCAGATCGACGCCGATCGTGCCGACCGACAGTCCCGAGGTGCTGGATCGCGACAGCGAGGCGACCAGCATGGTCGAGCGGCGGTCCACGGGCGTCTCGTAGATGTCGGGCACGTTGGTCTGGAGCCAGTTCTGGCCCGAGAAGCTGGCGGCCTGGGAGGTAGCGACGATCGCGGCCTGAAGCTGGCTGATCTCCGCCTGCACCTTCTGGCGGTCGACGCCGGGCTCCATGGCGACCACCAGCCGCTCCTTGATGTCGGCCAGCATGCCGCCGACCTGCACCATTGACGTGTAGGCGACGTCGGTCGTGGCCGAGCCGAGGCCCAGCGCGTCGGCGACGGCACCGAGCGCCTTGACGTCGGAGCGCATGCCGGTCGCGATCGACCAGTAGGACGCGTTGTCGGCGGCCGAGCCGACCCGGTAGCCCGTGGCCATCGCGGTCTGATTCGCGTCCGATGCAGATTGCAGCGAACGCAGGTTGGCAAGCGCCGTCATCGCGGCGCCGTTGGTCCGTATACTGATCATGTGGAGGGCCTCGTAAGGCGGGCTTAGTTATGTTTAACGATATAGGTTCTGGTTGCTTAACAGAGCCTTATCGCCATCAGGAGTGGTGTTCGCGGAATGCATTGCCGGCTATCGCTCGGCGCGGGAGGCTGTCACGCGAGGGGTTCGAGCCTGGTCCGCTGAGCGTCTCGGCGGCAGTGCGCAGCGGGAGATGGAGAGGGCTGACCGGTGCGCGCGACACTGTGCGTCTGACCGGGGCCTGGCACTGCCTATGTTCCGCCAGTGACGTTCAGACGGCCCGACCATGCCGGGTCGTTGGTACGCTTGGTTGGGGCCGCGGGAAGGTGCTGAAGAGCAACGTGGGGTAGAGCAGGCTATAAGCCGCGGAGCCGCGCGGTGTTGGTGCGGTGCCGATCGTGGGTACGGGCGCGGGTGCGGGAAACACGGTGACACGGACGCGACTCGCCTGCGCCCCTCGCTCCGCTGCGCATTGCGCGGCGAAGACCGGATAAACTGGATTCGTCGTAAACAGTCTCAGGCGAGACGATCGCGGCCTCGGCCAGCCGGGTTAGGACGCCTGCAGATGATCCGTCGCTCCGGCCGTGGCGCGGGCGATGATCGCCTCGACGCGGCAGGCGATCGCCTGGCTGCGGGTCGCCTCGGCGTCGAGCGCCAGGCCCCAGCGGTCGAAATCCCGCGCATGCTCCCAAAGCCCGCTCGCGCAGGCTTCGAGGTGGTCGATCGTCGCCGCTGTCAGCGGCGCTGCCGTGACCGGCACGGAACGGGAATCGCGTCTGTCCTTCATGGCGCGAGCCTAGCATGGGGAATCGCCGGATGACTGCGGGGCGGCCTGCAGTTTCCGGTGGACAAGTGGGGATAACGGGGAATGTCGCAGGGCGTCCCCGAGAGGTCGTTGCGTCATCTTCGAGGGCTAAGCGCCTGCAAGTCTTAACCATCCGTTAACAAAATGGTGGCCGACCACTCGCAGCCGTGCATATTTAATCATCAACAAGCAATTCAGCGGCATTGCGGGAGAATAGCATGTCCACGATGACGGCAGCCAAGGATACCACCCCAGATATGAGCGACTTTCTCACCGAGGAACTGTCGAGAGACTTTGCCGATCGCAGCGACAAGCCGAGTGCGGCGTCGAATGTGCTGTCGGGACCGCCGCTGATCATGGACGAACCGGTGCCGCGGTTGCCGCGCCGCATCGAGGGTGGTTTCACCGGGCTCGGCCATGATCTCGATCGCCACGGCCGCGAATGCCGCAACGCGGCGCGGCTGATGGAGCAGCTGCGCCCCCAGCTCGAGACGGCGGAAGCCGAACGGCTCCGCCTGAACCAGGCGCTGACGCGGATCCTGCCGGAGATCGAGGAACACGGCCGCAGTCTCGCCGGGATGATCGAAAGCGCGCGCAAGGGCGACGTGAGCGGCGATTTGGCCGGAAAGTTCACCAAGAGCGCGGCCAAGCTCGATGAACTCGAAAGCCTTGCCGAGGCAATGAACGTCAATCTGATGGCTGTCCGCTCCGCCTGGGAGCAGTATGCTCGCGCGGCCATCCAGGCCCAGCGCCTGCGGGATGGCCTCAAGGGGCACTGACGCCATCCGGCGGTGCGACCGCCGGGTCGGCGCAGGCGACTTTCAAATGACGGGCGGTCGGCATGGCCGCCCGTCTTGCGTTGGGAGGGGCCCGCCACGGGGCCTTTCACACTCCGGGACAGAGATGCCTAGCTGGCGCTGAAATGCGGTTCGGTGCGGTAGCGTTGGTCGTACAGGTCCGCCCGGGCGCGGATATCGTGATGGGTCTTCTCCCAGCGGTGGGGATCGCGCGCGAGCTGGACCACCGCGCGCAGCGACGCGAGCGCGATCAGCAGCCAGTAGAGATGAACGAGGGCGTAATATTTCGGCAGGGTAGCGCGCTCCTCCGGCTGCAGCGCTGGGAGTGACAGCGCGACGAAGGCGATGAAGCCGCCGGTCGCGTTGAACAGGTCGAGCGCGAAGATCAGGCCGGCGATGCCGCCGGGCAGGCCGTGGTTCAGCGCCGACACCAGCGTCGACAGCACCAGCACGAGAAACACCGGCTGGATCAGCGCCGAGGCCAGCATGCCGACGAACAGCATCTGGAACACCGCGAAGCTGACCGGGCCGAGTTCGCGCCACAGCCTGCGCGGCTGGCGCATGTGGACCAGCCAGGTCTGCAGCCAGCCCTTCGTCCAGCGTGTGCGCTGGCGATACCAGACCGGCCAGCGTTCGGGGGCATCCTCCAGCGTCGGCCGTGTCAGCGTGCCGATCGTCCAGCCTTCGCGATACAGCCGCATGCCGAGATCGGCGTCCTCGGTGACATTGTGGGAATCCCAGCCGCCCACCGCGGTCAGGCAATGGCGGCGGAAATGGTTCGAGGTGCCGCCCAGCGGCATCGGCAGGCGATGGCGCGCAAGCCACGGCAGCAGCCGCCGGAACAGCGCCGCATATTCCAGCGCGAAGAGGCCGGCCAGCCAGTTCTGCTGGCCGTTGCGCACGACGAGCGGCGCCTGCAGGCAGGCAAGGTCACCGGGGCCGCTGCGGAATCGGTGGAACGCCTCGCGCAACTGGCCGGGGTCCGGCTCGTCCTCGGCGTCGTAGAGCGCGACGAATTCGCCCCGGCAGAGCGGCAGGACGAAGTTCAGCGCCTTCGGCTTGGTGCGCGGCTCGCCGGGCGGCACGGCGACGATCTCGAACTGCGGCAGTCCGGCGGTGGCGCGGCGCGCCTCGGCGATGGTCGCCGGATCGTCGGCCTCGCAGACCAGCTTGATCTCGATGCGGCTGGTCGGCCAGTCGAGGCGCGACAGGGACGCGACGAGGCGCTCGATCACCCCCGTCTCCTGATACAGCGCGACGAGGACCGAATAGACGGGCAGGGGGCCCATTTCGACATCTTCGCCCGGCTCGGGCGCGGGAGGGGCCGGCAGCGCCGCGACGATGCGGATGGCGAGACAGGCGGCAAAGGCGATGCCGAACAGCGGGTGCAGGACCGCGGCCGTTGCGGACGGGGCCATGGCGAAGGCGGCGAGAACGGCGCAGGCGGCGAAGGCCAGCAATGCCGCCTGGCCGGCCTCGACGACGGTCCGGGCCGAGTGGCGCGGCGCGCTCCGGGCGAGGCTGAGCGTGGCATCCTCGATGCGTCGCGCGGCGCTGCGGGACGCCAGGGCCGCGCCGATGTCGGCTTCGGTGGTCAAGCGCGCCTTGCGCCGGACGTCCGGCTGCAGGGCGAGCAGCGCGGCGACCCGGTCGAGATCTTCGAGGCGCGGGCGCAGGAACAGCTTGGTTTCCAGATCCGCGCCGCAAGTCTTCAGAAGGCGCGGAGACCCGGCAGGCTGGAGATCGCGAAGGCCGATGATCCGTTCGTCCGGGCCGATGGGCTCGTGGGGCAGATCCAGCGCCTCCGCCATCAGGCGTGTCAGGCGATCGGCGGTCACGTGCCGGCCGGCAATCAGTTCGGCGGCGAGGTCGGTCTGGTTGTCGGCTGCCGTGCGGCGGGCGCGTCCGAGGGCTTCCGCGGTCAGGCCCAGCCGGGCGACCACGCGGTCGGTGACGCCACCGGCGAAGCGGGACCCGCCCGGCGGTTGCGACGGAGCATCGTGCGGTTTCGGACGCGTGAAGCGGGCATTCTTGCGTATGGCCGGTTGCGGGCCATAAGGTCCCGCCGCATAAGCCGTTCGAGGATCGGTCTGATCGTCACGCACGCAAACGACCCGCTCCAGGATGAAGTGCCGGGGCGCCGGCCGGCACCCGGTTGCATCGTGCGCGAGTGATGACGCAAGGGAAAGAAATCTATGCGGGTATGTTTCGCGTCAGGGTTGTTGCTGGTTGGAATACTCGTGTCTGCCGCTGGATTCCTCGGGGATGCGGTGACCGGCGCTGCAACCGTGAAGGCCCAGGTGGCGACGCCGAATTTCTTCGATCAGCGCCAGCGCATGACCAAGCCCGATCTCGGCGCGCGCACGCGCATCCGCTTCCTGACGACGACCAACTACCCGCCGTTCAACTTCCTCGACCGGCGGGGCCGGCTGGCGGGGTTCAATGTCGATCTCGTCCGGGCGATATGCGAGGAGCTGGATATCCTGCCGCGCTGCCAGATCGAGGCGATGGCGTTTCGCGACCTGGTGCCGGCACTGCAGCGCGGCGACGGCGAGGCGATCGTAGCCGGCCTGTCGATGACCCCTGACACCCGGCGCGACCTCGCCTTCACCGAACCCTATTTCCGGTATCCGGCACGCTTCGTGACCACCAAGGAGGCGCCGGTGAAGGAGCCGGTCGCCGACACGCTGGCCGGCAAGCCGGTGGGAGTTGCCGAGGGCAGTGCCCATGCGGCCATGCTGCGCAGCTTCTTTCCGCAGATCGACCGACGACTGTATCCGACCCGCGACGACGGACTGGCCGCTTTGCGCAAGGGCGAGGTCGCCGCCTATTTCGGCGACGGCGTCGGCCTGTCCTTCTGGCTGGAGAGCAACGCCGCCGAGGATTGCTGCGGGTTCTCCGGCGGGCCGTTCCTGTCGGACCGGTTCCTCGGCGAAGGACTGTCGATCGCCGTGGCGCCGAAGGACGAGGAACTCGCCCGGGCCTTCGACTATGCGATCGGCCAGCTTGTCGAGAGCAAGCGGTTTTCCGAATTGCTGCTGCGCTACTTCCCGGTCAGCGCCTTCTGACGGCGCGGCGCTAGAGGCGCCGGTAGCGCACCCGGGCGGAATGCTCGATCGCGCCCGCGGTCAGCCGGTCGAGCTCGAAGGCGTCGCGCAGCATTTCCAGGAAGCGCAGTTCCGGCTGGCTGGCGTGGACGTCGGAGGCGGCAACCTCGATCGCCAGCGCATAGGCCGTTTCGTACAGCTTTTGCGGCAGCGCCGACATCAGGTTGTCGATGATCGTCTGCAGCCCGTCTTCCTGTTCGAGAATATGGCTGCAGCGCTCGGAAATGCCGTTGAGCCGGCCCCGATCGAAACCTTCGAAGACCGGCAGCGTGTCGAGGATGGCCTGCAGTTCCCTCAGCTCGTGGTCGCTGATCGCGCCATCCGCCGCTGCCATCGACACCATGAGATGAACCAGGGCTTCGCGCGGTCCGAGATCCGACATTGTCTGCCTTCCTTGCTTCAGGGTTACCCTCGGCAAGCTATGCACCCGGGGCGGCTGCAACAAGCCGTCATTCGGCGCGGGCGGCTTTTGTTGACGCGCCGCCGGCTTCTTTCTAGACCGGGCGGCACCTGATGGTCCCCCGGCAATCTGCGCGTCCCCTTCGCAGTGCGCGCGGACGCCCGGGACCCGGATTTTCGAGGAATGCCTTCATGCCGAGCCCGCAGCCGGACACCGTCGACGTCGATCTCTTGCGGACCGAAGCCATGGCGTCGAATGCCTGGCCCTTCGAGGAAGCGCGCAAGCTCCTGAAGCGCTTCGAGAAGAGCGGCATGCCTGCGGAAGTCCTGTTCCAGACCGGCTACGGCCCGTCGGGGCTGCCGCATATCGGCACCTTCGGCGAGGTCGCGCGGACCTCGATGGTCCGCCACGCCTTCACGGTCTTGACCGACGGCGCCGTGCCGACGCGGCTCCTGTGCTTCTCCGACGACATGGACGGCCTGCGCAAGGTGCCGGACAACGTTCCGAACCGCGAGATGCTGGCGACCCATATCGGCAAGCCGCTGTCGCGGGTGCCCGACCCGTTCTCAGACGATTATCCGAGCTTTGCCGCCCACAACAATGCGCGGCTGCGCGCCTTCCTCGACCGGTTCGGCTTCGACTACGAATTCGCCTCGGCAACCGATTACTACGCCTCCGGCCGCTTCGACGCGACGCTCCTGAAGATGCTCGCCGCCTATGACGAGGTGCGGGCGATCATCCTGCCGACGCTCGGCGCGGAGCGGCAGGCGACCTATTCGCCCTTCCTGCCGATCCATCCGCGCACCGGCATCGTTCTGCAGGTGCCGACGGTCGAACGCGACGTCGAGCGCGGCATGATCGCCTATCTCGATCCGGAGACCGGCGAGCGGATCGAGACCACGGTGACCGGCGGCGCGGTGAAGTGCCAGTGGAAGGCCGACTGGGCCATGCGCTGGGCGGCGCTGGGCGTCGACTACGAGATGGCCGGCAAGGACCTGATCGATTCCGTCACCCTGTCGTCGAAGATCTGCCGGGCGCTGGGCTCGGCCCCGCCGGAGGGGTTCAATTACGAACTCTTCCTCGACCAGAGCGGGCAGAAGATTTCGAAGTCGAAGGGCAACGGACTGACCATCGACGAATGGCTGTCCTATGCCTCGCCGCAGAGCCTGGCCTTCTACATGTTCGGCAAGCCGCGCGCCGCCAAGCGGCTGTTCTTCGACGTCATCCCGAAGGCGGTGGACGACTACTACCAGTTCGTCTCCGCCTATCAGCGCCAGGAACTGCGCCAGCAGTTGCAGAACCCGGTCTGGCACATCCACAACGGAACGCCGCCGGCCAAGGGCGTGCCGGTGCCCTTCGCCATGCTGATCAATCTCGTCTCGGCCTCCAACGCGTCGAATGCGTCGACCCTGTGGGGCTTCATCACCCGCTACGCGCCGGGGGTGACCGCCGAGACCGATCCCGAACTCGACCAGCTCGTCGGCTATGCGCTGCGCTATTACGAGGATTTCGTGAGGCCGGCGAAGACGTTCCGGGCCCCGGACGCGGTCGAGCGCGAGGCGCTGGTATCGCTCGATGCCGCATTTGCGGCGCTGCCGGCCGATGCAGATGGCGAGGCGATCCAGAACGCGCTTCTGGACGTCGCCCGGCCGATCGAGCGGTATCAGGACCACAAGAAGTCGGGGCCGCAGGGCGGGCCGGGCGTCTCCGGCGAGTGGTTCCAGGCGCTCTACCAGATCCTGATCGGACAGGAAAAAGGTCCGCGTTTCGGCTCCTTCGCCGCGCTTTACGGTCTTTCCGAAACCCGCGTCCTGATCCGCGACGCACTGGAAGGCCGGCTGGCTTCGGGCGCCTGACGCCCGGCCCCGTCCCCACGCGAACAGACCGGTGGCGGGTGTTCGCCGCCGTCTATCGCCAGATGCCGCGCTTCTCGCGCCGGGCTTCGGCCTCGGCGTCCTGATAGGGGCCGTCGGGCGCCGCCTCGGCCCAGCCATTGCGCACGATCCATGCCCCGACATCGTCGCCGCGCAGCGTGCAGGCGCTGGTGACCGTCTCGTCGCGGTCGCCGAAATCCTCCGGGACCTCGCAGCGGATCGAGCGCGAGCGCAGGTAATTGCGCAGCTCGGTGCGCGCCCGCATGCCGCAGGGCCAGGCATTCGCGCCCTCACCGCAACTGCGTTCCAACGGGAGCGACGCCATGCCGGGCAGGGCGATCGTGCCACGACCGATCGTCAGGTGGGCGGTGTCGCGCGCGATCGGGCGGGGCAACAGGATCTGCCGGGTTTCGGCGTTTTCGGGCTCGGCAGCCTGCTGCGGCGACGGGTCGGGCGCGCGCGGCGGCAGGCGGCGGAGCGGGCCGTCCGTCGCCGGCCCGCTGGTGATGCCGTCGGGCGTGACGTTCCGGCCGAGGCGGGGCGCAAGGCCGTCGTCGCTCGGGGTGCGTGCCGGCTCGGGCGCTCCGGGGGCGGAGGGCGCTGCCGGCTCGGCCGATTGCTCCCCCACCGGCCGGACAATACGGGCCGGCTCCTCCAGTTCGTCGGGGGACGGCAACAGCGAGAAGAGGAGAGCGGCCAGCGCCGCAAGGCCGAGGGCGACGAGCAGCGTGCGGATCACGCGCCGACGGCCGCCGATACCGCGCAGGGCCGGCTCGTCCCGCCGCCGGGACGCCGCCGCAGGATCACTGGCTGGCCCACAGGATGCGCGCCATCCATTCCACCTCGTCCATCTGGAACTGGCGGTCGGGGAAATCCGGATTGGTGGAGGCCAGCTCGATGGTGCGGCTGGTCTGACGCTGCAGGATCTTGGCCATCACCTCGCCTTCGCGGGTGCGCACCACGACCCGGTCGCCGCGCCGGACGGCGGCAGCCGGCGAGACGATGAGAATGTCGCCATCGCGGTAGAGCGGCATCATCGACTGGCCCGATACCTCGAGGGCATAGACCGTCTCGTCGCCGGTCGAGGGCAGGGCGATCTCGTCCCAGCCCTGGCCAGCCGGAAATCCGGAATCGTCGAAGAAGCCGCCACCGCCGGCCTCGGCAAAGCCGAGCAACGGCACGCTCATGGCGGGGCTGGGCGAGCGGGGACCGCCCGGCGTTTCGCCGCGCATCAGCGCCGCGAATTCCTCGATGCTGGTGTCGGTCGCGGCGATGACCTTGGCGATGGATTCGGTCGAGGGCCAGCGCGGGCGCCCATCGCTGGCATTGCGCTTGGACTTGTTGAAGGTCGTCGGATCGAGACCGGCGCGCCGGGCAAGGCCGGAGGGCGACATCCGGTGACGGGTCGCCAGGGCGTCGATCGCCAGCCATATCCGGTCATGGGAAAACATCGTGTGCGAAGCCCGGTCTGCGTCAGAGGAATAAATACCTCTGACCGGTCTTAAAGCGCCATCGTGCCGCTGTCCATATCGTAGCGTCAAATTCTTCGGTGGCGGCCAGGCCTGCCTTTGCGCAGTAGTGCGCCGCTGGGCAGCGGCCATGGTTGGTGCCATATGCTCTTCCAGCCTTATGGACGGGGCTGCCGACGCGCGGCGTATTGCGGCGGCATGCGATGGCAGGAACGGAATGACGGCATGGATCTGAAGTTCGCGGCGCATACCAGCGAGGAAACCCGGCGCCGGGCCAGCGAGCCGGGGCGCGGCCGCAGCGCCGGCGGACCGATGTCGATCCCGTGGAAGGGGTGGAAGGACATCTGCCTGCGCATCTACGCCTCGTTCTTCGACGATCGCGTCATGCTGATCGCCGCCGGCGCGACCTTCTACCTGCTGCTGGCGCTGTTTCCGGCCTTCGCCGTCTTCGTCTCGCTTTATGGCTTCGTCGCCGACCCGGTCTCGATCGGCGAGCATATCGCCTTCATCGGCCAGTTCCTGCCGACGGCCGGCACCGAGCTCCTGGAATCGCAGCTGGCGCGGCTGGTGACCCAGGATTCCTCGTCGCTGTCGCTGGGCTTCGTCAGCGGCCTGCTGTTTGCGCTGTGGAGCGCCAATAACGGCATCAAGACCCTGTTCGAGGCGATGAACGTCGCCTATGGCGAGCGCGAGCAGCGCAGCTTCTTCAAGCTGAACCTCGTCGCCTTCTGCTTCACCCTCGGCGCCATCTTCATCGGCATCGTGCTGATCGTCACCGTCGGCGTCGTTCCGGTGGTCATGGCGGTCTTCGGCCTGCAGAGCTTTTCGGAAATCATGATCGCGGCGATGCGCTGGCCGGTGGTCTTCGGGCTGATCGTCGTCGCCATCGCGATGATCTATCGGTATGGCCCCAGCCGCCGGCGGGCCCGCTGGAAATGGGTGGTCTCCGGCGCGCTCCTGGCCGCCGTCGTCTGGCTGCTCGCCTCGCTCGGCTTCTCCTGGTACCTGCAGAACTTCGCCAATTACAACGCCATGTACGGCTCGCTCGGCGCCGTCATCGGCTTCATGATGTGGGTGTGGATTTCCTCGCTGATCTTCATCATCGGCGCCGAGATCAACGCCGAGATGGAGCACCAGACGGCGCACGACACGGTGAACGACCCGCCCAGGCCGATCGGCGAACGCGGCGCCCGGGTTGCCGACACGCTGGGCAAGAGTTCGCGGCGCGATCCCGCCCCCACGGCGGAGAAGCGCGGCCTGTTCCGGCGCAAGCACAAGCATCCCGCCTGACGGCTTGCATGGCCGGCCAAAGCAGTCTCTTTTTGCGAGGTTGAGGGGGAGGCCGCATGTCCATCAGCCTGTTCGAGCTGTTCAAGATCGGGATCGGGCCGTCGTCGTCCCACACGGTGGGGCCGATGTGGGCAGCGCGCCGCTTTCTCGACCGGCTCGACGATCGCGGCCTGAAGGGCGAGACGGCGCGGGTCGTCGTGCATCTCTATGGTTCGCTGGCGCTCACCGGCACCGGCCACGGCACCGACAAGGCGGTGATGCTCGGCCTGGCCGGCCTGCAGCCCGACACGCTCGATCCCGACGATGCCGAGGACCTGTTCGCCTATATCCGCGACAAGGGCGAGTTGCAGCTCGACCGCGGCCAGCGCGTGCCGTTTCGCGACGGCGAGGAACTGATCTTCCTGAAGCGCGAGCGGCTGCCGCACCATTCCAACGGCATACGCTTCACCGCCTTCGACGCGGCGGACCGGGAGATCGACCGGGCGGACTATTACTCCATCGGCGGCGGCTTCGTGATGTCGGCGGAAGACGCTGCCGGGGAGACGCCGGTGCTGACCAATGCCCGCGCGCCCTATGAATTCAGCTCCGGCGACGAGCTTCTGGCGCTGTGCGAGGCGCATGGCCTGTCGATCGGCGAGGCGGTGCTCGCCAACGAGGAGACCTGGCGCTCGCGGGCCGAGATCCGCGACGGCATTCTGGGCATTCGCGATGCCATGCTCGATTCCATCGAGCGCGGCTGCCGGATGGACGGCATCCTGCCGGGCGGGCTGAAGGTGCGGCGGCGGGCCAAGCAGCTTCACAACGAGCTTCTGCGGAAGCCGGAAAAGGCACTGCGCGATCCGCTGACGACGCTCGACTGGGTCAATCTCTACGCGCTGGCCGTGAACGAGGAGAACGCCGCCGGCGGCCGGGTCGTCACCGCGCCGACCAACGGGGCAGCCGGCGTCATCCCGGCGGTGCTGGCCTATTACGAGCGCTTCGTGCACGGCGCGACGGACGACGGCGTCGTCACCTTCATGGCGACATCCGCCGCGATCGGCGCGCTCTACAAGCAGAACGCCTCGATCTCGGCGGCCGAGATGGGCTGCCAGGGCGAGGTGGGCGTTGCCTGCTCGATGGCGGCGGCCGGTCTTTGCGCGGTCCTGGGCGGGACGCCGCGGCAGGTGGAGAACGCCGCCGAGATCGCCATGGAGCACAATCTCGGCCTGACCTGCGACCCGATCGGCGGGCTCGTGCAGATCCCCTGCATCGAGCGCAACACGATGGGGGCGGTGAAGGCGATCAACGCTGCGCGCCTCGCCCTGAAGGGCGACGGCACGCATTTCGTCTCGCTGGACAATGTTATCGAGACGATGCGCCAGACCGGTAACGACATGAGCGAGAAGTACAAGGAAACCGCAATGGGCGGGCTCGCCGTCAACGTCACCATCTGCTGAGGCCGGGACAGCATCGCGGGCGGTCGCCATGCCCGTGACCGGGCATGGGCTGGCCTATCAGCCGCGCTGGTCGACGAAATCGCGGAAGACGAAGCCGCGCTGGCCATTCGCCGAGACCTCGCACCAGGAGGTGCAGGCGATGACGGTGACCGCCATGCCCTTTTCCAGGACGGCGACGATAGTCGCGTTGTTCTCGGGCTTGGCCCGCATGTTGACGCTGGCCGTGACGATGCCGCCCGGGCCGTCCTCAGGCTGTGCGGCCGCGAGCTCTTCCTGCGCGGGGGCGCTGTCGACAGGGACCGCGGGGGCGGTGCCGCGCAGGGCTTCCTCGACGGTGAGGGGGGCGGAATCGGTCGACGGCGGCGTCTGCGCGGTCGGGACCTGCGGCACGATCGGCCCGAGCGGCGCGACGGTGTCCAGATCGATCGCGCCGGGGCGTGGCGGCTCGATGCTGTCGGCGTCGGCAATGATCGGGCCGACGCTGCCGGTCGTGCTCAGATAATCGGGATTCTCGACGGCTGCGATAAGTTGGGCCGCATCCGGCGGCAGGCGCAGATTGAGTGCCGCGGCCACGGCCGCCTCGCTCATGGCCGGGGGGCGGGCGACGGTTTCGGGCATCGCGGCGATGGCGGGGCGCAGGCGACTGCCGGTCTCTGCCGAGGCGACCCGTTCGGCCACCGGCGCCATGGCATCGGCCATGCGCCGGGCGATGGCCGCGTCGTCGGATGCCGCGGGCGTCGACTGTGCGACCTGCGGGGCGTTGCCAGCCGGAGTGCTCGTGCGCAGGAGCGTCGGCGTCAGCGCGGCGACGATGGCCACCGAGGCGATCGTCGCCAGGATATAGGCGGTGATGGGCCGCCGCCGCAGGCGGGTGAAGAAACCGGGCGGGCGGCCGCGGTTCGGCAGCCGTCCGCTCGGCTGCCTGCCCTGGACCAGACGGTCGACCCAGCCGGTATCGGCCTGCCGGCGATCGTAATCCGAACGACGCTCGACGAGGCGTCTGCGGATCGCCTCCTCGCTCGGCCGATGTCGATTGCGCGGCCCCCTCGTCATCCTGCTTCTCCTCGTCGGCCGCGTGCCGCGCCGGGCGCCGATGGCAGCTCCGGGGCGCGCCTGCCGCAAATTTCCGCGCGCCATGGCTGGCGCGTCGGTGCGAACGTCCCTCGTCTTGTCTTAAAGCTTTAAATTATGGCCGTTCGGCGTTGCAAACCGTTTCGTCACTGAATGAAAAGCATTCGCCGTTTGCGGGCAAGAAAAAGGGGGAGAACCGGTTCCGGTCCTCCCCCATGTCTGGCTGGCCTTGCAGGAAGCCGGATCAAGCGGCTTCGGCCTTCGAACCTTCCGGCGGGAAGCGCCCGTAGAAGGTTTCGCCGGTCTTGGCCATCTCGCGCAGCAGCGGCGTCGGCTCGAAGCGCTCGCCATGCTTGGCGGCCAGTTTCTCGCAGAGCGCGACGAAGGCCTTGGTGCCCATGCCGTCGATGTAGCTGATCGTGCCGCCGGTATAGGGCGCGTAGCCGAAGCCGAGGATCGAGCCGACATCGGCCTCGCGCGGGTCGACGACGACGCCTTCCTCCATGGTGCGCGCCGCTTCCAGCGCCATGGTGGCGAGGAAGCGTTGCTTGAGCTCCTCGAAGTCGATCTGGTCGGCCGGCTGCTGCTCGAACATGTCCTTCAGGCCGGGCCACAGCGACTTCTTGGCGGGCTTGGCCGGATAGTTGTAGAAGCCCTTGCCCGCCTTGCGGCCGAGCCGGCCATCGCCGTTCATCTGCTCGACCAGCTTGAAGTGGCGCGGATCAACCGAATCCTCGCCCATGTCGCGCATGGTCGCCTTCATGATCTTCAGCGACAGATCGACCGCGGTCTCGTCGTTGAGGGCGAGCGGGCCGACCGGCATGCCGGCGAACTTGGCGGCATTCTCGATCATCGCCGGCGGCACGCCCTCGACCAGCATGTCGTAGGCTTCCGACATGTAGCGGAGCACGCAGCGATTGGCGAAGAAGCCGCGGGTGTCGTTGACGACGATCGGCGTCTTCCTGATCGCCCGCACGAAGTCCAGCGCGACGGCCAGGGCCTTGTCGCCGGTCTTCTCGCCGAGGATCACCTCGGTCAGCATCATCCGGTCGACCGGCGAGAAGAAATGGATGCCGATGAAGCGCTCCTGGTCCTCGAAGGCCTCGGCCAGGCTGGTGATCGGGATGGTGGAGGTGTTGGAGGCGTAGATCGCGTCCTTGCGCAGGACGGCGGCGACCTTCTTCGTCACCTCGGCCTTCACGTCGCGGTCCTCGAAGACCGCCTCGACGACGAGGTCGGCATTCTTCAGGGCGTCGTAGTCCGGCGTGGCGGTGATCTTCGCCAGCACGGCCTCGGCCTGTTCCTTGGTGGCGCGGCCCTTGGAGACGAGGCCTTCCATCAGCTTGCGCGAATGCGCCTTGCCCTTGTCGGCGGCCTCCTGGTCGCGGTCGATGAGGACGACGTCGAGGCCGCCCTGGGCCGCGACATAGGCGATGCCGGCGCCCATGAAGCCGGCGCCGACGATGCCGACCGTCTTCAGATCGCTGGCCGGCACGTTCTTCGGCCGGCGCGCGCCCTTGTTGAGCTCCTGCATGGAGACGAAGAGCGAGCGGATCATCATCGCCGCCTCGGTCGTCTGCAGGACCTCGGTGAAGTAGCGCTGCTCGATGGTCAGCGCGGTGTCCATGGGGACGAGAAGGCCCTCATAGACGCATTTCACGATGGCGCGGGCACCGGGATAATTGTCGTTGGTCTCCTTGCGGTAGAGCGAGGCGACTGCCGGCCAGACCTGCGCACCCTGCGGCGAGTAGACCGGGCCGGAGGGCAGCTTGAAGCCCTTCTGGTCCCACGGCTTCACCGCCGAGAGGCCCGACTTCAGCATCTCCTTGGCCGTGGCGACGAGCTCGTCCTGCGACACGACCGCGTCGATCAGCTTCATGCCCTTGGCCTTGTCGGCGGTCAGGGTGGAGCCCTTGAGCAGCATCTGCAGCGCGCTCTGGGTGTCGGTCAGGCGCGGTACGCGCTGGGTGCCGCCGGCGCCGGGGAAGATGCCGACCTTGACCTCGGGCAGGCCCATCTTGGCGCTGGTGGCGGCGACACGGCCGTGGCAGGCCAGCGCCAGCTCGAAGCCGCCGCCCATGCAGGTGCCGTTGATGGCGGCGACGAAGGGCTTGCCGCAGGTTTCCAGCTTGCGCCAGATCCAGGACATGCGGCCGGCACCGTCGAAGAGCTCGCGGATCGCCTCGTCGGGGTTGTCGCGCTTCTTCGCCTCGAAGCTCTCGAACATGCCGGACAACATCTTCAGGTCGGCGCCGCCGGTGAAGGAGCCGGTCTTGCCGGAGGTGATGACGACGCCCTTGACCGCCGCGTCGGCGACCATCTCGTCGACCATGGCGTCGAACTCACCCATGACCTCCTGGGTGAAGACGTTCATCGAGCGACCGGGCATGTCCCAGGTGACGAGGGCCAGGCCGTCGCCGTCGATCTCGATGGTGAAGTTCTCGCTGTTCATCAATTCGCTCCCAGATCGGACGCTTGCCGTCTATCATTTTCCATGTCCCGCCAAGGCGTTGCCACCGGCAGGGGTGTGAAACTTTCAGGGTTGTTAAACCACTCGACCCTTACAATGCGGGCCTTCATACGCACCGACGAGTTGCTGCCCATGTCCGAAACCGCCTGCCCCGGCTGCCAGACTTCCCGCCCGCTGGACTTCCAGTTCTCCATGGCCTTCCAGCCCATCCTCGACATCGCGTCGGAGCGGGTCTGGGGCTACGAGGCCCTGGTGCGGGGCCTCAACGGGGAGGGCGCCTACAGCATCCTGTCGCAGGTCTCGGCCGACCAGAAATACCGCTTCGACCAGGCCTGCCGGGTGAAGGCGATCTCGCTGGCGTCGCAGCTGTTCCCCACCGGGGAACTGCCGCATCTGTCGATCAACTTCCTGCCCAACGCCGTCTACGAGCCGTCCGCCTGCCTGCGCGCGACCCTTGCGGCCGCCCGCAAGAGCAGCTTCCCGCTGACCTCGATCATGTTCGAGTTCACCGAGAGCGAGCAGATGACCGATGTCGCGCATCTGCAGAACATCATCGCCGAGTACCGCAAGATGGGCTTCATCACGGCCCTCGACGATTTCGGCGCCGGCTATGCCGGACTGGGCCTCCTCGCAGACTTCCAGCCCGACCTGATCAAGATCGACATGCATCTCGTGCGCGGCATCGACACCAGCCGCGCCCGCCAGGCGATCCTCGCCGCGACCCTCTTCGTCGCCCGCGAGCTCGACATCACGGTGCTGGCCGAGGGCGTCGAGACGGCGGCGGAGTTCGCGGCGCTGAAGGCGGCGGGCGTTACCCTGTTCCAGGGCTACTACTTCGCCAAGCCGGCCTTCGAGACGCTGCCGGCGCTCGCGGTGCATCCGCATGAGATCGGTGTCCAGCACGTCGCCTGACCCCAGCCCCGGCAGCATGTCGCCTCAGACCCGCTCGATGATCGTGGCGGTGCCCATGCCGGCACCGATGCACAGGGTGACCAGCGCGGTCTGCTTGCCCTGACGCTCGAGCTCGTCGAGCACCGTGCCGAAGATCATCGCGCCGGTGGCGCCGAGCGGATGGCCCATGGCGATGGCGCCGCCATTCACGTTGATCTTGTCGTGGTCGATGTCGAAGGCCTGCATGTAGCGCAGGACGACGGCAGCGAAGGCCTCGTTCAGCTCGAACAGGTCGATGTCGCCGATGGTCATGCCGGCGCGCTTCAGGAGCTTTTCCGTCACGTCGACCGGGCCGGTCAGCATCAGCGCCGGATCGGAGCCGATATTGGCAAAGGCCTTGATGCGGGCGCGCGGCTTGACGCCGAGGGCCTCGCCGCCGGCCTTGGAGCCGAGCAGGACGGCGCCGGCGCCATCGACGATGCCGGAGGAATTGCCGGCGTGATGGACGTGGTTGACCGCCTCGATCTCGGGATGGGCCTGGATGCCGACGGCGTCGTAGCCGCCCATCTCGCCATGCATGGCGAAGGAGGCGTTGAGGCTGCCGAGCGACTGCATGTCGGTGGACGGGCGCATGTGCTCGTCACGGTCGAGGATGGTCAGGCCGTTCTGGTCCTTGACCGGAACGACGGACTTGGCGAAGCGGCCGTCCTCCCACGCCTTGCCGGCGCGCTTCTGGCTCTCGACGGCATAGGCGTCGACGTCGTCGCGCGAGAAGCCGTATTTGGTGGCGATCAGATCGGCCGAGACGCCCTGCGGCATGAAATAGGACGGGATGCCCACGGACGGATCCATGATCCAGGCACCGCCGGACATGCCCATGCCGACCCGCGACATGGATTCCACGCCGCCGGCGATGACGATGTCCTCGGCGCCCTGGGCGATCTTGGCGGCGCCGAGATTCACCGCGTCGAGACCGGAGGCGCAGAAGCGCGAGATCTGCATGCCGGGGGCAGCAAAGTCGTAGCCGGCCTCGAAGGCACTGGCGCGCGGGATCACCGAGCCGGCCTCGCCGACCGGATCGACGCAGCCGAAGATGATGTCGTCGACGGTGCGGGTGTCGATGCCATTGCGGTCGCGCAGAGCTTCCAGAACCTTGGCGCCGAGGCGCACGGCAGGCACCTCATGCAGCGCGCCGTCCTTCTTGCCGCGGCCGCGGGGCGTGCGGACGTGATCGTAGATATAGGCTTCGGTCATTGATGTTCCTCCGTGTTCCGCGCGCCCAGGCCGCCTGCGGGCGGCGCGCCGTATGCCGCGATGAATTCCTCATGGACCCGGCCGTTTGTGGCCGGGACGGCCCGTCGCGAAGGCGCGACGGGTGCAGTGTCCGGTCGCCTCCGACATGGCCACCCGGCAGCGCCAAGGCAATGGCCGCCGCTGCCGGACGCCCTCCCGGGCGGTCGCCGCCTAGAAGGCGTCGGCGTCCATCGCCATCATGGAATCGGCGCCGGTGGAGATGCGCGCCAGATGGGCGGCGCTCTCCGGCATCACCCGCTCCATGTAGAAGCGCGCGGTCAGGAGCTTCTTCTCCATGAACTCCGAACGACCATTGGCGCCGGCGGCGATCTTCTCCTGGGCGACCTTGGCCATGCGGCCCCACATGTAACCCATGGCGACGAGGCCGAAGAGGTGCATGTAGTCGGTCGAGGCGGCGCCGGCATTGTCGGGCTTGGCCATGGCGTTCTGCATCAGCCACATGGTGGCCTGCTGCAGGTCGTTCAGGCCCTTCTTCAGCGCCTTGGTGAAGGGCGCCATCGCCTCGTTGGCGCGGTTCTCCTCGCAGAACTGGCCGACCTCGGCGAAGAAGGACTGCACCGCCCGGCCACCGTTGAGGCCGAGCTTGCGGCCGACGAGGTCGAGCGCCTGGATGCCGTTGGCGCCCTCGTAGATCTGGGCGATGCGGGCGTCGCGAACGAACTGCTCCATGCCCCATTCGCCGATATAGCCGTGGCCGCCATAGACCTGCTGGGCCATCACCGCGTTGTCGAAGCCCTTGTCGGTCAGGACACCCTTGATGACCGGGGTCATCAGGCCCATCCAGTCGTCGGCGGCCTGGCGCTCCTTCTCTTCCTCGGCGCGATGCGACAGGTCGCCCTTCAGCGCGGTCCACAGGACCAGCGCCCGGCCGGCCTCGTTGATCGACCGGATGGTCATCAGGATGCGGCGGATGTCCGGATGGACGATGATCGGGTCGGCCTTCTTCTCCGGTGCCTTTGCGCCGGAGAGCGAGCGGCCCTGGATGCGTTCGCGGGCATAGGTGACGGCGTTCTGGTAGGCGACTTCCGAAATCGCCAGGCCCTGGACGCCGACGCCGAGCCGCGCCTCGTTCATCATCGTGAACATGGCGCGCAGGCCCTTGTCGGCCTCGCCGATGAGGTAGCCGGTCGCGTCGTCGTAGTTCATGACGCAGGTGGCGTTGCCGTGGATGCCCATCTTCTCTTCGAGCGAGCCGCAGACGACGCCGTTGCGCGCGCCCGGATTGCCGTCGGCGTCGAGGACGAATTTCGGCACGATGAAGAGCGAGATGCCTTTCACGCCCTCCGGCGCGCCCTCGATGCGGGCGAGGACCAGATGGACGATGTTGTCGGCCATGTCGTGTTCGCCGGCGGAGATGAAGATCTTCTGGCCGGAGATGCGGTAGCTGCCGTCATCCTGCGGCACCGCCTTGGTGCGCAAGAGGCCGAGATCGGTGCCGCAATGCGGCTCCGTCAGGTTCATGGTGCCGGTCCACGAGCCCTCGATCATCTTCGGCAGGTAGGTCTGCTTCTGCTCGTTCGAGCCGTGAACCGAGATCGCGGCGATCGCGCCGGCGGTCAGGCCCGGATACATGGCGAAGGCCATGTTGGCCGAGGACATGTACTCCGACACGGCGGTGGCGAGCGTGTGCGGCAGGCCCTGGCCGCCATATTCGGGATCGAAGGGCAGGCTGCCCCAGCCGCCTTCGCGGAAGGTGTCGTAGGCGGCCTTGAAGCCCTGGGGCGTCGTCACCGAACCGTCGGCGGCGCGGGTGCAGCCCTCGAGGTCGCCGACCCGGTTCAGCGGCTGCAGCACTTCGCTGGCGACGCGGCCGGCCTCGCCGAGGATCGCTTCGACGACGTCGGGCGACGCGTCCGCGAAACCGGGAAGATTGTTGTAGCGGTCGAAGCCGAGCAGGTCGTTCAGGACGAACAGCGTGTCTTCGGTGGGGGCCTGGTAGGTCGGCATGCGATTCCTCCGTCTCGAGCGTCGGCAGCTTATCGCTAACTTTGACGTAAACGTCAACGGCCGATCGGCATGGATGGACCCCCATGATGTCGCATGGGCGGATGACACATCGATGTCGCAGGGTGGATATGGAGAGGGAGAAGGGGACGCGCGGCGTGCGCGAAGCCGGGGTCAGGGCGGATACGGCGGCGCGAAGCGCGGCGGCGGCCTGACCGGGCCGGGAAGTGGCGGGCGCATCGTCAGACGCGCCCGCCGGACAATCAGTCGGTGACTTCGCTCAGCCGGGCACGGACGTAGTTGATCGAGACGTCCATGGCGTGGATCGAATCCTCGATCTCGCGCTTCTGGTCCTGCAGGATCTCCTGCTGCTCCTCGAAGCGCTCCAGCACGACCTCGAGCTGTTTCCGCTTGCCGTTGGGCTGATGATAGATCTCGATCATCTGCTTGGCTTCGGTCAGCGAGAAGCCCAGCGTCTTGGCGAGCAGGATCAGCCGCAGCCGGGTCCGGTCGTGACGGCTGTAGAGGCGCGTGGTGCCGCGGCGCTCGGGCGCCAGAAGACCGCGATCCTCGTAGAAGCGGAGGGTGCGCAGGGTGACGCCGAATTCCTTCGACAGGTCGCCGATCTTGAACAACTCCTTATCGGTCGCCGCCTGATCGTCGAGGTTGAGCAGAAAGCCGATGTCGATCGACGTCGTGTCGTCTTCGCGTTCGGCGAGCTTCAGATTGGTCATGTCTTGAATTCCGTAACTGCGCATTCGTTTGAACGGCTCGTACCCGAGGGCCGGCGACTCATCCTGTTTCGGCTACATAGGCCATTGTGCGGCGAATAACGCGTGAATTGAGGCTGTTACAAGACGTAGCGTCAATTGACGGTCCAGCCTCGGGTCGGCTTCCGGTGTTATTCACTAACAAAGCGGTAATGGGGTTAACCCGCAATTAACCCTGTTGGACGAATTTGCTCCAGACACCAGCAGGCACCGGAGCCGGCCCAGCGAGGCTCAAGCCGATCGGGAATGTGATATGGCCGAGAAGAAGTCGAAATTGGCGCAAGGTGGATCGCCCCGCGACGATTCGTCCCTCGATACGCTCAGCCGTACCCTGGAAGAACTAGAACTCCGTTTGACCCAGATGAGTTCCGCCAAGGCGCCGCCGCGACCTGTCGCCGACGTCGCGGCGGAGCCCGCGGCCGCTCCGCGGACCGCAACCCGCCTGAAATCCGTCGCCAAGTCCGCCGACGGCCAGCGGCCGAACCGGCCGACACTCTCCGAAGCTGTGTCGCAGATCGTCATGCGCCAGCAGATGCTCGACCGCGAAAATGGCGACGTGCGTGACGGTGCGGCGGCGGCCGCGCCGGCTCCCCGTCGCCAGGCCCGCGATGCGACACCGGGCTCCGACATCTCCCGCGACCTCGAGCGCCTGCGCACCGAACTGCGCGACGACATGGACCGCAGCCTGAAGTCGCGATTTGACGACATGCGGCACGCCTTCGACGACCTGCGCACCATGATCGCCGACCGCGCCAGCGCCGAGACGATCGACGCCGAGATCGCCCGGGTCGATGACGGGCTGTCGCGGATGGCCGATGGCGGCGCCGATCGCGAAGCCGTGCAGTCGCTGCGCAAGGAACTGGAAGCCATGCGCTCGCTCGTCGGCGAGATGGCCCGCGAGGAGACCGTGAAGGATCTCGGCCGGCGCTGGGATGCGGTCGGCACCGAATTCAGCGACCGGGCCGAAGAGGACACCCGGGCCCGCCGCGACCTCAAGGACGAGCTGGAGCGCATCCGCGTCTCGCTCGGGTCGCTGGCCAGCGAGGATCACGTCAAGTCGGTCGAGCGCCGGCTGGACGAGTTCGAGGCCCGCCACACGGCGGTGTTCCAGGAGTTTGCCGAGGGCGGCATTTCCGACATGCTCAAGACCGAGATCAACGGTCTGCGCGGCAAGCTGGAGACGCTGGCCTCCGAAAAGTCGATGCGGGCCGTCGAGGAGCGCTGGGACGCGCTCGAGGACAAGTTCGCCTCGCGCGAGATCGAAGGCAAGATCGAGGCGATGTCGGGCCGCATGGAGCAGCTCGAGGCCGCGCTTGCCAAGCTGCCCGAGACGCTGGCCATCGCCCCGCTGGAGCAGCGGGTGCACGCGCTCGCCGTCGGCATCGAGGCGATCGCCAAGCAGCAGCAGGACGAATTCGAACTCGACCATTTCGCCCAGCTCGAGGAGCGTCTCGACGAGATCTCCCGCGCCATCGTCGTGGCGGCAAGCCGCGCGCCGGCGATCGACATGAGCCCGGTCGAGCGGATCGAGGCCCGGCTGCAGAGCCTGACCGCCCGCGTCGACCATCTCGCCGAAGAGGGCGATACCCAGGTGCTGTCCGGTCGCATCGGCGAATTGTCCGACCGGATCGAATCGCTGGCCGACGGGACCGCCGCCGCCGATCTCGC
Organism: Aurantimonas litoralis; assembly: GCF_026153195.1. Taxonomy (NCBI): domain Bacteria; kingdom Pseudomonadati; phylum Pseudomonadota; class Alphaproteobacteria; order Hyphomicrobiales; family Aurantimonadaceae; genus Aurantimonas; species Aurantimonas litoralis. The sequence goes on along the minus strand of NZ_JAPFBM010000002.1, from coordinate 162,189 downwards.
CGAACGGATCGAGCGCTTCTCGACGCGGCTGGAACATCTCCTCAATGCCAGCGAGGGCTCGTCCCTCGAAGCAGTCGCCATCGAGAACCGGCTGCAGACGCTGGCCGAGCAGATCGAGACCACCTCCGCCTCGCGCGTCAATGACGACATGGTGCGTTCGCTGGGCGCCCAGATCGCCCGCCTGTCGGACCAGATCGGCGAGGGCAGCATGTCCGGCGCGATGATCGATCCGGAACTCGACGAGCGTCTGGCCGACATCGAGCGCCGGCTGGACGAGAACCGCGACGCCATCGTCGTTTCCGCCCGGGCCGCCGCCGACGAGGCGATCCGGCAGATGATGGAATCCGGCGATCTGCGCCAGGGCCAGCATGTGGCGCAGCTCTCCGAGGACCTGCGTTCGCTGGAAGCCATGTCCCGCCAGACCGGCGAGCAGTCGCAGGAATTCTACAAGACGGTCCATGCGACGCTGATCCGGCTGGTCGAGCGGATCGACACCATCGACAACGAGATGCAGCGCAGGGATCGCGGCGAGGACGGCGCAGGCGCCGCTGCCGGCGAGGCACGCTTCGTCCAGGCCGAGCCGAAGGTCGCCGCTGCCGCCGAACCGCAGGCGCCGCGTGGCCTGCGCGGACTTCTCGGCCGCAAGCTCGGCGCCGGCAAGGCGGCGGTCGACGCCGATGCCGTCACCGGACGTGCCGACGCGGCACGGCAGACGGACGACCCGGAGGTCATGGTCGCCGAGTTCCCGGGGAACCATGACGTGTCGTCGAGCCCGGTGCCGCCGGTCGAGGCGCCGTCACTGGACGCTGCCGACATCTTCGAATCCGACGAGGCCAACCGGCCGCTCGCCATCGGCTCCGGCACGCCGGACATAGCCGCGCTGCTGCAGCGGGTGCGGGCCCAGCAGGCTGGCCAGACCGGCGAGGCGGACGAGGGCGGCCGCGCCGACTTCATCGCCGCCGCACGGCGCGCCGCCATGGCCGCCGCCTCCGAAGCCGAGGGCCTGCGCTCCGGTGAGGCCGGCGACGACAGCGACGAGCGTGGCGGAGGCGTCACCGATTTCATCGCGCGCCGGCGCAAGCCGATCCTGATGGCGATCGGCGCGGTGCTCCTGGCACTGATGGCGCTGCCGCTCGGCCAGGCGCTGAACGCGCCTTCCGACGGCGACGAACTGGTCGCCGACACCAGTCAGCCCGAGATTCTCGCCGAACAGGCGACCACGACACCGCTCGTCGCGGACAGCACCCCGGAGGCCGTCGCGCCGGCGACTGCCGACCGGACCGATGGCACGGCACCCGCGACCGCTGCGTCGGACGACACGCGCACCGCCGAGGCCGGCAGCGATGCCCTGATGTCGCCCGCGGCGCTGTCGCCGACACAAGCCGGACCGCGTGCGATCGACGACGAGGTTGCGACGGCGACGCCGGCCAAGGCCGCCGACACGCTGATCAGCCGTTCCCTGTCGGGCGCACCAAGCGCTGCCGGCTTCACCCCCACCAGCGGTGCCGACGTCGCCAATGCCGGGGCCGCTGCGGCCATGAGCTCGGTCGGTCCGGTTCCGCCGATCCCGGACGGTATCGGCAACGAGGCGCTGACCGATGCGGCCGAAGCCGGCGACCCCAAGGCAATCTTCGAGATCGGCCTGAGGCTGATGGAAGGACGGGACTCGGAGCCCAAGCCGGCAGTCGCGGCGGAATGGTTCGCCAGCTCCGCTGAGCGCGGCTTCGCGCCGGCCCAGTACAGCCTCGGCACGCTCTACGAGAAGGGCAACGGGGTCGAGCGCGACACGATCGCGGCGCGGGACTGGTATCTGAAGGCCGCCGAGCAGGGCAACGTGCGCGCCATGCACAATCTGGCGGTGCTGTTCGCCACCGGCGTCGACGGTAAGTCGGAGCCGAAGCTGGCGGCGCAGTGGTTCGAGAAGGCCGCCGAATACGGCATGACCGACAGCCAGTACAATCTCGGCATTCTCTATGCCCGCGGGGCCGGCGTCGATCAGGACCTGACGGAATCCTTCAAATGGTTCTCGATCGTCGCCACGGCCGGCGACGAGGATGCCGGTCGCAAGCGCGACGAGGTTGCCAAGTCGCTGACGCCGGAACGGCTGAAGTCGGCGGAGGAGAAGGTGGCGGGCTTCACGCCGAAGCCGCGCGACGAGGCGGTGAACACCGTGGACGTTCCGGCCGACTGGGCCGACAGCACCGCACCGATGCAGACCTCGTCCATCGACATGAAGCGGGCGATCCGCAACATCCAGGCAATCCTGATCAAGCTCGGCTACGAGCCGGGGGAGCCGGACGGCGTCGTCGGCCAGCAGACCACGGCCGCCATCAAGGCCTTCCAGAAGGAAGCCGGGCTGACCGCGGACGGCAGCATCGACGAGACGCTGATCCGGGCCCTGCTGGCGCGCAAGGACGGCTGAGACGCCATGCTGCGGGGCGCTTCGGCGGCATCGCGGATTTGACAGGCAAGGGGGTTCGGGCCAAGACGGTTCGGCCCCCTTTTCCTTGGCTCCATCAACCCCTTGAGCCGGACCGCACGTGAACCTCTATCTCCCGATCGCGGAACTTTCGGTCAATCTGGTCGTCCTGTTCGGGATGGGCGCCGCCGTGGGATTCCTGTCGGGCCTGTTCGGGGTCGGGGGCGGCTTTCTGATCACCCCGCTGCTGATCTTCTACAACATCCCCCCGGCCGTGGCCGTGGCCACCGGCGCCAACCAGGTGATCGCGTCGTCCTTCTCCGGGGCGCTCGCCCACTACAAGCGCGGCACGGTCGACCTGAAGCTCGGGACAGTGCTGCTGATCGGCGGCACGGCGGGCTCCGCGGCGGGCGTCGCCCTGTTCACGCTGCTCAGGCGGATCGGACAGCTCGATCTGGTCGTGTCGCTTCTCTACGTGGTGTTCCTGGGCGGTGTCGGCGGGCTGATGCTGGTCGAGAGCATCCAGTCGCTCCGCCGTTCGAGCGGCGGGTCGGGCGAAATCCGCCGCTCCGGCAAGCACAACTGGATCCACGGCCTGCCGCTGAAGATGCGCTTCCAGCGCTCCAAGCTGTTCGTCTCGGTCATTCCGGTGCTGGGCATCGGCTTCCTGATCGGGACGCTCGCCGGCATCATGGGGGTCGGCGGCGGCTTCATCATGGTGCCCGCGCTGATCTATCTCCTGCGGGTGCCGACCAACGTCGTCATCGGCACGTCCCTTTTCCAGATCATCTTCACCGCGGCCGTGACCACCGTGCTGCAGGCCTCGACCAATCACACGATCGACGTGGTGCTGGCCTTCTTCCTGATGCTCGGCGGCGTGATCGGCGCGCAGTTCGGGGCCGAGGCCGGCCGCAAATTGCGCGGCGACCAGTTGCGGGCATTGCTGGCGCTGCTCGTCCTGGCGGTCGCCCTGCGGCTCGGCTTCGAACTGGTCTCGACGCCGACCGAGCCCTATTCCACCAGCATGCCGAGCGGAGAGATCGGATGAGGGCGGCCGTCTCCTCACTTCTCGATCGCTGCCGCCGGTTTGCGGGGCAACGCTTGACCGGCCTCGTCGCGGCATGCGCCCTGATGGCGGCCGTGCCCGGTCCCGTGGCGGGGCAGGCGCTGGAAACCTTCGAGATCGGGCTCTCCACCGACCGCATCGGCATCACCTCCGACTTTTCCGGCACCCGGTTGGTCATCTTCGGCGCGCTCGACAATGCCGATGCCCGCATCCTGCGCCAGCAGCGCTACGACATCGTCGTCTCGCTGGTCGGCCCGCGCCAGCCGGTGGTGGTGCGCAAGAAGGAACGCACGCTCGGCCTGTGGATCAATCGCGGATCGGAGACCTTCGACATCGCCCCGGCCTCCTACGCACTGGCCTCGACGCGCCCGCTCAGCGACATCACCCGCGAGAGCTTCCGGGTCAGCCTCTCCATGGGCATCGACGATCTGCGGCTGAGCACCAGCGAGGGCGGGCGCTCGCACGTGTTCCCGGAGCCGGAAAGCCTGGTGATCTCGGCGCCGACCGACGATGCTCCGGCGCTGGTGCCCAACCGCGACGAATATGCGACCGCGCTGCGCCGGATCCGGCGCGAGCGCGGCCTCTACAACCAGACGATCGGCAGTGTCGAGTTCGTCAGCGCCACGCTGTTCCGCGCCGATCTGCAATTGCCGGCCGATCTGCCCGTGGGCAACCACACGGTCCGTGCCTTTTTGTTTCGCAATGGCGTCTTCATCCGCCAGAGCAGCGAGCCGCTGCTGGTCATCAAGACCGGCTTCGAGGCGGTGGTCGACGATTTCGCCCGCAATTATGCGTTTCTCTACGGGCTGTTCGCCGTCGCGCTGGCGATCTTCATGGGCTGGTTCGGCCGCGTCGTGTTCAAGCGGGACTGACACCCGGCCAGCGCTTTACGCTTTTCCCTTCCTGACCTAGTTGGATCGGCATGACGGATCTCGATCGACACGGCGACGCGCCGACCCCCAACGCGGCGCTGGCGGCAACGGACATCACCCACAAGACCGCGTGGATCCTCGGCCTGGCGGGGCTGATCCCCTTCGTGGCGATGACCGCCGCGCTTGCCTATGCGGGCCGCGCCTTCATCGCCTATCCGCAGCTGGTCCTCGCGCTGTCGGGCTATTCGGCGACGATCCTCGCCTTTCTCGGCGGCATTCGCTGGGGCGCGGCGCTGTGGCGCGATGAGGGCCAGCGCCACATCCTCGTCCTGTCCGTGCTGGCGTCGCTGGTCGGCTGGGCGTTGCTGTTCGTCCCGACGCCGTGGATGTTCGCCGGCTTCGCCATTGCCTTCGTGCTGGTCGGAGTCTGGGACGTGCTGGCGGCGCGCCATCGCACACTGCCCGACTGGTTCGGCCGGTTGCGGCTGGTGCTGACGATCGTCGTGGTGCTCTGCCAGCTCGTCGCCTTCGCCTCGACCTTCTGAGCCCTATCCGGGGCTGAGCGAGCGAAAGCCGATCGGGTAGATGCGGGTCAGGCCGATCACATAGGCCTTGGCCGTCGCCAGATCGAACAGGCCGTGAAAGGCCCGGTCGAGGACGTTGAGGCCGCCGGTCGTGACGCCGAAGGACGGCATGATCATGCGCGATCCGTCACTGGCGAAGCAGGCGCCGCGGGTCGAGCGCGCGCCATTGGCGACGCGGGCGACCGGATGCAGGTGGCCGGCCACCTCGCCGGCACGATAGGCGGCGCTCGGCTCGTGCCGGAAGGTCCAGGGCCCGACCGCGATCTCCTCGCGGGTCTCGCCGCCGACGAAGGCCGGCGGCTCGGGGTCGTGATTGCCGGAAATCCAGATCCAGTCGCGGCCCGCCATCAGCCGGCGCAGCGTCTCGCGCGAGGCCTCCGGCATCAGCGCCGCGCCGGTCCGGTCGTGGAAGGAATCGCCGAGGCTGATGACCCTCTGCGGGGCGTAGCGCGTCAGGGCCGCCTCCAGCAGCGTCAGGGTCGCGGCAGTGTCGTAGGGCGGCAGCATCATGCCGCGCCGGGCAAAGGCGGCGCCCTTCTCCAGATGCAGGTCGGAGACGATCAGCAGGCGTTCGTCCGGGGCATAGAGGACGCCGGACGGATCGCATACGATCCGCGCCCCGGCGAGGGGCATCTCCACGCCGTCGCACTCCGTCTGCCGCAGCCGCCGCGCCAGCGCATTCATCCGCAAGGTCCCGTTTTGCCGTTTGATTCGCGTTTCGTTCTATCGAGCCGAGCATTCCGGCAAAGGCAAGGCGGATTTTGTCGCGGGTTGATTTGCCCGCCGCAATCGGCGATGTTTGCGCCGCAACATGGACCTGCCCTGGCAGGTGGCTATGCCGGGCGCCTATCCCTCGGCCAATCACATTTCGTGCAGATCACGCATGGCCGGCATCGCCGAGGCCACCGCAGCCGCACGACGTGCAGATGTTCCTGGAGCCGATGTTCTCGACTCGCACCCTTTCCGCCGACTGGCTTGGCAATATCCGCGGCGACCTGTTGTCCGGTCTCGTCGTGGCGCTCGCCCTGATCCCCGAGGCCATCGCCTTCTCGATCATCGCCGGCGTCGACCCGAAGGTCGGCCTCTACGCCTCCTTCTCGATCGCCGTCCTCACCTCGATCTTTGGCGGCCGACCGGGCATGATCTCGGCCGCGACGGCGGCCACGGCCGTCCTGATGATCACGCTGGTGGCTGATTACGGCCTGCAGTATCTCTTCGCCGCGACCATTCTCGCCGGACTGCTGCAGTTGCTGGCGGGCGTCCTGAAGCTCGGCAACGCCATGCGCTTCGTCTCGCGCTCGGTGATGACCGGCTTCGTCAACGCCCTGGCGATCCTCATCTTCATGGCGCAGATCCCCGAACTCGTCGGGGTGCCGTCGATCACCTACGCCATGGTCGCGCTGGGTCTGGCCATCATCTACCTGCTGCCGCGCATCACCACGGCGGTGCCGTCGCCGCTGGTGACGATCGTCGTCCTGACCGCGCTGTCGCTGACCTTCGGCCTCGACCTGCGGGTCGTCGGCGACATGGGTGACCTGCCGTCCTCGCTGCCGACCTTCTTCATCCCGGACGTGCCGTTCACGCTCGAGACGCTGCAGATCATCCTGCCCTATTCGGCGGGCATTGCGGTGGTCGGCCTGCTGGAATCGCTGATGACGGCCCAGGTGGTGGACGACCTGACCGACACCGGTTCGAACAAGAACCAGGAATGCTATGGCCAGGGCATCGCCAACACCGTCACCGGCTTTTTCGGCGGCATGGCGGGCTGCGCGATGATCGGCCAGTCGGTGATCAACGTGAAGTCGGGCGGCCGTGGCCGGCTGTCCTGCTTCTTTGCCGGCGTGACGCTTCTGTTCCTGATCGTCGTTCTCGGCGACTGGGTGGCGGTGATCCCGATGGCGGCGCTGGTCGCCATCATGATCATGGTGTCGATCGGTACCTTCTCCTGGGAATCCATCGTCAATCTGAAGACCCATCCCCGGCGCTCGTCGATCGTCATGCTGGCGACTGTCATCACGGTGGTGTGGACGCACAATCTCGCCATCGGCGTCATTGTCGGCGTGATGCTCTCGGGCATCTTCTTTGCCTCCAAGGTGGCGCAGATCTTCTCGGTTACCTCGACCCTGTCGGGCGATGGCCGCGAGCGGACCTATCGCGTGATCGGTCAGGTGTTCTTCGCCTCGGCGGAGGATTTCGCAGCCGCCTTCGACTTCAAGGAAGCCCTGGACAAGGTGATCATCGACGTCTCGCGGGCCCATATCTGGGACCTGTCGGGTGTCGGCGCGCTCGACCGCGCGGTGATCAAGTTCCGCCGCGAGGGCACCGAGGTCGAGGTGCTGGGCATGAACGAGGCCAGCACGACCCTGGTCGACCGGCTCGGCGTCGCCGACAAGCCGGGCGCGCTGGACACGGCCCCGGGCCACTAATACCCATGAAAGCAGGCGAACCCGGCCGGTTCCTGTCACTGTGACGGGGGCCGCCCTGCGGGTCGCGTCGGAAGGACAGGCGAGAACACTCGCCGCGCAAGGGAGGACCCAGATGACCAAGATCCTGGCACTCGTCGACGGTTCGCAATATTCGCAGAGCGTCTGCGACAACGCCGCCTGGGCGGCGGAACGACTGTCGGCCGAGGTCGATCTCCTGCACGTCATCGGGCGGCGCGACACGGCCTCGGCGCCGGCGGATTATTCCGGCAGCCTCGATCTCGGCGAGCGCGAGCAGCTTCTGAAGGAACTGGCCGAGTTCGACGAGCAGAAGGGCCGGCTGGCCCGCAAGCGCGGCCGGCTGGTGCTCTCGGAAGGCGCCGCGCGGCTGCGCGACCGCGGTGTTGAAAGCGTCTCGGAACGGCTCCTGTCGGGCGATCTGGTGGATACGGTCCGCGAGCAGGAGAGTGGCGCGGAGCTGCTGGTCATCGGCAAGCGCGGCGAGGCGGCCGATTTCGCCAAGCTGCATCTCGGCTCCAACCTGGAACGCGTCCTGCGCGGCGCGACGCGCCCGGTGCTGGTCAGCGCCCGGGCCTTCCGGCCGGTCAAGCGCTTCCTCGTCGCCTTCGACGGCGGTCCGAGCGTTGCCAAGGCGCTGGACCATCTGGTCGCCAGCCCGCTTCTGAAGGGGGCGGCCTGCGAACTCCTGATGGTCTCCGACAAGACCAGCGATCCCCGGCTCGACCGGGCCGTGGAGACGCTGAACGCCGCCGGCTACGACGCCACCGGCATTCTGCAAAAGGGCGAGCCCGACGCCGTCATCGCCGCCCATGTCGAGCGCGACGAGATCGATCTCATCGTCATGGGTGCCTACGGCCATTCGCGTATCCGCAGCTATTTCATCGGCTCGACTACCAGCGAGATCGTCCGCTCCTGCCTGCGGCCGGTGCTGATGTTCCGCTAGGCCGAGCTGGCCGCCCGACGCAATAACGATGCCTCGCCAAACCCCTGGCGAGCGCCTAGGGTCCGAAGAGGTTGGCCGAGCCCGCGCCGGAGGCGCCGGGTCCGGTGTCCGGCTGCATGGCAGTGCGGCTTGCAACAGCTGAAGACCGTTGTCGCCGTGGCCGGGCGGAACGGGATGGGCAGGGCTCGGGAAAAGGGGCGCGCATGCGCATTCGACTGGGCTGCGAACTGAACTACCAGTTCCCGATGCCGACGCCGATGATCATCAATCTCAACGTCCATTATTCGCGCGCCGGGTCGCTCGAGCGTCCTGACCATCTGGTCACGACGCCCTCGGTGAATATCGAGAACTACCGCGACAGTTTCGGCAATTGGTGCAACCGTCTGGTCGCGCCCGCCGGAGCGTTCACGCTGGGCACGGACGGGATCATCCACGACGACGGCCTGTCCGATCCGGTCGGCCTCGATGCCGTGCAGCACGCCGTCGAGGATTTGCCGGCCGATACGCTGCTGTTTCTCCTCGGCAGCCGTTACTGCGAGACCGACCTCCTGTCGGAGGAAGCGTGGCGGCTGTTCGGCAACACGCCGCTCGGCTGGCCGCGGGTGCAGGCGATCTGCGACTTCGTCCACAACCATGTACGCTTCGGCTACGAATATTCCCGGCCGACGCGCACCGCAGCCGAAACCTATTCGGAGCGGGTGGGGGTGTGCCGTGACTACACCCATCTCGCCGTTGCCATGTGCCGGGCGATGAACATCCCGACCCGCTACTGCACCGGCTACATCAGCGACATCGGGCTGGCGCCGCCCCATGGCGAGATGGATTTCGCCGCCTGGATGGAGGTCTATCTAGGCGGCCGCTGGTGGACCTTCGATCCGCGCAACAACGCGCCGCGCTGGGGACGCGTCCTGATCGCGCAGGGTCGCGATGCTTCTGACGTGCCGCTGACCCATACTTTCGGGCCGAACACGCTGACCGGCTTCAAGGTCTGGACCGACGAGATTCGGACCTAGCCGAAATCGCCAGCGCCCTCGGCTCAGTCGAGCGCGGCGCGGACCAGTTCCTCTTCCGCCGCCTCGGCCAGAAGGTCGTCGCGCGCCTCGCCCATGACGCTCTCGCGACCGATCTGCAGCATGATCGGCACAGCCAGTGGCGTGACCCGGTCGAGGTTCTTGTGGACGATGTGGTGCTTGATCCGGCCGAGGAGGTCCGACACCCGCGAGACGTCCAGAAGGCCCGTCGCGGCATCGGCCCAGGTGGCGCGCATCAGGATGTGGTCCGGCTCGTGGGCGCGCAGCACGTCGTAGACCAGATCGGCCGAAACAGTGACCTGGCGGCCGGTCTTTTCCTGGCCCGGATGACGCTTCTCGATCAGGCCCGAGATCACCGCGCATTGCCGGAAGGTTCGCTTGAGCAGCCAGGAATCGGCCATCCAGGCTTCCAGATCGTCGCCCAGCATGTCCTCGTCGAACAGGGCATCGAGGGACAGGCGGCCGTCGGCGATCATCGCGCCCATGTCGCCGCGGCCCCAGATCGAGATGGCGTAGTCGGTGGCGACGAAGCCGAGCGGCTTGGCCCGGGCCCTCTCCAGCCGGCGGGTCAGCAGCATGCCGAGGGTCTGGTGAGCCAATCGCCCCTCGAAGGGATAGGCGACGAGAAAGAAGCGCTTGCCGTTCGGAAAGGTCTCGATCAACAGCTCGTCGGGCCCGGGGATCAGCGACTTGCGCTGCTGGATGGCGAGCCAGTCCGACACCTGCTCGGGCAGTTCGCCCCAGCGCGCAGGGTCGGCCAGCATCGCTCGGACCTGCGCCGCCAGAAAGATCGTCAGCGGGAACTTGCCTCCGGCATAGGTCGGGATCTTGGAATCCTCCGACACCGCCTTGGTGACGAGGCACTGGTTCTCGTGAATCGTCTCGAAGCGCAGCACCTGCCCGGAGAACGAGAAGGTGTCGCCTGGCGCCAGCGCCTCGACGAAGCCCTCCTCGATCTTGCCGAGGATCGGCCCGCCGCGGGCGATGGCACTCTTGGTGCGACGCCGGATCAGCCGAACCTGCAGCGATGGCGCGTCGAGGATCGTGCCAGCATTCATGCGGTATTGCTGGGCGATGCGCGGATGGCTGACCCGCCAGGTGCCGTCCTCGGTGAGGACAATCTTGGCATAGCGCTCGTAAACTCGCAGCGCGTAACCGCCGGTGGCGACGAAGTCGATCACCCGGTCGAAGGTCTCGCGATCGAGGTTCGCATAGGGCGCGGCGGTGGTCACCTCGGCATAGAGGTCGTCGGCCCGGAACGGTTCGGCCACCGCCATGCCGAGGACGTGCTGGGCGAGCACGTCGAGCGCTCCGTCGCGCATGGCGGGGGTGTCCTGCGCGCCGAGATAATTCGCGTCGAGCGCGGCCTGGCACTCCAGCACCTCGAAGCGGTTGGCCGGCACGAGGATCGCCTTGGACGGCTCGTCCATGCGGTGGTTGGAGCGGCCGATCCGCTGGGCAAGACGCGAGGCGCCCTTCGGCGCGCCGACATGCACGACAAGGTCGACATCGCCCCAGTCGATGCCGAGATCGAGCGTCGAGGTGGCGACGACGGCGCGCAGCTGGTTGGCGGCCATGGCGGCCTCGACCTTGCGCCGCTGCCCGACATCCAGCGAGCCGTGATGCAGCGCGATCGGCAGCGTCTCGTCATTGATCCGCCACAGCTCCTGGAACAGCATCTCGGCCTGGAAGCGGGTGTTCACGAAGAGCAGCGTCGTCTTGTGGGCCTTTATCGCCTCGTAGATCTCCGGCATGGCGTAGCGCGACGTGTGCCCCTGCCAGGGCACACGTTCGGAGGATTTCAGGATGGTGATCTCCGGCTTGGCGCCACCGGCGACGGTGATCAGCTCCGACAGGCGAGGATCGGCGTCTGGGGCGACGTCCGGCAGGACGCCGTCCGCGTCCGCGATTTCCTCCACGCCGCCGCCGGGCGCCTGCGAGACCAGCCAGCGGCGCAGATCGTCGGGCTCGGACACGGTCGCCGACAGGCCGATGGTCTGGATGTCCGGGCGCAGCATGCGCAGGCGTGCGAGGCCGAGCGACAGAAGGTGCCCGCGCTTGGAGGTGACAAGCGAATGCAGCTCGTCGAAGATGACGTAGCGCAGGTCCGAAAAGAAGCCGCGCGCATCCTTGCCGGCGATCAGCAGGGCGATCTGCTCGGGCGTCGTCAGGAGGATGTCCGGCGGCTTCAGTTTCTGTCGCTGGCGGCGGACCTGCGAGGTGTCGCCGGTGCGGGTCTCCAGGGTCACTTTCAGGCCGATCTCGGTGACGGGCTTTTCCAGGTTGCGGGCGATGTCGGTGGCCAGTGCCTTCAGCGGCGAGATGTAGAGCGTGTGGACGCCATAGGGCCGCGTGCCGGGCTTCGGCCGGCCGCGGCGGTGCAGATCGACGAGGGACGGCAGGAAGCCCGCCAGCGTCTTGCCGGCCCCGGTCGGCGCGATCAGCAGCGACGACGCGCCGGATTCGGCGCGGGCCAGGAGGTCGAGCTGGTGCGGACGCGGGCTCCAGCCATTGCGCGCGAACCATTCCAGGAACGGCGCGGGCAGGGGGAACGGCGCGGAGCCGGGCAGGAAGGGGTCGGGTCTAACGGTCACAGCGCTTCAGATAGTGTCGCGTCCCGCCGATGTCCCGTCTCAGCGTCGGCGTGTCGAAAGCGCGAAGGCGATGCCGCCGAGAACGAGGCCGGCCGCGATGACGAAGCGCAGGCCGAGGTCCTCGGAGAGGAACAGGACGCCGCCCAGGGCGGCGATGATCGGCACGGACAATTGCACGATGGCCGCCGACAGCGCGGTGAGGCCCTTCAGCGCCCGATACCACAGGACATAGCCGAGACCGGAGGTGACGGCGCCCGAGACGATGGCGATGAGGAGCCCGGCACCGCCGATGCCCGCCTGAAACAGCGAGAGCGCAACGAGCGGCAGCGCCAGCGGAACGGTGCGGATGAAGTTGCCGGCGGTGGCGCGGGTGGCGTCGGCCGCACCCCGGCCGTGCAGCGAATAGACGCCCCAGGCAATGCCGGAGACGATCATCAGCGCGGTGCCGAGCGGATCGGGCCGGGTAAGGCCGGGGACCAGCCACCAGACGAAGGCCCCGGCCGCCACGACGAGGCCCAGCGCCTCGCGGGTGCCGGGCCGCTCGCCCCGGATGAGGCCCCAGCCGATCATCGAGGCCTGCACTGCGGCGAAGAGGATCAGCGCACCGACGGCCGCGCCAAGCTTCAGATAGGCAAGGGAAAAGGCGAGGGCGTAGACGAAGAGCGCCAGCGCCGATGCCCAGCTCCCTTCCAGCGTGCGCCAGCGCACCGGCGTTTGGCCCCGTGCCTTCAGGAGAATGAACGCCAGGACCAGCGCGCCGGAGAGAAGCCGCAGGCCGGTGAAGCCCGCCGCGTTGATGGCGCCGTCGGCGAGAGCAAGGCGCGCCAGCAGCGAATTGCCGGCAAAGGCGATCATTGCCGCAACGGTCAGCCAGATGGTCGCTGTCATGAAATTGCGCCGCCTTGTCTCGTCGGGTCGCGTGCGTCCGCGGACCGGTTTCGTGGACAGGCTCCGGCGGGCCGGATCGCCGTTGCTGCAATTGCTAAGCTAGGCGAAGGGGCCCGGCTGCCTAGTTAGGCAGACTTCTCGACCACGAACCCTCAGTCCGGGCCCGCCGATGCGCTTGCTTGCAGTCTTCCTCATCCTTCTCGCGACGCTGACCGGTGCCGCCGCCCAGGACAGTGCGCCGACCCGTTACTACGAGATCGACACGCTGAACAGCGGGCTGCCCCCGGCCGAGGCCTATATCGGTCACGAGACTCCGCAGGGGATGATGGAGAGCTTCGTCGCCGCCGCCAATGCCCGGAACTGGGAGATGGCGACCCATATGCTGGACCTTTCCGACATCGACCCGGCGCTGCAGGCCGAGATGGGACCGGTGCTGGCGAAGCGGATGTTCGACATCGCGGAGAACGGCATGTGGCTCGACTGGGGCGATCTGTCGGACCGGCCCGACGCGATGGCGACCAACGTCGCGGCTGAGAACCCGATGGCCGGAGAGCCACGGCGCAACATCCGGCTGGCGATCCTCGAACTGCCGGACCGGCCGGTCTCGGTGCGGATCGCGCGGGTCAAGCCTGCGGATGGCGAGCCGGTCTGGCTGTTCTCCCGGCAGACCGTCGGCAACATTCTGGCCCTCCACGAAATCTACGGGCCGACCCGGTTCGAGCAGTCGCTGCCGGGCTTTCTGCGGGAACGCGCCTTCTGGACGCTGGCCTGGTGGGAGGTGGTGGCGCTTCCGCTGGTTCTCCTGATTGCCATCGGCGCCGCCTTCCTGGTCCATGCCTGGGTCGGCCGGGTGAAGTGGCGGCAGCCGTCGCGTATTGCCCGGCGGATCCTCGACTCCATCCAGATGCCAGTCGCGCTGATGGCCTGCGTCGGCACCTTCTCGCTGGTGAACACGCTGCTGTTCACCTTCTCCGGGGCGGTGAACCGGTTCCTGACGCCGTTGCAGTCGACCCTGTTCGTCATCGCGCTCGCCATGATCGGCGTGCGCATCGTCGATGCCGTCCTCGACCGCGTCGTGCAGCGCAACGTGGAGGCGCTCGGCGATTCCGAAGCGGCCGAGCAGCGCGATCTCTACACCAACATCTCGGCGGCCCGGCGCGTCGCCATCGTGCTGGCGCTGGGCGCCGGCGTGTCGCTCGTCCTGATCCAGACCAATGCGTTCGAATCCCTCGGCTTCTCGCTGCTGGCCTCGGCCGGCGTGATCGGCTTGGTGCTCGCCTTCGCCGCCCGCTCGGTGCTGGCCAACATCATGGCGAGCCTGCAGATCGCGCTGGCCAAGACCGCCCGCATCGGCGACGCGGTGCTCTACGACGACCAGTGGTGCTACGTGGAGAAGATCAACTTCACCTACATTCAGCTGCAGACCTGGGACAACCGGCGGCTGATCGTGCCGGTCAACGAGCTGGTCTCCCACACCTTCGAGAACTGGACCAAGCAGGATTCCAGCATCACCAAGATCGTGGCGCTGCGGCTGGACCACCGGGCCGATGTCGACCGGCTGCGCGAGGCCTTCCAGGAGTTCGTCCAGAACGACGAGGACGTCATCAACCGGGAGACGGCCGACGTCTATGTGGTCGACCAGGACCGTTCCGGCATGCTGGTCTGGTTCCTCGCGGCGGCCTCCGATCCCTCCACCGGCTGGACGATGCAGTGCCGCCTGCGCGAGACGATGCTGAAGGCCGTGGTCCGGCTGGAGGCGGAGAATGGCGGACCTGGCACGGACCGCGCCGTCTACCTGCCGCGCGAGCGTGAGGAGCTGGTGGCCGCCGTCGACCCGCGCGATGGCGACGGTTCGCGTCAGGCGGCGATGTAGCGGTCAGGCCGGTGATTGACGGCGAGCCACAGGTTCAGCACCAAGGCGCCGATGATCGAATAGACGATGGCGACCGGGTCGGCGACGGCGAAGGACAGGACCAGGATCACCAGATCGACGGCGAGCTGCGTCAGTCCCGCCTTCCAGCCCAGCCGGTCCTGCAGGTAGATCGCCAGGATGCCGACGCCGCCAAGGCTGGCCCGGTGGCGGTAGAGGGCGAGAAGCCCGTAGCCGATCAGGACGCCGCCCAGCACCGCACCGACCAGCGGATTCACCGCGCCAAGCGTGAAATATTCCGGCTGCAACGCCGTCAGTACGGACAGGCAGGCGACGGCGAGGAAGGTCTTGATGGTGAAGGCCCAGCCGAGGCGGGTGATCGCCAGGCCGTAGAAGGGCAGATTGATCAGGAAGAACACGATACCGACATTCCAGCCGGTGGCGTAGGAGACGATCAGCGCCAGGCCGGCCGTGCCGCCGGTGACGAAGCCGAGATGGGCGAGGATCGACAGGCCGATCGTGACCATGAGGGCGCCGGTGAGAATGCCCTGCGCATCCTCGAGCGGCGAATGGTGGGTGGCCGTTGCCGACCAGCGTCCGAAACCCGAGGTCATGGCTCAGAAGGTCGCCGCGGGGTTGCCGTTCTTCACCCAGAGACGGGCGATATCATCGTCCGCGAGGGCAAAGGCCTTGATGTCGACCATGGGCATGGCGAGGTCCTGCAGCCCGACCAGCGAGCGCACCCAGCTCTTGTCGGTGACCACCGCGACGCGGCGGAAGCGCGACAGGTCGCGGAAGCGGCCGAGGGAATATTGCAGGTCGCGGGCGATCGCGGCAGGGGTGAACATGCCGACCTCGCGCACGATGACGAGGATCGACAGCGCGCCGGGCCGTTCGGCGAGCTTGGTGTCGACCACCGCGATGACGCGCTCGACGTCGTCCTTGTCGATGCGCCCGTCGATCTCGAAGGCGATGACAGCGTCGGATTCGGGAATGATGGTCAGCATCGGTCGGACTCGAATGGTGGCGGATCGCTCCTTCCAGCATAATCTGTTGCGCTGCGAAAGGAACCACGATGCGCGCCGGGCGATTTGGCTTTGCCGGCGCAGCCGACCCCGCAGCATCGCCACGAGGAATTTCGCATGCGTCCCGACGAATTGCTGCGACCGACGCCGGAAGGGCTCTACTGCCCGCCGGGCAGTTTCTTCATCGATCCGGTGCGCCCGGTCGAGCGGGCCCTGATCACCCATGGCCATGCCGACCATGCCCGCTCCGGCCACACCAAGGTCATGGCGACGCGCCAGACCCTGGCGATCATGGCCGTTCGCTATGGCGAGGAGTTCTGCGTCGAACGGCAGGAGGCGGCGATCGGCGAGACGGTCCGCATCCGCGACGTCGACGTGACGTTTCACCCGGCTGGCCATGTGCTGGGTTCGGCGCAGATCGCGGTGTCCCACAAGGGACTGACCATCGTGGCGTCCGGCGACTACAAGCGGCGTGCCGATCCGACCTGCGCCGGCTTTGAGCCGGTGCCCTGCGACGTCTTCATCACCGAGGCGACCTTCGCCTTGCCGGTCTTCCGCCATCCGGACACGGCGGGGGAGGTGGACAAGCTGCTGACCTCCGTGGCGCAGTTTCCCGAGCGCGCGCATCTGGTCGGCGCCTATGCGCTGGGCAAGGCGCAGCGGGTGATCAAACATCTGCGCGATGCGGGCTACGACGCCCCGATCTACATCCACGGCGCGCTGAAGAAGCTCTGCGACTTCTACCAGAGCGAAGGCATCGACCTCGGTGAATTGCGCCCCGCGACCGTCGACGCAAAGGCGGGCACGGCGAAGGCGGCCTTTGCCGGGACGGTGGTGGTGGGGCCGCCCTCGGCCTTTGCGGACAAATGGGCCCGGCGGTTTCCCGATCCGGTCTCGTGCTTCGCGTCGGGCTGGATGCGGGTGCGCCAGCGCGCCCGGCAGCGCGGCGTGGAACTGCCGCTGATCATTTCGGACCATTGCGACTGGGACGAATTGACCGAGACGATCGACGAGATCGGGCCGCAGGAGGTCTGGGTCACCCATGGCCGCGAGGAGGCGCTGGTGCGCTGGTGCGAACTGCGCCAGACGCGCGCCCGGCCGCTGCATCTGGTCGGCTACGAGGACGAGGCCGAATAGAGCGGGCTTGCGTGGACCGGGCTCTGGCCTGAAGAAAAAGGGCGCTCCGGCCAGTGCAGGGGCGCCCTCATGCGTTCAGTTCGGCGGACGGCCTCAGGCCCGCGGACCGCGGCCGTAGATCCAGTAATGCGCGCCTTCCTCGGCGATGTAGCGGGCGTTGGGGATCTCCATCACCAGTCTGACGAGGCCCTCTTCCTCCAGCTGCCTGCTCACGGCGGCGTAGTCGGACGCGTCGAGATAGCTGTTGCGGGTCGAGATCACCATCAGGCCGTCGGCCTTGAGATACCGCGCCATCCGGGTCAGCGCGCGGGGTTCGACATGGCCGAGGGTGAAGACGCCGGCACAGACGATGATGTGGTATTGCTGCTCAAGCGGGTTCTCGTGATCTTCGTTGAGGTCGATGCCGCCGGCGAGCCTGCCGTAGACGCCGGTTTTCGCCGCGATGTCGACCATCTCGTTGGACAGGTCGAAGCCGTCGACGTGGCGAAAGCCGCGCTTGCGCAGTTCCTCGCCGGCAAGGCCGGTCCCGCAGCCGGCATCGAGAACCGACACCTCGCCGGGTGCCTTGTTGAGATAGGCCTCGGCCACGAGCAGGGCAGTCGAGGCGACGACGCGCGGACAGCCATAGTCCTGGTCGCCGACATCCTTGTCGTAACGGCCGGCCCAGCCGGCGTAATAATCGTTCAGCTTGTCCGGGTCGCCATCAAGGGCGTGCGAGGCATGAATCGTGCTGACGGAATCGTGCAAATGTCGTCTCCTGTCGATTGCGGTGCCATGACGCACTGCACATACCACGGGACGCAAATGGTTATAACCGTTGTGGCGCGAGACGATGTCCGGTCAGCGAGTAATATCCGGCCCGCATCATCGGTAAGCGCTTGATCGCAAACCATTGATCGACTTCCCGCAAATTTATCCGCGATCGCAAACTTCGCAGATGCAATCGGTGCTCCGCGGTGGCCGAAAAATTTGCTGATGCGATATTACCCGGTTCACCGGCCGAGACATTCGTGTCTATTCGAGGACTGTCCGATCTCGCGCGATATGGTTTTTATGTCATCGGCTTAGCGTGCGTGTTCTCGCGCTGATCGGCGCGGGGGCATCCGCTTGTCTTCGGCGAGGGCCGGTGCTTCTCGGACTGCACTTCATTCCAGCGCTTCCGGGGCGGCGCGTCCGGCAGGATGCCGTCATGTCCGGCAGGCCGCCGGGTTGTGGATCGTGGCCGGTGCGTTCAAACTTGCCCCTGTCCTGCCATTGGGGTGGGGGGGACAAAACGGCATGTGGTCCTTTCGAACGGTTTTGACGTCGACGCTCGTCGCGCTGCAGGTCGTTGCCTTGCTGGCGATCCTGGCGCTGACCTATTTCGCGTCGCAGAACGTGCTCTTGTCCTATGCCGAGCAACTGACGCAGCGGGTCGCCGACGACACCACCACCTTCACCCAGAACTTCCTCAACCCCGCGGACGATGCGGCGGCGCTGTCCCAGCGTCTGGCCGAAAGCCCGGTCCTCGGCACGTCGGACCGCCCGGCGCTGGAGCGTTATTTCTACGAAATCCTGCGATCGCGCATCGATTTCGCCGGCATCTTCTACGGTGCCGCCGATGGCTCGTTCATCTATGTCAGCCGCGACACCACCGTGGAGGGCGCCCAGTACCGGGTGAAGCGGATCGCGACGCAGCCGACCCGGACGGTGGAGCTGGTCTATCTGACGGAGGATCTGCGGCCGGTGTCGCGGCGCCGCGACGATGCCGATACCTACGATCCGCGCACGCGGCCCTGGTACGTGAAGGCGTCGATGAGCCGAGAAGTGGTCTGGACCGACCCCTACATCTTCTTCTCGTCGCAGCGGCCGGGGATCACGGTCGCGACACCGGTGCGGGCGGACGATCGGCTGGGCATGCGCGGGGCGGTCGGCATCGACATCGAGATCCATGCGCTGTCGAGATTCCTGGACGGTCTGAGGATCGGCGAGCGCGGGTCGGCCGCAATCGTCTCGCAATCGGGCGAAGTGATCGCCCACCGCGACTCGTCCTTCCTGCTGGCCGAGGACGTCTCCGGCGGGCAGCGCTTTGCCCGAGTCTGGGAAATCGACGATCCGGCACTGGCCCAGGCGGTTAGCACCCTGCCGGGCGGTCTCGCCAGCGTGAAACCGGGCGAGACGCGGCTGACCCGTTTCGAGGCCAACGGGGAGAACTGGCGTGGCGCGGTCAAGCGGCTGGCCGGGTCGCGGACCCCCTGGGCGGTCGTTACCTACCTGCCGGAGAGCGACATTCTCGGACCGATCCACAGCGTCCGCAACATCGGAATTGCTGTGGTCGCGGGCGTGGCGGCACTGACCGCGCTGCTTGGCGTGCTTCTGGCACGGGCCCTGACGCGGCCGCTCGGCGCCCTAGCGTCCCAGGCGGAACGCATCTCGGAGGGTGATTTCGGGGACATCCCGTTGCCGTCCATGTGGACCAAGGAGCTGGCGGGGACCCGGCAGGCGATGCGCCGGGCGACGAGCTGGCTACGGGACTATCGGCGCGAAAACGAGACGCTGACCGAACAGCTGCGCGAGGCGGGCCGTGTGCTGGAGCGGCGGGTCGAGGAGCGCACCGAGGAACTGGAGGTGGCCAATCGCGGGCTCGAAAAGGCCCACGGCAATGCCGAGATGCTGACCCACGAGCTCGATCACCGGGTGAAGAACCTCTTCGCCATCACCGCCTCGCTGGTCACACTGGCGGCCAAGCACGCCACCACCCCCATGGAGGCGGCGGACGAGGCGCGCGGGCGGATCAACGCGCTGGCCCGGGCCCATGCCGATACGCAGAGCGCCCGCGAAACGCAGCTCGCCGGGATCGTGACGAGCGTTCTGAAGCCTTATGCGGGGATCGACGAGGTCAAGCTGACCATCGAGGGCGACCCGGTGACGGTCTCCTCGTCTTCCGTCACCCCGCTTGGCCTGATCCTCTACGAACTGGCGACCAATGCGGCCAAATACGGTGCGCTGCGCGGGAGCGGCGGCGTCCTGGAGGTTCGCTGGTCGGCGGCCGGCGATGGCGCGGTGCGGATGGTGTGGGCGGAAACGCCGACCGAGCCCCCGACGGGCGATGATGTCGATCAGGCACAGCACACCGGCTTCGGCTCGGTGATGCTCGACGCCATGGCCAGCCGCCTGAATGCGGGTATCCAGCGACAGATCAGCCCGGAAGGCCTGCGGGTGATCCTGACCATGGAAAAGCTGGAAGAGCATGCCGGGCCGCGACCCGCAAACGTCGATGCCTGAGGGCAGGACCGGTCGCGCATGGCAGCGTGTGCACTTCTGAGGGCGTGATCGGCCGTTCAGTCCGGCGCGGTCTCGGGTGAACCGGCCGAGGCACCGGAGCTCCACGCAGCCGCATCGCCGACGACATAGGTCACCAGATGGTTGGCCACATAGGCGTAGCCCTCGATCGAGGCATGGAAGCCGTCGCGCGAGAAGCCGGCGGGTTCGACGCGGGGCAGGGTGGTGGCCGAGATGGCGCCGCGCTCGGCGCAGAGCCGCGCGCCCATGCGGCGCACGATGCGGGCGCGCAGTTCCAGCACCGTGGCAAGGCCGCGGGGCAGCGCCGGGACCCTCTCGAAATCGACGGGCGGCGACCAGACGATGCGGGCGTCCGGCCATTTGGCCTTGAGGGCGTAGAGCAGCGTCCCGAACGCCTTCTTGAAGCGCAGGGTACCGTGGAAGTTCTTGGCGTCGTTGGTGCCGATCATCAGGACGATATGGGTGAAGGGCTCGTCCAGATGCGGCACCACGTGATCGCGGATGTCCGCCGAGACGGCGGAATTGGAGCCGGCGGCGCGCCAGAAGACATCCCGGCCGGACAGCGCGTAGAGCCGTTCGGCGAGTTTCGGCGCCAGGCTGTCCTCGATGACATCCACGCCTACACCGGCGGCCGAGCTGTCGCCGATGACCAGCAGGCGGATCGGGGCGTCTGTCCCGGCGGACGTTCCGCAGAGACCGCTGTGGCGGCCGGCTGGCGGCACCATGCGCTCGACGCGCCGGCGCACGCCGAGGCCCTGCCAGACATAGACCGGAAACAGGAGCCAGGAGAGGAAGGCGTCGCCAATGGCCATGCGGCGGCTCCGTCGTGTTGCGAAATCGAAAACGGGTCGGGATGGGTCCGAGACGGACCCGCCGCAGCGGCTGACCGCCGCGGCGAAGTCCGGATCAGGCCTTCAACACCTCGACACCGGGCAGGGGCTTGCCTTCCATCCATTCCAGGAAGGCGCCGCCGGCGGTTGAGACATAGGTGAAGTCGTCGGCGACACCGGCCTGGTTGAGCGCCGCGACGGTATCGCCACCGCCGGCGACCGAGACGAGGTCGCCGGCCTTCGTACGACGGGCGGCATGGCGGGCGGCCGCCATGGTGGCGGCATCGAAGGGCTCGATCTCGAAGGCGCCGAGCGGGCCGTTCCAGACCAGCGTCTTCGCCTTGTCGAGCCAGCCGGAGACCAGTTCGACGGTCTTCGGCCCGGCATCGAGGATCATCGCATCGGCGGGAACGGCATCGACGGCGACGGTCTCGTTGGCGGCGCCGGCCTTGAACTCGCGGGCAACGACCGCATCCACCGGCAGGACGATCTCGCAGCCGGCGGTCTTCGCCGCGTCCAGGATCGACCGGGCGGTGTTGGCCAGATCATGCTCGCAGAGCGACTTGCCGACATCGATCCCCTGCGCGGCGAGGAAGGTGTTCGCCATGCCGCCGCCGATGACCAGCGCATCGACACGCGTCACGAGATTGCTGAGGAGATCGATCTTGGTCGAGACCTTGGCGCCGCCGACCACGGCCACCACCGGGCGTTCGGGATTGCCAAGACCCTTTTCCAGCGCTTCCAGCTCGGCCTGCATGGTGCGGCCGGCATAGGATGGCAGATGGCGGGCGAGGCCCTCGGTCGAGGCATGGGCGCGATGGGCGGCCGAGAAGGCGTCGTTGACGAAGATGTCGCCGAGCGAAGCAAGCTGGCTGGCGAAATCCTCGTCGTTCTTCTCTTCGCCGGCATGGAAGCGGGTGTTCTCGAGGAGGACGACATTGGCGTCCTTCAGCGCCGCGACGATGCCGGCAGCGACGGGTCCGACGCAATCATCGGCAAAGCCGACGGGCGTGCCGAGCATCTGCGACAGGACGGGTGCCAGCGGCTCCAGCGACATCTCCGGGTTCGGCTGTCCCTTGGGGCGACCGAAATGGGCGAGAAGGATGACGCGGCCGCCCTTGTCAGCGATCTCGCGGATGGTCGGCAGGATCCGCTCGATGCGGGTGCGGTCGCCGACCTCGCCGTCCTTGATCGGCACGTTCAGGTCGACCCGCAGCAATACGCGCTTGCCGGTGACGTCGGCATCGTCGAGCGTCTTGAACTGCGTCATGGTGGTTCTCCTCATGGAAACACGCCGAGGGGCGCCGGATCAGGCCAGAAGGACGCCGGCGATCTTGGTGGACCGTCCGCGTCCCGTCGATAGGCGGGTACCCCGTCGAAAGCGCCCGGGCGGTGCCGCAGGCGCCGAAGGCGATGTAGCGCGGGAGGCCGAGCGAGGGCAACGGCGTTGGCGCGCTGGCGGCCGGTTTTCGCCCCTAAGCCTCAGTCCGCCTTGCGTCGGCCCAGCACCTTGTGCGCCAGTGCCAGCAGATCGCGGAGATTGAGGAAGAGCGGGATCTGGCCGCCGCGCCCGCCCTCCGGCTCCAGCGACAGGCCGGCACTGACGACGTTGCCGTCGACGCCGACCTCGCGGACGATCAGTTCCACCGGCCGCACCGTGACCCGGTCGCCATATTCGGCGCGGCCCCCGAGGCGCGCGATCATCATCTGCGAGATCGACAGATCCGCCTCGGCGTCCGACACGCGGGCACCATAGGCAACGGCAAGGCCGCTGGCCGGCGAGGCGGGATCGACGGTGAACTCGCCGAAGAACTCGGCATCGTCCGGGCTCACCCGCGCGGGGCTGGCGAAGAGCCGGTCGAGCAACGGCGGATAGCGCTGGGAGATGAAGAGATAGACGTAGTCGCCGGCCCGCAGTCGTCCGGCATACTGGTAACGCATGGACTGGCCGTCGCGAATGACCAGCGAGGGACGGGCCCAGCGCGGAATGCGCTCGCCGCGGGCCACCGGGCTGTCGGGGACCACACGGTAGGACAGGAGCTCGTGATTGGCGGTGCCCGGCAGTTCGAGCTCGACCTTCTCGATCGGCCCGATCCGCGGCGGGACGACGAGGCCGAGGCGGCGGGCGACGAGGCCCAGCGTCCAGCCCTGCACGAGCAGCGAGGCGAGGACGATGATGAAGGCGGTGTTGAAGAACAGCCGCGCCTCGTCGAGGCCGCCGATCAGCGGCACGATGGCCAGAAGGATCGAGACCGCGCCGCGCAGGCCGACCCAGGAGATGAAGGCGCCTTCGCGGCGCTGGAAATCGAAGGGCAGGAGACACAGCCAGACCGCGAAGGGCCGCGCGACGAAGATCAGGAAGGCCGCCAGCGCGATGGCCGGCAGGAGGATGGCGCCGAACTCCGACGGCGTCGCCAGCAGGCCGAGGATCAGGAACATGACGATCTGCGCGAGCCAGGTCAGCCCGTCCTGGAAGCGCTTGAGGCTGGGGGCGCTGCGCAGGCCGCTATTGGCCGCGTAGAGACCGGCGATATAGACGGCCAGGAAGCCCGAGCCGTCCACGGCTCCCGTTGCGGCGAAGACCAGCATGGCGAGGGCGAGGGTGAAGATCGGCAGGAGACCGCGATCGATCGCCAGCTTTGAGACCAGCGTGCGGATCAGCCAGCCACCGGCAAAGCCGAAGGCAACGCCGAGCCCCATCTGGCGCACGAAGCCGAGGAAGACGTCCGCGCCGAGTTCGTCCAGTCCCGTGCCCGACGACAGCAACTCGACCAGCGCGATGGTCAGGAAGATCGCCATCGGATCGTTGGTGCCGGATTCGATCTCCAGCAGCGAACGGACGCGCTCGCGGATGGTGATGCCGCCAACGCGCAGGAGAAAGAACACGGCCGCCGCATCGGTCGAGCCGACGATGGCGCCGAGCAGCATGCCTTCGAGGATCGGCAGGCCCAGGAGCCATGATGCCGCGAAGCCGAACAGGATCGCGGTGATGAGGACGCCGACCGTCGCCAGCATGACCGCCGGCACCGCGGCCTGGCGGAAGGATTGGAGGGACGTGCCGAAGCCGGAATCGAACAGGATGATCGCCAGCGCCAGTGTCCCGACGAAATAGGCGAGGTCGGCATTGTCGAAGTCGATGCCCAGTCCGTCGACGCCGGTCAGAAGGCCGATCGACAGGAACAGAAGCAGGAGGGGTGCGCCGAAGCGGAAGGCGAGGAGGCTGGAAAACGCGGCCAGCAGGATGAGGACGGTGCCGACGAGGATGACGAGGTAAAGCGATTCGAGCATCGGCGGGATCGGCAGTCCTTCTGACGAGGGCTGAGCCCGCGCGCCGCCTCCGGGGCTGAACGCCGCGCCGTCGGCGGCCGAAGGGCCACGAGACCCAGCATATAGCCGGCCCGCGGCCGGTATCCACTCGGACAGGTCTCCTGACGCCGAAAATCTGCGGCAGCGTGTCGGATGGGCGCCGGGTTCGGCGAACATGGTTGCCGTCACATGAAAAAGGCCGGCCCGCCAAGATGGCGGACCGGCCTCGATGCCTTGCAGGCCTGTGCTGCGGTCTAGCGCCCGGTGATGCCCGGGAACATGATCAGCACGGCAAGCGCCAGGATCTGCAGCGCAATGAACGGCAGCAGGGCCTTGAAGATGTCGCCGAGCGAGATCTCCGGCGGCGCGACGCTCTTCAGGTAGAAGGCGGCCGGGCCGAAGGGCGGCGACAGGAACGACACCTGCATGTTCATGCAGAACAGGACACCGAACCAGATCGGATCGTAGCCCAGCTCGACGATGATCGGCACGAAGATCGGCAGGGTCAGCAGCGCGATGCCGACCCAGTCGAGGAACATGCCGAGCACGAACAGGATCAGCATCATGAACAGGAGCACGTAGAGCGGCTCGTCCGAGATGCCGATGATCAGCGACGACACGAAGTCGATGCCGCCCATCAGGTTGAACACGCCGACGATGGCGCTGGCGCCGATGCCGATCCAGACGATCATGCCGACGGTGGCCAGCGTCTGCATGGCCGCGCCGCGCAGCAGCTCGAAGGTGAACTCGCCGCGCACGATAGTGGCAAGAAGCACGCCGCCGACGCCGATGGCCGATGCTTCGGTGACCGAGGCGATGCCGCCATAGATCGAGCCGAGCACGAAGGTGACGACCAGAAGCGGCAGGATCAGGCCCTTGAGCAGCGAGATCTTCTGCGACAGCGGGATGATTTCCGGATCGGGATCCGGCACCGCGCCCGTGGTGAAATACGCCCGGAACAGGATGTACAGCACGTAGAAACTGGCCAGCATCACGCCCGGCAGGAAGGACGCGGTGAACAGCGCGCCGATCGAGACGTTGGCGGCCAGGCCGTAGACGATCAGGACGATCGAGGGCGGGATCATCGTGCCGAGCGCGCCACCGGCGCAGACGACACCGATTGACAGGCTGCGGTCGTAGCCCAGACGCAGCATCTGCGGCAGCGCCAGGAGCCCGAGCAGCACGATCTCGCCGCCGATGATGCCGCTCATCGCCGCCAGGATGACCGCCACGAAGATGGTCTGGATCGCCACGCCGCCGCGAATGCGGTTGGAGATCAGCTTCATGGCGTCGAACAGGTCGCGCGCAATGCCGGATCGATCGAGGATCGCCGCCATCAGCACGAACATCGGCACCGAGACGAAGATGAAGGACGAGACGAAACTGAACACCCGGCTGGTGATCAGCGGCACCGCCATCGGGCCGAACCAGCCGAGAGCGAAGATCAGCGCCACGAGAAGCGTGACGAAGGCGAGCGGCATGCCGGTCAGGAGCAACCCGAACAGCATGAGGAACATCACCAGGGTGCCGTAGCCGATGCCAAGCGCCTTGAGATTGATGCCGAGGTCGAGAATTTCGGCCATTTATGCGTCCTGCTTGGAACCGCGCCGTGCGCGACGAGCATGATTGACGGCCAGCACCACGAACTGGACGGCCAGAATGATCATGACGATGAACAGAAAGCCCTTCAGAAGGGCGGGGGTCGGCGGGTTCCAGGCGGACCCGGTGCCTTCCATGTGGAAAGCGCCGCTCGGGGTCCAGAACGAACCCTTGACCATGAGCCAGGAGGCCCAGGCGAAGAAGGCCGCCGAGATCGCGCTGATGACGTAGATGATCACGTCGAAGATGGTGCGCAGGCGGGGGCCGAGCGCGTCATAGATCAGCACGACACGGATGTGGCTGTCGCGGGCGGCGCAGAACAGGCCGCCGTAGATGAAGGCGATGGCGCACAGGAAGATGCTCAGCTCGTGCACCCAGTTGGTGGGGCTGTCGAGCGCGTAGCGCATGAAAATTTCGAACAGCAGAATGGCCGCCGCAAGGACGATGGCTGCGGCAAAGATGATGCCGACTCGCTCGATGCTGCGCCCGAGAATCCCCGCCTCGGGCGTGGTGTCTCCGGTGCCTTCGCTGGTGGCGCTGAGGTCCGGATCGCGTCCGTCCACGGCAATGGGGTCACGAGTCATGCTCGGATCGTCCTTGGTGAGGAAAAAAAGGCGGACGGGGCGCGCTGCCCCGTCCGCCGGTCATACTCGGTCTGCTTACTGTGCGGCGAGAAGGCCTTCCTTCTCGAGATACGTCGTCAGGGTGTCGTACACCTTCTGCGCGTTCTCGGACTGGCTGGCCTGCTTCTCCCACTCGCCGATGGCGATCTTGCGGAACTTCGCACGCTCCTCGTCGGACCAGTCGTGGATCGTGGCGCCCTGCGCCTTGGCTTCCTCGACAGCCTTGCTGTTCTTGTCGGCCAGCGCGGCGTTCTGGCGCTGTGCCAGCTCGACGACCGATTCCTCGAGGGTCTTCTGGACGTCCTCGGACAGCGCATCCCACTTCTGCTTGTTCATCGAGAACTCGATGAGCGGCATGGAGTGGAAGCCCGGGAAGACCGGGTGCTTGGCGATCTCGTTGAGGCCCTGCGCCTGGTTGACGTGGAAGACGCTGTAGTCGGCCGCGTCGACGACGCCCTTGTCGAGGGCGGTGAAGACTTCCGAGGTCGGCAGGTTCACCGGCGAGGCGCCAGCGGCCGCGAAGATGTTCTGCACGAGACCGGCCGGAGCGCGCAGCTTCAGACCCTTCAGGTCATCGACGCCCTCGAGCGGGACCGACGAGACGAAAGCCTCGAGGCCTGGGGTGGTGCCGCCGAAGAAGTGCGTGCCATAGGGCTCGACCAGCTCGTTCATCAGCTCCTTGCCGCCGCCCTCGTTGAGGAACTTCAGCATCTGCTGCGGGTCCGACCATGCGCCGACCGGGTTGGCGATCAGGCCGAAGGCCGCGTCCTTGCCGGCGAAATAGGAGGTGTCGGTGATGTGGCCGTCGAGGATGCCGGCGCCGACCGCGTCGAGGGTTTCCTGAAAGTCGACGACTGCGCCGACCGGCAGGAGCTCGATGGAGACCTTGCCACCCGTCTCCTCGCTGACGCCGTCAGCCCATTCCTTGTAGAGCTGGTAGTTCGCATCGCCGGCCGGATCGCTCGACTGGAACTTCAGCGCGACTTCCTGCGCCATGGCGCCCGTGGTCAGAACGGCAAATGCCGCGCCGGTCAGAAGGGCCTTAATAGTTGTATTGAGCAAGTTGCTTCTCCCTGAGCGTCTTGTGTCGTCTACGAAACCCACTTTCGCGAGCAATGACATCCGGTGCGCAACCTCCGCGCCGATCCGGAATTCCGTAGCTGGCCGCGCACCATACGGCGGTCGGCTGTGGCGTCAACGGAAAACTTGGTTTCCCACATCCGTGGTTAAGTCGCCCGCCCTGAATAGTATAAATCCGCGCCATTGCTGCTTAATTGCGCAGCTGCGCACAGAAACATGCAAGCAAGAATAATATATCCGCCGCGAATCCGTCCCGTTCGCGCTACTCCGGCGGCCTGTACGACACCGGACGGGCCAAGCCGGGACGTGAAGCGGGGCCGCCCGTCAGGGCAGCCCCGCACGCTCCTCGTCGGTCGCGACCCGCCTCGCTCAGCCCGCGTTGGCGAGCGCGATGGCGGTGTCGGACATGCGGTTGGAGAAGCCCCATTCGTTGTCGTACCAGGACAGGATGCGCACGAAGGTGCCGTCCATGACCTTGGTCTGGTCCATGTGGAAGACCGAGGAATGCGGGTCGTGGTTGAAGTCGCACGAGACGTTCGGGGCGTCGGTGTAGCCGAGAATGTTCTTCAGCGGGCCGTCGGCGGCGGTGCGGATGGCGTTCTGCACTTCCTCGACGGTGGTCTCGCGCTTGGCGATGAAGTTGAAGTCGACGACCGAGACGTTGGGGGTCGGGACGCGGATGGCGACGCCGTCGAGGCGACCCTTGAGCTCAGGCATCACCAGCGCGACGGCCTTGGCGGCACCGGTCGAGGTCGGGATCATCGACAGGGCGGCGGCGCGGCCGCGGTAGAGATCCTTGTGCATGGTGTCGAGCGTCGGCTGGTCGCCGGTATAGGAATGGATCGTCGTCATGAAGCCCTTGTCGATGCCGATCGCGTCGTTGAGGACCTTGGCGACCGGGGCCAGGCAGTTGGTCGTGCAGGAGGCATTGGAGACGATCGTGTCGTCGGCGGTCAGCGTGTCGTGATTGACGCCATAGACGATGGTCTTCTCGGCGCCGGCCGTACCGGAGAGGGGGCCGGAGATCAGCACCTTCTTCGCGCCGGCTTCCAGATGGGCCGAGGCCTTTGCGGGATCGGTGAAGATGCCGGTGCACTCGAGGGCGATGTCGACGCCGAGTTCCTTCCAGGGCAGGTTCTTCGGGTCGCGCTCGGCGGTCACGCGGATCGGACCGCGGCCAACGTCGATGGTGTTGCCGTCGACCGTGACGGTGCCCGGGAAGCGGCCATGGACGCTGTCGAAGCGGATCAGATGCGCATTGGTCTCGACCGGGCCGAGATCGTTGATGCCGACGACCTCGATGTCGGTGCGGCCGGATTCGATGATGGCACGCAGCACATTGCGGCCGATGCGGCCGAAGCCATTGATTGCAACGCGAACTGTCATGATCCGTCTCCTGTGGTGGCGCGCGGCCGTACCCGCCGGGCATCTCGTTCGCCATGGCCTCTACAGAAGCGGGCGGCTGGGATCAATATTGCCGGCGGTCAGCAATTCTTATGGTCCGGATGACTTTCCGTGATGACGGAAAGCGTCAGCTTTCCTCGGGCTCCGGGGCCAGGCGCGCACGCACGGCCGCGACCACCGCTTCGGTGGTGATGCCGAAATGCTCGTAGAGCTCGGACGCGGGGCCCGAGGCGCCGAAGCCGTCCATGCCGATGAAGATGCCGTTGCGGCCGACGAAATGATCCCAGCCCTGCCGCACGCCGGCCTCGATGGCGACCTTGAGGCCGCCATTGTCGAGCATGGCGCTGCGATATTCCGGGCTCTGCCTATCGAACAGCTCGAAGCAGGGGACGGAGACGACGCGGGTGGGGATGCCGTCGGCTTCCAGGATGGTGCTGGCGGCCAGCGCGATCTGGACCTCCGAGCCGGTGGCATAGATCGTGACCTCGGCGTCGCCCGAGGTCGAGCTGATCTCGTAGGCGCCGCGGGCGCTCTTGTTCTCGTCGTGCTGGTCGAGCCGGAGGGTCGGCAGGTTCTGGCGGCTGAGGGCGAGCACTGATGGCGCATTGCGCGATTCCAGCGCGAGCTGCCAGCATTCCAGCGTTTCCACCGCGTCAGCCGGGCGGAATACCTGCATGTTCGGCATGGCGCGCAGCGAGGCCAGATGCTCGACCGGCTGGTGGGTCGGGCCGTCCTCGCCAAGGCCGATGGAATCATGGGTCAGCACATAGACGACCCGCAGGCCCATCAGGGCCGACAGGCGCATGGCGCCGCGGGCATAGTCGGAGAAGACGAGGAAGGTGCCGCCATAGGGAATGATGCCGCCATGCAGGGCGAGGCCATTCATCGCGGCAGCCATGCCGTGTTCGCGAATGCCGTAATGGACGTAGCGGCCGGCATAGTCGCCCGGCACGATCGCTTCGGTCTGGCTGGTGCGGGTGTTGTTGGACCCGGTGAGATCGGCCGAGCCGCCGATGGTCTCGACGACCACGGCGTTGAGGACCTCGAGCGCCAGTTCCGAGGCCTTGCGGGTGGCGATCTCCGGCCGCTCCTCGTTGAAGCGTCGCTTGCAGCGCTGCAGCGCCTGGGTGAAGCCGCTGGGCAGGTCGCCGCGGACCCGGCGCTCGAACTCGCCACGGGTCTCGGCGTCGATCTCGGCGAAGCGACGCTCCCATTCCTTGCGGTGGGTCGACGAGCGCAGACCGGCGAGGCGCCAGCGATCGAGGATCGCGGCGGGAATCTCGAACGGCGCGTGCTCCCAGCCGAGCGCCTCGCGCATCTGGGCGATCTCATCGGCGCCGAGCGGCGCGCCATGGGCCTTGGCGCTGCCGGCCTTGGTCGGCGCGCCGTGGCCGATGGTGGTCTTGCAGGCGATCAGGGTCGGGCGGTCGCTGCCCTGCGCGGCGGTGATCGCCTCGGCGATGGCCTCCGGGTCGTGACCGTCGCAGCGCAGGGTGTTCCAGTTGCAGGCGGCAAAGCGTGCCATCTGGTCGGTGGAATCCGACAGGGCGACGTCGCCATCGATGGTGATGCCGTTGTCGTCCCACAGGACGATCAGCTTCGACAGGCGCAGATGGCCGGCGAGCGCGATGGATTCCTGGCTGAGGCCCTCCATCAGGCAGCCGTCGCCGGCGAGCACATAGGTGCGGTGGTCGACGATCGCATCGCCGAAGCGGGCGTTCATGATCCGCTCGGCAAGCGCCATGCCGACGGCGTTGCCCAGACCCTGGCCAAGCGGACCGGTGGTCGTCTCGATGCCCTCGCAATGCTTGTATTCGGGATGGCCGGCGGTCTTCGAGCCAAGCTGGCGGAAGGCCTTGAGATCGTCGATGCCGACGCCGTCATAGCCGAGCAGATAGAGCAGGCTGTAGAGCAGCATCGAGCCGTGGCCGGCCGAGAACACGAAGCGGTCGCGGTCGGCCCAGTGGGGGGCGCGCGGATCGAAGGTCAGGAATCGCGAGAACAGGACGGTGGCGATGTCGGCCGCGCCCATGGGCAGGCCGGGATGGCCGGAATTCGCCGCTTCCACGGCGTCGGCCGACAGGAAGCGGATGGCATTCGCCATGTCGCGGTGCGTGTCGGGTGACGTCATGTTCTGCTCCGGTAGCGCTTGGAAGCTGGGCGTTCCGGCGGTGCCGAGACCGGCGGCAAACATCATACGGGCATCGTGCTGTCAACAAAGGCAAAGTCGCAGATCGCGCCGCAGTCGCGCCGGCCGGGTGAGGCCATTCGCCAGGCGGGTGGCTGGGAAAGCGCGGGACGAAGAGATTGCACCGCCCGAAAATCGCCTGCACTTTTGGCGGCAATGGTTTAGTGCTCCACATGGACATTCGCCGGCAAGGGACGGCGGAACATGATGGAAATGCGTTTGGGGACCGGCCCTGCCCGGTCGCGAGGGGAGATGGAGCCATGTCGGCCGAGGAGGGTTTCGAGGCGGCGCAACAGCGCCTTCGAACCGCGATCCAACGTCTGGACGATCTGGTGGAGCTGCGCCGTGAGCGGGAGGCCGCGGTGCGCGACGCCGAGGTCGAGATCCAGCGCATGACCGCCGACAGGGGTCGGCTGGCGAAGGAGCTGGACACGGCGCTGGCGCGCGGCGAACGGCTGGACCGCGCCAATCGGGACGTCTCGCGGCGTCTGGTCGATGCGATGGAGCGCGTGCGCTCCGTCCTCGACCGGCACAAATCGGCTTAAGCGGGAGAGCGTCGCATGCCCCAGGTGGTCGTGACCATCGACGACAAGACCTATCGCATGGCCTGCGGTGATGGCGAGGAAGCCCATCTGACCGAACTGGCGAAGGAGGTGGACCGCAAGATTGCCGGACTGCGCGACAGTTTCGGACAGATCGGCGATCTGCGGCTGACCGTCATGGCGGCGATCATGGCGACGGACGAACTGGCGGAAGCAAGGCGGCGGATTGCCGAGCTGGAATCGGGCATCGCCGCGAACGCGGCGCAGTCGGGCGAGAACGAGGACAGCCTGAAGGCCGAACGGGCGCGTTTCGTGGAAACGCTGAACGAAGCCGCAGCCTCGCTGGAGCGGATCGGCACCCATCTTGCCGAGAATTAAGGAAGTTCAATCAATTCAACCCGATGGCAGGATTGCTGCGGTCGGGCGCGGCGCTACATCACGGCGTCATGAGAGCTGACCTGTTCCTTCGTGCGTTATCGTCCCGCTGGCCACGGCGCGCCGCAATTCTTCTGTCGCTTGCGGTCGGGCTGGCCCTGTCGGGGTGTGCGGCCGTTCTCAATGCGGCGACCAGCGGCGACGGCTACGGCGTCGTCAGCGACATTCCCTATGGCAGCGGCGAGCGTGGCCGCTACGACCTCTACATTCCCGCGACCGTCACCGAGACGACGCCGCTGGTCGTCTTCCTCTATGGCGGCAGCTGGGATTCGGGCGACAAGGAGACCTATCTCTTCGTCGGCCAGTCGCTGGCCAGCGCCGGCATCATCGTCGCGATCCCCGACTACAGGCTCTATCCCGAGGTCCGCTTTCCCGGCTTCGTCGAGGACGCCGCCGAGGCCACGGCGCGGGCGATCGCCACGGTGCGCGGCGGGGCCTACGGCATGCCGGGCGGCGCGCACCCGGTCTTCCTGATGGGGCATTCGGCGGGAGCGGAGATCGCCGGCCTGCTGGCGACCAATGGCGACTGGCTGGCACGCGAAGGCGCGGCGATCGAGACGCTGGCCGGCTTCATCGGGCTTGCCGGACCTTATGACTTCCTGCCGCTGACCGAGGATCGCTACAAGCAGATCTTCCCGCAGGAGACCCGCTCGGCCAGCCAGCCGGTGAACTTCGTCGATGGCGACGAGCCGCCGATGCTGCTGATCGCCGGCGAGGACGACACCACCGTCAATCCGCAGAACACCCGTTCGCTGGCCACCAAGATGCGCGCACAGGGCGGCGATGCCACCGAGATCATCTATCCGGGCGTCGATCATATCGGGGCGATCACGTCCTTCGCCACGGCGCTGCCGCTGAACGACGAGACGATCCGCGACCGCACGCTGCTGTTCATCCGCGAGCGCAGCCATCAGGAGACCGCCCGGTGAGCGATCTTTCAGGCTACAGGAGCCGGGCGGCGCCCGGAACGACGCCGCTGGTCGGGCGATCGGTGACGGTCGAGCCGATCACCGACGACCGTCGTTTCGGCGAACTCTTTGCCGCCTACGGCCAGCCGGGCAACGAGAGCCTCTACGACTACCTGCCCTACGGGCCCTTCACGGACGCGCCGGCGTTCTCGGAATGGGCAAACCGCACCTACCTGTCCGGGGAAATGCTGTTCCACGCGCTGGTGCCGGCGACGAGCCGCCGGGCCGAGGGTGTCGCCGCCCTGATGCGGATGGACCGGCCGAATGGCGTGATCGAGATCGGCCATATCTGCCTGGCGCCGTCACTGAAGCGCACGGTCGCGGCGACGGAAGCGTTCTTCCTGCTGATGGGCCGGGTTTTCGACGACCTCGGCTACCGGCGCTTCGAGTGGAAATGCGACGATGGCAATGCGCCGTCCAAGCGTGCCGCGCTGCGGCTCGGCTTCACCCATGAGGGGCTCTTTCGCCAGCACATGATCGTCAAGGGACGCAACCGCGATACGGCGTGGTTCTCGATCCTCGACGGCGAATGGCCGGCGCTGCGCGCCGGTTTCGAGGCCTGGCTGGCGCCGGAGAATTTGGACGCTGCGGGACGGCAACGGCGCAGTCTCGAAGACATGCGCCGTGCCGTTGTCGCAGATCGCTGATCAGTCCGTCCGGGCGAAGAAGAACCGCAGCATTTCGCGGCTGGCATCGGGGCCGTTCGGGTCGGTGTAGGTTCCGGCCGAACTGCCGCCGGACCAGGCATGGCCCGCGCCTTTGATCGTCCAGTTTTCCAGCACTGCGCGACCATCGGCGTCGGTATGGAGGGTGCGCTGCCAGGCGACATCGCCTGCGGCCCGGCCATCTTCGCTCGTAACGCTGAAGCGGTTGCCGGCGCTGGCCTGCGTGATGACACTCTCGGCATTGGCGGGATGTACGGTCGTGTCGCCATCGCCGTGGAAGACGATGGTCGGCACCACCTGCCGCGAGACCGGCACCGTGGCGACGTTCGCGCCCTGCATGGCGGCGAAGGCCGAGGCCATGTCGCGCGCCGCGCCACGCGCCAGCCCCGAATGGACGCCGACGGCCGCGTAGAGTTCGGGATAGACAGCGCCCATGATCGCCGCGGCAGCGCCGCCGGCGGAGAGGCCTGCGACATAGACCCGGCCCGGATCCACCGCATGCTCGGCCATTATCTCCCGGGTGATGCCGGCGATGAGCGACGGTTCGCCCTGTTCGCGCATCTGGTCGGCGGCGGAGAACCAGTTCCAGCACTTCTTGACGTTCGCCGCCTTGGACTGCGCCGGATAGGCGACGAGGAAGCCCTGTTCTTCGGCCAGTTCGTTCATACGGGTTCCGGCGGCGAAATCGTCCGGCGACTGGGTGCAGCCATGCAGCATCACGACCAGCGGCACAGGACCTGCGGGAAGGCTGGTCGGGACATAGAGCTTGTAGTCGCGGCTGCCGGCGACGGCGCTGTAGCGGCGCGTCCGGAAGCGCGGATCGTCCTGGGCAGGCTTGGCCCGGGCCCTGCGGAAACGCGACTGTGCCGGTGCGGGTGTCTGCGAAGCAGTGGCCCCCGCAGCATTGCCGAACATCGCGCCCAGCATCGATCGGGCGACTTCGCCGGGATCGGGCATGGCGGTGTCGCCATCGGCAGTCTGGGGCGCCTTGGCGGCGTCGGACGCCCCGGGATGGCCCTTGCGCAGCAGCGCCATCGCCTCGCGCAGGCGGCCGCTGCGGGTCAGGCGCGTGACTTCCGCCATGTCGGACTGGGAGGGAATATGCATGGGCTCGATCCTTTGCTGCCGCGCCGCGCCACCATCGAGACCTCAGGTCTCACGGATGGTGCGTGGCTTCGGGGAGGGACGGGGCGGACAATCCTTCGATCGTCACACGCGCGTCGGTCTCCCGCGGCCAATGGATCGTGCTTCACATCACCATTCGCCAGAGCGGTAGATGGAAGGGTGGGCAGGCCGGTTCAATGGCCGGATGCTGCATTGCAGCAAAAACTGTCGCCGGGCACGCGCTGGCGAGCGTGCATCTGCGCGCGCCGGGCCGGTTGGGGCAAGTCTCAGCAGGGAGCGAAACGGACGGGGAAGCCCGAAGGAGCGCGTTCCGATCAGCCGCGCGAACGGACGATCGTCACCATGGCTTCGGACGGATAGATGGATTCGTAGAGGACGCCGTCGCCAGGCATGAAGCGGAGGACCGTCTGGCCATCGCTGTCGGCCAGTTCCAGTGAGCCGTCGCTGCTGGAGCGCCAGAGGGCGACATTCTGCAGATCGGGCGAGCCGGCGCAGTCGGGGCCGATGGGCGCCGGCGCGAAATGCCGTGCCGCGCTCTCGGGCGTCGCCATCTTGCAGGTCACGCCGCTGCGCAGGTCGATCAGCCGGATCGCGGCCGGACGCGAGGTGTCGCTGACGGTGGGCGCAATGGAGGCCGTGGTCATGGGATCGAGCCGTGCGTCGATGACGGTCGCGCCGGTGAAGGCGTCGGACGCAGGCGTCAGGGCACCCTGCAGATGCGCGATGACTACGGCGGCGGCAATTCCGGCGCCAAGAGCGGTTGCGGCGAAGTTCATGGAGGGCCCTTTTCTTCGTCAGGACCCATTATGATGCGAACAACCTTAAGCGAAGGTTGATGACCACCCTCGAATTTAGGAATGTGTTCAGGTCTGGTTCGGCACCGCACCCTTCGACGGGTGCGGTGCCGCATGGCTCAGCCCTTGCGGGCGATGCCGGCCTCGACCGATTCGGAGACCGGGGTCACCGGCGCGCGGCCGGAGAACCATTCGACCAGATTGCCGACGACCAGCTTGCCCATCTCGGCGCGGGTGTGGCGCGAGGCCGAGCCGACATGCGGCAGGAGCACGGTGTTCGGCAGCGCCTTCAGCCGCTCGGGCACATGCGGCTCCTTCTCGAAGACGTCGAGGCCGGCGGCGCGGATCGTGCCGTTCTCCAACGCCTCGATCAGGGCCGGCTCGTCCACCGTGGTGCCGCGGCCGATATTGACCAGGATACCGTCGGAGCCGAGCGCCTTCAGGACCTCGGCGTTGACCGCCTTTTCGGTGGACGCCCCACCCGGGGCCGCCACGATCAGCGTGTCGACGGACTTCGCCAGGCTCAGGAGGTCGGCGTGATAGGGGTAGGCCACGTCATCGCGCTTCGACCGGTTGTGGTATTCGATCTTGACGTCGAAGCCTTCCAGGCGGCGGGCAATGGCAAGGCCGATGCGGCCGAGGCCCATGATGCCGGCCGTGCGCCCGCGCAGGGTCGTCTGGGTCAGCGGGTACGGGCCCTCGCTCTCCCACTTGCCCTCGCGCAGGTGGCGCTCGGCGGCGCCGAGTTCGCGCGTCGTCATCAGGACGAGGGCGAGGGTGATGTCGGCCACCTCCTCGGTGAGGACCTCCGGCGTGTTGGTGACGACGACGCCCTTCTTCGTGGCATGGGCCGTATCGACGCCGTCATAGCCGACGCCGAAATTGGCGATCAGCTCGAGATTCGGAAGCGCGTCGATCATCGCGGCCGGCACCTGGCCCATCTGGGCGATGCCGCGGATCGCCTGGCGGCGCTCCTCCGACAGATCCTCCAGCTTGCGGCCGGCGAGATGCTCCACGTCGAACGTCGCCTTCAGGGTATCCAGCGTATCGGGGTTCATCTTGCCGGGGACCAGGATGGTAACGGCGGACAGGTCTGACATGTAGGCTTCCTCTTCTGCTTGTTGTCGTTCGTGTGGTGAAACCCGGACAGGCTCAGTCGGGCCAGCTGTAGTCGCTGGACTGGCGGACACGGAGCTCGGGGGTAATGAGGATGGTCTCGTCGGCGGCGGGCTGGCCGGCCAGGCGAGCCAGCAGCGCTTCGGCGGCGCGGCGGCCGACCTCGCTCTGGCCATTCGACACGGTGCATAGCGGCGGGGTGGCGATCGCCGCCTCGTCGATGTCGTCATAGCCGGTGACCGCGATATCGACGCCGGGACGCAGCCCGGCCCGCGACAGGCCGTACATGAAGCCGAGGGCGACGAGGTCGGAGAAACAGGCCGCGGCCGTCGGGCGGTTCTCGATCTGAAGAAAGGTCGCGGCCGCGTCGAAGCCGGAATGACGGTTGCGCGGTCCCTCGATCCGCCATTCGGGGCGAAATTCGATGCCGGCGCGCTCCAGCGCGGCCAGATATCCGGCCTCGCGGTCGCGACCGGTGGAGGTCAGCGCCGTGCCGCCGATCATGGCGATGCGGCGATGGCCGAGGGCGACCAGATGATCGACCGCCAGCCCCATGCCGTAGGAATCGTCGCCGCGAAAGCCGAGGACGCCCGAGCCCTCGACCGTGCGGGCGATCAGCGTCACCGGCAGGTCGTTCTCCTCGGGAAGGCGTATGTCGCTGGCCGGCGTGCCGATCGCCGGCGACAGGATCAGCCCGTCAGCGCCCAGCTGCAGCAGCGTGTCGACGAAGGAGCGCTGCTTGGCGAGGTCGTCATGGTGATTGCACAGGATGAAGGTCTGGCGCTGCCGATCGAGCTCGTTCTCGACGGATTTCAGGATCTCGCCGAAGAACGGGTTCATGATGTCGTGGACGCAGACACCGACAATGCCCGAGCGCGAGGTGCGCAGCGAGGCGGCGCGGCGATTGTAGATGTAGCCGAGTTCGCGGGCTGTGCATTTGATCCGCTCGCGGGTGACCTCGGCCACCAGCGGACTGTCGCGCAGCGCCAGCGAGACTGTCGCCGTCGACAGGCCCAGCGAATCGGCAATCGTCGAAAGTTTGACCTTTTGCGCCACTTACGCGGGCTCCTCCCGACGCCCAGTCGATCTATGGCCCAGACTGGCCGCCACGCAAAGCCCGCAGATGTCGTTGCAGGACGGAATGGTTGCGTCAGTCATCGTCCTCGGCGGTGGAGCTGGAGCCGGCGGGCGCCGGGGCGGCATTGCCGAGATTGGCGGTGACGCGTTCGAGGAGCTTGCGCAGGGTCTTGCGCTCCTTGTTGGAAAATCCCTTCAGCGCATCGCGCTCGACCCGCTTGCGGGACTTGCCAACCGCGTCGACGAGCGCCGCACCGCGTTCGGTCAGGTGGGCGTGATTCTGCCGTCCGTCGCTGTTGGAGAGGCGCTTTTCGACGAGGCCCTGGGCCGCCAGCCGCGTCACGGTCTTGGTGATGGTCGGCGGGCGCACGGACAGGCGTTCGGCCAGATCGCGCAGGGAAATGCCGTCTTCCTCGCCGATCGCCAGCAGGACCGCATCCTGACCGGGATAGACGTCGAGCAGTGCCAGGCGCTGGTACAGGGCCGTGCGGGCGCCGCGCGCCGCCAGGCTCAACTGAGTCGTCACGGAGCGTTTGCCGGTTTTCTTGCTGGCCATGGAACCCCGATCCGATTTCACGGGGGCAAAAATGACGAAGCCCCGCTATGTTGTCCACCTTGTTGGCCGCTGCGCGGTGGCTTGTCGACCCTTGCGGAGGAATGATGCGGCGTCGCTACGAGGAGATGACAACGACGGAGATGAGCGCCGAAGGCGCCGGTCTGGCCGATGCCGTCGCCGTGGTCCCGATCGCGGCCATCGAGCAGCACGGGCCGCATCTGCCGCTCGGAACCGACGCGATGCTGGCCGATGCGATGGTCGAGGCGGTCATCGCGCGCCTGCCGGAAGACCGGCCGGTGACCTTCCTGCCGACATTGCGGATCGGCAAGTCCTGCGAACATGCGGCCTTTCCCGGCACGCTCAGCCATGAATGGCAGACCGCGACGTCGGCGCTGATCGAGGTCGGGGCGAGCCTCGCCGCCGCGGGGTTCCGGCGGCTGGTGATCGTCAACGCCCATGGCGGCAACACGCCGGTGATGGACACGGCGGCCCTCGAACTGCGCCGCCGCCACGGGCTTCTGGTCGCGACCTGCTCCTGGCTCCGCTTCGGCTACCCCGACGGCCTGCTGCCACCGCAAGAGATTGCTTCGGGCATTCATGGCGGTGCGGTCGAGACCGCGTTGATGCTGCATTTGCGCCCCGACATGGTCCGGCGGGAGGCGATCGCGGCCTTCGATTCGCTGCAGGACGAGCTCGGCGGTTCGGCGGCCCATCTGAGGGCCCATGGCCGGATCGGCTTCGGCTGGATGGCGCAGGATCTCAACCCGGCCGGCGTCGTCGGCGACGCGCGGCTGGCGACCGCCGAGATCGGCGCCGCCATCGCCGCGCATCAGGCCGACGCCTTCACGGCGTTTCTCGACGATGTCCTCGCGTTCGACTTGGCGCGGCTCGCCTGATTTCCGCCGCCGGCGGCGAGTTGCTTTCGGGCGTTGACCACCCCCGTGCATTCTCGCCGCGTGGCGCCTATATCGTGCCCGACCCAAGACGGAGAGCTTCCATGTCCGATACGCCCAGCGTGACGCCCGACCAGATCCCCGTGACCGTCCTCACCGGCTATCTCGGCTCCGGCAAGACGACGCTCCTCAACCGCATCCTCTCGGAAGACCACGGCAAGCGCTATGCCGTCATCGTCAACGAATTCGGCGAGATCGGCATCGACAACGATCTG
This sequence comes from Aurantimonas litoralis, assembly GCF_026153195.1. Taxonomy (NCBI): domain Bacteria; kingdom Pseudomonadati; phylum Pseudomonadota; class Alphaproteobacteria; order Hyphomicrobiales; family Aurantimonadaceae; genus Aurantimonas; species Aurantimonas litoralis. The sequence goes on along the minus strand of NZ_JAPFBM010000002.1, from coordinate 122,558 downwards.
ATCGTGGAATCCGACGAGGAAATCTACGAGATGAACAATGGCTGCGTGTGCTGCACGGTGCGCGGCGATCTCGTGCGGGTGGTGGAAGGGCTGACCCGGCGCAAGGGCCGCTTCGACGCGATCATCGTCGAGACCACGGGCCTCGCCGACCCGGTTCCGGTGGCGCAGACCTTCTTCATGGACGAGGACGTGCGCTCCAAGACCCAGCTCGATGCGGTGATTGCGCTGGTCGATGCCAAGCACCTGCCGCTGCGGCTGAAGGATTCGCGCGAGGCCGAGGACCAGATCGCCTTCGCCGACGTGGTGCTGCTGAATAAGACCGATCTCGTGACGCCGGACGAACTGGCGGCCGTCGAGGCGACCGTGCGGGCGATCAACCCCTACGCCGTCATCCACCGGACCGAGCGCGCCGGCATCGACCTGAAGCGCGTCCTCGGGCAGGGGGCGTTCGATCTGAAGCGCGTGCTCGACGCCGATCCGGAGTTCCTGACGGAAGCGGAACACGTCCACGACGAGACCTGCGGGCCGGACTGCGGCCATGATCACGATCACGGGCATCACCATCACCACGGCGACGGGCACGATCATTCCGGTCACGACCATGCGGGCCACGATCACGGCCATCATTACCATGGCAAGGTCGCCGAGCTGCACGACGTGACCGTGACCTCGGTGTCGCTGCGCGGCGCAACGCTCGATCCGAAGAAGTTCTTCCCCTGGATCCAGGCGCTCACCCAGGAGCAGGGTCCGAACATCCTGCGGCTGAAGGGCATCATCGCCTTCGAGGACGATCCGGAGCGCTATGTCGTGCAGGGCGTCCACATGATCGTCGAGGGTGATCACCAGCGCCCTTGGCGCGACGACGAAAAGCGCGAGAGCCGGCTGGTGTTCATCGGCCGCAATCTCGACGCCGACGAATTGTCGGCGGAGTTCGAAGCCTGTTCCGCTCGCCAGCGGGCCGATGCCTGATGCCGTCCATTGCGTCCTATGATTTCGGCGACTTCGTCGAGACCGCGGTCTTTCTGAAGGACCAGGCGGTCTTCGCCGTCGCCGACGGTACGGTGCGGTTTCCGGCCGGCGGCGACCGGACGGTGGAAGCTCATGCCGGCGGCCTTCTGACCGCGCGGCTCGACCGCTATGCGCCGCGCCTTTTGACTGGTGGCGAGGACGGTCGGGTGCTTGCCATCGCCGCTGACGGCGCGGTCGAGGAACTCGCCTCCATCGGTCGCAAATGGATCGACGCGGTGGCCGGCGGGCCGAAGAACACGGTCGGCTTCGCATCCGGCAAGACCGCCTATGTGCGGCTCGGCGCCGGGGATCTGAAGGAAATCCGCCACGAGCGCACCGTCGAGGACATCGCCTTCGCCCCGAAGGGCGTGCGCGCGGCAACCGCCCATTATGACGGCGCCTCGATGTTCTTTCCCGCCACCGGTGCGGCACCGGCCACGTTGGAATGGAAGGGCGCCCATCTGGGCGTCGACTTCTCCCCGGACGGGCGCTTCCTCGTCACCACCATGCAGGAGAATGCCCTGCATGGCTGGCGGGTCGAGGACGGCAAGCACATGCGGATGACCGGCTATCCTTCCAAAGTGAAGGACTGGTCCTGGTCGGCCAAGGGCAAGTTCCTGGCGACCTCCGGCGCGCCGGCCGCGATCCTGTGGCCGTTCTCCGGCAAGGACGGGCCGATGGGCAAGGCGCCGCTCGAACTCGGCACCCGCGGCGACACGATGGTCACCGCCGTCGCCTGTCACCCGGCCGAGGACATGATGGCGATCGGCTATGGCGACGGCATGGTGCTGGCGGTGCGTTTCGCCGACGCCAAGGAGGCGCTGCTGCGTCGCGGCGGCGCCAGCCCGGTACGGACCCTTGCCTGGGATGCGAAGGGCGAACGGCTGGCCTTCGGCAGCGAGGGCGGCGAAGCCGGGATCATCGACATCGCCGGCTGATCCCGGACGCAGTTCACCTATCGGCGGGAGCGGCGGCGCGGCCTTGCGTCCGCCGCCCGCCGTCAGATGACGTTGGGGCTGTCGGCCTCGGCCATGTCGCTGCTGATGTCGGCGGAGATGGTGCAGACGAGACCGTCAGGCTTGTAGTCGATGGTCACTTCGCCGCCGAACTCGGCGGCCATGGCCTGTTCGATCAGCCGCGAACCGAAGCCCCGGGTCGCCGGCTTTTCGACGACAGGACCGTCCATCTCGCGCCAGACGAAGCTGAGGTGCTTCTGTCCTGCCCGGTGCGCCAGCTCCCATTCGATCGCCACACGCCCGGTATCGTTGGACAGCGAGCCGTATTTGATCGCGTTGGTCGCCAGCTCGTGCAGACCCAGCGCCAGGGCGAGACTCTGGCGTGCCGTCAGCCGAAGATCGGGGCCGGACGCGACGATGCGGGTGTTGTCGTCGGCCGAATGGGTCTTCAGCGAATTGTCGACGATGGCCGCGATCGGGGCCGAGGTCCAGCTGGTCTGGGTCAGGATGTCATGGGCATGGCCGAGGGCAATGAGCCGCGCCGAGAAGGCGGCCAGCCCGTCCTGGACATTCGCCGCGCGGCGCAGGGTCTGGTTGGCCAGCGCATTGACCATGGCGAGGGTGTTCTTGACCCGGTGCTGCAATTCCCGGGTCAAAAGAAGCTGGCGTTCCTCGGCCTCCTTCTCGTCGGTCACGTCGCGCACGGCGCCGACGAAGCGCGTGGTCGCTCCGTTCTCGACGATGGTCTGGCCGTTCGCCTTGACGTGACGGACGACGCCGTCCTCGTGGCCGATCGTGCGATAGAGGACGTCGAAGATGCCGTCCGAGCCGGGGTCGAGGACCCGTTCGACCGTGGCCGCAATGCGCGCGCGATCCTCGGGATGCAGCCCCTCCAGGAAGCTGGTCTCGTAGGTCACCGGAACGTCGGGTGACAGGCCGAAGATCGCCCGGCACCGATTGTCCCAGACCAGCGCGCCGGTGCGGGCGTCGAAGTCGAAGGTGCCGATCTGCGCCGCTTCCTGCGCGAGCCGCAGCCGCGTCTCGGTCTCGATCAGCGTCTGCTCGGCGCGTCGGCGCTGGCTGAAGGCCCAGGCCCGGTTGAGAACCTCCCGGATGAAGGCGATCTCTTCCTCGACCCAGCGGCGCGGCGTGTCGGAATGCAGGTAGAGCAGAACCTTGACCGTCTGGTTCTCGATGACGGCGATGTTGACCAGCGAGCGCACCTGGATGGCGGCCCAGGCCGCCGCCTGTTCCGGGATCGGCGAATAGTCGGCAGTGTCCTCGATGACGACGATGCCGGAATGCAGCTCGTCGAGGAATTGCTGGCCGTAATGGGCCAGCGGATAACGCCCGGACAGGGGCGGCGTGCGCCGGTCGGTCCACTCGCCGAGAATGCGGGCGGAGATGTCCTGCGGGTCCACCGTCGCATAGCCGACCCGGCACGCGCCGAGCGTCTCGCCAAGGATCTGCAAGGCCTTCAGCGTGGCGCTGCCGGCGCCCTCGCTGCGGGTGAGTTCGTCGCTCAGCCGCAGGAGCGCGGCCTGGCGAATTTCGCGTGTGCGCTCGACGGTGCGGTCGACGATCGCTCCGGGCAGGCGAACCGCGCGGCCCTGCGCGTCACTGAAGCAGCGACCCCGAGCGAAGATCCAGTGGCTGTCGCCGTTCAGATCGACGGTCCGGTATTCCTGGGCGAAGCTGCCACATTCCTCGACCGCGACGGTGATCGCCGCCGCGACCCGGTCGCGGTCCTCGGGATGGATGCCGGCAATGAAGTCCTGGACCTGCAGTCCTCTTTCGCCCTGCTCGGGGTCGAGGCCGAACAGCCGCGTGAAGCGCGCATCGGCATAGACGACGTCGCCGGGAATGTCCCAGTCCCAGGTGCCGACCAGATCGGAGGCTTCCAGGGCGAGCCGCAGCCGTTCGCGGCTGGCTTCCAGCTCCTCGCGTTCGGCGACTTCGCGAGTCTTGTCGCGCAGGATCTTGAGGAATCCGGCCGGGGCGTCGTCATCGCCCAGAAGCGGCATCATTTCGCCGCTGGCGAAGAAGCGTCCTCCGTCCGAACGCAGATGCCAGCGATTGTCCTGGGCTTTCCCGCGCTCCAGCGACAGCCGCATCTCCTTGGTGGGGACGCCGGCCTCGATGTCTTCCGGCGTGAAGATCCTGGCGATCGGCTGGCCGATCATGTCGGCTTCGGTCCAGCCGAGGACCCGCTGTGCCGCGTCGTTCCAGGTGGAGATCACGCCATCGAGGTCGGCGACGATGATGGCGTGATCGACGGCGCTCTCGACGATCAGGCGGTAGCGGGATTCGGTGCCATGCAGGGTGCGCTTGAGCGCGGCGATCTCGTCGCGAGCGGTGTCGAGCTCCGGCTGCACACCGGAACTGCGCTCGTCGAGCCTGCGGCGCAGCTCTTCGTTCTCGGCCAGGAGGGCGGCCACCCGGTCTTCATCTGCGAACGCCATGCCGCCCAATCTGCGCACCGGAAACCGGCGCGAGGGAAGGTGCCCCTCCGAAACGCCATCTGTTTCGCTTACGTTCTGTCGTATCGCATTTCCGCAATAGTCGGACAAGCAACTAGTGAACGCAAAGGCCTCATTTCAAACGACAATTCGCTCAGGCGATGGCTGCCGGTGCGGCTTCAGGCCACGTCGGCAAGTGGCGTCCGGCCGCTCGCACGCGTCGGCAGGGCCGGGCGACCAGACGGGGCGATGATGCCGGACGCGCCACGCAGATGCCCCGGCGCGAGTTCGAGCGCCAGAAGGCGCCGCGGCTCGAAGGGGCCGGGCATGGCCAGCGTCGCGGTGGCGTCGGCGCAAAAGCCGAAACGCGCGTAATATTCCGGATCGCCGACCAGCAGGATCGCTGCGTGGCCAAGCCTTGCCGCTTCGGCGATCGCGTGACGCATCAGGGCGGCCCCGATGCCGGTTCCGGCCAGCTGCGGATCGACGGCCAGCGGCCCGAGCAGGAGCGCCGGGACAGGGCTGCCGTCGCGGGCGCCGGCCTCGATGTTCCACAGGCGCACCGTGCCCATCAGCGTGCCGTCCGCGGCGGTGGCGCTGAAGGCGAGGCCTTCGGCGGGCAGGCGACCCTGGCGGATCGTTTCCGAGGATTTGCGCGTGCGCCCCGGGCCCATGGCCCGATCGAGAAGCGCCTCGCGCGCGTCGATCTGGTGGGGCAGTTCGGCGCCGATGGCGAACAGCCGGGCGGCATTCTCGAAGGCAGCGGCGTGCGGAAAAGCGGACATGAAGACCCCCACGACATGGAAGGAGGCGAACAGGAGCGGAGCCGGAGATCGGGCGACGCGGGTTGAAACCCCGGCGCCGCAGCGCCGGGTCAGCTTCGGAGTTCCAGGCTCCGTCGTCGGGTCGAGAGCATCATCGCGGCGCTCAGATCACGTAGGACCGCAACGGCTCGAAGCCGTTGAAGGCGACCGAGGCGTAGGTCGTCGTGTAGGCCCCGGTGCCCTCGATCAGCACCTCGTCCCCGACCGTCAGAGCGAGCGGCAGCGGGTAGGGGGTCTTCTCGTAGAGGACATCGGCCGAATCGCAGGTCGGGCCGGCGATCACGCAGGGCTCCGTCGCGCCGCCGTCATGCCGGGTGACGATCGGGTAGCGGATCGCCTCGTCCATGGTCTCGGCGAGACCGCCGAACTTGCCGATGTCGAGATAGACCCAGCGATTGGCGTCGGTGTCGGACTTCTTCGACACCAGCACGACCTCGGCCTTCACCACGCCGGCGTCGCCGACCATGCCGCGGCCCGGCTCGATGATCGTCTCGGGCAGGCGGTTGCCGAAATGCTTGCGCAGGCTGGCGAAGATCGCGCGGCCGTATTCGGCGGCTGCCGGGACGTCCTTGAGATAGCGGGTCGGAAAGCCGCCGCCCATGTTGACCAGGGTCAGGACGATGCCCTTCTCGGCCAGCGCCTCGAAGACGAAGCGCGCATCGGCGATCGCCGCGTCCCAGGCGCCGGTGTCGGTCTGCTGCGAGCCGACATGGAAGGACACGCCGGTGGCGACGAGACCGAGGGCGTTGGCGTGGACGAGCACGTCGATCGCCATGGCCGGGACGCAGCCGAACTTGCGCGACAGCGGCCATTCTGCGCCCTCGCCATCGGTCAGGACGCGGCAGAAGACGCGGGCGCCGGGCGCCGCACGGGCGACTTTCTCGACTTCCTCGACGCAATCGACGGCGAAGAGCGACACACCGAGCTGATGGGCCCGGGCGATGTCGCGCTCCTTCTTGATGGTGTTGCCGTAGGAGATGCGGCGCGGGGTGGCGCCGGCGTTCAGCGCCATCTCGACCTCGGCGACCGACGCGCAGTCGAAGTTCGAGCCGAGGCCGGCGAGCAGCTTCAGCACTTCGGGAGCCGGGTTCGCCTTGACGGCGTAGAAGATCGCGGAGTCCGGCAGCGCCTTGCGGAAGGCGTTGAAATTGTCCTCGACGATGTCGAGGTCGACGATGAGGCAGGGGCCATCGGGACGTCGGGTGGCGAGGAAGTCGAGGATGCGCTGCGTGGCCATTGGGTCTCTCCCATGGTCCCGGCCGTCACGGACCGGGCAATCGATGGTGTGCGCACGCACAGGCCCGCGATGGCCGCCGAAAGGCTGCCGCAGCGGTCCCCTGCGAGACGCGACGATGACCGGCTGCAAGCGCTACGCGCCGTTGCCGGGTAAAGTCTGCCATGGATTGGAGGGCTTGGACCCGCCGCACTTCAGGCAATGATGGTGTGCCTCTTCAGTTTTCCCGGCGGTGGAGACCAGGAGAGACCAGAAAGGCCCGGACCGTCGTTGCTTCAAGGCGTCCACGATTTCGCCAGCAGCGAAACCGACTGGATCGTCAGATCCAGGTACCGTCCCGGCAACCCTCGCATTCGAGGACCGGGGGACGCCCACAGGCACGTGCGACTTGGGGCAAGGCGAGACCTATGCCCGGGATTCGTCATATGCAAGTGGAAAAAGTTCCCGGAGTTGATTTTTGGTCCGGTCCGATCAAGGAAGGGGGCCGGCCGCCGATCGGCAGCAGCGATGCCAAGCCTTCAGAAGGTGCACCATGGATACTCTGACGCGGATGCGCGCCTTCATCTCGGTCGTGGAGAACGAGGGGTTCTCGGCGGCGGCCCGCAAGACCGGGCGATCCAAGGCGCTGCTGTCGAAATATGTCCGTGAGCTGGAGGACGAACTCGGCGCGCTCCTGATCAACCGCACGACGCGGCAGATCGCGCTGACCGCCGCCGGCGAAGTCTATCTGTCGCGCGCCTCGGCGATCCTGTCGGATCTGGAAAGCCTCAACGAGGAGGCCCGCGAGGCGACCGGCGAGGCCAAGGGAACGATCCGGGTCTCGGCGGCCCGCACCTTCGGCGACGCCGAGCTCGGCCTCAGCCTCGTCGACTTCGCCAAGGATCATCCCGATATTGGGCTCGACATCCATCTGGACGACAGCTTCGCCAATCTGGTGGAGGAGGGGTTCGACGTCGCCATCCGCATGACGCGCCTGGCCGATTCCGCGATGATTGCCCGCCGCCTGGCCTCGCTCGACTTCGCCATCGTGGCGAGCCCTGAATTGCTGCAGCGTCTCGGGCGGCCGAATCACCCCTCGCAGATCGCCGGCTATCCGGCGGTCATCGATTCCAATTCGCGGATGTTCTCCAACTGGGTCTTCCGCGATCCGCAGACCAAGGAAACCATCCCGGTGACGGTGTCGGGCCAGTTCACCGCGAACAGCCCGGTGACCGTGCGGGCCGCGGCGATCGCCGGGCTCGGCCTGGCGCTCAGCCCGACCTTCGTCGTCCGGCGGGATCTGGAAAGCGGCCGGTTGGTGACGGTGCTCGACGACTACATGCCGAGCGAGGCCGGCATCTATGCCGTCTTCCCGCATCGCCGGCATCTGCCGGCGCGCGTCCGCCTGTTCGTCGACTACCTCGCCAACTGGTTCAAGAAGTGCGATTCCCGGCGCCTGCAGGGCCTCAGCTGCGACGACCGCACCTGACGCTCGCCCGTCGAGAGGTCGTTCCCAAGGGGGCTCTAGCACCGCGGCCTTTACCGAAGATTCAGCGATGTCGGGCTAGTCTCGCGGCATGCAAAACCGCGCCCTTCTCGCGGCCTTCGCGGCCGTCGTTCTCACCACCGCGTCGTCGCCCGCCTACAGCCTTGCAGGCGGCGCGGCACGCGAGATCAGTTTCGCGGCCGAGCACGATTCCGGCACGATCATCGTCAAGACCGGGGAGCGCAAGCTCTACCTCGTGACCGGCGGCGGCCGGGCGCTGGTCTACGACATCGCCGTCGGCAAGCCGAGCGAGCAATGGTTCGGCAAGAGCTGGGTGTCGAAGAAGCGCGAGCATCCGACCTGGACGCCGACGCCCTCGATGCGTGCGCGCAACCCTCGGCTGCCGCAGTCGATCGGGCCCGGTCCGAAGAACCCGCTGGGCGAGCGCGCGATCAATCTGGGCTGGGGTGCCTACCGCATCCATGGCACCAATTCGCCGAACTCCATCGGCAGCGCCGCGTCGTCCGGCTGCTTCCGGATGCGCAATGCCGACGTGAAGGATTTGTTCGAACGGGTGCATGTCGGCGCCCAGGTCCTCGTCCTGCGCTGACGGCTTCGGCTTCGCGAAAGCCTCCCGGTTCAAATTTCGGCCATGCTTGTCCTGTTCTGGTTGGCGGGACTTCACGAGGGATGGCGATGATCGACCGAGGTTTGGCTGCTGCGCTGGCAGTGATGGCGGTGTCACTGACGCCGACGATTGCTGCTGCCCATCCGCATGTCTTCGCCGAGGCCAATGTCGAGATCGTCGGCACGCCGGACGGACACCTTGGGGCCATCCGCAACATCTGGCGCATGGACGAGCTCTTCTCCTCGTCGGTGCTGGTCGATTTCGACACCAACGCCAATGGCCAGCTTGAGGATGGCGAACTCGTCGCGGTGGGCGACACCGTGAAGGAATCCATCGCGGAGTGGGATTTCTACACCTTCGTCGAGGCCGACGGAAAGAAGGTCGCGATGTCGCCGCCGGACGAGATCCGCACCCTCTGGGAGAACGGCCAGCTGCTGATGTTCTTCGAGATGCCGGCCACTGAGGCCGTCGATCTTTCCAAGTCGAAGCTGACTGTGTCGAATTTCGACGAGACCTTCTTCGTCGCCTTCGATTTCACCAGCGCCGACGACTTCCTGATGATCGACATGCCGAAGAGCTGCGCCAAGCAGCTGGTCGTGCCGGACCAGGATGCCGCCGCTAAGGAATGGATGGAATCGGTCGCGAGCCTCGGGCCCGACGAAAGCATTCCTGACGACGGCATCAATTACTCGCAGGCGCTGGCGACGCGGGTGGAGGTGTCGTGCGCGGCCGCCAGCTGATCGTCCTCTGCGCCGCGCTCCTCGCCGCGATGGCGGTGGAGCCGGCGCTGGCCAAATCATCGCTCGGCATCGGCAGCGCCGAAGTGACGGCGCAGCCATCCAGCGGCTTCTTTGGCGCGATCTTCACCGAGATCGCCGTCTATCAGCGCCAGTTCTTCACCTCGCTGCGCCATGCGCTGGTGGCGCTGAAGACCGATGGCGCGGCGCTGCCGTTCCTCGTCGGGCTGTCCTTCGTCTACGGCGTGTTCCATGCCGCGGGGCCGGGCCACGGCAAGGCGGTGATCTCGGCCTACATGCTGGCCAACGAGGTGCAGCTGCGCCGCGGGATCGTCCTCTCCTTCGCCTCTTCGCTGGTGCAGGCGCTCTCGGCGATCGTCGTCGTGGGCGCCGGCTGGTTCCTGCTGCGCGGCACCGCGGTGTCGATGACCGACGCCACCGATCTTCTGGAAATCGCCTCCTACGCCCTGATCGCCGGCTTCGGTGCGTGGCTCCTGATCCGCAAGCTTGTCGCGCTGGCGCGGCGGATGCGGCCGACGGGCGGCGCGCTTGCGTTTGCATCGCCGGGAGGTTTCGCAGCCTCGCGAAGCGGCGGGGCGGTCGGAAGCCTTGCCTTCGCGGCCCCCGAGCGGACCCGATCGGCGCCGCTGATGCAGCCGGCCTCGTCGGGATTTGCCGCGGAGATCTGTACCGACGATGCGGAACTCTGCGGGTGCGGGCGGTCCCACATGCCCGATCCGAAGGCGCTGAACGACCGGATGACATTGGGCTCGGCCCTGTCCGCGGTGATCGCCGTGGGGCTGCGACCCTGTTCGGGCGCGATCGTCGTTCTGACCTTCGGGCTGGTCAACGGCCTGTATCTCGGCGGCATTCTCTCGGTGTTCGCCATGGCGCTGGGCACTGCGATCACCGTTTCCGCCATCGCCTCCCTCGCCGTTTTCGCCAAGGGCACGGCGCTGCGCTTCGGCGGCGACGGAGCTCGCGGACGCTGGATCGGGGCCGGCCTGGAAATCGCCGGCGCACTGTTCCTGATGCTGGTCGGCCTGCTTCTGCTCGGCGGTGCGCTGCAGACCGTGTGATCCCGCGCGATCCTCTGGCGAGGCATCGTGCAGCAGACCTGATGGCACGGCTTCTTTGACTTTCGCCTCGTTCTAGACGCGGGCGGAACTGTCCGCGCGCCGGGCCATCCCTTGCAGGCGCGGTCTGATCCGCAGGAACTGCCGGTAGGCGCGTTCGAGCACCCACAGGACGGCGCCGTTGCGGGCGGCGAGGCCCAAGGGCCGCAGGCCCGGGATGGCACGCCACATGGCCGCGAAGGCGGCGGCGCCCGACAGAAGCGTGCCGTCCTCGCGGGCATGGAACCTTGCCAGCAGGTCGCCGCGGTCGATCGGACAATCGGCGCTCGCATCATCGACATCGATGAAGTCGATCGCCTGCGCGGTGTCGAGCCGCCGCATCATCGCGATTTCGCGGCGGCAGAGCGGGCAGCCGCCATCGAACCAGACGGTCAACTCGCTCATCGGCGCGCGTCGGCGCGCTGCGCCGCATGGGCGCGGCAGGCATCGCCGAAGGCCTTGAAGATCGCGGTGGAGGCAGCGTCCGTCTCCGCCCAGTATTCGGGGTGCCACTGGACGCCGAGGGCGAAGGCCTTGGCGCCCTCGACCGAGACGGCCTCGACGGTGCCATCCGGGGCGCTCGCCTCGACGGCGAGGCTTTCGGCCAAGCGGTCGATCGCCTGCCGATGCAGCGAGTTCACGCGGATCTCGTCGCTGCCGACGATGCCGGCGAGCACGCCGCCCGGCGTCACCGCAACGGCGTGGCGGGTGGCATAGCGCTCGCGCTGGTCCTTGTTGGGCGTTGCCCGATGATCCATGCGGCCATCCAGCTCCTGGATCTCGGTGGCCAGCGTTCCGCCCAGGGCGACGTTGAGTTCCTGATGGCCGCGGCAGACGCACAGCATCGGCACGCCGGCAGCCAAAGCCCCCCGGATCATCGCTTCGGTCAGCCGGTCGCGGGCCGGGTCGAAGGGCTCGTGGGCCCGGCTCGGCGGGACGCCGTAGCGATCGGGGTGCACGTTGGAGGCCGAGCCCGTCATCAGCAGCCCGTCGACCTGTTCGAGAAGGGCATCGACGTCGAATTCGCCGGACAGGGCCGGCACGATCACCGGGGTGGCGCCCGCGACCCGCGTCAGCGCCTTCAGATAGGTGTCGGGCGTCGCGTGCCAGTCATAGTTCTCGAAGCTGCGAACGTCGGCGGGCACGGCGACGAGGATGGGTAAGGCGGTCATGGAGGGGCCTTCGGCGACAGGGTTTCCCGGCAGATAAGGTGACGGCCGCCGAATGTCGAATGCCGTGCTGCCGCAGGCGATGACGCTACCAAGGCTGGGCCGGAATGCGCTTTCGCGCGCGGTGCTTTCGCCGATCTTCCCAGTAAGCTAATCAGTAAATGTCGGGTGCGATCGGGAGGAATGATCGCCGTGACTTCCGGTCGGCAGAATTGTTCTGCGATGTGAACAATAAGTGGAGGGTATGATATGGATCGTCGTTCTTTCATCAAGAAGGCGGGCGGTGCCGGCCTCGGCGCGGCCGCGGCCTCGACGCTCGCGGCGCCGGCCATTGCGCAGGAAAGCCCGCAGCTGACCTGGCGGTGCACCTCGTCCTTCCCCAAGTCGCTCGACACCATCTACGGCGCCGCCGAGACCATGGCCGCCTTCATCAAGGGCGCATCGGACGGCAAGTTCGACGTGCAGGTCTTCGCCTCGGGCGAGATCGTGCCGGGGCTGCAGGCCGCCGATGCCGCCGCCTCCGGCACCACCGAGATGTGCCACACGGCATCCTATTACTACTGGGGCAAGAACCCGGTCTATGCGCTGGCCACGGCGGTGCCCTTCGGCCTCAACGCGCGCCAGACCAACGCCTGGCTCTATTACGGCGACGGCACGCGGCTGATGAACGAGTTCTTCGAGACCGAGGGGCTCTACGGTCTGCCCTGCGGCAATACCGGCGTTCAGATGGGCGGCTGGTACCGCAAGGAGATCAACACCCTCGACGATCTCAAGGGCATGAAGATGCGGATCGGGGGCATGGGCGGCAAGATCATCGAGAAGCTCGGCGTGGTGCCGCAGCAGATCGCGGCCGGGGACATCTATCCGTCGCTGGAGAAGGGCGTCATCGACGCCGCCGAATGGATCGGGCCCTATGACGACGAGAAGCTCGGCTTCGTGAAGGTCGCGCCGTTCTATTATTATCCCGGCTGGTGGGAAGGCGGCCCGGCGCTGCACACCATGATCAATCTGGAGAAGTGGAACGGGCTGCCCAAGCACTATCAGGAGATCGTGCGTGCCGCCTGCCAGGCGGCCAATTGCGACATGATGGCGTCCTACGACCACAAGAATCCGGCAGCGATCAAGAGCCTAGTGCAGCAGGGTGCGCAGCTGCGGCCGTTCAGCCAGGATATCCTGCAGGCGGCCTATGACGCGGCCAAGGAGACCTATGCCGAGATCTCCGCCGAGAATCCGAAGTTCAAGGAGATCTACGAGAACCAGCTTGCCTTCAAGAAGGACGCCTTTCTCTGGGCGCAGCTCAGCGAATATACCTTCGACACCTTCATGATGATCCAGCAGCGCAACGGCACGATGTAGCCCGATGCGCTGATCATGGCCGGGCCCGGCATGTGCCGGCGCCCGGCGATGCCATGCAGGATGGCCGACATCATCTGTGCCCGGCCACGCGATGTCTGGAAATCGGGCCGGGCGGACGCCATGTGCGGGTCAGGGCGCGCGCATGATCCTGGCGACATGGCGCCGCCATCTTGTGACCGGCGCAGGCGCCGCGTGCTGCAACGAGACTGCAGCCGCCGCCGGACGCCGTGATCGCCCAGACCACGGAGCGGCCCGTGAACGCCCAGATCCCCTTCGACAACAGTTACGCCCGTCTGCCGGCCGACTTCTACGCGCAGGTTGCGCCGGCCGTCGTGGACGCGCCGCAGCTGATCAAGGTCAATCGCGCACTGGCTGCCGAACTCGGCATCGATGCCGACATGCTGGAAACGCCCGAGGGCGTCGACATGCTGGCCGGCAAGCGACTGCCCGAGGGCGCCGAGCCGATCGCCATGGCCTATGCCGGGCACCAGTTCGGGCATTTCGTGCCGCAGCTCGGCGACGGCCGGGCGATCCTTCTGGGCGAGGTGGTCGACACGGCGGGTCGGCGGCGCGATCTGCAGCTGAAGGGTGCGGGGCGCACGCCGTTTTCGCGTGGCGGGGACGGGCGCGCGGCGCTCGGGCCGGTGATGCGGGAATATATCGTCAGCGAGGCGATGGCGGCGCTGGGCGTTCCCACGACGCGGGCGCTCGCCGCCGTGACCACGGGCGAGAGCGTGTTTCGCGAGACGCTGCTGCCCGGCGCTGTCCTGACGCGGGTGGCATCGAGCCACATAAGGGTCGGCACGTTCCAGTATTTCGCCGCGCGCGGCGACGAGGCGGCGCTGCGGGAATTGAGCGCCCATGCGATCGCCCGCCACTATCCGGAAGCGGCGGAAGCCGAGGATCCGTATCTGGCGCTGATCGAAGCCGTCGCCGGCCGGCAGGCCGAACTGGTGGCGCGCTGGCTCAATCTCGGCTTCATCCACGGCGTGATGAACACCGACAATATGGCGATCTCCGGCGAGACCATCGATTACGGCCCCTGCGCCTTCCTCGACGCCTATCATCCCGGCACGGTCTTCAGCGCCATCGACCGACAGGGCCGCTACGCCTATGCCAACCAGCCGAGCATCGCGCTGTGGAACCTGACGCGGCTTGCCGAGACGCTGCTGCCGCTGATCGACACGGATGAGGAGGCGGCGATCGCCAAGGCGCGCGACGCGCTGTCCGGCTTCTCGGACCGCTTCAACGCCGCCTATGTCGGCGGGCTCCAGGCGAAGCTCGGCATCGGCGAGGCGCGCGAGGGCGATCTGAAACTGGCGCAGGATCTCCTGGAGCGCATGGCCGCGAACACCGCCGACTACACGCTGACATTCCGCCGCCTCTGCGACGCGGCGGTAAGCGAGAACGCGGATGCCGGCGTTCCGGCGCTCTTCGACGATCCGGCGGCCTATGACGAATGGGCGACGCGCTGGCGTGCGCGATTGTCCGAAGAGACCCGGCCGGCCGGCGAGCGGGCCGCTGCCATGCGGCGGGTCAATCCGGCCTTCATCCCGCGCAATCATCGGGTCGAGGCGGCGATCGTCGCGGCGGTCGAGCGGCAGGACTACGCGCCCTTCGAGGAATTGCTCGCGGTGCTGGCCAACCCCTATGACGATCAGCCCGAGTATGCCGCCTATGCCGAGGCGCCGCGGGCCGAGGAACGGGTCACGCAGACCTTCTGCGGCACCTGATCGGCCTTCGCCAAACCGGCTGGGCTGTGCTAGCGCGCGTGCACGAACAGCCCTTTGACCGCCCGAACGATGAGTGACGCATGATCCCCTGGGAACGTCTCGATACGGCCGAGGTGCCGGGTGGCGGCCAGCTGAAGCTGTCGCGCCGCGGCACCGAATATTCGATCATGGTCGGCACCATCGAATTGATGAACAGCCGGCTCAGCGGGTCTGAGGAGGCGCTGGCGACGCTGACGCAGGAGCGGATCGCCGACCGTGACGAGGCGCATGTGCTGATCGGCGGGCTCGGCATGGGGTTCACCCTGCGCGCCGCGCTCGCCGTCGCCGGGCCGAAGGTCCGCCTGACCGTCTCGGAACTCGTTCCGGCGATCGTGACCTGGGCGCGGGGGCCGATGGCCGATCTGTTCGACGGTTGCCTCGACGATCCGCGCGTTTCGATCTCGCAGGGCGACATCGGCGAGCTGATTGCCGCGAAGAAGGAAGCCTTCGACGCCATTCTCCTGGATGTTGACAACGGCCCCGAAGGGCTGACGCGCCGCGAGAACGACAGGCTCTACGACACCAAGGGCCTGGCGCGGACCTATGCGGCGCTGCGGCCGGGCGGTGTTCTCGCCGTCTGGTCGTCGGGACCCGACAGCAGTTTTACCACCCGGCTGCAGCGCACGGGCTTTGCGGTGGAGGAGGTCAAGGTGCGGGCCCGGCAGAAGAAGCGCGGCGCCCGCCATGTCATCTGGCTCGCTACGCGGCCATGACGCCGGGTTTCCGGGTGGCCCGGCTGCGGCAACCGTGCTGGCAATGGAGCGTTGGCGAAGGCTAGACTTGCCTCCCGCCGCTTTGCCCGCCGAGAGACTGCCCCGCCCCATGCCGCCTGCCTCCCGACCGCCAGTTCCCCTCAGCAAGGCCGAAGCCCGGCGAATCTGGCTGCGTGCCCAGCGGCTGGACGTCGCTGCGCCGTTCGGCGACGGTCCGGACGCAACCCGCGCCGCCGTCGAACATCTCGGCTATGTTCAGATCGACACGATCAACGTCATCGAACGCTGCCACCACCATATCCTGTGGAGCCGCATTCCCGGCTATCGCCGGGCGGATCTGCACCGGGCCCAGAGCCTAGACAAGAGCGTCTTCGAATACTGGACGCACGCCCTGTCCTATGTCCCGACCCGCGACATCCGCTTCTTCCTGCCGGAAATGAAACGGCACCGGGAGGCGCCGTCGCGCTGGTTCGAGCGCGTGAGCCCTGCCGACCTGAAGAAGGTGCTGACCCTCATCCGCAAGGAAGGGCCGTTGTCGATCCGCGATATCGAGGACGACGTGCTGGTCGAGAAGGATCATGCCTGGGCCAGCCGCAAGCCCTCGAAGCGGGCGTTGCAGATGGCGTTCTACACCGGCGCGCTGACGGTCAGCGAACGCACCGGCATGCTGAAGACCTACGAGCTGATGGACCGGCATTTCGGCTGGGAGCGGCGGCCGCGCCCGGCGAGCGAGCGCCAGGTCGCCGCCTATATGCTGGACCGGGCGCTACGGGCGCAGGGGCTCGTAAGCCTCGATTCCGTCTGCCATCTTTCCGCTGGCCGCAAGCCGGCAATCCGCGAGCTGATCGAGGCGCGGGTGAGCAGCCGGCGTCTGGTCCCGGTGGCGGTGGAGGACGCCGGCAAGGTCGAGCACTGGGCCGAGCCGGAGACGCTGACGACGATCCCCGAGGCGACCGCGCCGGTGGTCCATGTCCTGTCGCCCTTCGACCCGCTGATCATCCAGCGCCGGCGCCTGGCCCTGTTCTTCGATTACGAGCACCGCTTCGAGGCCTATGTCCCGAAGGAGAAGCGGGTTCTCGGCTATTTCGCCCTGCCGGTTCTCGTCGGCGACCGGATCGTCGCGGCCATCGACCTGAAGACCGACCGCGCCGAAGGCAGGCTGCTGACGCAGCAATGGAGTTGGGTAGGGGAGGGCGAGCCGTCTCGCCACAAGCAGCCGATCGAGGAGGCGCTGCACCGTTTCGAGGCGTTTCAGCTCCAGGGCTGAGGCGCGGGGCGGGAGCTTCGTACCGGCGGCCTTCGCGGCCGGGCGCCGTGAGCATCGCGATGCGCGCTTGCCTTTTGATCCTCGATGCTTACGATCCCGCGCGACGGCTGGCGGGAGGACCCGGCCAGCATGGATTCACGCCGCCGACGAGGCGGCGCCTTGCATTCGGGGAGGCTTCTCATGGACAGACGCAAATTCATCGGTGGTGCGGCCAAGGGCGCGATCGGCGCCGGCGTGGCCGGCCTTGGCGCGTCGAGCCTCGCGGCTCCCGCCATCGCGCAGGAGCGCCCGCAGATCCAGTGGCGCCTCACCTCGTCTTTCCCGAAGTCGCTCGACACGCTGTACGGGACGGCCGAAGCTCTCGCCAACCATGTGCGCGAGATCAGCGACGGCCAGTTCGACATCCAGCTCTTCGCCGCCGGCGAGATCGTGCCGGGCGGTCAGGTGCTCGATGCCGTGCAGGGCGGCACGGTCGAACTCGGCCACACCGCGTCCTATTATTACGTCGGCAAGAACCCGGCCTTCGCCTTCGGCACGGCGGTGCCGTTCGGCCTGAACGCGCGCCAGCAGAACGCCTGGTTCTACGAGGGCGGCGGCAACGAGCTGCTCAACGAATTCTACGCCAAGAGCGGCGTCTATGCGATGCCGGCCGGCAATACCGGCGCGCAGATGGGCGGCTGGTACCGCAAGGAAATCAACAGCGTCGAGGACCTGAAGGGTCTGAAGCTGCGCATCGCCGGTCTCGCCGGCCGCGTGGTGGAGAAGCTCGGCGTCGTGCCGCAGCAGATCGCGGCGGGCGACATCTATGCCGCGCTGGAGCGGGGCACGCTGGACGCCGTCGAGTTCGTCGGTCCGTATGACGACGAGAAGCTCGGTTTCTACCGGGTGGCGCCGTATTACTACTACCCGGCCTGGTGGGAAGGCGGCGCCGCGCTGCACCTGATGGTCAATGCCGACAAGTGGAACAGCCTGCCGGACAGCTACAAGGCGATGCTGAACGCGGCCAGCCGGGCGGTGAACTGCTCGATGATGGCCAGCTACGACTATCGCAATCCGCTGGCTCTGAAGCGTCTGGCCGAGGGCGGCGCGCAGCTGCGTCCGTTCAGCCAGGAGATCATGCAGGCGAGCTTCGCGGCCGCGCAGGAACTCCACGAGGAGATCGCCTCCGAGAACGAGGATTACCGCAAGCTTCTGGAGAGCCAGAACGCCTTCAAGCGGGACGCCTATCTGTGGAGCCAGATCTCCGAATACACCTTCGACACCTTCATGATGGTCAAGCAGCGCGAAGGCGCGCTCTGATCGAAAGGTCGCGTGCCGCCCGAGGCGGCGCCGATCGATAGTTCCGGACAACGGCCCGCCATGGCACCCGCCGTGGCGGGCCGTTGTCCGACCGTGATGCCCGTCGGCACCCGCCGGCGGGATTGTCGTGCTGGCATGGACGGCCGCTCGCACCGGCCCGAGGCCAGACGTTCACTCCCCAGCGCCGGACCCCCGTGTCCCCTGGCGCAGTCTAAGGTCTTGTTCGATATGGATCGTCGTAAGTTCATCAGGAATTCCACCGTCGGCGCCCTGGGCGTTGCCGGCGCCGGCTCCCTCGCGGCCCCGGCCATCGCGCAGTCGACGCCGAAGGTGCAGTGGCGCTGCACTTCGTCCTTCCCGAAATCCCTCGACACCATCTATGGCGGTGCCGAGGACATGGCGAAGTTCGTGCGCGAGGCGACCGACGGCAATTTCGACATCCAGGTCTTCGCGGCCGGCGAGATCGTGCCGGGCCTGCAGGCCGCCGACGCGGTCAGCGACGGCACCGTCCAGATGTGCCACACCGCATCCTATTACTATGTCGGCAAGGACCCGACCTACGCGCTGGGCGCCACCGTGCCGTTCACGCTGAACGCCCGCGGCCTGCACGCCTGGCTCTATTACGGTGGCGGCCTCGGTCTCCTAAACGAGTTCTTCAACACCGAGGGCCTGCAGTATCTGCCGGGCGGCAACACCGGCACGCAGATGGGCGGCTGGTTCCGCAAGGAGATCAACACGGTCCAGGACCTCGACGGCCTGAAGATGCGCATTGCGGGTCTCGCCGGCCAGGCGCTGCAGAAGCTCGGCGTGGTGCCGCAGCAGATTGCCGGCGGCGACATCTACCCGTCGCTGGAGAAGGGCGTCATCGACGCCGCGGAATGGATCGGCCCCTATGACGACGAGAAGCTCGGCTTCTACAAGGTCGCGCCGTTCTACTATTATCCCGGCTGGTGGGAAGGTAGCCTGGCGCTGTGCTTCTTCTCCAACAAGGCCGAGTACGACAAGCTGCCCGAGGCCTACAAGAGCCTCCTGGCCACCGCGTCGCGCGCCGTCACGCTCGAGATGCTGTCGGAATACGACTACAAGAACCCGACGGCGCTGAAGACGCTGGTCCAGAGCGGCGCGCAGCTGCGTCCGTTTAGCCAGGAGATCATGCAGGCGAGCTTCGACGCCACGCAGGAGGTCTATGCCGAGATCAACGGCAGCAATCCGGCCTTCAAGAAGATCTACGATTCGATGGTTGCGTATCGCAACGATACCTATCTCTGGCAGCAGGTGGCGGAATACACCTTCGACACCTTCATGATGATCAAGCAGCGCGAAGGTGCGCTGGTGCCGCAGGGCAACTGATCGCTCAACGATCCGATCCGAGACCGAAGGCCCGGTGCGACAGCGCGCCGGGCCTTTTCCTTGCCGAATGATTAAGCCGCGGCCGGTTCGTTAACCGGCTGTTAACCATGTCGGGACAATGATCGCTTCGCGTTCCGCTACGAGGCTTTCCCATGATCCCTGTCATTTCCGTCGGCTCCCTGAAGACCTCCGGCACGTCCACCCTGGCCATGACGCTCGCGGGCGTCGCTGCGGCCGCCGAGATCCCGGTCATCGTCATCGACGCCGCGCGCGACGGCGATCTGGCCGCCTGGGCACAGGCCGGCCTGCCTGCCAAGGTGACGGTGGAGCGGACCAATGATCCGCTGGTCATCGAGCAGCTCGTTCGCGCGGCGCGCCGCCGCGGCGACGCAGCGATCATCGACGCCGGCGACGAGGGCGAGATGATCCGGCTTTGCGCGCGGCTTGCCGACCACGCGCTGATCCCGGTGCGGTTCTCGCCGCTGTCGGCCTATTCGGCGCTTCTGACCGACCAGCTTCTGGCGGCCGATGCCGGAACCGGCCGCAAGGGCCGCGACCGTTGCTTCGTCGCCAGCGCCGTGACGGCGATCCCGAGCCGCGTGGCCCGCAGCGTCGAGGCGATCATCGGCACCAGCGAGACCCGCCGCCTGCCGATCGGTCTCGTTCAGCGCGCCGCCTACGAGGCGCCGTTCCTGCATGGCGGCACGATCTTCACATTGCCCGATGAGGTCGCGCCGGGCCTCGACCGGGCCCGCGCGGAAGCAGCCTCGCTCGCCTATGAGCTCGGCATTCTGGGCCGGGTCGCCGAGACGCCGGCCGCGCCGGTCGCACCGGCCGCCGAAGCCCGTCTGCGCACCGCCGCCTGACCATCGGCAGCCATCGCTACGAAACGGCCCCGGCGTCGGCGACGCGCGGGGCCGTTTTGCGTCTGCCCTCGACCAGACTCAGCGGCCGGTGGGGATCAGGATCAGGACGTGCAGGTCTTCCGTTGGCGTGTAGTCGCGCTTGCGGACCTCGAAGCGGGTCGGCGCGATCTTGGTGACGCCGGTCGCGCAGAAGCTGACGAGGTTTTCCGGCGCGCCCTTGTCGATGACCATGCTGAAGTCGCCGATCGGCTCCGCCCAGTTGCCGCCCGTCACAAGGATGTAGTCGATCCAGCGCTCCTGGAAGGGCATGGCATCGGGGCCGGCCGCCCGCGTGCGCCGCTCGACGGTGGCCATGAAATCGTCGTCGATGCAGTAGCGCTCCCGCTGGGCGGCGACATCGTCGGGACCGGCCCATGGCTGGCCCAGCATGGCGCCGACGCTGCCGCCGACCGACGGGACGTAGTCATGCTCGACAATCGTCCTGCCCGGGGCGAAGGTCTGCTCCCAGTGATAGGTGGCGCGCAGCGTCCAGTCGGGCGCCAGATGCGTCTCCATCCCCTGGCCGATATCGTAGGTTTCCTCGATCGCGATGCCGAGGTCGAGCACGGTGGCGCGGTCGGCGGGCGGCAGTGCGTCGAGGGCATCCCGCGCCGAACTTGCCTGCGGGGCGAGGGGCAGGCGCAGTAGGCGCATCGTCGCCGTCACGTCGCGATCGCCCACAAAGACCTTCTGCTCGAGGCGCATGGCGACCGGCTCGCCGTCAACGCGGGTCGAGAAGGCCAGCGGATTGTCCGGGTTGCCCGACGGTATGGAGACGTCGCCGCCATAGGGATCGATGCGGATATCGGGCATGGGAAAGGCGACGGTCGTCGTCACCGGTTCGGCGCCGGCGTTCACGAACTCGTAGCGCACCGAATGCGCTCCTCGGAGATGAACAGCTCCTCGCGCTGCATGGCGATGGCGTCGGTGGTGGTGAAGACCAGCCCGCCCGCCGCCAGATTGGCCGTCGTGTCGTTGGCCTGCGCGCTGCTCGTAAGGGCGAGAATAGCGACGGCGGCAAGGGCCGTCGCCCGGTCTGGCGTGATCGTCATGCGCGTGTCTCCGGCCGGTTCGGCCGAGACTAGCCTGCGGCGCGAGCGGCCGGAAGCGTCATTCCGCCAACGCTGGGGATCACGCGCCGACCGCTACTGAATGACCGGCGGCTGCGACAGGTCGACCGGAGCCGGCTCGCCGCTCGGGGCGGCCGGTGCTTCGGGTTCGGCTGCGGGCGCTGCCGGTGCGGTGTCCGTCGCGGGAGCCTGGCCGCCGCCAAGCCCGGAATTGAAATCCAGTGGCGGCAGGCCGAAGGCCGGCTGGGCGGGTGCGGTCGCGCCAGGCTGCGCCGGGGCCGACGCGCCACCCGCTGGAGCGCCGGGTTGGCCGATCGGGGGCAGGCCCAGGGGCGGCAGGCCGAGCGGGTTGTTCTGCTGATTTCCGCCGGTTCCCGATGCGCCGCCGAGCGGCGGCAGGCCGAGGCCGCCGTCGAAGGACGGCATCTGCAGCCGGATCTCGGACGGGTCCATCTGCGGGACCTCGGTCTTGTAGCGCATGACCATCTGCGGGAACATGATCGTCAGGGCGACCATGATGATCTGGATGCAGACGAAGGGCACCGCGCCCCAGTAGATCTGGCCCGTGGTGATCGGCTCCATGCGCTTGCCGGTGATGCGGTCGAGATAGGGCACACGGGCTGCGACCGAGCGCAGGTAGAAGAGCGCGAAGCCGAAGGGCGGATGCATGAACGAGGTCTGCATGTTCAGCCCGAGCAGCACGCCGAACCAGATCAGGTCGATGCCCAGCTTGTCCGCCGCCGGAGCCAGCAGCGGCACGATGATGAAGGCGAGCTCGAAGAAGTCGAGGAAGAACGCCAGGAAGAAGACCAGGATGTTGACGACGATCAGGAAGCCGGTCTCGCCGCCGGGCACGGAGGTCAGGAGTTCCTCGACCCAGATATGGCCGTTGACGCCGTAGAAGGTCAGCGAGAAGACGCGCGCGCCGATCAGGATGAACAGGACGAAGGCCGACAGCTTGGTCGTCGATTCCATCGCCTGGGTCATCAGGGACAGGTTCAGCTTGCGCTTGCCGAAGGCGAGGATGAGCGCGCCGACAGCGCCCATGGCGCCGCCCTCCGTCGGCGTGGCGACGCCGAGGAAGATCGTGCCCAGCACCAGGAAGATCAGGGCCAGCGGCGGGATCAGGACGATGATCACCTGCTGGGTGAGGTAGGACATCAGCGGCAGCTTCAGCGCCTTGTTGGCGACGGCCACGACGTAGACGGCCAGAACCGCGACCGTTGCGCCCCAGATGCCGGCGCCCTGTGCGACCTTGCCGTCGAGATAGACCGTCATCGCATAGGCGATGACGACGGCCGCCGCCGCCGCGATGGCGAGCGAGGTGACGCCGCGGCCGAGCGTGCGGGCCTCGGGCGGCAGGGCGGGTGCCACATTGGGCCGCAGCATGGTCAGGATGAAGACGTAGCCGACATAGAGCGACGTCAGCACAAGCGCCGGCACCAGTGCGCCGGAATACATGTCGCCGACCGAGCGACCGAGCTGGTCGGCGAGGACGATCAGGACCAGCGACGGCGGGATGATCTGCGCCAGCGTGCCGGAGGCGACGATCACGCCGCTGGCCAGCCGGCGGTCGTAGCCGTAGCGCAGCATGATCGGCAGCGAGATCAGGCCCATGGCGATGACCGAGGCGGCGACGACACCGGTGGTGGCCGCCAGGAGCGCGCCGACGAAGATCACCGCATAAGCGAGGCCGCCCCGCAGCGGGCCGAAGAGCTGGCCGATCGTATCGAGCAGATCCTCGGCCATGCCGGAACGCTCGAGGATCAGCCCCATGAAGGTGAAGAAGGGGATCGCCAGCAGTGTCTCGTTGGCCATGACGCCGCCGAAGAAGCGGTCGGGCAGGGCGCCGAGCAGCGGCCAGAACAGGTTGATGTCGGGCGACAGCGGCGCCAGTTCGACGCCGATGATGAAGAACAGCAGGCCGTTGGCGGCCAGCGAGAACGCCACCGGGTAGCCGAGCAGCAGGAAGATCACCAGCGAGCCGAACATGATCGGCGCCAGATTATGGGCGACGAACTCGATCATCGGATGGCTCCCGAACCGCCGTTGCGGGCGTCGTCATCAAGGGGTGGAGGTTCGGTGCCGCCTTCCGGACGGTCGGGGGCGAGCGCCGCCAGTTCGACCGGCTCGGCATGGCTGGAGGCCATGGGGGTGGTGTCCTCCATCCCGCCGAACAGGATCGCGCCGCGCTTGATCAGCTCGGACAGCCCTTGCAGGAACAGGAGAACGAAGCCCGCCAGCAGCAGCGCCTTGGCCGGCCACAAAATCAGGCCGCCGGCATTCGGCGAATATTCGCCGCGGTTGAACGACTGCAGGACGTAAGGGGTCAGCAGCCAGATCATCAGGCCGGTGAAGGGCAGCAATGCGAGGATGTGGCCGAGAAAATCGATCCAGTCGCGGGTGCGCTTCGACAGGATGTTCGAGACGATGTCGACGCGGATGTGTTCGTTCTTGAGCAGCGTCCAGGCCGCGGCGAGCATGAAAATGGCGCCGAACAGGTACCATTGCAGCTCGAGCCAGGCATTGGACGAGATGTCGAAGAGCTTGCGGATCACCGCATTGCCGGCACTGACCAGCACCACCAGCAGGACGAGCCAGGAGACGCCCCGACCGACGAAGGTGGTGACGCGATCGACGCCGCGCGAAAACGATAGAAGAGCTGACATCCGGCCGGATCTCCCCATGGTGCCCTGGCGCGCCGTGAAGTGAGCTTCGGCCCGGTTCGCCCCCGTTTCTGTCCCCGCGACGCGTTCGACGGGCGAAGCCGCTCGAAAGCGCTGCGCCGACAGTCTGCCCGAAGCCTGGGAATTCGCCCGTCGTTAAGGAAAATCCCGAAGCAGCGCAAGAGCCGCACCCGGTGATAGCATGTCGGACGAACAGGCTTTTCGCCGGCTGGCGGGCAGCCCCGCCGGGTCCGTCGCGGGATGATCCCGAAAGGCTTTGACGGAGACGGCGCCGGGCTGCAAAACAGTAAGCAAGGCAGAATGCTTGGAGCGTGTCGGCGATCCTTCGCCGGCATGTCGGCCAGGGGAGGACATCGCGCCATGACCACACGCACCGTTTCGCTCGACGACAAGTACGATCTCGACGTCTGCGACGTCTTCCTGTCGGGGAGCCAGGCGATCGTCCGGCTGGCCCTGATGCAGGCGGCGCGGGACCGCCGGGCAGGGCTCGACACGGCCGGTTACGTCACCGGCTATCGCGGTTCGCCGCTGGGCGGGCTCGACCAGCAGTTCGCCCGGGCCAAGCCGGTGCTGTCGAAGAGCGACATCATCTTCGAGCCGGCGCTGAACGAGGATCTGGCGGCGACGGCCCTGTGGGGCGCGCAGCAGGCGGAGATCCGCGGCGAGGGACGCCACGATGGCGTCTTCGGCATCTGGTACGGCAAGGGGCCGGGCGTCGACCGCTCCGGCGACGCCTTCCGCCACGCCAATCTCTCGGGCACCTCGCGCAATGGCGGCGTGCTGGCACTGATGGGCGACGATCACACCTGCGAATCCTCGACGACGGCGCACCAGTCGGAATTCGCCTTCGTTGACGCGATGATCCCGATCTTCAATCCGGCCGGCGTGCAGGAGATCCTCGATTACGGCCTGGCGGGTTTCGCCCTGTCGCGCTTTTCCGGCCTGTGGACGGCGATGAAGTGCGTCAAGGACAACATCGAATCGACCGCCACGATCCACTCTGACCCGTCCGGCCTGCGCTTCGAATATCCCGAGATCGACATGCCGCCGGGCGGGCTCAACATTCGCCGCGCCGCCCATCCGCTGGAGCAGGAGGCGATGCTGCACGATTTCCGCCTGCCGGCGGCGCGGGCGTTCATCGCGGCGAACCGGCTCGACCTGATCGTGCATTCCGGCGGGCGCGGGGCAAAGACCGGCATCCTGTCGCTCGGCAAGTCCTGGCTGGACGTCGAGCAGGCGCTGGCGAGCCTTGGCATCGACGAAGTGGCGGCTGCCGATCTCGGCGTCCGGCTCGGCAAGGTGGCGCTGCCCTGGCCGCTCGATCCGGACTTCGTGCGGCGCTTCGCCGACGGCCTCGACCGGATCATAGTGGTCGAGGAAAAACGCGGGCTTGTCGAAGGGCAGGTCAAGGAGATCCTCTACCGCACGGCCAATGCGCCGCTGGTGATCGGCAAGACGGACGAGGCGGGCGGGACGCTGTTCACCCCGAAGGCCTCGCTCGACGCCAACGACATCGCCGTGGCGATCGGCCGGCGCCTCGTCGAGAGCAGCCCGAGCGAAGCGCTGGCCGGACATCTGGCAAGCCTCGCAGCCTTGTGCGGCCACACCGCGGCGACCTCCGAGATCGCGCTGCGCACGCCGTATTTCTGCGCCGGCTGCCCGCACAGCTCGTCGACGCATGTGCCGGAAGGGGCGCGTGCCTATGCCGGCATCGGCTGCCACTTCATGGCGCAGGCCATGGACCGGTCGACCGAGGGCTACACGCAGATGGGCGGCGAGGGCGCCAACTGGATCGGCGAGCATCATTTCTCGTCGCGTCGCCACGTCTTCCAGAATCTCGGCGACGGCACCTACAACCATTCGGGCGCGCTGGCGCTGCGGGCGGCGGCGGCCTCGGGCGCCAACGTCACCTACAAGATCCTCTACAACGACGCCGTCGCCATGACCGGCGGCCAGGCACATGAGGGCGGGCTGACCGTGCCGGCGATCGCAGCGCAGGTGGCGGGCGAGGGTGCGAAGCGGATCGCCATCGTCTCCGACGAGCCGGACAAGCACCGCGGCAATGCCGGTCTGCCGGCGGGGATCACCATCCACCACCGCTCCGAGCTCGACGCCGTGCAGCGCGATCTGGCCGAGGTCGAGGGCCTGACGGTGCTGATCTACGACCAGACCTGCGCGGCCGAGAAGCGGCGCCGGCGCAAGCGCGGCAGGTTTCCCGACCCGGACAAGCGTGTCATCATCAACGAGCGGGTCTGCGAGGGCTGCGGCGATTGCGGCGTCCAGTCCAACTGCGTGGCGGTCACCGCCGTCGAGACCGAGTTCGGACGCAAGCGCCAGATCGACCAGTCGGCCTGCAACAAGGATTTCTCCTGCCTCGAAGGCTTCTGCCCCTCCTTCGTCACCGTTCATGGCGGCGCTTTGAAGAAGGGCGCGCGCAGGAGCGACGAGGCTCCTGAGGTGCCGGAGCCGGCGGCCTGCGACCTCGATCAGCCGGTGGGCATCGTCATCACCGGCGTCGGCGGCACCGGCGTCGTGACGATCGGCGCGATCATCGGCATGGCGGCGCATCTCGACGGACGCGGCGCCGGGATCATCGACATGGCCGGTCTTGCCCAGAAGGGCGGCGCGGTGATGAGTCATGTGCGGATCGCGCGCACCCCGGCGGAGCTGAAGTCGATCCGCATCGCAGCCGGCGACGCCGGGCTGGTGATCGGCTGCGACATGGTGACCGCCGCCTCGGCCAAGGTGCGCGCCACCATCGCGGCGGGGCGGACCGAGGTGGTCGTCAACAGCGACGAGACCCTGTCGGGCGAGTTCACCCGCAATGTCGATTTCTCCTTCCCGACGCGGCGGCTGATCTCGGCGCTGAGCGAGGCGGCCGGCGACGATCACCTGCATGTCGTCGACGCCGAGCAGCTGGCCGTGGCGCTGTTCGGCGATGCGATCTTCGCCAACATGCTGATGCTGGGGATGGCCTATCAGACCGGCGCGCTGCCGGTGTCGCGCGCAGCGATCCGCAAGGCGCTGGAGATGAACGGCGTGGCGGTGGCGGCCAATCTCTCGGCCTTCGAATGGGGTCGGGCGATCGCCCATGATCCGGCCAACATGCCGGTCGCGCAGGACAGCGGCGACCAGCGGCTGGAACATCGCCGCGTCTCCGAGACGCTCGACGAGGCGATTGCACGGCGCGTCGCCGATCTGACCGCCTACCAGGATGCCGCTTTCGCCGAGCGCTACCGCCAGCGCGTCGATGCGGTCCGGGCCGGCGAGCAGCGGATGGCGCCCGGCCGGAGCGACCTGACCGACGCCGTCGCGCGCCAGCTCTACCGGCTGATGGCGGTGAAGGACGAATACGAGGTCGCGCGGCTCTACACGGACGGCAGCTTCGCGGCGCAGATCTCCGACCGCTTCGAGGGCTACGACCGGCTGGAATTCCATCTCGCGCCGCCAATCATGGGCGAGACCGGGCCGAAGGGGCGCGCGAAGAAACGCGCCTTCGGGCCGTGGATGATGACCGGCTTCAAGGTGCTGGCGGCCATGAAGGGCCTGCGCGGTACGATCTTCGATCCCTTCGCGCGCACAGCCGAGCGGCGGGCCGAGCGCGAGGAACGAGCACAATACGAAGCAACGCTCGATCGCATTCTGGCCGAGCTTTCGCCGGGCAATCACGACGTCGCAGTGGCGCTGGCCCGCTGGCCGGAGACGCTGAAGGGCTTCGGGCCGGTGCGTCGGCGTTTCGCTGCGGAGGCCGCGACCAGGCGCGAGACGGCGCTGTCGGCCTTCGACCATGCGGGACGGATGGCAGAAGCGGCCGAATAGAGCGAGGAGCAAGCGAGCGGCAGCGTTGCGGCTTCCGCTTGCCAGGGGCTAGAAGGCCCGATGACCTCGAAACGGGCCGGCACTGCCGGCGATACGCCCAAGCCGCCCCGGCCGATCACGCGCGAATGGCTGTTCCGCGCCGCGGCGCATTATCTGGAACGCTATTCCTCCTCGACCGCCAATCTGCGCCGGGTGCTGGAGCGCAAGGTGATGCGGCGGGCCCATGCGCGCGGTGAGGATGCGGGCGCGTTTTCGGCCGAGATCAACGAAACGGTCGCGAAGTTCGTCGAGCTGAAGCTCGTCGATGACCGCGCCTATGGCGAGGCGCGTGTGCTCAGCCTGCGGCGGCGCGGCACCTCGCAGCGCATGGTCGCGGCCAAGCTATCGGAAAAGGGCGTCGAGCGGGATCTGGTGGAGGAACTCCTCGCCGCCGACGAGACCAGCGATCGGCAGGCGGCGTTTGCCTATGCACGGCGCCGGCGACTGGGTCCGCACCGGCTGCGCAACCGCGCCGAGCGCCGCGATCGCGACGTCGCCGCCATGGTGCGAGCGGGCTTTGGCATTGCCGATGCGGTGGCGGCGATCGACGATCTGCCGGATCAGGAGTGAGCCGGCCGGCGGCGTTTCGGCTCCTCAGCCGAAATCGCCGCCGAAGAGCGCGGCGAGCAGCTTGCCGTTGAACCACAGGATATCGACGAACCAGTCCCAGCCATAGACGACGTTCACGCCCGGCGTCAGGGCGAGGACCAGTTCGCCGAGGGCCGGAAGGCTGATGTCGTTGCGGATGGTGAACCATTTGGCCAGTGCGGCGATGTAGCCCTGCGCGAATAGCCAGACCGGAGCCAGTGACAGGATCGTGCGCGCCGTCCGCGGCACGGCCGTCGGCCGGCGCCGGACTTCGAGGATATTCACGAAGCAGACGGCGACGAAGGCGAAGCTGACCCACAGCGACGCGAGGCCTGCGACGATCTGAAGAACCAGCGAGAGATCCGAGAAACGCAAAGGCCGGTCCCCTGGCGTTGGCGTGATCGGGACGCCCGCCGAATCCGCTAGCGGCTGCCCCTCCTCGCACAGCTTATCGCGGGAACATCGCCGCACGCCAAGATGTGTTCGCTGATCTTCAACGCACCGGACACGTCCGAGATCGATGAGTAGCGGAACTCGGCGCCCCAGGCCCCGTTTGGTGGGGGAACGTCACATCTCGCCGAGCCGGTCCGCAGCCTTCCTTTAAGGATGGCGTGTCGGCGCTCGGCTGAACGAAAGGGACACGACCATGCCAAGCATCAAGGAATCAAAGATCGCCATTCTGGCCACCGACGGTTTCGAGCAGGTGGAACTGACCGAACCGCTGGCCAAGCTGAAGGAAGCCGGCGCCGAGGTTCATGTGATCTCGCCGAAATCCGGCACCATCAAGGGCTGGGACCAGGATCACTGGGACAAGGAGATCACGGTCGACAAGACGCTCTCGGAAGTGCGCGTGACCGACTATGACGCACTGGTCCTGCCGGGCGGCCAGATCAACCCGGACGCCCTGCGCGCCGACCCGAAGGTGGTCAGCTTCGTGCGCGAGTTCTTCAACTCCAAGAAGCCGCTCGCCGCGATCTGCCATGCACCGTGGCTGCTGATCGAGGCGGACGTCGTGCGCGGCCGCGACATCACCTCCTACAACTCGATCAAGACCGACGTGAAGAACGCCGGCGGCAACTGGCTCGACCAGGAGGTCGTCGTCCACGAGGCGCTGATCACCTCGCGCAACCCGGGCGACATCCCGGCCTTCGTCGCCAAGATCATCGAAGAAGTGGAAGAGGGGCGTCACGAGGACCGCAAGGTCGCCTGATCTCTCTCAGCCGATTGCAACCGCGATCGTCATGGCCGGCGTCTTCGGGCGCCGGCCATTTTTGTATGCCAGTCGCTTGGTTGCGGAGCCCGTCGCAGGTGGAAGGGGTCGCTTTCGCATCGGTGGATGATCATGCTGCATTGCGGTTGCCATTGCCACATTGTGGCGGGATCGTGTATGTGCCGAGCGACTGACGATCAGGAGAATTTCGAATGGCAGGCCTGCCGACCTACGACACCGATCATCCGGCCGAGATGGATTATCCCGAGCACGAGCGGACCTATGAGGGCTTCCTCGTCGCGACCAAGTGGGGCTCGATCGCCGTCATCGCGATCATGCTTGGTATGCTCGTCGGCCTGCTCGCCGGCGGTGGCTTCATCGGCGGTTTCGGCACCTTCATCGCCCTCATGGTGATCGCCTACTTCGTCGCCTGAGACGATCGTTGCGACTTCGGGCAGCCAGCGGTGCGATCCGCGCGCCGGCTGCCCCATGACTGAATACAATTCCGGGAGGCCTACGCGTTGAAACTGTTCGTGCCAAAGGAGCGCGAGGCGGGCGAGCCCCGTGTCGCTGCCTCGCCCGACACGGTGAAGAAACTCACCGGTCTGGGCGCCACGGTCGTCGTGGAAACCGGCGCGGGCGCCGATTCGCGTATTACCGACGCGGCCTTCGAGGCCGCCGGCGCCACCATCGGTTCGACCGCTGATGCCGGCGACGCCGATGTCGTGCTGAAGGTCCGCCGCCCGTCGGCAGATGAGCTGAAGTCATACAAGTCGGGCGCGCTGGTCATTGCCGCGATGGACCCCTATGGCCGCGACGATGAGGTCAAGGCCATGGCCGAGGCCGGCGTCCTCGCCTTCGCCATGGAGTTCATGCCGCGCATCACCCGCGCCCAGTCCATGGACATCCTGTCGTCGCAGGCCAATCTCGCCGGCTACCAGGCGGTGATCGACGCGGCGGCCGAGTTCGACCGGGCCTTTCCGATGATGATGACTGCGGCGGGCACAGTTCCGGCCGCGCGCGTCTTCGTCATGGGCGCCGGCGTTGCCGGTCTGCAGGCCATCGCGACCGCCAAGCGCCTCGGCGCCATCGTCACGGCCACCGACGTGCGGCCGGCGGCGAAGGAGCAGGTCGAGTCCCTGGGCGGCAAGTTCATCGCCGTCGAGGACGACGAGTTCAAGGCCGCCGAGACTGCCGGCGGCTACGCCAAGGAGATGTCGAAGGAGTATCAGGCCAAGCAGGCCGAGCTCGTCGCATCGCACATCTCCAAGCAGGACGTGGTGATCACCACGGCACTCATCCCGGGCCGGCCGGCACCGCGCCTCGTGACCCGTGCGATGGTGGAATCGATGAAGCCGGGATCGCTGCTCGTCGATCTCGCCGTCGAGCGCGGCGGCAATATCGAGGGTGCCGAAGCCGGCACCGTCACGCAGGTCGGACCGGCCAAGATCATCGGCCATCTCAACGTTCCGGGCCGCATCGCGGCGAGTGCCTCGCTGCTCTACGCCAAGAACCTCGCGACCTTCCTCGAGACGATGATCGACAAGGAAACCAAGGCGCTGAAGATCGACTTCGACGATCAGCTGGTGCAGGCGACGCTGCTGACCCGCGACGGCAAGGTCGTGCATCCGAACTTCGCCGCCGCCGAGGCGCCGGCCGCACCTGCCACGCCGGCAAGTGACGCGGCACAGAAGACCGAAGGGGGAGAGGCGTAATGGCCGATGAAACCGCTCAGGCGACGCTGCAGCGTCTGAACGATGCCAGTGTTGCCATCCGCGACGCGCGCACCGGTGTCGAACGCATGCTCGGCGAAGGCTATGGCGAGGCGGCAGGCGCCGTCGGCCATGCCGTGTCCGGCATCGATCCCTTCGTCTTTCACCTGGCGATCTTCGTTCTGGCGATCTTCGTCGGCTACTACGTGGTCTGGTCGGTGACCCCGGCGTTGCACACGCCGCTGATGTCGGTCACCAACGCCATCTCCTCGGTGATCATCGTCGGCGCGATCCTCGCCGTCGGCATCTCCGCCTCTGGCATCGCGACGACCTTCGGCTTCATCGCGCTGATCCTGGCGTCGGTGAACATCTTCGGCGGCTTCCTCGTCACCCAGCGCATGCTGGCGATGTACAAGAAAAAAGAAAAGTGAGGCGGTAGCGACCGATGACAGAGAATTTCGCCGCCTTCCTGTACCTCGTCTCGGGGGTGCTCTTCATCCTCGCGCTGCGGGGCCTTTCCCACCCGACGACCAGTCGTCAGGGCAACATGTTCGGCATGGTCGGCATGGCCATCGCCATCGTTACCACGCTGCTTCTGGCCGGTCCGTCCTTCGGTAGCCTGGTGCTGATCGTGCTGGGTATCGCCATCGGCGGTGCCGGCGGCGCGATCGTCGCCAAGCGCATTCCGATGACGGCGATGCCGCAGCTCGTCGCCGCCTTCCACTCGCTGGTCGGCCTGGCCGCCGTCATGGTCGCCGCCGCGGCGCTCTATGCGCCGGAGGCCATCGGCATCGGCACGGTCGGCGCCATTCACGGCCAGGCGCTGGTCGAGATGTCGATCGGCGTGGCGATCGGTGCGATCACCTTCACGGGTTCAATCATCGCCTTCCTGAAGCTCGACGGCCGGATGAGCGGCAAGCCGATCATGCTGCCGTCGCGCCATCTCATCAACATCGCGCTCGGCGTGGTGATGGTGGCGCTGGTCATCGGCTTCGCCGTGACCGAGAGCCATGTGATGTTCTGGCTGATCGTCCTGGTGGCGCTGGCGCTCGGCGTGCTGCTGATCGTGCCGATCGGCGGCGCCGACATGCCGGTGGTCGTCTCGATGCTCAACTCCTATTCGGGTTGGGCCGCCGCGGGCATCGGCTTCACGCTGCAGAACCTGGCGCTGATCATCACCGGTGCGCTGGTCGGCTCGTCTGGCGCCATCCTGTCCTACATCATGTGCAAGGGCATGAACCGGTCGTTCATCTCAGTCATTCTCGGTGGCTTCGGCGGCGAGAGCGGCCCGGCCGGTGCCGACGATCTGGGCGACCGCACGGTCAAGCAGGGTTCGGCCGAGGACGCTGCCTATCTGATGAAGAATGCCGGCCGGGTCATCATCGTCCCGGGCTACGGCATGGCGGTGGCACAGGCCCAGCACGCGCTGCGCGAAATGGCCGACAAGCTGAAGGAAGAGGGCGTCGAGGTGAAATACGCCATCCATCCGGTGGCGGGCCGCATGCCGGGGCACATGAACGTGCTCCTGGCCGAAGCCAACGTGCCCTATGACGACGTGTTCGAACTGGAGGACATCAACTCCGAGTTTGCCCAGACCGACGTCGCCTTCGTCATCGGCGCCAACGACGTGACCAACCCGGCGGCGCGCGACGACAAGGCCTCGCCGATCTACGGCATGCCGATCCTGAACGTCGACCAGGCGCAGACCTGCCTGTTCATCAAGCGCTCGCTCGGCTCCGGCTATGCCGGCATCGACAACACGCTGTTCTACAAGGACAACACGATGATGCTGTTCTCGGACGCCAAGAAGATGGTCGAGGACATCGTCAAGTCGCTGAACGACTAGGCGTTAGCGACCCTTCGCTCTGCCCATGTGAAAAGGCCCTGCCGGCGATGCCGGCAGGGCCTTTTCCGTTTCTGGACCGTGGGTCGGCCGGCTTACTTCGGGCGGACTTCGCCCGGGCCTGCCGGAACGGCCGGAACCGCGACCGTGGCCGGCTCGGTGACGACCGGCTCGGCCGGCGTCAGGGTGAACTTCGACACGCCGATGGCGGCGTTGATGCCTTCCTGCGCCTGGACGCTGACCGGCTGCAGCGAATAGCTGTCCTGCGCGCCGCCGACGAGCACGTTGGCGCCGCCGCCGACGATGGCCGAGGCATCTGCCGTGGCGCCGACATAGGTGCCCTGGAGGCCGTTCGGCTGGTAGGTGTAGCCGTCGGCCGTGACGACGGCCCAGGTCATGACCGTGCGGCCGGTGACGCCGACATCGAGGCCGAAGGTGTCGAGGGTCGCGGCATAGAGCTCGACCGGGCCGTCACCGGCCGGCGTGAACTCGCAGACCAGATCCTCGGAGGAGCCGACGATGAAGCCCGTCGCGCCGTCGCTGTGGCAGCCGAGCACGCCGGCCTTCACTTCTGCCGCCTGAGCGGAGGTTGCGGCGAACGGTGCCGCGGCGAGCGTGGCTGCGATGGCGAGGCTCGAAATTCTGGAAATCATAAGGGCATTCCTTGCATTGTTCTGTCCCGTTCGCCGGGGAGAACCGCGCAGGAGCCTTCCTGTTCCGTGACGGATGATGTCATTTTGAAATGGCCGTGATCGCGGAGGTCACGGACGCTCTCCCGATCGCCGGGGAGAGCCGGCCCGACCGCTTGCGCGGCCGGGCGTCGCACTGATCAGGTGGCGTTGCCGCCGCGCGTGCGGGCCATGCCGTCCTTGGCCGGCACGTATTTTGGGTCGATCTGCGCGCCGCGCGCATAGGACTGGAAGGCGCGCTTGGTCTCGCCGCGACGCTCATAGACCAGCGCCTGGTTGGTCCAGTACTCGGCCTTGGTGTCGTCGAGCTTCAGGGCGGTATTGAAGTCGGTGAAGGCATTCTCCTCGTCGCCAAGCGCGAGATAGGAGACGCCGCGACCCGAATAGGGCTCCGAGGCGTTGGCCTGCAGCGAGATGGCCGTCGAGAAGTCCTCGATCGCCTGCTTGTGTTGGCCGTCCTTCTGATAGAGCAGGCCGCGATTGTGATAGGCGCGCGGATCCGTGGTGTTCAGGTCGATGGCGCGCTGGAAGTCGGCCAGCGCCTCGCGGTTGCGACCGGCCACGCGGTAGACATTGCCGCGGCCGATATAGGCGGAATCGTAGTTCGGATTGATCCGCAGGGCGGCGTTGTAGTCCTCGACGGCCTTCAACGGCTCGTTGGTCTGGCGGTAGACCAGCGCGCGATTGGCATAGGCCTGATGGAAATTCGGGTCGAGCTGCAACGCCATGGTGAAATCGGCGATCGCGGCCTTGTAGTTGCCGGCGCGGCCATAGGCGGTGCCGCGCACATTGTAGGCTTCCGGGTCCCGGGGATTGGCGTCCACCGTCTGGCTGAGCGAGGCGAGGTTCTGCTCGAGTCCCTGGTTCTGGTCGAGCGCGATCGCGGTCACGGCGGGGCCGTCGGCGGTCTGGCAGGCGGAAAGAATCGCGATCAGCCCGAGCGCCGCGGTGGCCCGCAGAAGTCCAGCCGCGCGACCGGCGGGTTCATGCGGCGCGCAATGGTCGGCCGGGTGAAGGGCGATCGGGTGGGAAAGCTGCGGCATCGACGGACTGTTCCTCAAGAGACGGTTCGGACGTTCGGATCGCCTGGGACGCTCGCCCGCGCGACGGCAAACCGAACTGTCCTATGCCATGCATGCGGTTGCGCCGCAAACGACGAAAGGCGGCGGCCGGAGGCCGGCCGCCGCACTTGAATTACCAAAACGGTCGAAATTACGGCTGCTTAGTGGACGCGGCCGCCGGCCAGCAGGCCTTCACGCTGGGCCTGCTTGCGGGCCAGCTTGCGGCTGCGGCGGACCGCCTCGGCCTTCTCGCGGGCCCGCCTCTCGGAGGGCTTCTCGAACGCGCCGCGCATCTTCATTTCGCGGAAGATTCCTTCGCGCTGCATCTTCTTCTTGAGCGCGCGAAGCGCCTGGTCGACGTTGTTGTCGCGTACAACTACCTGCACAGGGGTGTTCCGTTTCTGAAGTGTGGACGGGCCGTATAGGGACGAGAAAAGCTGTGCCGCGGAGCCTGTTGCTTCGAAGCGCGCTGGCCGATAGCAGGAGATGGCCTTCTTGTCGAGGTCCTCCGGCCACACTGACCGTGCCGAATGGCGTCAGCGGTTCGCAGCGCCGGCGGGACCGGGCCCGGCGGCATCGAAGTCGGCCTGCGAGACATTCGTCACCACGAAGTCGGCGACCCTGACGAAGGCCTGGTCGGTGTCGCCGCGAAATGACAGGACGCGGCTGAAGACGTCCCTGCGACCCTCGATGTCGATGATGTCGACACGGCCCATGCCGACGAGCGTCGAGACCTTCTGGACCGCCCCGAGCAGGAGATAGTCCACGTCGAGCGCCGCGGCGGCCTCGACCGCCTTTTCGACGCTGAGCGTGCCGACGCTGCATTCGGGCTGGCCGCAGGTCAGCGCGACGACCTCATAGGCAGCGCGGTCGGCGAGACCCTCGCCGAGTTTCGACTCGAACAGAGCGATCCGTGCGGCATGTTCCGCCGTCCTGTCGCCCGGCTCGCCCGACGTATCGAGATAGTAGATGTTGGCGAGTGCGATCCGGGGCACATCGCTGTTCGCTGCGGCAGGTCCCGTGGCCGATGCGGCGATGAGGCCGGCGGCAAGGCCAATGGCGAGTTTGCGTGGAAATCCGGTCATTCCTGGTTCCTTCGTCCGTTCGCCCACCCGCCGGTGCCCCGGCCATGCCGTATCGTCTCGCCGTGTCCGCAGCCAGCACAGGGGCCCACAGGCAATCGCGATTTCACGATGGATATCGTATCCACCAAGAGTATATGCGCCCGCGCAGCCTTCGCTGCTTCAAGTGCAGTGCAAAATTGCCTAGGGTCGCGAAACTGACCCTAGGCCACCTGAGCGGGACACAACATAACATGAGTGACATTCGACGCGAGCGGACAATGGCTTCGGCCTCTGCACAGGCCTTGCCGCGCATCTCCTGGGGGGCGATCGTCGCGGGTTCGCTGCTGGCGATGGCGCTGCAATTCATGCTCGGCCTCCTGGGGCTGGGCATCGGCCTTTCCAGCATCGAGGCTGCCGCCGCCGGAGATGCCGGTGCGCTCCTGTCCGCCGGAGGGCTGTGGACCATCGCGGTCGTCCTGATCGGGCTGTTCGTCGGCGCCTATACTGCCGGTCGCCTGTCGGGCAGCGTCTCTCGAACCGACGCGGTTCTGCACGGCGTCATCACCTGGGCGACCTCCACGCTGGTGGTGGTGTTTCTCCTGACCAGCGGTGCCTCGGCCGTGGTGGGCGGCGCCTTCGGTGCGATCGGCAGTTCGATCCAGGGCCTGACCCGGGCCGCGGCCACGGCCGCACCGCAGTCGGATTCGAGCCTGCCCGATCCGATCCGCCGCGAGGTCGCGCAGCTTCTCGATCGCGCGACGGCCGCCCCGGCTTCGCAGGCGGCGACCGACGCCGCAGGACCTGACGGCGAGGACGGCGTGGCGGGCGACAGTGACGCAAATGTTGCGAGTTCCGCTGCGCAGGCCGGCTCCGCCGATCTTGCCGGCGCGGTGACGACGATCGCCGCCGGACTTGCCGAGGATGCGACGTCCGACGAGCGCACGGCCGCCGTGCAGGCCATCGCCGACGGCGCGGGTATCCCGACGGCGCAGGCGCGCCAGCGGCTGCAGGCGTTCCAGCAGCGCTTCGACGAGGCGCAGCGCGATGCCCGGCGCGCGGCGGCCGAGGCGGCGCAGGTGGTGTCCTCCGCGTCCTTCGGTGCCTTCGTCGCACTGCTGCTGGGCCTGCTGGTCGGCGCGGCCGGTGGTTTCGTCGGCCGGTCCCGCCGACCGGTGATGTAAAGTCGTCAGGGCCGGCGGCGATCACAGCGCTCCGCGCCGTCGCCGCCGGCATTTCGTCGCTGCGTCACCGGCCGTCGCAATCGGAGCATGGTGCGGCGCGATCCCCGCTAGACATGGGGAGTGCGGCCATTGCTCCAGCGGGCAGGGCGGCGCTACACCTGACGGGCGGACGGTGTCCTCGATCGTGCGCCATTCGGATGCGGGGCGAATTATGCGACGATTTTCGGCCTTTGCGCTGGCACGCGAAGCGATGCGCGGCCATTCCGGCTGGACCGAGCAATGGGCCTCGCCCGAACCCCGCAAGACCTACGACGTGGTCATCGTCGGCGCCGGCGGCCATGGGCTGGCCACGGCCTATTATCTCGCCAAGGAGCACGGCATCACCGACATCGCGGTGATCGAGAAGGGCTGGCTCGGCGGCGGCAACACCGGCCGCAACACCACGATCATCCGCTCCAACTATCTCTATGACGAATCCGCGGCGCTCTACGACCACGCGGTCAATCTGTGGGAGGGCCTCTCCCAGGACCTCAACTACAACGTCATGTTCTCGCCGCGCGGCGTCCTGATGCTGTCGCACAACGAGCACGACCGGCAGGGCGCCCAGCGCCACATTCACGCCAACCGGCTGAACGGCGTCGACAACGAATGGCTGACGCCGGACGAGTGCAAGGCCTATTGCCCGCCGCTGAACATCTCGGCGAACACACGCTATCCGGTGATCGGCGGTGCGCTGCAGCGGCGTGGCGGCACCGCCCGGCATGATGCCGTCGCCTGGGGCTATGCCCGCGCGGCCTCGGCCCGCGGCGTGCATGTCCTCCAGAACACGACGGTTACCGGCATCCGGCGCAGCACCGACGGCCGCGTGGCGGGCGTCGAGACCTCGCGCGGTTTCATCGGCGCCCGCAAGGTCGGCGTCGTGGCGGCCGGCAACACCTCCGTCGTCATGGACATGGCCGGCGTGCGCATGCCGATCGAGAGCTTCCCGCTGCAGGCGGTGGTCTCCGAGCCGGTGAAGCCGTGCTTTCCTTGCGTGGTGATGTCCAACACCGTCCACGCCTATGTCTCCCAGTCGGACAAGGGCGAACTGGTGATCGGGGCAGGCACCGACCAGTATCCGTCCTATTCGCAGACCGGCAGCCTCTCGATCTTCAACCACACGCTCGACGCGATCGCCGAGATGTTCCCGATCTTCCGGCGCATGCGAATGCTGCGGACCTGGGGCGGCATCGTCGACGTGACGCCGGACCGCTCGCCGATCCTGTCCAAGACGCCCGTGCCGGGGCTCTACGTCAATTGCGGGTGGGGCACCGGTGGCTTCAAGGCGACGCCGGGCTCGGGCCATGTCTTCGCCCACACGATCGCCCGCGACGAGCCGCATCCCATCAATGCCGCCTTCAGCCTCGACCGCTTCGAGACCGGGCGCTTCATCGACGAGGCGGCCGCGGCCGCCGTCGCCCACTAGCGCGGAAAGGCGGACGATGCTGCTGATCCACTGCCCCTATTGCGAGGACGACCGGCCGGAACCGGAGTTCCGCCATGCCGGCGAAGCGCACATCGCGCGGCCCTCCGCCGAGCTCGACGCCGGACGGGCGGTCGCGGAATCCCTTTATCTGCGCACCAACACGCGCGGTGTCGTGTTCGAGCGCTGGCGGCATGTGCATGGCTGCGGCCGGTTCTTCAACGCCGCCCGGCATTCCGTGTCCGACCGGTTTCTCGCATTCTACAAGGCCGGCGAGCCGAAGCCGGACATTGCCGCCGAGAATAGCCTTGCGCTCGACCCGCTTGGCGCGGGCGCCACGCCGGCAACCGTCGGCGCCGACGGTCTGAATGTCGGTGGCGGGGAGACGGGACGATGACGTCGCGGCGACTTCCCGAGGCCGGCCGTCTCGGCAATGCCCGGCGCATTGCCTTCAGCTTCGACGGCCAGCGCTATGCGGGCCGCGAAGGCGACACGCTGGCCTCGGCGCTGCTGGCGAACGGCATCCATCTGACCGGCCGCTCGTTCAAATATCACCGGCCGCGCGGCATCGTCGGCTCGGGGCCGGAGGAGCCCAATGCGCTGGTCGAGATCCGCCGCGACGCGGCGCGGCGCACGCCCAATATCCGCGCCACGATGCAGCCGCTCCATGACGGGCTGGAGGCCGTCAGCCAGAATCGCTGGCCGTCGCTCGATTTCGATGTCGGCGCCGTCAACGGTCTGTTCTCGCGCTTCCTGACGGCGGGCTTCTACTACAAGACCTTCATGTGGCCGAAGACCTTCTGGCACCGGGTCTACGAGCCCTATATCCGGGCCGCCGCGGGGCTTGGCCGGGCACCGGATGCGCCCGACACCGACACTTACGCCAATCGCTTCGCGCATGTGGACGTGCTTGTTGCGGGCGGGGGCGCGGCGGGTCTTGCTTCGGCGCTCGAGGCCGGCGCGAGCGGGGTAAGCGTCCTGATCTGCGACGAGAATGCCGGTTTCGGCGGCTGGCTGCGGGCCGAAAGCGGCACGACGATCGACGGCGTGCCGGCGATGGACTGGGTCGCCGATGCAGTTGCCCGTCTCGCGGCGATGCCGAATGTGCGGGTGATGCCCCGCACCACCGCCTTCGGTTATTACAATCACAACATGGTCGCGCTCTGCGAACAGGTGACCGAGCATCTGGCGCAGCCGGACCCGGCCCTGCCGCGCGAGCGGCTGTGGCAGGTACGGGCGAAACAGGTGGTGCTGGCGACGGGCTCCATCGAGCGGCCGCTGGTGTTTCCGGACAACGACCGGCCGGGGATCATGCTGGCGGGCGCGGCGCGACTCTATCTCAATCACTACGGCGTCGCGGTTGGCGAGAGGGTCTGCGTCTTCACCGCCCATGACGCGGCCTATGCCACGGCGCTGGATCTCAAGCGCGCCGGTGTGGACGTGCCGGCCATCGTCGATCTGCGCGAGGAACCGGGGCCGGGTCTTACGGGCGCGGCGCGGGTTGCGGGCATCGAGGTGCTCTGCGGCTATGGCGTGAAGAGCGTGCGCGGCCGACGCCGGATCCGCGGGATCACCATCGAGGAGCTGCGCTCGGGACACGACAATCGCAGCTTCGACTGCGATGCGCTACTGATGTCGGGCGGCTTCACGCCGTCGGTGCATCTGTTCTCGCAATCGCGCGGCAAGCTCGCCTTCGACGCCGACCTGCAGGCCTATGTGCCGTCCGAGCCGGTGCAGGCCTGCGTCAGCGTCGGCGCGGCTGCCGGCCAGTTCGATCTCGCCGAAACCATTGCGGGCGCACGCAGCGCCGGTCGCGCCGCCGCTGGCGGTGATGACGCTGCGGCGGAGGCGGTCACGGTCGACGGCGCGGCTGGGTTCGGCGGCGGCATGGCCGGGGCGACGCCGGCGGCCGGACCCGGCAAGGCCGTGAAGGCCTTTGTCGACTTCCAGAACGACGTGACGGCCCGCGACATACGTCTCGCGGTCGCCGAGGGTTTCCGGTCGGTCGAGCATATCAAGCGCTTCACCACCACCGGGATGGCGACCGACCAGGGCAAGACGTCGAATATTCACGGCCTCGGCGTTGCGGCCGAAGCGCTCAGCCGGCCGATGCCCGAGGTGGGGTTGACCACCTTCCGCGCGCCCTTCACGCCGGTGTCCTTCGGTACCATTGCAGGCTTCGCGCAGGGGGCGCTGTTCGATCCGACCCGGCAGACGCCGATCCACGAGAGCGCGGCAGCAGACGGCGCGGTCTTCGAGGATGTCGGCATGTGGAAGCGCGCCTGGTATTTCCCGCGCGGCGCCGACAAGCACGCGGCGGTAGACCGCGAATGCCACGCGGTGCGCGAGGCGGCGGGGCTCTTCGATGCCTCGACGCTCGGCAAGATCGAACTGGTCGGGCCCGATGCGGGAGCGTTTCTCGATCTGATGTATGCGACGCCGCTGTCGCGGCTCGCCGTGGGCAAGTGCCGCTATGCGCTGATGCTGAACGAGGCCGGCTTCATCATCGACGACGGCATCGTTGCGAGGATCGCCGAGGACCGCTTTCACGTCACCACGACGACGGGCGGTGCGCCGCGCGTGCTCAACCTCATGGAGGATTACCGCCAGACCGAATTCCCCGAGATGGCGGTCTGGACCAGTTCGATCAGCGAGCAATGGTCGGTGATCGCCGTGCAGGGGCCGCGGGCGCGGGACCTGATCGCGCCGTTCGTCGAAGGGCTGGACATCGGGCCGGACGCCTTCGCGCATATGTCCGTCGCCGAATGCCGCTTCATGGGACTGCCTTGCCGGCTGTTCCGCGTGTCCTTCACCGGCGAGCTCGGCTTCGAGATAAACGTGCCTTCGGATTACGGCCGCAGCGTCTGGGATGCGTTGCGCGAACGGGGACGCAGCCTGGGCGTCGAGCCCTATGGCACCGAGGCCATGCATGTGCTGCGGGCCGAGAAGGGCTACATCATCGTCGGCCAGGAGACGGACGGCACCGTGACGCCGGCCGATGCCGGCATGGCCTGGGCGGTGTCGCGCAAGAAGGCGGATTTCGTCGGCAAGCGGGGGCTGGAACGGCCGGATTTGTCGGCACCGGGCCGCAAGCAGCTCGTCGGCCTGAAGACCGCCAACCCGCTGACGGTTCTGGAAGAGGGGGCGCAGCTCGTCGCCGATCCGAACCAGCGCGTGCCGATGACCATGCTCGGCCATGTGACCTCGGCCTATCGCTCGCAGACGCTGGGGCGGTCCATCGCACTGGCGATGGTCAAGGACGGGCGCAAGCTGGTCGGCCAGACCCTCTACGTGCCCATGCCGACGGAGACGATCGCGGTGGAAGTGACGGAGCCGGTGTTCTTCGATCCGGACGGGGAGCGGCTGCATGGTTGATCCGCAGACAAACGGACCGAAGGGGGCAACGCCGGCGCATGGGGCCGGCAGGACCGGCGAGATGCCACGGCGGCTCTCACCGCTCGACGGGCGCCAGGCCAGCGGGCCCGGCGTGACGCTGGTTCCGACCGCACCGCGCCGCCGTCTGATCCTGCGGGCAAGGGGGGATGCCGTCGGCGCCGCCGGTGCCGCGCTCGGTCTGGAATTGCCCGTGCGGCCAAAGACGAGCGCCCGCCAGGGCGGCGTATCGGCGCTCTGGCTGGGACCGGACGAATGGCTGATCCTCGACGGGAGCGAGGCGGCGGAATCCCTCGCCGCGTCGGACGGGCCCCTGGCGGAGGCGCTCGCCGTCGTCTCCGGCATCGCCGTGGTCGATATTTCCCATCGCAATGTCGGGGTCGTGGTCGACGGGCCGGCCGCCGAAGCGGTCGTTGCCGCCGGCTGTCCGCAGGATATCCGGCCGGTCAGCTTTCCGCTGGGGGCCTGCAGCCGCACGGTGCTGTCGAAGGCGGAGATCGTTCTGTGGCGCACCGGCGAACAGCGCTTCGAGATCGAGTGCTGGCGATCCTTCGCCGATTATGTCTGGACGTTCCTCGCCGAAGCGAGCCGGGCTCCGGCGGTCTGAGACGGGTCAGAGGGGGCGCATCGACCGGCGGAAGGCATCGCGGTCGATGACGCGCTCGACATAGGCCTGGATGGGCGTGCTGTCGCCGATGCGGGGTGCGCCGATCATTCCCGCCCAGTTCAATTGCGCGCCGATATAGAGATCGGCGGCGGTGAAATTGTCACCCAGCAGATAGGGGCCGCCCGACAAAGCGGCTTCCAGCGTGTCTATCACGTCGTTGTAGCAGCCCCAGCCAACGGTGGATTTCGACAGAGGCACGGCGTCCTTGCGCATCATCGTTTCGGTCAGGGCCGGTTCGAAGCAGCTTCCGCCGAAGAACAGCCAGCGATAATAGCTGCCGCGTTCGGGGCGGTCCTGGCGGGGCGCGAGGCCGGCGGCGGGATAGGCATCGGCGAGCCAAGCGATGATGGCAGGCGTCTCGGTGATCACCGTGCCGTCGTCCAGCACCAGCGCAGGGATCTTGCCCATGGGATTGATCGCCAGGAAGTCCGGGCGGCGATTGTCGCCCGCCTCGAAATCGATCGGCACGATCTCGTGCTCGGCGCCGACTTCCTCAAGCATCCAGCGCACCATCGCTGCCCGGCTGCGTGGATTGTGGTAGAATGTCAGCCGACCCGGCATCGTCCGTCTCCCGACCATGGCCCTGCATCCGGGGCGATCATGGCAGAGTGCGATGACGAGGGGAAGTTACTGCCAGCCTGGCTCAGGACGGCGTGCCGTCGGCGTCGCGCTTGGCCTTCAGCGCCGTGGCGTACCATTCGAATTCGTCGAGCCATTTTGCAGCCGAGCGGTCGATCCAGTCCTCCGTGGCGGCGCCGTCCTCGC
This sequence comes from Aurantimonas litoralis, assembly GCF_026153195.1. Taxonomy (NCBI): domain Bacteria; kingdom Pseudomonadati; phylum Pseudomonadota; class Alphaproteobacteria; order Hyphomicrobiales; family Aurantimonadaceae; genus Aurantimonas; species Aurantimonas litoralis. The sequence continues at coordinate 79,051 of NZ_JAPFBM010000002.1, read as the reverse complement.
CCAGCGACTTGCCGATCGACGGGACGGCGAGGATCGACGGCAGGCTGGGCATGCCCATTTCCGCGAGGATCGGGCGCAACGCGATCGCCGCCCTGACACCGCCGAACCGGCCGGCGGAATAGGACACGATCGTCGAAGGGCGCCAGAAATACTCCTCGAGAAAATAGTCGAGCGTGTTCTTCAGCGCCGGCGGGACCGACTGGTTGTATTCGGCGCTGACGACGACGAAGCCGTCGGCCCGCCGATAGAGGTCGGCCAGCCGCTCCAGCTTCTCCGGTGCCTCGCCGCGCGGATATTCCTTGTACATCCTGTCGAGGAGCGGCAGGTCGAGCTCCATCGGGTCGACCAGCACCGGTTCGTGCCCGCGCTCGCTCAGCTTCGCGATGACGAATTTCGCCGCCTTGATGCCCTGCCGTTCGGTGCGCACCGAACCGAGGATGACGGGAACGAGCAGGGACATGGACGTGACCTCCTTGAGTGCGAAGGGGGATCGTCCGCCGGGTCAGCCCACCGCGTCAAGCGCCAGGATGTGGTTGTCCCATTCGAGGTCGGCCCGGGTCGGGCTGTCGTCGTCTTCCAGGCGGACGATGTCGCCGGCGCCGCTGGTCGCCATGAAGCCGGAACCGTCCGGGGCGAGGCCGCAGCCGTCGCGCAGGGCATGGCGGGAGAGGATGTCGCCCGTGGCAGCCTCGAGGATCAGCATCGTGTTGCCGACCGGCGAGGAGACCGCGACGCGGGCGCCGTCGCGGCTGGTGGCGACCGAGCCGATATAATTGCCAAGGCCGGCAAGGTCGGTCTCTGGCATGGCGGTGAGGGCCAGCGGCCGGCCGGCTTCGGCAAAGCCCACCAGCGGCGGCGCGTCGCCGGACGCGCCCTGGTACTGGCCACCGAACCAGACCCGGTGCTGCGCATCGACGGCGATGTGATGCAGCGACAGCTTGTGCAGATGCGATGGCAGCAGCTGCCGGTCGAGAAGGTCGCCGCTTCGCCGATCGATGAAGGCGATGGACGGCTCCATGGTGGCAAGGTTCAGCTTCTGCCGGCCGTAATCGGGGTGGGTCTCGATGCCGCCATTGGCGACGACGATGGTCTCGCCGTCGGGCATCAGCAGCGCCTCGTGGGTGTCCATGCCGTGGGAATCGAACTCGCCGATGCGCCGGTAGCCGGCCGCGACATCGTAGACCCCGATCACACCGTGGGCGGCGTCGTAGTCGTTCTCGGTGGCGTACATCAGCGCGCCGTCGGGCGAGAAGAAGCCGTGGCCGAAGAAATGCCGGCCTTCGACCGAGGTCAGCGTCTGGAGTGTCTCGCCGCTGACCGGATCGAAGACGATGGCGAAGGTGCGAGGCCGGCGGGCAAAGACCACCGCGCGGCGACGGACGGGATCATAGGCGACGTCGTGGCCGCGGTCCGGCAGGGAGACCGTCGAGACGATCTCGCCGCGCTCGGAAAAGATCGCGCAGCCATAGCTGCCGTCGGGCCGCCGACAGGACGCGCCGAACAGGGCGTCGGCTCGTTCAAAAGCGGCGGCGGAACGGGCAGTCAGGCCCCCGACGAAGGCGGCACCGGCGCCTGCGAGAAAGCGCCGGCGGTCGAGAAGGATGCCGCGGCTGGCGGGATGCGGGCGAAAGGACATCGGACAATTCCCGGCGCGTGCCATGGGCTGCGCCTGCGTTGGTTCGGCGCGACCGTCTCTCAGTCGCCGTCGAGGGCCGAGAAGCCGGCCGACAGGCCGAGAATGGGCGAGACCTGTTCGGCGAACTGGCTCTGCAGGCTGTCGGTGACGATCAGGAGATAGGTCAGCCCCTGGCGCTTGTCGGGTTCGCTCGCCACCTGCGTCAGCGGCGGCGCGAGTTCGGACAGGGTGCGTTCGGCATTGGCGAATTCGAACAGGATCGAATCCTCCAGATAGGCCTGCGGCTCGGGCAGGAGGCCAGCGAGCTTCGATGCGGCGAAGAGGTCGTTCATGCCAGCGAAATTGGCGCGCAGGGAGGCCAGCGCGAGTTCGGAGCGGCGAAACAGGAAGAGGTTGGGCTTCGCTGCTTCGGCGCTTTCGCCCATTGCCGGGCGCAGCCGCAGGTCGCGGATCGCCTCGAAGCCATGGATGAAGATGCCGACGATCTCCTGCAGCGAATCTTCGGCGCTGCGCCAGGCCGGATCGGCGGCGTCCGGCGCGGTCAGGCGGGCGGCGATGCCGACGTCCGCGGCCCAGGCTGCGTCGAGTTCGCCGGCGATGGACGCAAGGTTGCGGGCGATGGCCCGGCCGTAGGTGCAGCGGAAGGCGCCCTGATTGGTGGCGAGCGTCTCGGCATCCGTCCCGTGCAGGACGAATTCCAGCGCACCCAGCCCCTGAACGGCGACCGATTTGTCGGCGAGGCGCGCCTGCGTCGCCGCTGTCTCGTCCTCGCCGCCGAGAATGCCCTGGATCTGACGCAATGCGATGCCGCGGCGGTCGGGAAAGAAGAGGATCTTCTCCAGCCGGTTGTCTTCCATGACCGGGCCGAAGCGGACGAACTCGATGCGCGACCAGCTCGTCGCGAGGTTGGCGAAGCGGTCGCGGGCGTCCTGCAGTGCGGTGTCGCCCGGTTCGCTGCAGAGGCCATTCATGGCGCTCGCGACGGCCGTGGCGTGGTCGTGGAACTGCGCATAGCCGGGCCGGATGAAGCCGTCGATGGCGTTGGCGACGACCGCCAGTTTCTCGGCCTCCGTCGCGCGGGACGGCTCGGCCGTGCCGTCCTCCTGGCCGTGCGAGGCCGTGGCGCCGGCAAACAGGAGCGCAAGGCCGACAAGCGCGCTGCGGGACAGAGAGGCGATCATAGGGACTCCAGGAATGCGTGCAGCGCGTCGCGGTCGGCCTTGTCCATCGCAGCATAGGCATCGCGCGCGGCCTGGCCTTCGCCGCCATGCCACAGGATCGCTTCGGTCAGATTGCCGGCGCGGCCGTCGTGCAGGAACATCGTGTGGCCGTTGACGGTCTCGGTGAGCCCGATGCCCCACAGAGGCGGGGTGCGCCATTCGTTGCCGTCGGCGTCGCCCACCGGGCGGCCGTCAGCAAGGCCTTCGCCCATGTCGTGCAGCAGGAAGTCGGAATAGGGCCAGATCAGTTGGAAGCGCAGCGCCTTGTCCTCGGCATCGCGCGAGGTGACGAATTTCGGGGTGTGACAGGCGGCGCAGCCGGCATTGTAGAAGAGCTGCTTGCCCTTCAGGACCTCCGGCGCATCGACGTCGCGCCGGGCCGGCACTGCAAGATTCTGCGAATAGAAGGTGACGAGCCCGAGGATCGGATCGGGCGCCTCCACCTCGCCGAGGCGGGGCTGGACGCCGGAGGGCGCGTCGCGGCAGACGGTCTGGGCAATCGAGCATTCGCCGAAGGCATCGGTGACCAGCGGGGTCGAGATGCCGATGTCGCCGGAAAAGGCTTCGGCCGTCTGGGTCTTGATGGTCGGGATGGTCGCCTTCCAGCCGAAGCGCGCGAGGACCGGCTCGCCGGTCTTGGGATCACGCGCCATGGACGGCTTGCCGGAAATGCCATCGCCATCGGCGTCGTTCGGATCGGCGCGGGCGAGGATGTCGGCGGGCTCGATCTGCTCGACGAGGCCGAGGCCGATCATCGGCGGGGCAACCCGCGGCGACATCAAGACATTCTCGGCCATCGGCCCATAAGCGAGATCGGCGACGGAATAGGTCGGGTGGCGCAGCGAGACGTTGGTGCCGTCGGCAAGGGTGACGTCGCGCTCGTCATAGTCAATGACGACGCGGCCCTCGGGCTTCAGGCCCGGCGTGGCGAAGGTCTGGAACTGGCCGCCATAGGTCGGCTCGGGAATGCGGCTGAGTTCGCGCGTGGCGAGCTTGCGGCGCTCTTCGTCCGTCGAGGGCGGGACCGACAGCCGCAGGAACATGGAGACGGCGTCTTCGCCCGGCCGGGGCGGGCGGCCGCGACCGTCCTTGATATGGCAGCTCTGGCAGGAGCGGGCATTGAACAGCGGTCCGAGACCGTCGGATGCTTCGGTCGAGGAGGGCGAGGACACCCAGAGCTTGCGGAAAAGGGCGTTGCCCAGCTTGAAGCGGTCTTCGCCGGCGAAGGTCTGGTTGGCCGAGACCTGGCTGAAGGAATCGCGATTGACGAGCTTGGTCGAGGTCGCGCCACCGCCGGGCATCGCCTCGAAATTTTCCGGTCTGGTGAAGTCGGTGGTCGGGGTCGTGACGGCCCGGACGCGGGCCAGATCCTTCGGCGTCAGGTCATCGCGGACCGGGCGGTCCAGTCCGATGGCGGCGCCGATCGGAAGCGCGAGCGGCACGGTCAGCGCCGCCGCGAAGATTGCCATGCCTGCGGCGAAGCGCATTCGCCTCTCCCGATATCGACGCGGCGAACCCGCCGCGCCCCGGTATTGTCGATTATCGCGCCGGCCGCACTGTGGCGAAGGGTCTCGTCGGCGCGGTCAAGGCCACCTCCGACGGACCCTGGGGCCGCCGGAGGTGGCGCCGGAGCTTACTGGAAGACGGCGTTGACGTTGTCCAGACTGTCGGAGCCCTCGATGCTGACATTGCCCAGATCGAGCGCTGCGACGGCGCGCTCGATGGCGCGGGTCTGGTCGACCAGGCCGTCGATCGCGGCCTGGACGCGGGCGTTGCCCTCGTCGTTGCCTTCGCCGATCTGCTGATCGTAGGCCTCGCCGTCCTCGGCCGCCTTGGCCATCGTCTCCATCGCGGACACGGTCGCGTCGAGCTTGGCGCGCAGCTCCTGATCGATCTCCGGCGCGCTGGCGGCAACGAGGTCGGAGACGGACGGGCCCTCGACAATCGTTCCGTCTGTGCGCTCGTAGCGGCCGGTATAGACGTTGCGAATGCCGATGGCGTCGTGAAGGTGCGAGATGTGGGTGTTGTCGGAGAAGCAGTCATGCTCCTCCTCCGGATCGTGCAGCAGCAGGCCGAGCTTCATGCGCTCGCCGGCCAGTTCGCCGTAGGAGAGCGACCCCATGCCGGTGAGGATCGCGGAAATGCCGTTCTCGGGGGAATCGAGCAGAGCCTTGCGGGCCGCGCCGTCCTCTTCCCAATTGCCGACCATCTCTTCCAGGTCGGTGACCAGCAGGTCTGTGGCCGCGTCGAGATACTGGCCGCGCCGGTCGCAATTGCCGCCAGTGCAGTCGTCGCCGCTGGCAAAATCGGTGTGCGGGCGCTCGCCGGCGCCGGCGTCCGTGCCGTTCAGGTCCTGGCCCCAGAGCAGGAACTCGACCGCATGGTAGCCGGTGGCGACATTCGCCTCGACGCCACCGGCTTCCTGCAGCTTGTCCTGAAGGAGTTCGGGCGTGATGGTCGAGGCGTCGATGGTCTCGCCGCCGATGGTGATCGACGGGTTGGCGATGACGTTGGCAGTGTAGAGATTGTTCGCGTCGGACTCGGTGCCGTAGGTGCCGGCGACGTAGTCGATCAGGCCCTCGTCCAGCGGCCAGGCATTCACGCGGCCTTCCCAGTCGTCGACGATCGGATTGCCGAAGCGGAAGGCCTCGGTCTCCTGGTAGCTCGGCCGGGCAGCCCGCCATGCATCCCGGGCGGCCTTCAGGGTCGCCTCGCTGGGATCGACGATCAGGGCGTCGGTGGCCTCGTCGAGCGTCTTCGCCGCAGCGAGCGCGTCCTGGTAGCCGGCGAGCGCGATGTCGGAATAGTTCGCGAGAACCGCGGCCTTGTCCGGTGCCCCGTCGGCGGCGAGGGCCGACGGGGCGGCCGCCAGCAGGAAGACGCCGGAAAGGGCGGCGAGGCCGGTTCGGGCCATTGGGCGGAGAGAGTTCATGGTCGTGCTCCAGTTCTGGCCGAACGCCTGTCCGGCTTCTGCCAAATTGCCAGGGGCGAGCCGTCAGCCCGTGACTGTCGTTTCGGGCTAGAACTTGGGCCGGTGTAAAGTCAACTCTTAAAGTCCAGTTTAGAGTCGTTCAAAGAATCCGATCTGCTTGGTTTTGCTTGTGTTGCGGCAGATGATTTGTCGGCCGAGGGCGCACGGAGTCCGGCATCGGCGAGCGCGCCGTCCGCCGACGCCGGTTGCCGGGGGAGCTACCCCTTGGAGACGCCGCGCAGGAGCATGAGGAAGCTCGGCTCCAGGTCGAAATTCTCGATCGCCGTCGTGGCGACGGCATTCTGCTTCCAGTTGGCGATGAAGGCCCAGGGCGCATCCTCGTGGATGATCGCCTGCACCTGGTTGTAGAGGGCGCCGCGAGCGGCGGGATCGGTCGTCCGGCGGGCTTCGGCGAGCAGGCGGTCGACCTCGGCGTTGGCGTAATAGCCCGCATTGAAGCCACCCGTCTCCGGCATGGCATCGCTGCGCAGCGCCAGGAAGGGCAAGGTGTCGGGGTCGTTGGTCATCCACGCCATCTCGGCCATGTCGGCCTTGCCCGCGAGGCCCGGATTGACGTTGGAAAGAAAGGTATTCCACTCATAGGTCTCGATCCGGGCATTGAGCCCGACCGCCTTCAGATCGGTCTGGATGGCTTCGGCCATGGCCACGGGAGCGAGCATTCCGGACCCGCCCTCGGCGACGTAGAAGGTGAGGGAAGCGCCCTCGACGCCGGCCTGCCGGATCAGTTCGCGCGCCTTCTCCGGATCGTGCGGATAGGGCTGTACGGAGCCGTCATTGGCCCAGTCGAAGGCGGGCGGAATGGGACCGGCAGCGATGTCCGCGGTGCCCTGCAGGACGTCCTCGATCAGGCTCTCCTTGTCGATGGCGTAATTGACCGCCTGGCGAACGCGCTTGTCGGAGAAGGGGCCTTCCCTTGTGTTGAGGATCAGGAACCAGAGATGCGGGCCGGTTTCCTCGTGGACGATGAAATTGGGGTTGTCGCGGAAGGCAACGAGGCTCGCGGGCGGCACCTCGGCCATGATGTCGATACCCCCCGACAGCATGTCGGAGGCACGGGCGGCGGCGTCCGGGATCGGTCGGAAGACGACCGACTCCATCGATGGCGCGCCATCCCAGTAATCGGGGTTGCGGGCAAGGGTGACAGCCTCGTCCGGTGTCCATTCGGCGAAGCGGAACGCTCCCGTTCCGACGGGCGCGCGGCCAAAGCCCTGGCCGCTTTCTGCAACGGCCGCCGGGGAGACGATCAGGCCGGTCGGGTAGGCCAGATTGGACAGGAATGGCGCGAACGGCTCCTTCAGTTGGAACGTCACGGTCATCGGATCGGGGGTCTCGACGGCCTCGACCATGGAAAAGAAGAAGGCGAGGGGAAAGGGGCCCGTGCCGTGCTGCGGGTGGTCCGGGTCGAGCATCCGGTCGAAGGTGAATTTCACCGCCTCCGCATCGAACGGCGTGCCGTCGTGAAAGGTCACGCCTTCGCGCAGATTGAAGGTGTAGGTCAGCTGATCGTCGGACACGGTCCAGTCGGTCGCGAGCGCCGGTTCGACCTCGAGCGTGCCGCGCTTGAAGCGCACCAGCCCGTCAAAGACGTTCACCAGGATGCGGAAGTCGTTGGTCGCCGTCACGGTCTGCGGATCGAGCGATTTCGGCTCGGCGATCTGGCCGACGACGAGGGTCTCGTCGGACGTCTGCGCGGCGGTCGGTCCGGCGAACACAGTCAACAGGACTGCGAGGACGGTGACGAACCATCTCATGAAACTGCTCCGGTCAATCGGCTGGAAAAGCGATGTTGCTGATTCAGCCTTATGGATCAACCGGCGGGCCGAAATGAGACGCCGCGCGTGTCGTCAGCCCGATTGGGGCGTCTTTGTCCTTGAGCAGGTACCCGGGCATGGCCGGGCGGAATGCTCAGAGGAGAACGTCGAAGAAATATCCGGCCATGGCGAGGAGGGTTCCGACCACTGCCGTCGGGATCATGACGCTCGTCATCCGGTTGTCGGCGACGGCCGCGCCACTCGCCAGATCGTCGCGCTGCGAGCGGGCCAGATAGAAGCCCCGTCTGCCCAGCCGGACCTGCTGCCGTGTCGGTTCGGCCTGCGCCCAGACCTGCGGTGTGTAATGTACCGGCTCCGCGGCATGGACGGGCTCGCGCACGACGTCCGCCTGGGCGGCTGTCGTGATCGGGTCTGCCGCTGCAGATGGCGCCGCTTCAGTCGCGGGCACATCGGCGGAGACAGCATCCGTCCGCGCCGCGCTGCCGCCGCAGGCGAACATCATATATTCGTCGCTACCAAATCCAGGCGGGAACGCAGAAACACCGAGCATCACAGACCTCCGAACCGTTAACGCGCGAACGGCCGTTTCGTTGCGCGGACAAACCCCCGAAGTCACTGATCCGGTTTCTTTAGTCGGCTCAAAACGGGCGCGATCGACGCCGCCGGCTATTCAACCGATTTTAATACCGGCGAGCATGCGCCCGGTACTGGACGTCACGCGTCCGGGTCATCAATAGGGATGACGAACCAACCGGTGGGCCAGGGTGGCCGCCGGTGCCACGAAGGGGAGAGACATGCTAAGAACGCAGACCGTCCGCGAGATCCTGTCCTGGTACGAGGGCGAGACGCCCGGCCTGAAAAGCAATCTCTCCCGCCTCTTGATGCACGGCAAGCTGGCGGGTACCGGCCGCGTCGTGATCCTGCCGGTCGACCAGGGCTTCGAGCATGGTCCGGCCCGCAGCTTTGCGCCGAACCCCGTCGGCTACGACCCGCACTATCTCTACCAGCTGGCCATCGACGCTGGTGTTTCCGGTTATGCCGCTCCGCTCGGCCTGCTCGAGCAGGGCGCTGACACCTTTGCCGGCGAGGTGCCGCTGATCCTGAAGCTGAACAGCGGCAATTCGCTGGTCGGCGGCGCCGACCAGGCGGTGACGGCGAAGGTCGAGGACGCCATGCGTCTCGGCTGCGTCGGCGTCGGCTTCACGATCTATCCGGGTGCCGACAATTCCTACGCCATGATCGAGGAACTGCGCGAGATCAGCTACGAGGCCAAGTCGCGCGGCCTGATGACGGTGGTGTGGTCGTATCCGCGCGGCGGCAAGGTGACGAAGGACGGAGAAACCGCGCTCGACATCATCGCCTATGCCGCGCACATGGCGGCGCTGATGGGCGCGACGATCATCAAGGTGAAGCTGCCGACCAGCCATCTCGATCTCGACGCGGCCAAGACGGTCTACGACAAGTACGAGATCCCCGGTGACACGGCCGCAGCGCGGGTCCGCCACATCATGCAGGCGGCCTTTGCCGGCAAGCGCCTCGTGGTCTTCTCGGGCGGCGCCGCGAAGAACACCGACGAGTTGCTCGACGAAGTGCGCGCTATCCGCGAAGGTGGTGGCAACGGCTCGATCATCGGTCGCAACTCCTTCCAGCGCCCGAAGGAAGAGGCGCTGGCGCTTCTCAACGAAGTCATGGACATCTACCGCTAGACAATGTTCGGCGGCGCCGGGACAGGCGCCGCCGGTATTGGAGTTGCCGGGCCCTCCGGGACCTGCGCGTTCGTGCTAGCGTGACGCCATGTCGGCGCTCTTCCTATCAAGCCGGGTCTTCGATGCTCTCGCGGCGGTCTGGCTGGCGGCGGTGCTGTTCGCTGCCGAGGGACAGGCGAATGCTGCCGAGCTCCTGATGTTCGAGCAGGCTGGCTGTCCGTTCTGCGAGGCCTTCGACGCCGAGATCGCACCGGGCTATCCCGCCAGCAACGCCGGGAGGCTGGCCCCGCTGCGCCGGGTCGACATCCATGACGATCGTCGCGGCGGCATCGATACGCTGGTGCCCGCCGTCTTCACGCCCACCTTCGTGCTGGTGGACGACGAGGGCCGCGAAATCGGACGGCTCGAGGGCTATCCGGGACGTAAATGGTTCTATCCCGAAATCGACGCCCTGATTGACCGACTGCCGGCCGGCGAGCCGGTGGTGGAAACGGCTCCCGAATGAGGCGTCCGTTCGCAGGCCGTTGACGCCCGGCTGCGCCGAAACGACAACGGCCGCCCGAGGGCGGCCGCGATCTGCGTCTCCGGGAAGTGAGCCTACTGGGCCGCAGCGGCAGCCAGGGCCTCGGCCGGATCGCGCGTTGCGCCGGCTTCGTCGAAGGAGGCGAGATAGGCGATGATATCGACCATCTCCTGTTCCTTCTTGATGCCGGGGAAGACCATCTTGGTGCCCTTCACCACATCGCGCGGATTGGTGAGCCAGGCCGTCATCAGTTCCTCGTTCCAGGCCGCCTTGTCGGCCGCCCATTCCTGGAAGGCCGGCGAGAAGGAATAGCCCTCGACGGCGCCGGGCTTCTCGCCGATGACGCCGTTCAGCTCGGGGCCGATCTTGTTCTTGGCGCCTTCGCCGACGGCGTGGCAGGCCATGCATTTGCGGAAGACCTTCTTGCCGGCATCCGGATCTCCGGCGGTCTGGGCAAGAGCCCCGTTCGCCAGTGTCAGCGAGAGCAGGGCTCCCGCAGCGACGATCAACCTGTTCATATGTCCTCCAACCAATGACGGTGCCTTCGGAAGGATATGGAACGGTTCCAGAGAGGGCAATCAGCCGGACCGCGAATTCAGGTCGCAGGCGGCGTGGCCGCGCGAATGGAATGGCGGCGCTGCGCGGCGTGGGCGGCAGGCGGTCGCCGCCCTGACGCGCCTGCTCATGCGGCGGTCCGGCCTGCCCAGATGAAGTGTATCCAAGCAGGGAAGGTGGCAACGCTCCAGTCTCCCGAAGCGCGATGACCGGCCGGACTGACGAGAGCTGAGGCGCGGCGATCGGCGGATGTCCATGCGGATGTGTCAGACAGACGATCTGCGCTCTGATCTGGACCGATGCTCCATCGGTGAAAATCGGTGATTGAGCATGGCGGGAATGGGGCGGCTTTCCGCTCGGTCGCCGCTCGATCCTCAATCCTCGCCGACGCCCTGCGATGTCGGGCACAGGCCGCGGCGGGATCGGCTTAGAACGTTGCTGCATTGCGGTCTAGGAATAACTTCCGACACAACTTCGCCTCATTGATTAAGGGCGTCCGTGAACGGGCCGTTGACGTAAACCATCGTTTTTAAGGGAGAATAAAGGGTCGGGCGTTACGAAGGATTCACGACGCCGGGTCCTGCAGGTCCTCGTTGCGGATCGGCAACACGGCGAAGGAGAACGTATTCCTGCCATTTTCTGAGCACGGATGCGAACCATAACCCTCCCGAACCCGACAAGACGGGTGCGGCATTCGGAGCCGACGGCAGCGTCGGTCCGGAGACAAGGTCGCGCAAGCGACATAATGGAGTACGACTATGAAACGCCTTGCACTGCTTCTCGCCACCACGGCTTTCGTGACCCCGGCCCTGGCCGCGGACGTCATCTATGAGGAGCCGCCGGCACCGGCACCGATGGCCATTGAGCCTGTCGCCACCACCGCAACCTGGACCGGCCTGTACATCGGTGGCCAGGCTGGCGTCGCATTCGGCAACGAGTCCGATGGCGCGACGTTCAACCCGGGCGGCGGCGGCGCATTCGGCACCGGCACGTATTCCGAAGATGACGACAATGCCGGCTTCATCGGCGGTGGTCACATCGGTTACGACTACCAGATCAACGACTTCGTCGTGGGTGCGGTCGCCGACATCAACTACATCGACGCCGAGACCAACCGCTCCTATACGACCGGTGGCTCGACCTTCTCGACGAGCAGCGACATCAACTACCTCGGCACGGTCCGGGCGCGCGTTGGTTACGCCATGGACAGCGTCCTGCTCTACGGTACGGGCGGTCTCGCCTATGCCGGCGTCGACAACGACGCGACGGCTCCGGCTTCGTCGGGTAGCTTCGCTGGCTACACCTTCGACCAGGACGAAGACGACACCGACATCGGCTATGCCGTCGGTGGTGGCGTGGACGTGATGGCGACGAACAACATCTCGTTCGGCGTCGAGTATCTCTACACGAACCTCGGTTCGAACGATCAGACGGTCACCGGTACCAACGGCACCAACACCGTCAGCTTCACCAGCGAGTCGAACAACGACGACCTGGACTTCCACACGATCTGGGCCAAGGCCTCGTATCGCTTCAACTAAGAACGGTTCCGGACGCCTCGCGCGTCCGGTTTCGCTTCAGAGCCCGGCGGATCCTCGCGATCCGTCGGGCTTTTTCGTTTGGGGATTTCCGAAACCGGCGGGAATGACCGTGGTCAGGCCAGCGGCGGCAGCCCGAGATCGGCGCGGCGCGGCAGGTCGGCGCCCCGACGGGAGCAGGTCACCGCCGCCGCCCCAACCGCGAAACGAAGCAGCGATTCCACGCTGGCCTGGTCGGCCTGCTTCAGGGCGGCGCGCGACAATTGCCCGCGCTCCTCGAGCGCTGCCAGGAGAGCGGCCTGAAACGTGTCGCCGGCGCCGACCGTATCGGCGACGACGATCCGCTGCCCCGCGACCGTGGCGGTGACGCCGCCACCCGTCAGCGCCACGGCGCCGTTCTCGCCGCGGGTGACCACCGCCATCTCCGCTCCGGCGCCGACCCAGTCCGCCAGCACGGCTTCGGCGGTGCGTCCCGGATAGAGCTGTTCGAGATCCTCCTCGCTTGCCTTCACCAACCCGGCAAAGGGGACGAGCTCGGCGACTTTCGCGCGCCAGATGTCGATGTCCGGCTCGATCGCAGTGCGGATGTTCGGATCGTAGGAGATGAATCGTCGTCCGGATTCCTGGCGCACCAGCTTCATCAGTGCGGATGCCGTCGGTTCGGTAACGGTCGAATAGGACGCGACATGGATCGCGGCGAGCGCCTCGGGAAATTCGGCCGGGACGTCCGACGGTTCGACCGAACGGTCGGCCGTGCCCTCGATGTAGAAATCGTAGGCCGCCGAGCCGTCGGCCGCGAGCGAGACCATGGCGAGCGTGGTGTTGCGATCCGTCGGGATCAGGAATTGCTGGTCGATCGCCTCGCGTTCCATGAAGCCGCGAATGCGGGTGCCGAAGATGTCGCGCGAGACCTTGGTGAAGAAGCCGGCGGGATGTCCGAGGCGCGCCAGACCGAGCGCGACGTTCAGCGGCGAGCCGCCAACACGGCCGGCAAGCGCGATCTGCGCTACGTCGTCGCCGGTTTCGACGAAAAGATCGAACAGCGCATCGCCGCAACTGAGGAACATGGCAGGCCTCCCGCACCCCGGATCCACTCTGGTGCCTTTAGCGGCTAGCAGGTCTCGGCGAAACGGGGAAGGCGAGGGGCGTTCGGCACGGACGCCGCGACGGGCTTTCTTCCGCCGCCGCCACGCCTATGATCGGCGAACGGAGCAAGCAACAAGGATACCGCAGCAATGGCATTCGAACGGGTCAACGGCGTCGTTCTCCATCACAAGGTCGAGGGGAACGCGGCAGGGCCGACGCTGCTCTTCGCCAATTCGCTCGGGACCGATTTCCGCATCTGGGACGCCATGGTGGCCGATCTGGCGGCCGATTACCGGATCGTTCGCTACGACAAGCGTGGTCATGGCCTGTCGGAGGCGACGCCGTCACCCTATGCGATGGAAGACCACGTCGCCGACCTCAAGGCGCTGATCGATCATCTGGGGCTTGTCGATCCGCTGGTCGTCGGGCTGTCGATCGGCGGCATGATCGCGCAGGGGCTCGCCTCGCAGCATCCGGGCGTCGCCAAGGGGCTGGTGCTGATGGATACGGCGCATCGCATCGGCTCGGACGAGCTGTGGAACCAGCGGATTACCGCGATCGAGGCGGACGGCATCGCGGTCATTTCCGACCAGATCCTGCAGCGCTGGTTCACACCCGGCTTCCGCGCGCCCGGCAAGCCCGACTTCGTCGGCTATTCCAACATGCTGCTGCGCACGCCGCTGGCCGGCTATCTGGGCAGTTGCTGCGCCCTGCGCGATGCCGATTATACGGAGGCGACACGAGCGCTGACGCTACCGGTACTCTGCGTCGTCGGCGACCACGACGGCTCGACCCCGCCCGATCTCGTGCGCTCGACCGCTGATCTCATCGCCGGCGCGCGCTTCGAGATCGTCGAGAATGCCGGGCATCTGCCATGCATCGAGCAGCCGCAGGCGACGACGCGCCTGGTCGCGGACTTCGCGGCGGAGGTGTTCGGCGGCGCGGGCAACCAATGACGGCAGCCGTCTTCTCCAATCCGATCCTCGCCGGTCTCCTAGGGGACGAGGAACTCTCCTCCTACTTCACCCCCGCATCGGACATCGAAGCCATGCTGGCCTTCGAGACGGCGCTGGCCGAGGCCGAGGCCGCGGAAGGGCTGATCTCCGCAGAATCCGCTACCGCGATCGCGGCACGGACGGCGGGTTTCACCCCGGACATTGCCGGTCTGGCGGAGGGAACGGCCCGCGACGGGGTGGTCGTCCCGGACCTGCTGCGGCAGCTCAGGGACGATCTCGCCGACGATCATGCGGCGGCGCTGCACAAGGGTGCGACCAGCCAGGACGTGATCGACGCGTCCATGGCGATGCGCATGCAGGGGGTGTCCCTCGTCCTCGACCGGCGGCTGGCCGCACTGGTCGACGGGCTGGCAGAGTGGAGCATTTCGGCGGGCGATGCCGAGGTGATGGCCCATACCCGCATGCAGGCGGCCCGCCCGACCCGGTTCCAGCGCAAGCTGTCGGCGTGGTCGGACCCGCTGGTGCGGTGCCGGCTGCGGCGCGAGGAGATCGCCCCGCGGGCCTTCGCGCTGCGGTTCGGTGGCGCCGTCGGGGACCGTGCCGGTCTCGACGGCAGGGGGGACGCGATTGCCGCGCGCGTCGCCGAGACACTGGGGCTCTGGTCGGCGCCGGGCTCGCTGCATTCCGACCGCGACGGCATCGTCGAGTTCGGCACCTGGCTGTCGCTGATCACCGGCGCGCTCGGCAAGTTCGGGCAGGACGTCGCACTGTCGTTGCAGAACGAGGTCGGCGAACTGGCGCTGCAGGGAGGTGGTGGCTCTTCGGCCATGCCGCACAAGCAGAACCCCGTCGGGGCGGAGGTACTGGTCACGCTGGCGCGCTTCAACGCCACGTTGGTCTCGGGTCTGCACCAGTCGCTGGTGCATGAGAACGAGCGGTCCGGTGCGGCCTGGACGCTGGAATGGATGATCCTGCCGCAGATGGCGATGGCCGCCGGCGCGGCGACGCGCACGGCGCGGGATCTGCTGGGCCGGTTGTCACTGGCGCAGGCGGCACGAACAGGCTGAGCCGATCGCGAGCGGCACGGAAACTCCGCTCGTGTTTCCGGCCTTCTTCGAAACGCGAACGCGTTGCCTGGCTCAACGATCGGGCGACGCGCCCTCGTCTGGCTGCCGTTCAGGCGGCGCGGTCGAGGCGCGAGCGCGCAGCGGGTTGCTGCGAGCCGCTGCGCTGATGGACGGCATCGTCGTCCAGGCGGAAGCGTTCGACCACATCGCCGAGATTGCGCGCGTCAGCCGCCAGTGCCTGCACGGCGGCGGTGGTCTCCTCGACCAGGGCGGCATTCTGCTGGGTCGCCCGGTCCATCTCGGCCGCGGCGCCGGAGACCTCCCTGAGGCTCGTCGCCTGCTCGGTCGCGGAGACCGCGATCCGGCCGATGACGTCGGTCATCGCGGCAACTTCCTGGACGATCTCGTCGAGGCTGCGACCTGACGCGGTGACGAGTTCGACGCCGTTCTTCACCTCCTCACCCGAGGCCGAGATGAGCAGCTTGATCTCCTTCGCCGCATCGGCGGAGCGCTGGGCGAGGCCGCGCACTTCCTGCGCGACGACGGCAAAGCCCTTGCCCGCCTCGCCAGCACGGGCCGCCTCGACGCCTGCATTCAGCGCCAGGAGATTGGTCTGGAAGGCGATTTCGTCGATCACCCCGATGATTTCGCCGATCTTGTGGGACGAGGTCTCGATGCGGCTCATCGCGGCGACGGCGCGGGAGACGACCTCGCCGCCCTTTTCCGCCTTGTCGCGGGCGGCGGTCGCGACGGTCCGCGCCTGGCTGGAACTCTCGGCCGTTCGGTTGACTGCCGCCGTCACCTCGCCGAGGGCCGCGACCGTCTGCTCCAGGGACGCTGCCTGCTGCTCGGTGCGGTGCGCCAGATCGGCGGAGGATTGGGCAATGCCGCCCGTCGCCTGCTCGACGCTGCCGACGGTAGATGCCACTTCGGCGAGCGCGTCGGCCAGAGCGCCGATGGCGCTGTCGAAATCGGTGCCGATCTTGCCGAAGGCGGCCGGCAGCTTCGTCGCAAGGCGGGCACGCAGGTCGCCGCCGGCGATCTGGTTCAGCGCCGTCGCCAGCGTCTCTATGGCGCGAGTCTGCTCTTCCGCGGCTCTAGCTTCTGCAGCCTGCGCCTTCGCACCCTCCTCACGCATCTCGACCATCACCGTGAGGTCGACGAGGAAAGTGACATAGGCCGGCTTGCCGTTGATCTTCGTCGCCATGATGGTGACGAAGCCGGGGAAGGTGGTGCCGTCGAGGCGCTTGGTCGTCCATTCAAAGCGCGCCGCGCCGTTCTTCGTCGCCTCGGCGAGAATGTCGTGGAGCCGGGCGTCGCTGCGACTGCCGTCGGGCTGGTTGTCCGGGGAGATCGCCTTTGGGGTGAGGCCGACAATGCCCTCGCGCTTGCCCCTCAGCATCGCCTCGGTCGCGGGATTGCAATCACGGATCACGCCGTCCTGAAGAACGTAGTAGCCGTCGGGCGAGACTTCGATCACCGCGTCGGCGAACTGCTCGCGATAGCTTCTCTGTTTGCGCATCATCTGCAGCATGCCGGCGTCTCCCCCGCAACAATTCCGGGAAGCCTAGCAAGTCGTGGTGAACGAAAGGTTGCTGTTTCCGCGCGTGAAGCATCGGTGCGGGGCGGCATTGCATGTTGCGTTCGCGAACACGTCCGTCTTCTTGGCGTTCCGCTAGGTCCCGCGCAGGGCGTAGGTCCCGAAGGCCGGCACCTTGATCGCCAGGCGGCGGGGGTCCAGCCCGGCGACGAGGCCGAGGAAATTGACCTCGACGCCGGAGTCCCAGCCGACGACGAGGCCGGCATAGCCCCACAGCGATAGCCGGAACTCGGCTCGGTAGGGATCAAGCGCGACGAGGCGCCCCTCTGAAGGGTAGTCGCGGCCGATCGCGGCGGCCGGCAGGGTGGCGGCGATGCCGGGCACGGCGCGCATCACATGGGCGACGAAGGTATTGGAGTTCGGCCCGGGGAAGATGTGGTAGCCGCCCGAAGCCGCGAACGGGTAGGAGGCGATGGCGTCCCGGACCTGCGGGATCAGGCGTTCGGCGCGCTCTCCCGTGACGGCGACGACGATCTCGGGAACATTGGAGTACCACAGGCCATCGGCCGGCCGGTGGTTCTGCCGGATCGGCATGCCCCAGCCGACCTTGTCCCAACGATCGTAGGGGCTGGCGCCATCGTCCTTCACGACGATCCAGGAATGCTGCGAGACGGCGCCCTTCATTCCGCCGGTGCGCGCGGCGAGAATGTAGAGGGCCGCCGGCGTGTCTTTGGCCGGCACCGGCAGGATCTGGGCCGAGCTCCAGTCCGCCTGGCGCCACGAGCCGGGATGTTCGCCGGTCCACCAGAGCAACGCGGAGAGGGCCGCCGGCAGCACATAGACTCCGGCAATGAGAAGCAGCAGCAATTTCAAGGGACGCATCGGCTCGCGGGCAGGTGGCGGGGGGCGTGTCGGACTGATATTGAGGCGACGTTTCGAAACAGCAGCTTAAGGTCGAGGTGCCCAATGGCAAACCCGGTTCTCGTGGAAGTGACCCGCGGCGGTATCGTGGAGAGTTTCCATCGCGGCGGTTTCGCGCTCGTCGATGGTTCGGGCGAGATGATCGACCATCGCGGCGACATCCTGCGGCCGGTGTTCCCGCGCTCGGCGATCAAGGTGTTCCAGGGCATTCCTCTGATCGAGACCGGCGCCGCCGATGCCTACGGTTTCGGCGACCGGGAACTGGCGCTGGCCTGCGCTTCCCATTCGGGTGAGGACGGCCATGCGCGTCTGGCGGCGGAGATGCTGGCGAAAGCTGGGCTCGACGGCACGGTGCTCGAATGCGGCTGCCACTGGCCGTTCGACGCCTCGGTGTCGCGCGATCTTGCCCGGCGCGGCGAGAAGCCGACGGCGCTGCACAACAACTGTTCGGGCAAGCATGCCGGCTTCCTGTGCACGGCGGTGCATCAGGGTGAGGAAACGCGCGGCTATGTCGGGCTCGGTCATCCGGTGCAGCAGCGCGCCAAGGCGGTGATCGAGGATCTGACCGGCTTCGATCTGAATTCCGATGTCTGCGGTACCGACGGCTGCTCGATCCCGACCTTCGCCGCGCCGCTGAAGAGCTTTGCCCATGGCTTCGCCAAGCTGGTCAGCGGACATGGGATTGCGCCCGAGCGCGCAGCTGCCGGCCTGCGCCTCATCGACGCCTGCATGGCCCATCCCTGGGAAATGTCGGGCACCGGCCGGGCCTGCGAGGCCTTGATGCAGGCCGCACCCGGCCAGGTTTTCGCCAAGACCGGTGCCGAGGGCATGTTCTGCGGGGCGTTGCCCGAGCTCGGCCTCGGCTTCGCGCTGAAGATCGACGACGGCGCGACGCGGGCCAGCGAAGTGCTCGCGGCAGCGGTCATCGCCGCAGCGCTGCGCAGCCACGATGCCGATCTGGCGGCCCGTTTCGATGCGCTGTCCATGACAACCCTGCGCAACTGGGAGAAGACCGAGGTCGGCGCCGTCCGGGCGACGCTCGACTAGTCCGGCGTCAGCCGATCAGCTCCAGTCGCTCTTCGGCGCCGACCGCGTCCGCTCGCCGCTCTTGGCAGGGCTGCGGGTGGAGCGCCGGCGCGGCGCCGGTTTGGTCGTCGGCTTCAGCCGGATGTCGACGCTGCCGCCTTCCGGGTCGTCCACCTCGAACAGATCGGTCGAGCGCACGAGGTCCGACAGCTTCTTGAAGCCGTAGGTACGCGGATCGAAGTCCGACGACAGGTTGAGAAGCTGCTTGCCGAAGCTGCCGAGATTCACCCAACCATCCTCGGTGTCCATCTGGTCGATGACCCGCTTGAGCAGTTCGGCGGCTTCCTGCGGCTTGGCGAGCGGCGCGCTGGTCGGCTTGCCGTCGTCCTTCTCCGGCGCGATGCGCTGGGGCAGCAGGTTCTCGGTGTAGATGAAGCGACGGCATGCCTGGCGGAAGCTCTCGGGGGTCTTCTGCTCGCCGAAGCCGTAGACATCGACACCCTGCTCGCGGATCCGCGCCGCCAGCCGCGTGAAATCACTGTCCGATGAGACCAGGCAGAAGCCGTCGAAGCGTCCGCTGTGGAGCAGATCCATCGCGTCGATGACGAGGGTGATGTCGGAGGCGTTCTTGCCGGTCGTGTAGGCGAATTGCTGCTGCGGGATGATGGCGTGGCGCGACAGCACGTCGGCCCAGCCCTTCGAGCGCGACGAGGAGAAGTCGCCGTAGATGCGACGCACGCTGGCTTCGCCGATCTTGGCGATTTCCTCGAACAGGCCGTCGGCGATCCGCGATGAGGCGTTGTCGGCGTCGATCAGCACGGCTAGGCGCGCGGTGCGGTCGGGTCTCGTGTTGGACATGCAGAAATCCTTGGCTCTCGTGAGAGGCGATCTAAGGCGCGCGGCGCCGGTGCACAGGCATCGGCTGCGACACGCGCGAAATGGATGTTTGTGAGGGTGGCGAGGTCGTCATCGGTTCCCGCCGGAGCGGGGCAGACCCAGATGGTCGAGGATATCTTCGGCAACGGCCGAGGGTGCCCGCTCCCCGGTGCGCACGGCGTTTTCGCCGGCGGCGATCTCAGCCGGCCAGTTCGGCCCGGACAGGACACGCCGACGGATCGCGGCGTCGAGGCTGGACCACAGCCAGCGCACGCGCTGGTCGGCCCGGCGCTCGTCCCAGGCGCCGTTGTCGCGATGCACCTGTCGGAAGCGTTCGATCTCGCTCCAGAGCGCGTCGAGCCCGGTACCGGTCATGCCGGAAACCGTGGCGACGGGGACGCGCCATGCGGCCGAACGCGGCGCCAGTATGTTGAGCGCCGAGCGGATCTCGGAGGCGGCGGTCTTCGCCGCGTCGACATTGCCGCCATCGGCCTTGTTCATGGCGATGATGTCGGCGACCTCGAGGATGCCCTTCTTGATCCCCTGCAATTCGTCGCCGCCACCGGGGATCATCAGGAGAAGGACGAGATCGACCATCTCCGCCACCGCGACCTCGGCCTGGCCGACCCCCATGGTCTCGACGATCACCACGTCGAAGCCGGCGGCTTCGCAGAGAAGCATCGTCTCGCGGGTCTGGGCGGCGACGCCGCCGAGCGTGCCGGAGGATGGGGAGGGACGGACATAGGCACTGCGATCGACGCTCAGCCGCGCCATGCGCGTCTTGTCGCCGAGAATCGAGCCGCCGCTGCGGACCGAGGACGGATCCACCGCCAGCACCGCGACCCGGTGCCCCTTCGCCGTGAGCATGGAGCCGAAGGCGTCGAGAAGGGTCGACTTGCCGACCCCCGGAACGCCGCTGAGGCCGATGCGGATGGCGCGTCCGGTCTCCGGCGCGAGACGATCGAGCAGCGCGGCTGCCGTCGCGCGATGGTCGGCCCGGGTCGATTCGACCAGGGTGATCGCTCGCGAGAGCGCGGCGCGCGATCCTTCGAGCAAGGATGCCGCCAATGTGTCGGGATCGGTGAAATCGGCCATGGGAGCCTGCAATAGTGGGCCTCGGCCTGGCTGTCGACCGTAGCGGCGCCGTATGGGAAACATTCCCGATAACGGCTCCCACCGGTCTTTGTGACCCCGCGTGGCTTTCGATGATGAAACGCTTTTGCTAGCTTTCCGTTGGTGGGTACAGCGATCGACCTTCTGTCGGTCGCGGCACTTTGGGAGAATGACAATGGCCTGGAACAAGCCCGTTATCACGGAAGTCTGCGTCGCGATGGAAATCAACGGCTACATGCCGATCGAATTCTAATTGTCGATTGCACATGATAGCCGCGGGCGGGCACAGACCCGCCTGCGGCTTTTTGTATTGGGCTCCGCTGCCGGCGGCGGCTATCCCCAGTGGAACTGCCTCTGTGACGTGTGCCGCCTCTACTGGACCGGCGACACCCGTGTCAGCGCGCGCTCGCAATCCTCGATCGCCGCGACGGCGGACGGTGAGAACTGGCTTCTTCTGAACGCCTCTCCCGACCTGCGCGAGCAGATCATGCGATCCCCGCCGATCTCGCCGATGGCCGGGGCTGCCGATACGACGCGGCGTGCGTCGCCGATCGGCGCGGTGCTCGTCACCAATGGCGACGTCGATCATGTCGCCGGCCTCCTGACATTGCGCGAGAAGCAGACTTTCCCGCTCTACGGAACGGCAGGCGTTCTCGACGTCATCCAGCAGAACCCGATCTTTTCCGTCCTCGACCCCGCTTGTGTTGAGCGCCGGCCGGTCGCGGTCGGGCAGGTGTTCGAGCCGGTGCCCGGACTGGAGGTCGAGATCTTCTCGGTTCCCGGCAAGGTCCCGCTCTACCTGGAAAAGGGCGAGGTCGACGTCGGCGAGGAAGGTGAGATGACCGTCGGCGTCCGGCTGACGGCGCATGGCCAGACCGCCTATTACATTCCCGGCTGCGCCGCGGTCACGGAACCGCTGCGCGAGCGCGTGCGGGGCGCCGACGCGCTGCTCTTCGACGGCACCGTATTCGAGGACGACGAGATGGCGCAGGCCGGCGTCGGTCCGAAGACCGGTCGGCGCATGGGCCACATCCCGATCTCGGGCGAGGGCGGCAGCCTGAACGCCTTCGACGATCTGGGGATCGGCCACCGGACCTATATCCACATCAACAACACAAATCCGATCCTGATCGAGGGATCCGACCAGCGGCAGGCTGTCGAGGCAGCCGGCTGGCAGGTCGCGAAGGATGGCATGGAGATCGCGCCATGACGGCCATGATGGATCGCGAGGCCTTCGAGGCGGCGCTGCGCCAGATCGGCGCCGAGCGCTACCATCACCTGCATCCGTTCCAACAGATGCTGCAGAATGGCGAGTTGAGCCGCGAGCAGGTGCAGGCCTGGGCCCTCAATCGCTACTACTACCAGTCGCAGATCCCGGTGAAGGATTCGCATATCCTGGCACGTCTGCAGACGACGGAGCTGCGGCGGGAATGGCGCCAGCGGATCATCGACCACGACGGACAGGAAGCCACCGAGGGGCAGCCGGCGCAGCGCGGCGGTATCGAGAAATGGATTGCCCTGACCGATGGTGTCGGCCTCGATCGTGCCTATGTGGAGAGTGGCGCCGGTATCCTGCCCGGCACCCGTTTCGCGGTCGATGCCTATGTGCATTTCGTGCAGGAGAAGACGCTGCTGGAGGCCATCGCCTCGTCGCTGACCGAGCTGTTCTCGCCGAACGTGATCGGCACGCGCGTGCGCGGCATGCTCGAGCATTACGACTTCATCTCGCGCGAGACGCTGGCCTATTTCGACAAGCGTCCCGTGCAGGCCAAGCGTGATTCCGATTTCGCGCTGGAGTATTGTCTGGAGAACGCCCGCCGGCCGGAAGAGCAGGAGGCGGTGCTGAACGCCCTGCG
Organism: Aurantimonas litoralis; assembly: GCF_026153195.1. Taxonomy (NCBI): domain Bacteria; kingdom Pseudomonadati; phylum Pseudomonadota; class Alphaproteobacteria; order Hyphomicrobiales; family Aurantimonadaceae; genus Aurantimonas; species Aurantimonas litoralis. The sequence goes on along the minus strand of NZ_JAPFBM010000002.1, from coordinate 56,668 downwards.
CTTCAAGTGCCACGTGTTGTGGGCGCAGCTCGACGCCCTGTATTTTGCCTATGTCGAGCCGGGCCTGACCCCGCCCGATGCCTGGCAGCCCGGCACGGCAGAGAAAGAGAATCCGAGATCATGACCGAGATTGCCGACACCACGATTCCGAAGCTGCCGCACGGCGTGAAGTTTCGCGAAGACAAGGTCCGCGGCAATTTCATCCTGGTCGGCCCGGAGCGGATCTTCAATGCCGACGGCGTTGCGACCGAGATCCTGAAGCGGGTCGACGGCAAGTCCGATTTCGGCACGATCGTCCGCTCGCTGGCCGAGGTCTTCGCCGCTGACGAAGCCACCATCCGCCCCGATGTCGCGAGCTTCCTTGTCGATCTCAGCGACAAGCAAATGGTGACGTTATGAACGAAGCCGTCTTTCCCCAGCCGGCCGGCGAGCCGGTCGCGCAGCCGACGCCGGCGCCACCGCTGGGCCTTCTGGCCGAACTCACCCATCGCTGCCCGCTGCGCTGCACCTATTGCTCGAACCCGCTGCAGCTCGACGGCCGATCCAGCGAGCTCGATACCGAGACCTGGAAGCGGGTGTTCAGCGAGGCCGCCGAACTCGGCGTCATCCATATCCATCTGTCCGGCGGCGAGCCGACGGCGCGCAAGGACATCGTCGAGCTGACCCGCCACGCCAGCGAGGTCGGTCTCTACACCAACCTGATCACCTCCGGCGTCGGCGTCAGCGACGACAAGCTGGATGCGCTGCTGGAGGCCGGCTGCGACCATATCCAGCTCTCGCTGCAGGGGGCGGATGCCCAGATCACCGAGCTTGTCGGCGGCTATCGCGGCGGCTTCGAGAAGAAGGAAGCCTTCGCCCGCTCGGTGGTGGAGCGGGGCTTCCCGCTGACGCTGAACGCGGTCATCCACCGGATGAACATTCATCAGGTGCCGCAGATGATCCAGAAGGCCGTCGATTTCGGCGCCAAGCGCCTGGAGATCGCCCATACGCAATATTACGGCTGGGCCCTCAAGAACCGGGCACAGCTGATGCCGGCGCGCGAGGACGTCGACCGGACGATCACCGAGGTCGAGGAAGCGCGCGAGCGGCTGAAAGGCACGCTGGTCATCGACGCGGTGTTCCCGGACTATTACGCCAAATATCCCAAGCTGTGTAACGGCGGCTGGGGCGCGCGGACGCTGAGCGTGACGCCGGCCGGGCGGGCGCTGCCCTGCCACGCCGCCGAGACGATCAAGCATCTGGAATTCTGGTCCGTGCAGGACCATTCGATCGCCGACATCTGGTCGTCGTCGCCGGCTTTCGAGGCCTATCGCGGCACGTCGTGGATGAAGGAGCCCTGCCGCTCCTGCGAGCGCCGGCATATCGATTTCGGTGGCTGTCGTTGCCAGGCGCTGGCGCTGACGGGCGATGCGGCCAATACCGATCCGGCCTGCATCAAGTCGGACATGCATCAGCGCCTCGGCGAGATCGCCACGACGGAATCCTCGGCGGTCGTCGACCCCGGCGCCGCCGTCTATCGGGGTTTTCGCGCCGGATAGCCGCCCGCGTCACCGGGCCCCGGGACGGGGCGCCGGCTGCGCGCCGCGTTTTCTCAGGCCGTCATGCCCGCCGTCTGTCCCGTCGCCTGCTGCCAGGAAAAGCGCCGCGCGGCATTGTCGTTGGCCGAGCCTGCCCAGCGCGCGCGGTCGACGAGGCTGGTGGACGGGCCGTACAATTCCGCCCGTTCGCCGGCCGTCGACTGGAACACCGGAAACTTCGGATGGAGTTCGCGGCGCAGCGTCTGCATGTCGTTGTAGCAGAGCGCGATCGGCTTCTTCAGTCCGGGATAATGCCGGGCCGGGGTCCGCGGGTGAAGAAGGCAGATCCGGTCGTAGAAGGGCACGTGTTCGGGCCGGACCGTCGCCAGCATGTATGTGGCGTCGAAATGGTCGGCGAGCATGGAGCCGAGCCTGAGGCCCGCGAAGGGGAGGAGCGTCGTCATCTTCCGGACGCTGTGGTCGACGACGAAGCGGGTCGGGTCGACGAAGCTCTCGCCCTTGTCGAGCAACGGCGTCAGTTCGGCACCGAAGACATCCATGGCCGGGCCGACGCGGCATTCCGGGGTGGTGATATGCAGGCGGATCGAGGCGACGAGGGCGTCATCGATCTCAATGCCCAGAACGAATGCGTTCACATCCTCGTCGTGACGATCTGAGAACATGCGGGACGGTGCTTCGCCGATCGCCCCTTCGGCAAGATACGCATCATAGCGCAGGCGATAGATCTTTTCGCGATCGGTATCGCTGGTGGCCTGGAAATAACGGACGCTTCTCATCACGCTGGATATCTGAGAGCGACCGGAGAGTTTGCCAGACTTGCTCGTGCCTCGTTCCATGCTTCGTCAGTCCCCGCTGCATTTGACGACGATATCGTTCAAATTGTGTAGACAGGATTACGCATTTTTAAATATATGCAAAGCTGATATTGGAAAATTAGTTAATTTCCGTTAATGAATCGCCCGCGACGTTGATTCTGTTCACGGAATCGCAGTGCGACTTGTGGGGCTGGTGGGAAATCCAGCGCCACTTACTGTCCGGCAATGGCGATCCGCGGACGGCTCTCGGCCATCTCACGGCCGGCCGAACTGCTGGCCCTGAGTAGCGTGCCGATGGCCGTTTCGGGCAAGGGTCGTCCGAAGACGAAGCCCTGGATCTGCGTGACCTGCGGGTCCGAAGAGACGAACTCCAGGAGCTCGATCGTTTCGACGCCCTCCACCACGATGCGAAGGTCCAGCGACGCGACGAGGTGCACGAAGCCGCGCAGGAGCGACTGGCGTCGCTTGTCGGCGATGATGCCGGTGAGGAAGGACCGGTCGATCTTCACCTTCCCGATCGGCAGACGCGCGATGTAGCTGAAGTTCGAGAAGCCGGTGCCGAAATCGTCGAGCGCGATGGAGATACCCATGTCGCGCAAGGCTTCCAGCTTGGCAAGGACGGGCTGGTGCTCGCCGAGGAGCAGGTTCTCGGTGATCTCGATCTCCAGCCGTCGCGGATCGAAATTCGTTTCACGCAACGCGGTGGAGATGACCTCGACCATGTCGGCGCGCAGCAACTGGCTCGGCGAGAGGTTCACCGCAACGGCGACGGAAGACGGCCAGTCGCTGGCGATCCGCATCGCCTCGTAAAGCGTCCAGTCCGTCAGCATCCCCATCAGGCCGGTTTCTTCGGCCACCGGCAGGAATTCGCCCGGCGAGATCATGCGCCCGTCCGGCGCCATCCAGCGGATCAGCGCCTCGCAGGTGGAAATCCGCAGGGTGTTCGGCTCGACGAGCGGCTGGAAGAACAGGCGAAGCTGGTTGTCCTCGAGCGCCAGACGCAGACCGGTCTCGATCCGGAGGCGATTGGTCTCGCGATCCAGCATGTCGGCGGCGAACATGCGGGCCGTACTGCGGCCGGCGCTCTTGGCCTGGTAAAGGGCGGTGTCCGCCTGGCGGGTAAGAAGCTCGGCGTCCTCGCCATGCAGCGGGAAGAGGGCGGTGCCGATGCTGCAGCCGGTCGCGGCCGGCGCGCCTTGGATCATGAAGGGTTCGCGCATCGCCTCGACCAGCCGGTCGGCAAGGCCGGCGGCCGCTTCGGCATCTGCGCCATATTGCAAAATCAGGAACTCGTCGCCGGCGAAACGCGAGATGAAGCCGCTGGTCCCGACGACGTCGCGGAACCGCCGTGCCGTCTCGATCAGGACGGCGTCGCCGGCCTTGTGGCCGAGCGTGTCGTTGATCCGCTTGAACCGGTCGAGGTCGACGAAATGAACCGCGAAGGGCTCGTAGGTGTCGCGGGTCAGCTCGTCGAGGCGGCGATTGGTGTAGGCCCGGTTGGGCAGATGCGTCAGCGTGTCGAAATGCGCCAGTTCCTCGTTCATGCGGGCCGCGCGCAGCGCCCCGAGGAAGGTCTCGCAGATCCGTCCGTTGGTCCTCAGAATACCGGCGAAGAACACCAGCAGGATGAAGGCGTAGCCGACGTACCAGGCCGTGCCCTGGATGAGCAGGCCAGCGACCATCGGCACGGCTGCGGCTGCGGTCTGGACGCGGGCGATCAGCGGGCTCGGGAAATTGCGCGCCTGGATGCCGATCAGATAGCCGATGGCCGTCGCGAAGGAGACGACCTGCGCGAAGGCGCCGCCGCCGACGAGGAAGACGATGGTGGTCCAGGCGCCGACGCTGGCGACATGGACGGTGCCGAGGACGAGATAGAGCCGTTCCCAGAAGACGACGTCGAAGTCGGCATTGTGGGAGCGCTGCCGGACCATCAGCATGGTCACCAGGCGGATCGCGGCAATCAGGGAGGTGAAGGCGACGACGCTCCACAGGGCGTTCTGCCCGGTCTGGATCGCGGTCATGGAGGCGCCGACAGCGACGGCCACCGAGGCATAGGCGAAGGACAGCATGTCGCCGTGCAGCGAGCGGACGATCTCGACGCGCTCGCTCGCTTCCCATCCGCCCAGCTGCAATTCTCGGGTCAGCAGCATACCGTCGGCCTCGCTTTCATCAGCGAAACTTGATCGAATTTCGTTAAGAGATCATTTAGCTACTTCTGCGCGATCATGCTCGGCCAATACACGCGGGGCCGAGATCGGTAATCTGCAAAGCCGCAAAACGCTGCGCGTAGACCCCGCGACCGGCTAGAGCCAGTTCTTGTAGCGGAACAGGATCATCGGGACGATTGCGGAGACGACCATGGCCGCGAGCGCCAAAGGGTAGCCGAACGTCCAGCCCAGTTCGGGCATGTGCGTGAAGTTCATGCCGTAGATCGATGCGATGAGGGTCGGTGGCAGGAACGCCACCGCCGCCACCGAGAAGATCTTGATGATGGCGTTCTGCTCGATCGAGATCATGCCGACGGTCGTGTCGAGCAGGAAGGTCGTCTTGTTCGACAGGAACGAGACGAAGTCGTTGAGCGAGTGGACGTCGCGGGACATGGCCTTGACGCGCGGCCTGGTGTCCCGGCTCGACGGTTTGCGACCGTCCAAGACGAGCTGCAGGAAGGGCAGCAGCCGGTCGAGGGTCGCGAGGCTCTCGCGCACCCGCGACGTGAGATCCCCGGCCGCCCCGATCCGCCGCAGCAGCGACTTGAAGTCCGCAGTGCCCGTCGGCTTCTTTCTCGCCGACGAGGAGAAGATGTCGTCGCCGATCCGGTCGAGATCGGCGGAGATGGATTCCAGGAGATCCGCGACCCGGTCGATGACGGTCTCAAGGAGGCCGATCAGGATGCTGTCGGCCGTCGGCGTCCCGGGGTGGCTCGCCGTCTTGGCGGTCTGCGTCGGCTGCGGGCTCTCCGGCGACATATGAGCGGCGTTGGGTGTCTCGCGGCAGAGCTTTGCGGCATAGATCGCGAAGCTCTTCGGCTCGCTGTAGCGCAGGGTGATCAGCCGGTCGCCGGTCCGGATGAAGGTGACCGGCGCGAAGGACGGCTTGCCGCTGTCGAGGCCGAACACCACCGAGGCGGTCATGAAGTCGGCGCCGTCTTCGGAATAGAGTCGGCTCGAGACCTCGATCTCGTCCATTTCCTCGCGGGTGGGCACGTCGATGCCGCACAGCCGTTCGACGGCGGAGACGTCGTCCGCCGTCGGGTTGAGCAGGTCGAGCCAAACTGCCTCGGCCGGGATCGCGTCGCCCTGCACCGAACGGGGGCGCATGAACCGGCCCGAGGGCGTGTAGGCCTCGATCATGGACGCCATCCGCCGAAGGAGAGGGATCGCCAATCCCCACAGGGATTGCCGCTCGATGGCGCAAGCGCACCGATGCCGTGGGTCGTCACGCGCTCTACTCTGCCGCCAGCTTGCCGTGTCCGAGATGGGCGGCGAGGGACTGCAGGAGATCTGCCGCCGCTTCCGCGACGACGGTGCCCGGCATGAAGATCGCCGCCGCGCCGGCTTCCTTCAGCGCCGGGACGTCCTGGGGCGGGATGACCCCGCCAACGACGATCATGATGTTCTCGCCGCCTTCCCGGGCGAGGGCGGCCTTCAGTTCCGGCACCAGAGTCAGGTGACCGGCGGCCAGCGACGAGGCGCCGACGATATGGACGTCGTTCTCGACGGCCTGGCGGGCCGCTTCCTCCGGCGTCTGGAAGAGCGGGCCGATATCGACGTCGAAGCCGAGATCGGCAAAGGCCGAGGCGATGACCTTCTGGCCCCGGTCGTGGCCATCCTGGCCCATCTTGGCAACGAGGATGCGGGGACGGCGTCCCTCGGCTTCGGCAAAGGCCGCGCTCATCGCCTGAACCTGCGCAACACGATCCGCCATGGGACCCGCCTCCCGCTTGTAGACACCTGCCACGACCTGCGCCTTGGCGACATGGCGGCCGAACACCGTCTCCAGCGCATCGGCCATCTCGCCGACGGTCGCCTTGGCCCGGGCCGCCGCAATGGACAGTTCGAGGAGGTTGCCGTTGCCCTCGGCTCCAGCTGTCAGCGCCGACAAGGCCGCCTTGGTCGCGGCATCGTCGCGTTCGGCCCGCAATTGCTGCAGCTTCTCGATCTGCTGACGCCGCACATCGGCATTGTCCACCCGCAGGACATCGACCTCGTCGTCGCTGGCATTGCGGAAGCGGTTGATGCCGACGACGGTCTGGGTGCCCGAGTCGATCCGCGCCTGGGTCTTGGCCGCGGCTTCCTCGATCCGCAGCTTCGGCAGGCCCTTTTCGATGGCCTTCGCCATGCCGCCCATCGCCTCGACCTCGGCGATATGCGCGAGCGCCTTTTGCGCGAGAAGATGGGTCAGCCGCTCGACATGGGCCGACCCGCCCCAAGGATCGATCAGGCCCGTCGTGCCGGTTTCATGGGCGAGCACGAGCTGGGTGTTCCGAGCGATGCGGGCGGAAAAGTCGGTTGGCAGGGCCAGCGCCTCGTCGAAGGCATTGGTGTGCAGTGACTGGGTATGGCCCTGCGTCGCTGCCATCGCCTCGACGCAGGTTCGCACCACGTTGTTCATCACGTCCTGTGCCGTCAGCGACCAGCCGGAGGTCTGGCAATGGGTGCGCAGCGAGAGCGAGCGCGGATCCTGCGGCGCGAAGTTCTCCTTCATCAGCGCCGCCCAGATCAGCCGTGCGGCCCGCAGCTTGGCGATCTCCATGAAGGCGTTCATGCCGACGGCCCAGAAGAAGGACAGGCGCGGCGCGAAACGGTCGATGTCGAGCCCGGCCGCGACGCCGGCGCGAGCATATTCGATGCCGTCGGCGATGGTGTAGGCGAGCTCCAGGTCGGCCGTCGCCCCGGCTTCCTGCATGTGGTAGCCGGAAATCGAGATCGAATTGTATTTCGGCATGTTCTTCGAGGTGAACTCGAAGATGTCCGAGATGATCCGCATCGAGGGCGCCGGCGGATAGATATAGGTGTTGCGGACCATGAACTCCTTCAGAATGTCGTTCTGAATGGTCCCGGAAAGATCCGCCTGCGCGACACCCTGTTCCTCGGCCGCAGCCACGTAGAGGGCGAGGACGGGCAGCACCGCGCCGTTCATGGTCATCGACACGCTCATCTCGCCGAGCGGGATGCCGTCGAAGAGCTGGCGCATGTCGATGATGGAATCGATGGCGACGCCCGCCATCCCAACGTCCCCCGCGACGCGCGGGTGATCGGAATCGTAGCCGCGATGGGTGGCGAGGTCGAAGGCGACCGACAGCCCTTTCTGGCCCGCGGCGAGGTTGCGGCGGTAGAAGGCGTTCGACGCCGCGGCGGTGGAGAAGCCGGCATATTGCCGAATGGTCCAGGGCTTCTCGACATACATGGTCGGGTAGGGGCCGCGCAGATAAGGCGCGATGCCCGGCTGGGTATCGAGGAACGGGTAGCCTTCCAGTTCCTGGGAGCCGTAGGCGCCGCCGAGGGTGATGCCTTCGGGCGTTTCGAACCCGTCGGTCGTCGACGCTTGCGGCGCGGCTGCGTTCGGGCGGCTCCAGCCGATCTGCCTGAAATCCGGAATCGCGCTCATCGGCTGGCCTCCGAAGTTTCGCTGAGACGGTGCGGACGCAGGGGCTCGCAGCGCATGTCGCCGTCGGACGCCGCGAGATCGCTTCGATGGGCGGCAAGGATCGTGTGATCGCGCTCGCTCTCAAGAGGATAGAGGCTGGCGCCGATCACGACGGTCTTGCCCTCCTCCAGCCGCCGCTGGCGTTCAAGGCGCGCGTCCATGACCCGGCTCTGGAGGGCGCCGGTCTTCAGGCTGGCGACGATGCCTCCTTCGGCCTCGATCTCGCGGAATTCGTTCCAGGCGGCTTCGGCGGTCAGGTCGGTCAGCGCCTCGATGCTGCCGGAGCCGGCGGCGGGATCCGCGACCAAGGCGAGGAAGCTCTCTTCCTGCAGGATGATCTGCAGATTGCGGGCAAGGCGTCGCGCCGCGCGATCGGCAAGGCCGAGCGGCGCGGTATAGGGCAGGACGGCCAGGCTGTCGGCCCCGCCGGTGCCCGCGGCGACGGCCGCAATGGTGGCGCGCAGGATGTTGGTATGCGGGTCCATGGCAGCCATCATCCGCCACGACGTCTCGGCATGGATACGGGTCGCGGACGGCGCATCCCCGCCGCAGGATTCCAGCAGCTTCGCCCAGAGCAGGCGCAGCGCCCGCAGCTTGGCCGTCTGCTCGAACTGGCGCTGGTCGACGGAGAGGGTGAAGCCGATCGCGGAGGCGACGTCGGCGACGCTCAGGCCGGCCTCGGTCATCGCGCGCAGGTAATACAGCGCGGTCGCGAGAACGGCGCCCAGTTCCTGCGCGGCGGTGGCGCCGGCGTCGTGATAGAGGCGACCGTCGGCCTCGGCGACGCGGCCGGTGAAGCCACTGGCGCGCAGCCCCTTGGTGGCGCGTCCGGCATGGGCCCGGAAGGCGCTCTCGGCGCCGGGAAAGCTACCGGTGAAGGCAAAGGGGCCGACCGCATCGAGGCAGAGATCGATCGCCAGCGTCTCGAATGCCTGGTCCCGCGTTTTCGCCAGCGAACGCAGGGCATCCACGGCAATCCGGGCATCCATATGCGGTTCGATCCGCAGGGAGATCATGGAGAGATCAACGCCGTCGAGGGCGTGGGCGATCGCCTCCGCCTCCATCGGCAGGCCGAAACCATGAGCCGAGGCCGAGCCTGCAAAGACCAGGGACAGTGCGTTGGCGCCGCCTTCGAGATCGGCCAGCGCCTGCTGGTTGGCACGGGCCGGATCGGGGTCGTCGACCCGCTGGACGATTTGCCAGGGACCGGAGGTCGCACGTGCGAGCGGCGCAGCGGTGCGGCGCCCGTAGAGGGGACCGTAGCCGAACCCGTCCTCGGCTGTCGTCACGAGGGATTCGAACGATCGACCCTTCAGGCCCTTTTCGACGCGCGCTCGCCAACCGGCTTCGTCGACTTCCGGAAACTCGATGGCTTCGATCGTCAGCGCCGTCATGGGCCCTCCTCGTGCTGCCTGGTCGCGGCCATCCCCGAAAGGCGGTCGCGAAGGTCAGGCGGCCTGGCTCCCCCGCCTGTCCTTCTCACTCGTCCGGCTGCTTCCATAGGCTGTCCGGCCGGGAAACGAAACTGGCGTTGCCATGGCGTCTGGCCAGACCCGCGCTTGCCCGTGCGAGCTAATGCGGGATCACGGCGTCAGAGGGCGCTCGCAATTGCCACACCACGCCCGAGACCGCGTAGTCCATCTCGACCGAGCCGTTCAGGCCGCGCGAGGTCATCTTCTGGGTAACCAGCGTGCCGAATCCCGAATGCTTGGGCTCGATCACGGGCGGTCCGCCGCTCTCGCTCCAGGTGATGGTGAACTCGGCATCCATCGACCAGGAGATCACGACCTTGCCCTCCGACGTCGACAGGGCGCCGTATTTGACGGCATTCGTGGCCAGTTCGTGCAGGGCGAGGCCGAGGGTCTGGGCCGCGGTCGGGTTCAGCCGGACCGACGGACCGCGGACCTCGATCTGCTCGCCCCCGGCGCCGAAGGCATGGAGCTGGGCGTGCACGAGATCCTTGACCATGGCGCTTTCCCAGGCGCGGCTCGACAGGAGATCGGCCGAGCGGGCCAGCGAACTCAGCGCCTCGGAGAGGGTCGCCAGGAACTGCGTGGTGTCGGCGCTTTCCTTGGCCGCCCGGCGCGCGATGGCCGCGATGAGAGCGTACTGGTTCTTGGCGCGATGGGTCATCTCGCGCATCAGGAAGCGGTTCTGTTCCTCGGCGTCGCGGCGCGCGCGGGACGCCTGGGCCAAGACCTTCGACACCTCGGCAACCTCGGCGATGTCGGTGCCGATCGTCGCCGCGGGCTCGCCGGCGCCGATGGCGGCAGCCTGCTTGGACAGTTGCAGGATGGGTGCGGCAATGCGGCGACCGAGCAGGATTCCCAGCACGATCGAGAACATCAAAAGCACCGTGCCGGCGCTGATCAGCAACAGCCAGGATCGCAGGACCGGCTGCACGATGACCGAGTTGGGCACGGCGAGCGTCGTCGTCCATCCGGTCAGGCTGGATACGGTGGAGGCTTCGATCAGGTCGCGGCTCATGCGGGCGCCGAGCGTCTCGATGATCGAGGGATTGTCGTAGGAAATGCCCTGCTGGGCCTCCATCCGGCCTTCGCTGGTGACCGCGGCGAAGACCCGCTTGCCGTTCGAATCCTTGATGATGGCGGACCATTCGCGCGGCAGGTTGCGATCGGCAATCACCGCGCTGAGCGTATCCGCGGCCTTGCTGATGATCAGGACGTAGGAGACGTCGTTGCCGCGAAACACCGGCACCGCGACATGGAACACGAAGCGTTCGGAGCGATCGCCGAAGAACACGCCGGACACGGTCGGCTGACGGGTCTTGCGCACCCGGTCGACCGTTTCGGTGTAGCTCATGGCGCGAACCGGAGCCGGATAGGGATCCAGCGTCGAGGCGACGATCCGACCGTTCGGCTCCACGAGCGCGGCATCGGTGTTGGTGGTTTTCAGCGCCGCGACCGTGCGGGCGTGGAACCCGGCCAGTTCACCCTCGGCCAGGGACGGCGAGGAGGCCAGCACCCGGCCAGTGGTGATCATGCCGTAGATCTCACGATCGACCGCGTTGGAGATGATCTCGGCGGTGTCGTTGACCTGGGCAGCGGCGATCTCGCGCTGCTGGGCGGAGAATTGCAGGATCAGGAATGCGCTGAACAGCAAAGCCGGGATCAGGACGATGACCGCGAACAGTACCAGATGCGCGAGGAGCGGCGGTCGCCGGAACAGGCGGGAAAGGTTGAACGACCCGGCAGCCCACGAACGCGTCAGCGAAGAACGCAGCCGGGACACATGCTGAGGGGTGGCGCCCGGTTCGGCGCTGATGGGATCAGATGTCATTCAAGGACCTCGCTCCCCCGATGACGTCGTGTTCCTTCAACACGGCCACATTTCCGTTGTTCGCCAAGACCATAGGCGAAGGCAACGGCTTTATCCAGCGCGCGGCTGGCGGTCTGCGCGGAAAGGTGGCCGGCCCGGCAACGAGGCCGGCCATGTCATGGCGTCCGGGGCGCTGCCGCTCAGATATACTGCGACAGGCCGGGCACGGAGGAGAGGGCCTTGTCGACGGTCTCCGGGTCGGTCTGGGTCTTGGCGAAAGCCACCAGCTCGCGCGCCACGGTCTGGATCTCGCCCATGCCGAGGCCGAGGCCCATGAGCTTGGAGCCGAGGCCCATGATGCCGCCGCCGAGCATGCCGCCCATCAGGCCGCCGCTGCCGCCTTCGCCGGCGGTCGCCATCGCGTCTTCGGCGCCGGGCGTCTCGGCGATCATCTTGCCGACGGCCGGATCGTCCCCTTCGGCCTTCACGAAGGCGAGGATGTGCCCGACAGCCTTCTTGGCGGCGGCCTCGTCGATACCGGTCTCGGCGGCAATCTTGGCAAACAACTCGTGCATGGATGGTCCTCTTGGATCGGAGGCTCTGCCCCGGACATGCCGCGGAAAACCGGCCCTTGGGGGGTCGGCGCGAATCAGCGGGACTTTGGCAAAGCCGGCGGGGGCACGCAATTGCAATCGGCGACGGCGCCCTGATGTGCGCTTGTGTCGCCGGAAGACCGGCATGTAAGCTCCGGCCTCCGCAAGAGGGGGACGCCGCATGCTCGAAGACGGTCGGATATATCTGGGATCCAGCCGCGACCCGAAGGACGCGATCAAGAAGGGCGAGTATCTCGACCTGACACGCGCCAATCGCCACGGCCTGGTGACGGGCGCGACCGGTACCGGCAAGACGGTGACCCTGCAGATATTGGCGGAAGGGTTTTCGGAAGCCGGCGTGCCGGTGTTCTGCTCCGACATCAAGGGCGATCTGTCCGGCGTGTCGCAGCGCGGCGAGGGCAAGGATTTCCTCGTCGCCCGGGCCGAGGCCATCGGTCTCGATCCCTATTACCACGACCTCTATCCCGTCGTGTTCTGGGACGTCTTCGGCAAGAAAGGTCACCCGATCCGCGCCACCATCTCCGAGATGGGGCCGCTCCTCCTGTCGCGGCTGATGAACCTCTCCGACGCGCAGGAAGGCGTCCTCAACATCGTCTTCAAGATCGCCGACGAGGAGGGGATGCTGCTCCTCGATCTCAAGGATCTGCAGGCGATGCTGGCCCATGTGGCCGAGAATGCCGACGATGTCTCGAAGCTCTACGGCAATGTCGCCAAGGCTTCGGTCGGCGCGATCCAGCGGTCGCTGCTGGTTCTGGAACAGCAGGGGGCGGAGAATTTCTTCGGCGAGCCGGCGCTGGCGATTGCCGACCTCATGCGCACGGACCGGGACGGGCGCGGCATCGTCAACATGCTGGCCGCCGACCAGCTGATGATGAACCCGCGGCTCTACGCGACCTTCCTGCTCTGGCTGCTGTCGGAACTGTTCGAGGAACTGCCTGAGGTCGGCGACCCGGACAAGCCAAAGCTCGTCTTCTTCTTCGACGAGGCGCATCTGCTGTTCGACGACGCGCCGAAGATCCTCGTCGACCGGGTCGAGCAGGTGGTGAAGCTGATCCGCTCCAAGGGCGTCGGCGTGTATTTCGTGACGCAGAACCCGCTCGACATGCCCGAGGGCGTTCTGGCCCAGCTCGGCAACCGGGTTCAGCACGCGCTGCGGGCGTATACGCCGCGCGAGCAGAAGGCCGTGCGCACAGCGGCCGAGACCTTCCGCCCGAACCCGGAATTCGACTGTTTCGAGGCCATCACCAAGCTCGGTGTTGGCGAGGCCTTGGTCTCGACGCTCGACAAGAAGGGCGTGCCCTCCATGGTCGAGCGTACGCTGATCCGTCCGCCGGCCGGCCGGCTCGGTCCGGTGACCGAGGCGGAGCGGGCGCAAACGATGGCGAAGAGCCCGGTTGCGGGCCAGTACGACCATGCCGTCGATCGGGAATCGGCCTATGAGATGCTGATCGGCCGGGCCGAGGATCAGCTCGCGCAGGAAGAAGAGCAGCGCCGGCTGGAGACAGAGCGGAAGGAAGAAGCGGCACGGCGCGCCGACGCCGCGCGCCGCCGCGAAGAGGAAGAGCGGGACGCGCCGCCGCCTCGCCGGACGCGGACCGGTTTTCAGCTTCCCGATTTCGGCCTTGGCGGCGATGGCCGCGACGACACCCAGGAGGTGGAGGAGGCAGAGCCCGCCCCGCGCCGCCGCTCGGCGCCCCGTCGGCGTTCGTCGGGCTATCAGCGTCAGACCGTGACCGAGACCATCATGAAGCAGGTCGGCCGCACGGTCGCCTCGACGGTGACCCGGGCGATCCTGCGCGGCGTTCTCGGCAGCCTGAAACGCGGGAAGTGACGCCACAAGAGGGAATGCGCCGCGGCCGCGGCGGCGTCGGGGCCGGGCGGCGGCTTTCAAACCGGCGCGCCCGTCCCCATTTGTCAGGTGACGCGGAATGGAAGGAATGGGCATGAACCGGAAGTCGACACTCGCATCCTACATCCTCTGGCTTCTCTGTTTTGCCGGGATTTGCGGGCTGCACCGGTTCTATCTCGGCCGGCCCTGGACCGGATTGCTGTGGCTCCTGACCCTCGGTCTGCTCGGCATCGGGCAGATCATCGACCTCTTCCTGATCCCGGGCATGGTCCGCGAGGAAAATCTCGAAAGCCGCATCGACATGATGGAGCGCGAGCGGGGCCGTCTGTCGTAAGGTGTTGAGGGCGGCGCAGATGCGCCGCCGTCCTGTCCGGGGTCAGTTCAGCAGCCTTGCGGGTTGCCAGCCTGCCGCGGCCAGATCCGCAACGGCTGGCGTGCGGTCGTCCAGCATGACCGCGTGCAGATCGGCCGTCGTATCGGCCTTGCCCCGACCCAGTGCCGCCACGACGCGGCCGGCGACGATGTAGAAGGCGGTGTAGCTGCCCGTGTCGAGGTCGCCCTCGATGTGGATGTCGTCGTAGCTTCGGGCGTTTCCGACATAGTGGATCGGCCCGTACTGGGCCGACCAGAAGAACGGCACGCCGTCGAAGGCACCGGCTTTCCCGAGCATCGCTGCGGCGGCGTGGCGACCATGCTGCTCGGCGACCCGCCAATGCTCGATGCGCGTGCTGTAGTCCCGCCCCGCCAGCGGAAAATTTGCCACGTCGCCGCCGGCAAACAGACTTGCATCCACCGACAGATCGGCGGCGACATCGATCCCGCCTTCAACTGCGTCGCCGAAGAGCTCCAAGCGAGGCCTGGCGCCGACCGCGATGAGGACGACCTCGGCCGGGATTCGGATGCCGTCGGCCAGATGAACCGTGTCGACCTTGCCGTGCTTCGCCTCCAGTTCGGAGACGACCGAATTGGTGCGCAGATCGACGCCTTTGGCCCGGTGCTGGGCTGCGATCTGGCCGGCCACCGCGTCCCCGAATTTCGAGGCGAAGGGCAGGGTCTCGCGGGAGATCACGGTGACGGTCTTGCCGTTCTGGACGAGACCGGCAGCGATCTCCATGCCGATGAAGCCGGAGCCGATGATGACGACCCGGTTGGCGGCATCGACGGCGCCCTTGATCGCCTTGGCGTCGTCATGGCTGCGCAAAGTGAAGACGTTCGGCAGGCCGGCATTGTCGAGCGGGAGCGTGCCGGCACGGCTGCCCGGCGCAGCGAAGCACTTGTCGTAGACGAGACCCGCATTGACGCCGTCCTTGCCGCGGAACTGGATGGTCCGCGTGGCGCGGTCGATCCGCGCGACCGGCTCGGTCATCCGCTCCACCACGATCGCGTCGAGACCGCCATCGCCAAGGAGCGGCAGGCCCGCGTCGGATTTCTTGCCCTGCATGTAGGCCTTGGACAGATCGGTGCGATCGTAGGGCGGTTCGCCTTCGTCGCCGAACAAGACGATACGGCCGTCGAAACCACGGCGCACCAGTTCCTGGGCGCAGGCAACGCCGGCAGCCCCGGCACCCACGATGGCAAAGAGACGGTCACCGCCCGCCTTGCGCGCCGCGGGATCCACCTCGGGCCGATGGACGCCGGCGCCGTCGGGGATATCGACATGGACCCGGCCTGAGGCGATCTCGGTGGTGAAATGGTTGAGGCAGCCCTGTCCTGGCGGCTCGATGTGGTCGCCGCTGGTCAGGTCGAAGATGGCATGATGCCACGGGCAGATGACCCGGTTGCCAATGCGGGTGCCGTTCTTCAGCGGCGCGCCCTTGTGCGTGCAGATCGCACCCGTGGCGTGGACCGTGTTGCCGTCGCGGATGAGCAGCACCTTCAGGCCGTCGAGCTCGACTTCGGTCATGCCGGTTTCGGGCAGGTCGGCGAGTGCGCAGACGTCATGTTTCATGAAAATGCGGTCCCTTGGCCGGATCTGGAAGTCTTCCAGCCAACGGGGCGCAAGTCGGGACGTTCCGTCCGCGACCTCGGGCCGCGGCAGTGATCCGGCAAGCAAAAGGGGCGAGCGGTCCGGCCGCTCACCCCCTCATGTCAGTAGGAAATTCGCTCTGCGATCAGGCGACGAGACCGCCCTGGCGGACCAGAACCGGCGAACCCGACGGAACGCGGTCATACAGGTCGATGATGTCCTGGTTCATGAAGCGGATGCAGCCCGACGAACCCGACGTGCCAATGGTCCAGTATTCCGGCGACCCGTGCAGGCGATACAGCGTGTCCTTGCCGTTCTGGAACAGATAAAGCGCGCGGGCCCCCAGCGGGTTGTCGATGCCCGGCTCCATGCCGTCGGCATATTGAGCCAGTTCCGGCTTGCGGGCGATCATCTCCTTCGGCGGCGTCCAGGTGGGCCACTTCTTCTTCCACTGGATCTTCGCCCGGCCCGACCAGCCGAAGCCTTCGCGACCAACGCCGACGCCGTAACGCATAGCGCGGCCGCCGGGCTCGACGACATAGGCGAACTTGTTGGCGGTATCGACAACGACCGTGCCAGGCTTCTCACCGGTGGGATCGGCGACTTCCTGCCGGTAGTAGATTGGGTCGACGCGGCTCAGATCGATGGCCGGGATCCGGTAGCCTTCATCCACCACGGCGTCGTACATCGCGCGATACCGTGCCGGAGCGCCGCCCTGCGGTGCGGGGTAGGGGGCGACGGAGGCGATGCGCGCGCGCGAGCCGCTGGTGCAGCCGGCAGCAAGTGCAGTCGCGCCAATGCCGAAGCCCAAGAGCAGCCTGCGCCGCGAGAAATGTGCGGAATTTTCCATTGTGGTCCAGCCTTCAATTTTTCTTGGCGGGATCGGTAGACGCGCCCCGCTTTTGGCATTCGCAGGCAAAACCTGCAGACTTCGGAGAAGTTCCGCAGCCATCACAGCTGTTTGACCAGGAAGGAAAACGCCGCTCAAACGAGTTTCGGCAAATCCCGCAGATCGGGCAGGACCCCGCTCGGCTGCAGGTCCAGATACTCGTCCGGTTCGCCGCCGCGGTTGATCCAGACCGTGTGGAAGCCGAAGGCGGTCGCGCCGGCGATGTCCCAACGGTTGGAGGACTGGAACGAGACCGCATCCGGGTAAAGCCGGAAATGCGTCGTCACCAGATCGTACATGGCGGGCGCCGCCTTGTAGGTCCCGCAATCCTCGGCGGAGAAGACGATGTCGAAGACGTCGTCGAGACCGGCGGAGCGAACGGCGCGCGCCAGCATGTCGCGGGAGCCGTTGGACAGGATCGCCAGACGTGCGCCGCGGTCGCGCAGGGCACGCAGCGTCGAGGGCACTTCCTCGAAGGTATCGAGGTCCCGGTAGGCTTCCAGGAGACGACCGCGCAGGGACGGATCGGCTGTCGGCACCTTCTGGAATGCGTAGTCGAGGGCGTCTTCCGTCAGATCCCAGAAATTGCGATGGGCGCCGCCCATCAGGCTGCGCACCCAGGAATATTCCAGCTGCTTGCGGCGCCAGATGTCCGCCAGCAGACGTCCGTCCTCGCCAATCTCGCCCGCCAGGCGAGCGACGGCGGCGCCGGTGTCGAACAGCGTGCCATAGGCGTCGAACACATAGACTGAATGCAAGGACGTCTCCCTCGGGTTGCCGGGCCCCGTTGGGTCATATGGGCAGGGTCTCGCGATTGAAAGGCCGAGGAGGCATCGCGCTTGTATTCGCGGCCGCCTCGGCCCGGCGCGTGACGAGACGTTGCTGCTGCGCTATGGACGGCCAGGGGCCGCGCCGTGCCCCACGCTTCATGCAGAGCCAATCCGGAGCCGGCCATGCCGCAGGAATTTTCCCGTACCCGCACCTTCGTCGATGGCCATTGGCACGACGGCAATCCCGGTCTGATCGGTCCGCGCAGCCACGCCATGTGGCTCGGGAGCTCGGTGTTCGACGGGGCGCGCTGGTTCGAAGGCGTCGCGCCGGATCTCGATCTTCATTGCGAGCGCGTCAACCGGTCGGCCGAGGCGCTGGGGCTGAAGGCGACGATGGCGGCCGACGAGATCGTCCGCCTCACCCACGAGGGGCTGCAGGATTTCGACGGCAAGACGGCGGTCTATATCCGGCCGATGTACTGGGCCGAAGACGGCGGCTACATGGGCGTTCCGGCCGATGCCGCGACCACGCGCTTCTGCCTGTGCCTCTACGAATCGCCGATGATCGCGTCCTCCGGCTTCACACTCGGCGTGTCGCCGTTCCGCCGCCCGACACCGGAGACCATGCCTACGCTGGCGAAGGCCGGCTGCCTCTATCCGAACAACGGTCGGGCGATCATGGAGGCCAAGTCGCGCGGCTTCGACAATGCGCTGGTCCTCGACATGCTCGGCAATGTCGCCGAAACCGGTACGTCCAACCTGTTCATGGTCAAGGACGGCGTCGTCTTCACTCCGGTCCCGAATGGCTGCTTCCTGAACGGGATCACGCGCCAGCGCATCATTGCGCTGCTGCGCGAGGCCGGCCGCGAGGTGGTCGAGACGACCCTGACCGTCGCCCAGTTTCGCGACGCGGACGAGATCTTCTCGACGGGCAATCATTCCAAGGTCGTGCCGGTCGTGGGCATCGAGGATCGGCAGATGCAGGCCGGCGCCGTCTATGCCGAAGCTCGCGAACTCTACTGGTCATTCGCCCGCAGGGCAGCGTAGGAAGGACTGGCCGAAAAACGGTGGCAAATGCGACCGTTGGCACTAGCTTCGTTCTCGCCGATTTTTGCGCGTGGCGGAAACACTCCCCGTGTTGAGCCGTTGCGCCCCTAACGACACCAACAGAAGGAGACGGACCATGGCTTTCACGCTTCCGGAGCTTCCCTACGCCTATGACGCGCTGGGACCCTACATGTCTGCCGAAACGCTCGAGTTTCATCACGACAAGCATCACCAGGCCTATGTGACCAAGGGCAACGAGCTGGCCGAGAAGGCCGGCATGGCCGATCTGTCGCTGGAGGAGGTCGTCAAGAAGTCCTACGGCACCGATCAGGCGCTCTTCAACAATGCCGGCCAGCACTACAACCACATCCATTTCTGGCAGTGGATGACGCCGAATGGCGGCGGCAAGAGCCTGCCGGGCAAGCTGCAGACCGCGTTCGACAGCGATCTCGGCGGCTACGACAAGTTCAAGGCCGATTTCGAGGCCGCCGGTGCCGGCCAGTTCGGTTCGGGCTGGGCCTGGGTTGCCGTCAAGAACGGCAAGCTTGAGATCATGAAGACGCCGAATGGCGAGAACCCGCTGGTTCACGGCGCCGTCCCGATCCTCGGCGTCGATGTGTGGGAGCATTCCTATTACATCGACTACCGCAACGCGCGCCCGAAGTACCTGTCGGCCTTCGTCGACAATCTGATCAACTGGGATCACGTGCTCGAATGCTACGAGAAGGCGACCGCCTGATCGCGGTAATCGTTACCGGTCGACCCTGACCGGTTTGCCCATGAAGGCCCCGCGGCATCCGTCGCGGGGCCTTTTTCATGTTGGCACCCCACGTGATCGTGAGCGCGACGACGGGTTTTCAAGATTGCACGGTTGCCGGATCTGGTTTCAACTTTCACCGCACCGGCTGTTCTGGCCGGAATACCGGGAGAGTTTACATGCTGCAGAGCAAACTCATCGTCATCACTGCGGGTGTCGTCCTGTCCGCCGCAACCATGGTCCCCGCCTTCGCGCAGAATGTCGAACCCATCGAGGCCCGCCAGGCGCTGATGGAAGACAATGGCGACTCCGCCAAGGCCGGCGGCGCAATGCTCAAGGGTGAGGCTCCCTTCGATGCTGCGAAGGTCGCGGCGATCTTCACCGAGATGCACGACGTGGCGATGAAGTTCGGCGACTACTTTCCCGAGGACAGCAAGACCGGCAACGACACCGAAGCGGCGCCGGCGATCTGGGAAAAGCCGGATGAGTTCGAGGCAGCACTCGTCAAGTTCCAGGAGGACACCCAGGCTGCCATCGATGCCGCGCCGCAGGACATGGAGTCCTTCAAGCAGGCATTCGGCATGGTCACCCAGAACTGCAAGGGCTGCCACGAGGAATTCCGCATCGACAAGGACAAATAGGCGGATCGCGGCATGACGCCGACGGGGCTGCGATCAGGCGAGGTTGGCCGTTGGCGTTGCCGACGGGGTGAGCCGGGATCGGTGCGATGCTCGACCGGATCCTGACGGGCCTCTTTCTCCTCGTCGTCCTTGGAGCAGGCGGCTTCTATCTCCTGACCATGCCGCAGCGCCTTAATGCCGCGACCCTGGCGGAGGTCCCGGCCGGCGATGCCACGAAGGGCGAACGGCTCTTCTGGGCCGGTGGCTGCGCGTCGTGTCACGCGCGGGCCAAGGCGAGGGACGACAATCTTCTGAAACTCGGCGGCGGGGCGCCGCTCGAGACCGATTTCGGCACGTTCCATGCGCCCAACATCTCGCCCCATCCGGTCGACGGAATCGGGGGCTGGAACTTCGCGGATTTCGCCAATGCAATGCAGCGGGGCGTCGATCCTGCCGGCCGGCATCTCTATCCAGCCTTCCCCTATACGTCCTACGTCAACATGCAGTTGGCCGACGTCGCCGATCTCTGGGCTTTTCTGCAGAGTCTGCCGGAGGTCGAGGGCAAGGCGCCGTCGAACGCGCTGACCTTCCCGTTCAATCTGCGCCGCGGGGTCGGGCTGTGGAAACTCGCCTTCCTCGGCAATGGCGAGCCCGCGGTAGACTTGCCGGCGGATGTTCCGGAGGCGGCGCATGACGGGCAGTATCTCGTGGAGGGGCCGGGCCATTGCGGCCAGTGCCATACGCCGCGCAGCTTCGGCGGAGCCGGGGGGCTTGAACTATCACAATGGCTGGCCGGCGCGCCCAACCCGGAAGGCGAGGGACGTGTGCCCAACATCACGCCGTCGCCGTCGGGGATCGGCGGCTGGTCGGCCAGCGACATCGCCTATTATCTGGAAAGCGGCTTCACGCCCGACTTCGATTCCGTCGGCGGCGCGATGGTCGACGTACAGGAGAACATGGCCCGACTGCCGGCCGAAGACCGTGAAGCGATCGCGGCCTATCTGAAGGCGATCCCCGCAGTCGAGAGGGATGTAGAGGCCGCCGAGGCATCGCCGTCGGATTAGGCCCAGTCTGCTGACGTGCCGGCCGGTACCGGCCGCATTCGCTGATACAGGCATGGCGGGCGGGTCCCGCCCGCCATGCGCTCGTTCGGATCAGCCGGTGGTCAGCGTATCCTTGCCCATCAGCCGCAGCGCGAAGGCATCGACGAAGGCGACTTCCTCCAGCTTGGAGAAGCGGCCGGAAGCGCCGCCATGGCCGGAATCCATGTTGGTCCGCAGTATGACGGGGTTGTCGTCGGTCTTCATGTCGCGCAGGCGCGCGACCCATTTCGCCGGCTCCCAGTAGGTCACGCGCGGGTCGGTGAGCCCGGCGAGGACCAGCATCGGCGGATAGGCCTGCTTCTTCACGTTGTCATAGGGGCTGTAGGACGCGATCACTTCGTAGTCCTCGCCGGACAGGATGGGGTTGCCCCATTCGGGCCATTCCGGTGGGGTCAGGGGCAGGGTGTCGTCGAGCATGGTGTTAAGCACGTCGACGAAGGGCACGACGGCGATGATGCCGCCGAACTTTTCCGGTGCCATGTTGGCGACGGCGCCCATGAGCATGCCGCCGGCCGAACCGCCATGGGCAACGATGCATTCGTAGCGCGTGTAGTTCTGCGCCACGAGATGGTCGGCACAGGCGATGAAGTCGGTGAAGGTGTTGGCCTTGTTGCGCCGACGGCCGGCATCGTACCAGGCAAAGCCCTTGTCCTTGCCGCCGCGGATATGGGCGATGGCATAGACGAAACCGCGATCGACCAGCGACAGCGCGTTGGCGTTGAACGAGGCGGGGATCGCGATGCCGTAGGAGCCGTACCCGTAGAGAAGGCACGGCGCCGAGCCGTCGAGCGGCGTATCCTTGCGGTAGAGCAGCGAGATTGGCACCAGTTCGCCGTCCTTCGCCGGCGCCATGATGCGCCGGGTCACGTAGTCCGCCGGCTCATGGCCGGAGGGGACTTCCTGCGTCTTCAGGAGCGTGCGCTCGCGTGTGGCGAGATCGTAGTCGAAGGTCTGGCTCGGCGTCGTCGGCGAGGAATAGCTGAAGCGGATCATGTCCGTGTCGAATTCGTAGGAGCCGGCGAGGCCCAGCGAATAGGCTTCCTCCTCAAAGGCGATGGCGTGCTCCTCGCCATCGGAGAGGCGCTTGACGACGATCCGCGGCAGACCGTCCCGGCGCTCCAGCCAGACGAGGTGGCGCTTCAGGATCATGTGGTTGAGAATCAGCCGGCCGCTCTCATGCGGGACATAGTCCGTCCAGTCGGAGCGCTTGGCCGCGTCGGTCGGCGCGGTGACGATCTTGAAGTCCGGCGCGCCATCGGCATTGGTGCGGATGTAGAGGCAGCCGCCACCCTCGTCGACGTCGTACTCGACGCCGGTCTCGCGTTCGGCCACGAGCCGCGGCTCGGCGGCAGGGTTGTTTGCCGGCAGAAGCCAGCATTCGGAGGTCTCGTGGTCGTGAATGTCGATCAGCATGAAATCGCCGGACTGGGTCTTGTCGACATCCATGAAGAAGCCGGTGTCGGTCTCCTCGTAGATCAGGCGGTCATCATGCGGATCGCTGCCGAGGCGGTGGTAGAAGACCCGGCTCGGGCGGTGATTGCTGTCGAGACGCGTGTAGAAGAAGCCGTCGGAACGCGCCGACCAGGCGGCGCCGCCGCTGGTGTCCTCGATCGTGTAGTCGAGATCCTTGCCGTTCTCGAGGTCGCGGATCGAAAGGGTGTAGAACTCCGAGCCCTTGTCGTCATGCGTCCAGGCGAGCCAGCGATGGTCGGTGGAATGGGCAATGCCGCCGAGCGAGAAATAGGCGCGGTCGGCAGCCTCGACCTGTCCGTCCAGAAGCACGGTCTCCTCGTCGTCATTGCCGTCCCGCGGCCGGCGAACGAAGCGGGGATATTCCGCACCGGTCACATAGGAGATGCCGTAGGCCCAAGGTCCGTCAGGTGCCGGAACGGAGGAATCATCCTCCTTGATCCGGCCGCGCATCTCCTTGACCAGCGCCTCGCGCAGTTCCGTGGTGCCGGCCATGACGGCTTCCTGGTAGGCGTTCTCCGCAACAAGATGATCGCGGATCTGCGGGTCGAGCACCGCTGTGTCCTTGAACACGTCCTGCCAGTTTGGCGCGCGCAGCCATGCGTATTCGTCCGAACGTTCACGCCCGTGGCGGATGTCGGTCACCGGACGGCGTTCGGCCTGGGGCGGTGCGGGGATGTGCGGCGGTGTCTTGGTGTCGGTCATCGAGCCTGTCTTGCTGACGTCTCTGGGAAGGGCGGACAATATCGCGGATGCTGCACCGATAGGGGTGCGGAACGTCGTGGGGAGGACAATTGGGAAAGAGCCCCATTCACTGGCAGGTACACCTCGTCCTGCGCCGGGCTATCCCCAGCATTTCGTCCGCGTTCGCGGCGCCTCATGCCGATGGCCGCGGTTACGCATCCAACTATGCACCGGGGTGGGATGCCGCAACCCGCGGCCCGCAATGATCGATGGACGCCCATTCCATCAAAACTTGGTCAGACACGTTGCCTTGCCGCAGCGAACTTGGCTTCGTATGAGGGGGCAATGATGCGACGCGTGTGCTTCGCTATCGATGGAAACGGGGAGCGAGGCAGCGCATGACGGGGATCGAGGCCAACAGCGGATTTCTCGCGCTCGCCCTGCCATTTCTCGCTGCGGCCCTGGCACCCATCCTCACCCGCTTCCTGAAGCAGCATTCGTGCTGGGTGCTGGCATTGGCACCGGCCTTTGCGTTCCTCATCTTCCTCGGCGCGCTGCCGGAAGTGGCGGGCGGGAACGTGTTTCTCTTCGGCCTCGACTGGATCCCGTCCTTCGACGTCCGGTTCTCGTTCCGGCTGGATGGCCTGTCCTCGACCTTCGCTTTGCTGATCACCGGTATCGGCACGCTGATCATCCTGTATTCCGGCGGCTACCTTGCCGGGCATCGGGATCAGGGACGCTTCCTGTCCTTCATGCTGATGTTCATGGGCGCCATGCTCGGGCTCGTCATGTCCGACGACCTGATGACGTTGATCGTCTATTGGGAACTTACCTCGATCACCTCCTTCCTGCTCATCGGCTTCGACCACGAGCGGGGCGCGGCGCGGCGCGGCGCGATCCAGGCGCTGGTGATCACCGGCGGCGGCGGTCTGGCGCTGATGGCGGGGCTGATCGCAATCCGGGAGTTGACGGGGCTGACCTCGCTCAGCGACGTTCTCGCGGCCGGTGACGCGCTGCGCGAAAGCAGCTTCTACGTTCCGATCCTGATTCTCGTCCTGGCAGGTGCCTTCACCAAGTCGGCGCAGATGCCGTTCCATGTCTGGTTGCCGAACGCGATGGAGGCGCCGACGCCGGTCTCGGCCTATCTGCATTCGGCAACGATGGTGAAGGCCGGCGTCTACCTCCTGCTGCGCCTGCATCCGGCGCTCGGCGACACCGCGCTCTGGACGACGATCCTGCCGCTGTTCGGCGCGGTGACGCTGGTGGTGGGCGCGCTTCTCGCCGTGCGAGCGACCGACATCAAGATCACGCTGGCCTATACGACGGTTGCCTCGCTTGGCCTTCTGGTGATGCTGATTGGTGTGGGAACCGAAACGGCGATCATCGGCGCGGTGCTCTATCTGATCGCTCATTCGCTGTTCAAGGGCGGCCTGTTCATGGTCGCCGGATCGGTGGACCACGGCGCTCACACCCGCGAGATCGATCATTTGGGCGGCCTCGGCAGGGCGATGCCGATCACCTTTGCGGCCGCGCTGCTCTGCGCGCTGTCCATGGGCGGCATCACGCCCTTCGTCGGTTTCCTCGCCAAGGAGGAAATCTATCATGCGCTGGAGTATGGCGATCCGTATCATATCGCCCTGATCTGCGCGGCGATCGCCGGCAATGCGCTGATGTTCGCGGCGGCCTTCATTGTGGCTCTGAAGCCCTTTATCGGCCGCATGCCGGAGACCATCCATCATCCGCATGAGGGTGCGCCGACCATCTGGCTCGGGCCTCTCGTCCTCGGTGTGTGCGGCCTCGTCGGCGGGCTGTTCTACGGCGCCTCTCACGCGTTCTTCTCGTCGCCGATGGCGTCGGCGGCCGTCGGTGAGCCGGTGGCGATCGAGATCGGCTGGATGCCGCATCTGAACCTCGCCTTCGCCCTGTCGATGGCGACCATCGCGCTGGGCGTGGTGATCTATCTTCTGTCGGAACGGCTGCGCGCCGGGCTGACCGCATTGCTCGCTGCGATCGGTTGGGGTCCCGATCACGGCTTTGATCAGGCGATGCGCGGGCTGATCCGCGGTGCCTTTGCGATCACGAACCTCCTGCAGTCCGGCCGACTCGACTATTACATGACCGCGACCGTCGCGGTGATGACCGCGGCGCTGTTCGGAGCGATGGCCTATACCGGCGGTTGGCCGGCGATGCCGGAATTCCCGCAGGTCACCTATTACGAGTGGATCGTCCTGGCGCTGCTCCTGTGCGGTCTCTTCGCCGTGGTCGTCGCCAAGAACCGGCTGACGGCGATCGTCTCGCTGGGTATCCAGGGCTTCGCCGTCGCCCTCATCTTCATGCTGATGGGCGCGCCGGATCTCTCCTTCACCCAGTTCATGGTCGAGACCCTGTCGGTGGTGATCCTCGCTCTTGCGATCACCCGGCTGAAGCTGTCGCCGACCGATCATCGCCCGACCCGCGAAAAGCTGCCGGATGCGGCGCTGGCAGCGGCGGCTGGTGCCGGCTTCGGCCTGTTCCTGCTGGCCGTCGTCCAACGGCCGTTCGATTCCGTTCTGTCGGATTTCTTCGAACGCTACAGCTACGCCATCGCCCATGGCCGCAACATCGTGAACGTCATCCTCGTCGACTTCCGCGGCATCGATACGATGGGCGAGATCGCCGTGGTGATGACCACCGGTCTGGGCGTCCTCGCGCTGATCCGTGTCCGCGTGAAGCGCCGCAATCCGCGACCTGCCGATCCGATGGAGGTGACGCCATGAGAACGGTCATCTTCCGTTTTACCGCGCCGTATCTGACCAGCCTGATGGTCCTTTTCTCGATCTTCGTGCTGTTGCGCGGCCATAACGAGCCCGGCGGCGGCTTCATCGGCGGCCTGATCGCTGCATCGGCCTTTGCGATCTACGGCATCGCCTGCGGCGTCGCGCCGGTGCGGCGAGCTCTCTATTTCCATCCCATGGCGATCGCCGGCAGCGGGCTGATGCTCGCCGTCCTGTCCGGCGTCGTGTCGATGGTCGTGAGCGTCGAGTTCCTGACCGGCGTCTGGAGCTTTCCGGCATTTCTCGGCGGTGACGTTGGAATCTCGACACCGCTGTTCTTCGACATCGGCGTCTATCTCGTCGTGGTCGGTGCGATCAGTACGATCGGGCTCGCTCTCGAGGAAAGGGAGACGGACTGATGGAGACTGCACTCGCCGTCGTCGTCGGCTGTCTCTTTGCCGTCGCCTTCTACCTGCTTTTGTCCAAGCACATCATCCGCATGCTGCTGGGGGTCGTGCTGCTCGGCAATGCGGTCAATCTCCTGATCTTTACCGCCGGCCGTCTCGGGCCGATCGCGCCGCCGATCATCCCCACCGATCTGGTTACGCCGGACGGGCCGATCGCCAATCCGTTGCCGCAAGCGCTTATCCTGACCGCGATCGTGATCTCGTTCTCCTTCTTCGCCTTCCTGCTGGTGCTGACCTATCGCGCCTATCAGGACCTTGGCACCGACGACACCGACCAGATGCGCATCGCAGAACCCGAGGACCAGGGGCTTCCGCCCCTGGGATACTGACATGGCGACGACAGGCACCGCGGATACGGGCGGATATAGCGAACTGGCGGCACTGAAGGCCGAGGCGATGATGACCGGCCCCGTTGCCGCGTCGGACTATCTCATCGTGCTGCCGGTGGTGATCTGCTTCATCTTCGGGGCAGGGCTCCTGATGATGCGCAAGCGCACGGGGCGCCAGCCCTGGGTTGCGATCCCCGGCCTCATATTGCTCTTCGCGGTGGATCTGGCGCTTCTGGCCAAGGTCGCGACCGAGGGAACGCAGACCATGATGATGGGCGGCTGGAAGCCGCCCTTCGGCATCGCCTTCACGGTCGATCTGATGGGGGCGTTGTTCGTCGCGGTGACCGGTTTCGTCGCGCTGGCCTGCGGGATCTATGCCGTTGCCTCCATCTCCCCGACCGAGCGGCGCTACGGTTTCTACCCGTTCCTGTTCCTGATGATCGGCGGCGTCTCCGGCGCCTTCCTGACCGGCGACATCTTCAACCTCTATGTCTGGCTCGAGGTGCTGCTGATCGGGTCGTTCGGGCTTCTGATCCTCGGTTCCGAACACGAGCAGCTCGACGGTGCGACCAAGTACTGCTTCCTGAACCTCGTCGGCACGACGCTGTTCCTGATCACCACCGCGTATCTCTACGGCGTGTTCGGCACGCTCAACATGGCCGACATCGCGGCGAAAGCCGCGACGATGGAGGGGGACAGCGCCGTCACCATCATTGCCGTCATGTATCTCGTCGCTTTCGCGCTGAAGGCGGCGGCCTTCCCGCTGAACGCGTGGTTGCCGGCCTCGTACCATACGCCGCGCTTCGTCGTGTCGGCGCTGTTCGCGGGCTTGCTGACCAAGGTCGGCGTCTACGGCATCATGCGCGTCCTGATGATGCTGTTTCCGCCCCAGCATCAGGTATTGGTGCCGCTGATCGCCTGGATCGCCGGTCTGACGATGCTTCTGGGTGCGCTCGGCGCGCTGGCACAGACCGATCTCCGCCGGCTTCTGAACTACATGGTGATCGCGGGTATCGGCACGATTCTTGCCGGTCTCGCCGTGCCGCAGGTCGCGTCCGTGATGGTCGCGCAAGCCGACGCTGGCGCTGCCATGGCCGCAACCGCCGCCGTAGCGCCCGCGGCCCAGACGGGTCTTGCCGGAGCGATCTACTACGCGCTGCATTCCATCGTCGTGATGACGGCGCTGTATCTGGCGGCGGGCGTCGCGGCGCGTCTGAACGGCTCCTCGTCACTGGCCGAGATGGGCGGACTGTGGCGCCGCTATCCGTTGCTGGCCGCTCTCATGCTGGTATTCCTGTTCGGCGTGTCGGGCCTGCCACCCTTCTCGGGTTTCTGGCCCAAGGTTGCGTTGGTTCGCGCGACGATCCTCGCCGATCTGCCGTGGCTTGCAGCAACCATTCTGGTGTCGGGCTTCCTTCTGACCATCGCCAGTGCCCGTGTCTTCGCCCTGGCTTTCTGGCGGCCGCTGCCGGCAATGAGCGCGGCAGGCAGCGATGCCGAAGCCGGTCAGATCGAGAGGGAGCAATTTCAGGCGCCGGGACCCGACAAGCCGCTGTCGCTCATTCCGCTGCTGGCGCTGGCCGCGTTTGTGGTTGCCGCCGGTGTGTGGCCCGAATGGCTGGCGCACCTGACCACCGCGGCGGCGGCGGGCGTCCTTGATCCGGCAGCCTATCTGCAATCGGTGTTCGGAGGCGCGTCGTGAGGCTCTCGCTCTTCAACCTTGTTCTGGCGCTGATCTGGGTCATCGTCTCCGGGTCGTTCACGCTGATCAACCTCCTGTTCGGCTTCGCGCTCGGTGCGGCCGCGCTCTACCTCATCCGCGAACAGGTCGGCACGGTCGGTTATATCGGCCGCGCGCGGCGGATCTTCGCGTTGTTCCTGCTGTTCCTCGTCGAGCTCATCAAGTCGGCCTGGCGGGTGGCGGTCCTGGTGCTGAAGCCGCACATGGATCTGAAACCCGGGATCTTCGCCTATCCGCTGAAGGTGGAGAGCGATTTCGAGATCACCCTGCTGGCCAACCTCATCACCCTGACGCCGGGCACGCTGTCGGTCGACGTGTCCGAGGATCGTTCGACCCTGTATGTCCACGCCATCGACTGTTCTGATCCCGAAGCGGCGCGCGCGGATATCGCCACCGGGTTCGAGGCCAAGATCCTGGAGGCGTTCCGATGAGCCTTCATGATTTCGCTGTGGGCCTCTTCGCGATCTCCGTGGATGTCGCGCTGGTGCTTTTGGGCCTCGCTTTCCTCTTCACCGTCATCCGCATCATGGTCGGGCCGACGCTGCCGGACCGGGTGCTCGGCCTCGACATGCTGACCAGTGTCGCCATCGGCTTCATCGCCGTCATCGGCATCGACACGGGCTTCACGCTCTATGTGGATATCGCGATCGCGCTCGGCCTCGTCGGCTTCCTGGCAACGGTAGCCTTCGCCCGGTTCATCCAGGCACGCGGAAAGACCGAGGAAGAACGCTTCGAGGCATTGCCGCTCCGCGATCCGCAAGCGCGTCACGTCGAGCCGCTCGAGGAAGGGAAGACGAAATGATCGCCGACCTCGTCCTCATCGTCTCCGCGCTCCTGATGCTGGCGGG
This sequence comes from Aurantimonas litoralis, assembly GCF_026153195.1. Classification (NCBI taxonomy): domain Bacteria; kingdom Pseudomonadati; phylum Pseudomonadota; class Alphaproteobacteria; order Hyphomicrobiales; family Aurantimonadaceae; genus Aurantimonas; species Aurantimonas litoralis. Next base: position 27,483 of record NZ_JAPFBM010000002.1, on the reverse strand, counting down.
AGCCGCCTTTGCCGCCATTGCGGCGCTGGGCATCCTGCGGCTGCCGGACCTCTACACCCGCATGCATTCGGCCTCGAAGGCCGGATCGGTCGGATCGGGCATGCTGCTGATCGCACTCGCCCTGACGGCGGATTCGACGCCGGTGGCGCTTCGGGCGCTCGCTGCGGTCGCGTTCTTCCTGCTCACAGCACCGCTGTCCGCCCACCTTCTCGCCAAGGCGTCCTATGCGGTCGGTTATCAGCTCTGGCCGCAGTCGGTGCTCGACGAAATGCCGCCGGTTCAACCGACGACGGAAGCGTCCGAGACACCGCATCCGACCGTCCCTGCTAACCGGAGCGGCGGGCAGGCCTGACGCGTCGGTTTATAGAGGCGTCCCCATGATCGCATTCTTTGTCTGCTTCGCCGGCCTCTTCGGAGCAGCAGGCGTTGCCGGGGCTGCGGTGGCAGCGCATGGCGGTGGCAACGCCCAACTGGCGGCGACTGCCGCGGCGATTGCTCTCGTCCACGCGCCTTCGCTGCTCGGTCTTGCCGCGTTCGTTTCCAGAATGCCGCGGCTCGCTCCGCTGTCCGGCCTGCTGATTATTGTCGGAACGCTTCTGTTTTCGGGTGATCTGGCGGCTCGGATCGGCTGGGGCGAGCGACTGTTCGCCAATGCTGCGCCCCTCGGCGGAACCTTGCTGATCGCCGGTTGGCTTTTCGTCGCCGCAGCCGGAGTCGGGCTCGCCATGCGCCGCCTCACATCGTAGCCGACGCGCCGGGGCGCAGGTCGCAGCGCCGTTTCATCTGCCGCAGTCCATTTCATGGGAGAGGATCATGACAAACGGGTTCGACCAAGCGCTCTTCGCCGGCCAGACGGTCGTCGTCACGGGGGCCGGGCGGGGGATCGGCGCGGCTGTCGCCCGGGCGTTTCTTGCGACGGGTGCGGCAGTTGTCGCCCATGTCGGCCGCACCGTGGAGCATGCGGAGAATGACCTTCTCGCGGACCTGCCCGACGCGCATCGCGCGCGGCTGACGGTGCTCACGGGGGACTTGGCGCAGCCGGACGGTGGCGAGACGCTGGCACGCGCCATCCTCGCGGAGATCGGTGACCGCATCGACGTTCTCGCCAACAATGCGGGCACGATGGGCGGCCGGGTTGCTGCCGGTGAGGTCACGCAGGCCCAGTACGATCAGGTCGTCGATCTGAACGTCCGCTCGGTCGTCACGCTCACGACCGCGCTGCTGCCCGCGCTGAAGGCGGCCAAAGGGGCGTCCATCGTCAACACGTCATCGATCTCGGCGACGATCGGCGGAAGCGCCGGTTCCTCGCTCTATTCGGCGTCGAAGGCGTTTATCTCGACCTGGACGCGTGCGCTCGCCCGCGAACTCGCGCCCGACCACATCCGCGTCAACGCCGTGTCGCCGGGCACCATCATGACCGACTTCCACCGCCGTTACTCGACCCTGGAAAAGCTCGACGCAACGGCGGCATCGATCCCGCTGAAGCGGCTCGGCACTGCCGAGGACTGCGCGCCGGCCTATCTGTTTCTCGCCAGTCCCGTCCTGTCCGGATATGTAACCGGACAGGTGATCGAGGTGAATGGCGGCCAGTTCATGGGCTGAGGCCCGCGGAGGCGGGCACCTCTCGCGACAGTGGAGAGGTCTTTGCCGACTATTGTCCGACGATCTCGCGGGTGGAATCGAAGACGATGTCCTTGTTGCGGTCCTGGATGTAACGCAGGTCCCATTCGTCGCGGCACAGATAGACCGGCCGCTCGTCGCGATCGCGCGCAACATGGGTGACGTTGTCCTTGACGAAGGCCTGCAGGGTCGCCTCGTTCTCGCAGCGGATCCAGCGCGCCACGTTGAACGGCACCGGCTCGAAGCTGACATCCGCCTTGTATTCCCCGGCGATGCGGGAGGCGAGCACGTCCAGTTGCAGGGGGCCGACGACGCCGACGATCCAGTCGGAGCCGATCGACGAGCGGAAGACCTGCACGAGACCTTCTTCGGCCAGGTCCTCAAGGCCCCGGCGAAGCTGTTTCAGCTTCATCGAATCTTCGAGCCGGACGCGGCGGAGCACTTCCGGCGCGAAGGCGGGAAGCCCCGTAAACCGGAAATTCTCGCCTTCGGTCAGCGTGTCGCCCACCCGCAGCGTTCCATGGTTCGGAATCCCGATGACGTCACCGGCGAAAGCTTCTTCCGTCAGGGCGCGTTCCTGGGCGAAGAAGTAGATCGGGTTGGAGACGGCCAGCTGCTTGGCCGAGCGGACATGGTCGAGCTTCATGCCGCGCTTGAAATGGCCCGAGCAGAACCGCACGAAGGCGACGCGGTCGCGGTGCTTGGGGTCCATGTTCGCCTGCACCTTGAAGACGAAGCCGGAGACCTTGTCGCCCTCCGGGGCAATGGGCCCCTTGTCGGAAGGCTGCGGCCGCGGTGCCGGAGCATGCGCGGCGATCAGGTCCATCAGGCGGTCGACGGCGAAGTTCTGCAGCGCGCTGCCGAAAACCACCGGGGTCAGATGACCCTGGCGATAGGCGACCGGGTCGAAATCGGCATAGCCCTCGGCCGCGAGTTCGGCCGCATCGCGGAAGCCGGCATAGGTGTCGGGGTGCATCACCTTGGCGAGGCCGGGATCGTCCAGCCCGCCCTCGAAATGCACCGTCTTGTCGCTGCCGGCGACGAGGAAGTCGTTGGCGGCAAGATCGTAGCAGCCCTTGAACAAGCCGCCCTGGCCGACCGGCCAGACCACCGGCGCGACGGTGAGGGCGAGCTGCTCCTCGATCTCGTCGAGCAGTTCGAAGGGGTCGAGGCCTTCGCGGTCGATCTTGTTGATGAAGGTGACGATCGGGATGTCGCGCAGGCGGCAGATCTCGAACAGCTTGCGCGTCTGCGCCTCGATGCCCTTGGCCGCGTCGATCACCATGATTGCGCTGTCGACGGCGGTCAGCGTCCGGTAGGTGTCCTCGGAAAAGTCACTGTGGCCGGGGGTGTCGAGCAGGTTGAAGGTGATGCCATGCTTCTCGAAGGTCATGACCGACGAGGTGACCGAGATGCCGCGGTTCTTCTCGATGTCCATCCAGTCGGACTTGGCGCGCCGGCCGTTGCCCTTCGACCGGACGGCTCCGGCCATCTCGATGGCGCCGCCGGCCAGAAGCAGCTTCTCGGTCAGCGTCGTCTTGCCGGCGTCCGGATGCGAGATGATGGCGAAGGTGCGCCGGGTCGTATGATCGGATCGCGTGGCCGAAGCATTGGTACGGGTCGGCAGGGTATCGGCGGTCGCGCTCACGAGAAACTTCTCCAGATCGAAATGGTGTTGCCGCACCATGCGGCGGCGGGGCCGGACGCCGGTTGGCGGTCAGTCGCGACGGGACGCCTGGATCGCCGTTCGGTTCTGCCCGCGGAACGTCGCTGTTAATGCGCTCCTGCAACTGCATGCCGCCAGATAGTCGCTTTCGGTGTAAATTGCACGCCCGCTGCATTGGCGTGCAGGTGTCTCTGGCGAAATCTCAATCGGCGTCGGGCCGGATGCCATCGTCGCAGGGCAGGACGGTCGTCATGGAAGGATTGTGAGGTCGGCGATGGTCCGGGCACTGCCAACCGGGGCGAAGGCGTATCCCAGCTCCACTGTCGCTCGTTCTGAGGTGTGCCGGCGATGGTGGTGCGAGTGGTGTGCTAGGGGGCGCTCAGTCGCTCCGCACAAACACGACGGAATGATCGGGGGCGTTGCTACCCGAGACAGGGAATGAGCTGACACCCATGTCGCGTTGTGCTGTTGCCGCAACGGGAGTTGTGCTGATTGCGGCAGATGTCTTGAAACGGACACGGATGGCTGCCTACATGAGACCTGATCAGGGCCAATCGGGACTCTGGTCCGCGCCCGTGGAAAGGGAAATTGACACTGAGACCTGCGGCTGAAACGAAGGACGTCTTCGAGACCTCTCCTTCTGACGCGCCCGCCACCGATGCTACGGTTGGCCGGTCCGCAATCGAACTCGTCACCTCGAGTCTGGAAGATTCGAAGGGCGAAGACATCGTCTCCATCGACATGCAGGGCAAGTCCGCACTGGCCGATCACATGGTGATCGTCTCCGGTCGGTCGAACCGTCATGTCAGCGCCGTCGCCGGCAACCTCCTTCGCGACCTCAAGCAGCAAGGCTTCGGGGCTGAGATGAAGGTGGAAGGCCTGCAGAACGGCGACTGGGTACTGATCGATACGGGCGACATCATCGTCCATATCTTCCGTCCCGAAGTCCGCAGCTTCTACAACATCGAGAAGATGTGGACGGTCGGCGACGCCGGAGATTCGACGGTACACTAGAGCCCTGCGCGTCCCCCGAAGGGGACGCCGCAGTTTCTGGACCGCGGCGGAAAGGCTGCCCGAGGCCAGAACATAACGATGAGCAGGCTTCGGCCGAGAAGGAGCTCGGGCGATGCGGCTGACCATTGCGGCCATCGGTCGGATGAAGGCCGGTCCCGAGCGTGAGCTTGCGGATCGCTATCTCGATCGGCTCAAGAAGACGGGCGGAGCGCTGGGGCTCGACTATGCCGGCCTTTCCGAATTCCCCGAATCGCGCCTGTCCACGACGGCCGAACGCAAGCGCGACGAGGCGGCGCGGCTGACCGCGCCCCTGGCGGAGAGGAGTGTGCGGATCGTTCTCGACGAAAGGGGGCGGACGCTCTCGTCGGAAGAGTTCGCAGCGGCATTGGCCGATTTTCGCGATGCGGGACGGCGCGACGCTGCGGTCCTCATCGGCGGTCCCGACGGCCATGACGAAACGCTCCGATCATCGGCCGATCTGACGCTGTCGCTCGGCCGCCTGACCTATCCCCATCAGATCGCGCGCATTCTCATCGCCGAGCAGCTTTACCGTGCAGCGACCATCCTGGCGGGCCATCCCTACCACCGGAGCTGATCTTCGGGGCAAGAGGTCGCGCGATGCGGTCCGGGAGGCGGCAACGGGAGCTGCCGGGATGTGCGAGCCAAGATCGTGGATATACCGCACGCTGGCGTTTGCAGCCTGCTCGTCGGGCGATGGTTGATTGCTTGTTAACGGCCTGATTCTATCCTCCAAATCAGCTATGACATCCCTGCGATTTGCACGGGGAAGGGCGGTCTTGATCAACGGGCAGACAGGCGGCGACGGACGCAGACACCGGCGGTGGCGCATCACCGCTGCCCTGCTGTGCGCCATGACTGCGCTGCATCCGCTGCCATCCTTGGCGCTGTCGGAAGATGGCGCAGTCTCGTCGGATCGTTCGGGCCTCGATCCGATGGCGGTCGGCTCGGTCGAACCGGCGAGTTCCGACGTTCTGGAACGCCAGCGACGCCAGACCGCCGCGGATCTAGTCGCCCTGTCGCAAAGCATCGAACTGTCGGAAGAGACCATCAGGTCGCTGGATGCGGAGATCGCCGCGCTGTCCGAGGATCAGGGTCGTGTTCGCGCCGCCATGATCTCGGCCGCGGAGGCCCAGAAGGGTATCAGCCGGGAGATCGCGGCGACGGAAGAGCGCGTCGACAGGCTGGCGACCGAAGAGGGGACGATCAAGGCGTCGCTGCGCGAGCGCCGCGGTCTTCTGGCACAGGTTCTGGCGGCGCTTGAGAGAATGGGACGCAAGCCGCCCCCCGCGTTGCTCGTGAAACCGAACGACGCACTCGGCTCGGTCCGCAGCGCCATTCTGCTGGGCGCTGTCGTCCCGGCCATCCACGAGCAGACCACGATCCTCGTGGCAGATCTTGAGCGGCTGGCATCCGTCCGGGCCGAGATCTCCGCGGAGAAGCAGCGCTTCGCCGAACAGCTTACGCGGCATCGGAAGGAAGAGCAGCGGCTGGAACGGCTGATTGCCGAGAAGCAACGGCTGGAAGCGGCCAATCGCGATCGTCGCGCAGCCGAAGCAGCGCGTGCCGCTGATCTGGCGGCGAAGGCAACCGATCTCAAGGACCTGATCGCCTCGCTGCAGGCCGATGTCGAACAGGCGAGGGCGAGCGAAGCGGCGGAAGCGGAACGTCGCGCTGCGGAGGAAAAAGCGCGCGAACTGGCACGTGTCGCAGCCGAGGCCGAGGCCCGTAGCCAGGCGTCCCGGCTGGAGGCCGAACGGTTGCAACGCGAGCAGGACGTCATCGAGACGCGGCGAACGGCACGCATCGGCGCGGATGGCGATGCCGAGGCATTGGCCACAGCAGAGGCGGATGTGCCGTTTCCTGGCGACGAAGCGCCGCAGGACGGTCCTGCCCTCGCATCGGGCGAGACGTCGTCCGATGCTGCCACAGAGACAGCCGCCGAAAACGCTTCGAACCCGGATGCTGAAGAGGCGGTCGAGGTTGCCGCGCTCGATACGTCCGCGGACAAGGTCGCCCGGCCGTCGTCCGCGGGACGCTATGATATTGCGTCACTTCGCCGTCAGGCACCGCGACTTGCGCCATCCGCCGCATTTTCGACAATGAAAAAACGATTGTCGAGGCCGGTAGCTGGCAAGCAGCTCATCGGATTCGGGGAGAAGGACGACATCGGCCGCGAAACCACCGGAGCATCATTCGCTGCCCGCGCGCAGGACGTCGTCACCGCCCCCGCAGACGCGAATGTGCTCTACGCCGGACCCTTCCGTTCCTACGGGCAACTATTGATCCTTGATGCGGGCGACGGCTATCATGTGGTCTTGGCCGGAATGGCCCGGATCGATGTGGAACCGGGCTCGTTCGTGTCGGCCGGGGAGCCTGTCGCGACGATGGGGGCCAAGCGCCTGGCGAGTATTGCAGTTGCCGAATTCGGCGTCTCGGAGCCCGCGCTCTACGTCGAGTTCCGAAAGGACGGAAAGCCGGTGGATCCGTCACCTTGGTGGATCGACCAACCCTCTGGAAGGACGAGGAATGATTCGTAAGCTCTCGATACTCTTTGCCGGGGCGCTGATGGGGGCAACGGCAATGACCGTGGTCGGTCAGAACGCCGGTGCTGCGAATGCTGCAGGTTCCGACACCTATCGGCAGCTCGCGATCTTCGGCGACGTGTTCGAACGGGTTCGCGCCCAGTATGTCGATGAACCGGACGACCAGAAGCTGGTCGAGACGGCGATCAACGGCATGCTGACGTCGCTCGATCCGCATTCGAGCTACATGAACGCCGAGCAGGCCGCCGACATGCGGACCGAGACCCGTGGCCAGTTCGGTGGCCTTGGTATCGAAGTCACCATGGAAGACGAGCTGGTGAAGGTCGTTTCTCCCTTCGACGGTACGCCTGCCGACAAGGCCGGCATCCTGGCCGGCGACCTCATCGCCGAGATCGACGGCGAGCAGGTTCGCGGACTGACGCTCGGCGAAGCGGTCGACCGGATGAAGGGCGACATCGGCACCAGCGTCGATCTGGTTATCATCCGGGAAGGCGCCAACAAGCCGGTACGCCTGACCGTGACGCGCGACGAGATCAAGGTGCCGTCGGTGCGCCACTCGGTGAAGGGTGACATCGGCTACATCAAGCTGATGAAGTTCAACGAGCAGACGACGGTCGGTCTCGAAGAATCCATTGCGGACATCGAGGAGAAGATCGGCGCCGACAAGGTGAAGGGCTACATCCTCGACATGCGGCGCAATCCGGGTGGCCTTCTGGACGAAGCCGTCTCCGTGTCCGACGCGTTCCTCGGCAAGGGCGAGATCGTGTCGACCCGCGGTCGTAACGCCGATGAAACCCGCCGCTACAACGCGCGCTCGGGTGACGAGATCGACGGCAAGCCGCTCGTCGTCCTGGTCAATGGCGGTTCGGCGTCGGCCTCGGAGATTGTCGCGGGTGCCCTGCAGGACCAGCGCCGCGCAACGATCGTCGGCTCGCGTTCCTTCGGCAAGGGCTCCGTGCAGACCATCATCCCGCTCGGCGCCAACGGTGCGCTGCGGCTGACGACGGCGCTCTACTACACGCCGTCCGGCCGCTCGATCCAGGGGCGCGGCATCGATCCGGACATCACCGTCGAGCAGCCGCTGCCACCGGAAATCCGCGAGCAGATGGGTCTCGATGCCGAGGACGACCTGACACGGGGCGAATCCTCCCTGCGTGGCCACATCACCGGCAACGAGGAGACCGACGAGGGCTCCGGTTCGCTTGACTACGTGCCGCCCGAGGAAGAGGACGATTTGCAGCTGCAGTATGCCCTCGATCTTCTCAACGGTGTGAAGTCGAACGCGATGTTCCCGCCCAACCAGGAAGCCAACGCGGCTAACTGATCCGGTCGCTGCCTCCAGCGATCCGACGAAACGCAGGCCCGGTCGTCCCCTGGACGGCCGGGCCTTCGGCTATCTATCGCCTGATGGTCTGCAGTCCCTGCTACGTCCGGCGAGCCCCGTTCCAGCTTGGCTCGCTAAACGAGATCCATGCGCGGTCCCCTTTATCACCCTCTCGGTCTCGACCTCGACGACGGCGTGGCCCGGCGGCGCAGGCTGTCGGGCGCAAGCATCGGGTTCGCCTGCACGGCGACGGCAATCATTGCCGGCTCCACCGCCATCGCCCTGTTCGGCCAACCCCAACCGCGGATGGTGGACCGGTTTGCCGTCGCGGCGTCCTCTGAACCTGCCCCGACCGTTGTTGCTGCGCGCCCGGCGCCGGTCATGCGCGAACAGCTCCCTGTGGTGATTTCCGGATCCGATAGCGCACCGCCACCGCGTGGCGGGGTCGGCTTTCGCGTTGAGGATCCGCAGTCGCTGCGTCAGAACCCCAGTACCGCTCACATGCCCGATGATACGCTCATCGAAGACAGCGCCTATGGCCCGCTGCCCGCGCGTGCGCCGGACGGGCGGCGCCCCTACGATGTCTACGCCGGGGGCTGGAGCGGGAAGCCCGGAACGCGCATTGCCATCGTCGTGGGTGGCCTTGGCATCAGCCAGACGGGGACGATGAACGCCATCGCATCGCTGCCGCCCGGAGTGACATTCGGCTTCTCGCCATCCGGCAACAGTCTCGATCGGTGGATGCAGGAGGCGCGTCGCAGCGGCCATGAGCTGGTTCTGCAGGTGCCACTGGAGCCTGTCGGCTATCCGCAGGTAGATCCGGGCGAGGACACGCTCACCGTCGACGATGCCGCTGCCGGCAACCTGAGCGCGCTCCACGCCTCTCTCGCGACCATCACCAACTATGTCGGCATCATGAACTACATGGGGGGGCGCTTCGTCGCCGAGCCCGCCGCCATGGAGCCGTTGATCGCCGAACTCGGCCGGCGTGGCCTGATGTTCTTCGACGACGCCTCATCCCTGCGTTCGGTGGCCGCCGATACCGCGCAACTGCAGAGCGTGCCCGCGGCGGTGTCGGACCTGTCGATCGACCGATCGCAGGATCCGGCGGATATCCGCAGTCAGCTCGACACGCTGGAGCGGATCGCCCGCGCCGAAGGGACCGCGATCGGCGTCGCGTCGGCGTTCGATGTCAGTGTCGCCACCATTGCGAAGTGGATCGGCGAGGCGCGCGGACGCGGCATCGAGATCGTGCCCCTGTCGGCCCTTGCCAACGATCCCGAGCGTCGCTGACGCGCTAATCGACTGGCTAAGGGAAACGGGCGGTCGCGCGGATCGGCGGCACGCCCCTTGTTCGCATGGCACCCTGCCCGATAATCGCAGGGGAGGGGAGCGATGGCTCCCGCCAAACGAACACTGGTGAACGATGAAGCCTATCGAATTCGAGAACCTGCCCTACCGACCCTGTGTCGGGATCATGGTGCTGAACAAGGACGGGCTCGTCTGGGTTGGTCGGCGGTTGATCGAGGACCAGGGCGAGATGTCCGGCGCATCGCAACTGTGGCAGATGCCCCAGGGAGGCATCGACAAGGACGAGGAGCCCCTGCCAGCGGCCAAACGCGAACTCTTCGAGGAAACCGGCATGCGATCGGTCTCGCTGCTCCATGAGGCCTCGGACTGGATCGACTACGATCTGCCGCCCGAGCTCGTCGGCGTCGCGTTCAAGGGGCGCTATCGCGGCCAGACCCAGCGCTGGTTCGCATTCCGCTTCGAAGGCGAGGAGAGCGAGATCTCCATCAATCCGCCGCCGGATGGCCATGCCGCCGAGTTCGACGACTGGGCCTGGAAGCCGGCGAGCGAGGTCCTCGACCTCATCGTTCCCTTCAAGCGCGAGGCTTACGGCCGCGTCTTCGAGGCGTTCCGCAATTTCACCGCCTGAACCGCAGGTGTGACTGGCGCCGGTGGAAAGCGCGGGGCCGACACGCCATAAAAAAGGCCGGCTGAGAGCCGGCCTTTTTCGATCTATCGGTCGTCGCTGTCAGACGCCGGCGGCTGTCCGGGCTTCGCGAAGCTGCGCGAGGGAATGCTGCGCCTTGGCTTTCGCCTCCGGGGTCGCCGCGTCCGCGACATCCTCTTCCGCGTCGCGGATCTGGCTGTCGAGTTCGGCGCTGTCGAGCTGGTCGACCGGGGTCGCACGCTCGGCCAGGAGGGTGAAGCCATTCTCGTTGACGTCGGCGAAGCCGCCGAGAACGAAGATCCGCTGTTCCGCGCCGCCTTCGAGAGTCGCAACGACGACACCCGGCTTCAACGTCGTCATGACCGGCGCATGATGCGCCATAACCGTGAAATAGCCTTCGGCGCCGGGCACGTTGACCGCCGTCACTGCTTCCGACAGGAGCAGCTGCTCGGGAGAGACGAGTTCGAACTGGAAGCTGTCAGCCATCTGTCGCTTGCCTGTCTGGCTCCGCACCGACAATGGCGACAGAGCACTTCATGGAATGGGGAAAGCGGACGCTGCCCGCTTTCCTTCAGGTCGATCGTTCAGGCTTACGCGGCTTCCGCAGCCAGGCGCTGAGCCTTCTCGACGGCCATCTCGATGGAGCCGACCATGTAGAAGGCGGCTTCCGGCAGATGATCGTATTCGCCGGCCACGAGGCCCTTGAACGACTTGATCGTGTCTTCCAGCGGAACCAGCTGGCCCGGCGCGCCAGTGAAGACTTCCGCGACGAAGAAGGGCTGCGACAGGAAGCGCTCGATCTTGCGGGCGCGGGCCACCGTCAGCTTGTCCTCTTCGGACAGCTCGTCCATGCCGAGAATGGCGATGATGTCCTGCAGCGACTTGTACTTCTGCAGGATCTCCTGGACGCGGCGTGCCACGTCGTAATGCTCCTCACCGATGATCATCGGCGACAGCATGCGCGAGTTGGAGTCCAGCGGATCCACGGCCGGGTAGATGCCCTTTTCCGAGATGGCGCGGTTGAGAACCGTCGTCGCATCCAGATGGGCGAAGGACGTTGCCGGAGCCGGATCGGTCAGATCGTCGGCCGGCACGTAAATGGCCTGCACCGAGGTGATCGAACCCTTGTTGGTGGTCGTGATGCGCTCCTGCATCTGGCCCATGTCGGTCGCCAGCGTCGGCTGATAGCCCACGGCCGACGGGATACGACCGAGCAGCGCCGACACCTCGGAACCCGCCTGGGTGAAGCGGAAGATGTTGTCGACGAAGAACAGAACGTCCTGACCCTGGTCGCGGAAATGCTCGGCGATGGTGAGGCCGGTCAGCGCGACGCGGGCGCGGGCACCGGGAGGCTCGTTCATCTGACCGTAGACCAGCGCAGCCTTCGAACCCTCGGCCGAACCGTTGTTCTCGTGCGGGTCCTTGTTCACGCCGGATTCGATCATCTCGTGGTAGAGATCGTTACCTTCGCGGGTGCGCTCGCCGACGCCGGCGAAGACGGAATAACCGCCGTGCGCCTTGGCGACGTTGTTGATCAGTTCCTGGATCAGAACGGTCTTGCCGACGCCGGCGCCGCCGAACAGGCCGATCTTGCCGCCGCGGGCATAGGGCGCGAGCAGATCGATGACCTTGATGCCGGTGACCAGGATCTGGCTCTCCGGCGACTGTTCGATATAGGCCGGGGCTTCCTGGTGGATGCCGCGCTTGGATTCGTACTTGATCGGGCCGACTTCGTCGATCGGTTCGCCGATGACGTTCATGATGCGGCCGAGCGTACCGTCACCAACGGGCACCTCGATCGGGCCACCGGTATCGGTGACCGGCTGGCCGCGAACCAGACCCTCGGTCAGATCCATGGCGATCGTGCGAACGGTGTTCTCGCCGAGATGCTGCGCGACCTCGAGTACCAGGCGGTTGCCATGGTTGTCGCACTCGAGAGCGTTCAGAATCGCCGGCAGGCCTTCGTCGAACTCCACGTCGACGACGGCGCCGATGACCTGGGCGACGCGGCCCGTCGAGCCGGTTGTGTTTGTGTTGTCAGCCATCGGTGGCCTCCTCTCAGATACCTAGAGCGCCTCGGCGCCCGAAATGATTTCGACCAGTTCCGTCGTGATCTGCGCCTGACGCTGCCGGTTGTAGGAGACCGACAGACGGTCAATCATGTCCCCGGCGTTGCGCGTGGCGTTGTCCATTGCCGACATCCGCGCACCCTGTTCGGATGCCGCGTTCTCCAGCAATGCATGCAGGACCTGAATCTTGATGTTGCGCGGGATTAGGTCCTCGAGGATCTCGCCCGGCTCAGGCTCGTATTCGTAGATCGTGGAGACGTTCTCTTCGGCGCCTGTATCGACCGATGCGGGAATCAGACGCTGGCGCGTCGGGATCTGCGTCACGACGTTCTGGAACGCGGAGTAGAACACCGAGCAGACGTCGAACTCGCCCTTCTCGTAGAGATCGATGATCGTCTGGCCGATCTCCTCGGCGTGCTCGAAGCCCACACGCTTGGCTTCGCGAAGGTCGGTGCGCTCAATGACCTTGGAGGCCAGATCGCGGCGCATCTGGTCCCAGCCCTTCTTGCCGACGACCATGAACTTCACGGTCTTGCCGGCCGCCTCCAACTCGCGCTGATGCGAGCGGGCCAGCTTGACGATGGACGAGTTGAAACCACCGCACAGGCCGCGATCGGCCGTGCAGACGACGAGCAGATGGACATCGTCCTTGCCGTTACCGACCATCAACGGAGGGCCATCGCCCTCCATGGCGCCGGAAATGTTGGCGAGGACCGCTGCCATGCGGTCGGCATAGGGCCGCGCGGCCTGCGCTGCCTCTTCCGCCCGGCGCAGCTTGGCCGCCGCGACCATCTGCATGGCCTTGGTGATCTTCTGCGTGGACTTCACCGACGCGATGCGGTTCCGCAGATCCTTCAGGGATGCCATGGCTTGGCGCTATCTCCCGCTGGCTTGGCTTCGCCCCAATGGGCGAAGCTCAGGCAGGTTTTCTGGCTCAGGCGAAGTTCTTGGCGAAGCTGTCGATCGCCGACTTCAGCTTGGCGCGGAGGTCGTCCGAGAGCGCCTTTTCGGTGGCGATCTGGTCGAGAACGGCCTTGTGCTCGCTGCGCAGCGAATTCAGCAGACCCTCTTCGAACTCGCCGACCTGGTCGACCCGGAGCTTGTCGAGATAGCCCTGGGTGCCGGCGAAGATCACCGCGACCTGCTCTTCGGTCTTCAGCGGCGAGAACTGCGGCTGCTTGAGCAGTTCCGTCAGGCGGGCACCACGGTTCAGAAGACGCTGGGTTGCGGCATCGAGATCGGAGCCGAACTGCGCAAAGGCCGCCATCTCGCGGTACTGTGCGAGCTCGCCCTTGATCGAACCGGCAACCTGCTTCATCGCCTTGATCTGCGCCGACGAACCAACGCGCGACACCGAAAGGCCGACGTTCACTGCCGGGCGAACGCCCTGGAAGAACAGCGTGGTCTCGAGGAAGATCTGGCCGTCCGTGATCGAGATCACGTTGGTCGGAATATAGGCCGACACGTCGCCAGCCTGGGTCTCGATGACCGGCAGCGCAGTGAGGGAACCGGCGCCCAGCTCGTCATTGAGCTTGGCGGCACGCTCCAACAGGCGCGAATGCAGGTAGAAGACGTCGCCCGGATAGGCTTCGCGGCCCGGCGGGCGGCGCAGCAGCAGCGACATCTGGCGATAGGAGACGGCCTGCTTGGACAGATCGTCATAGGCGATCACGGCGTGCATCGCGTTGTCGCGGAAGAACTCGCCGATGGCACAGCCGGTGAACGGCGCGATGTACTGCATCGGTGCCGGGTCGGATGCGGTGGCGGCGATGACCACCGAATACTCCATCGCACCGCGCTCTTCGAGCGTGCGGACGAACTGCGCGACGGTCGAGCGTTTCTGGCCGACGGCGACGTAGATGCAGTAGAGTTTGTCGGCTTCGCGGTCTTCGTCATGCGCCGGCTTCTGGTTCAGGAAGGTGTCCAGAATGATGGCGGTCTTGCCGGTCTGACGGTCGCCGATGACGAGCTCGCGCTGGCCGCGGCCGATCGGGATCAGAGCGTCGATGGACTTGAGGCCCGTCGACATCGGCTCATGCACGGATTTGCGCGGGATGATGCCCGGCGCCTTGACGTCGACGCGGCGGCGCTCGGTGGACTCGATCGGACCCTTGCCGTCGATCGGGTTGCCGAGACCATCGACCACGCGGCCCAGAAGGCCCTTGCCGACCGGCACTTCCACGATGTTGCCGGTGCGCTTGACGGTGTCGCCTTCCTTGATGGCCCGGTCCGAGCCGAAGATGACGACGCCGACATTGTCGGCTTCGAGGTTCAGGGCCATGCCCTGAATGCCACCCGGGAACTCGACCATCTCGCCAGCCTGGCAGTTGTCGAGCCCGTAGACGCGGGCGATACCATCACCGACCGACAGAACCTGTCCGACTTCCGAGACTTCCGCCTCGGAACCGAAGTTCTTGATCTGGTCCTTGAGGATTGCGGAAATTTCCGCGGCGCGGATGTCCATCAGCCGACCTCTTTCAGTGCAAGCTTAAGCGAATTGAGTTTGGTGCGAAGCGAGGTGTCGACCTGGCGCGACCCGATCCGGACGATGAGTCCGCCGAGGATTGCCGGGTCGACGCTTTCGCGCATGGTCACGGTCTTGCCGGCGTAGGAGCCGACGGCCTCGGCGAGCTGACTGCGCTGCTCGTCGGTGAGGGGGTGGGCACTGGTCACCTCCGCGGCGATCTCGCCGCGGTGATCGGCCGCCATCTTGCGGAAGCCGCGGACCATGCCCGGAAAAGCGAACAGGCGACGGTTGGCCGCCACGACGCGCAGGAAATTGCCGGTGAGCTCGCTCGGCTGGACCGACGCCATGACGGCATCGATCGCCCTGAGCTGCTCGCCCGACGTGAAGGCCGGGCTCTCAACCAGCCGCCGGAAGTCGGCGCTTTCGTCGATCAGTCCCTGAAAAGCGACGAGCTCGGACTCGACGGTTTCGACCGCGCCGTTGTCACGTGCGAGTTCGAAGAGGGACTGGGCGTAGCGGTCTGCGACCCCCGAAACGGGAGAGGATGATTGTGCCACGGACGACCGTTTCTCTTTCGCGTTCCGTTCAAGCTGTTCGTTGCGCCCCGAAGCGAGATCGCCCCAAAATCTTGAAACCGTTAATTGAATACCGGGAGGCGCGCGAGCAAGTCACGCCGTCCTTCCGAAGACAGGGGACCCTCTAGCATAGGGTTTTCCCGGCGACAACTTGGCTTCGGTGCGGTTTGGGCCGCAAATTCGCGCATTCCGACGTCAGTTGGGGATGAAGCCGAAAACCGGGGCCAGCGCTGCCCCGGCCAGTGCCAGCGCGACGAGCAGGAACACCCAGTTGAACAGGGTGGTGCCGCGGTCGGACAGGATCGATACAAAGCGGCCGAAGCCGGTGAACAGCCAGCCGGCGCCCAGCGCTATCTGGACGAAAGGCTGATTGTAGAAGGCCACCGTGACGATCCCGACGCCCAACCAGAAGCCGGCAATCGTCGCGCGTGATTCTGCCAGCGCTTCCGGATGGGTCTGACGGGTCTCCAGCCGCAGAAGTCGCAGCGTGATTCGTGGCGCAAAGAGTGCGACCAGGCCCATGAGGATGGTGATGCAGGCGGCCCCGAAGGGCAGCATGTCGGCGTTGGTCTGCGGCAGGGCGAAGTCCATCGGGGCTCCATTGGCGGGATTGGCTGGCCCGCGGGCTTATAGAGACGCACCCGCCAAGGTGAAAGGGCAGCCAGGAGCCGGTGCTGACGACCCCGGACGATGTCGGTTGAGCGCTCTCAGGCGAAGAGGCCGTTCAGCCGTTTCCACGTCGGTGCGACGACATAGCCGATCACGGGGATCAACGCTCCGCCGGTCACCAGGCCGACGATGCCGGCGCCGGTGGCCGAGACAATCCAGTGCACGGCACCGGTGAGGACCGGAACCGCGTGGGCAGCGACTTCCGCCAGATGTTCGATCGTGTGGCCGATCCACGGCGCGCCATAGCCTTCGAGTCCATGCACGATGATGCCACCGCCGACCCAGATCATCGCAGCGGTCCCGACGACCGTCAGGGCCTTGAGGAAAAACGGCATGCCGACCACGAGGCCACGGCCAATGCCGCGCAGCAGGCTGCCGAAGATCGATTCCGACTGGTTGCCCGCCAGCGCGACGCCGACGTCGTCGGCCTTCACGATGATCGCGACGCTGCCATAGACGACTGCGGTGATCCCGATGCCGACGAGTGCGAGAACGGCGACCTGTGTCCAGAAGCCGCCTGCTTCGAGTCCGGAGAGGGTTATGGCCATGATTTCGGCGGAGAGAATGAAGTCGGTCTTGATGGCACTGGTGACCTTGCGGTCCTCCAGCGTCTTCGCGTTCACGGCCTTGCCGATCTCTTCCTCGTGAGCGTGGGCCTTGTGCGGAAACAGGGCCTCATAGACCTTCTCCGCCCCCTCATAGGACAGATAGAGGCCGCCGAGCATGAGCAGCGGGGTGATCGCCCAGGGGGCGAAGTAGCTGAGCGCCAGGGCGATCGGCAGCAGGAAGATCAGCTTGTTCTTCAGCGAACCGACGGCGATCTTGCCAACGATCGGCAGTTCGCGCTCTGCGGCGAAACCGGTGACGTAGCGCGGCGTGACCGCCGCGTCGTCGATGACGACGCCGGCGGCCTTGGTGCCGGCCTTGGCCGCCTGACCCGCTACGTCATCCAGCGAGGCTGCAGCCACCTTGGCCAGACCCGCAAGGTCATCGAGCAGCGCAATCAGTCCAATACTCACGTCATCCGCCTCATAGCCGAATCAATTTCCAAGCGCGTGAAGCCGATCGGCCGTGGCGCGAAGCCGCAAAGCTGGCGCGCTCGATGGAAAGTTCCAGTGGCGGAGTTCAGGTCTGCGCGGTCCCGTCAGCTCCGGCACTCGCCGACGATCTCGACCTGTTCCTTCTTGTCACCCCAGTACACGGTCATGCTTCCCTCGAATTCCGGAGTCTCGTTGGCCCGGTCGCGGACGACGCTGATGACGAGATTGACGTTGATCCGCGGTTCGCCAGCCGAGCGCCAGACGGTGACCACGGCTCCATCCTTGGTCGCGGCGGTCCGGCCCTTCTCGAGTTCACGCACGAGACCATTGGCCATGACATAGCCGCGTTCGAGACCGGCCTGGCTGCCATCGACCATGGTGAGGAAGACGAAAGGCGCCGGCGCACCCTCAAGCGTGTCTTCCCCATGGCGGTTCGGGTCGGTGAAGGTGCAGCGGCTGGTCAGCGGAAACCAGTGCATCAGGCCGAGGGCCAGGACGCGTGGCGTCTCGGTGGCATTCAGCGACGGCGTCTGTCCGGGCTTCGGCGGAGCAAAGGGCGATGTCTCGAGGCGAACGGCGTTTTCGGAAGATGCGTCCTGCGCCAGTGCGGGCACGCAAGCCGACAGACCGATCGCGCATGCCATCGCTGCCGCCATGATCCTCTTCGTGCCACCATCCCGCATGCGCATCGCTCTCTCCCTCATGCCCGCTCGTCCTTCCACTTGTCCTATAGAAAGCTTTGCGGGTCCACGTCGACCTGCATCTGTACCGATCCCCGCGGCCGGGGAGCGGCAGCGATCAGCGCCCGCAGGAACCCCTGGATATGCGCCTTGCGCGGCGCGTGGACGAGGAGCCGGAACCGGTGACGGCCGCGCAGCACGGCCAAGGGCGCTTCCGCCGGTCCCAGAACCTCGATCGCGGCATCCTGAGGCGCGGCGCGGCGCAGTTCCCGGCCGTATTCTTCCGCTTCCCTGCGGCTGTTCGCCGACACGATGATGCTGGCCAGCCGTCCGAAGGGGGGGAGGCTTGTGCGTTCACGCTCGTTGACCTCGCGCTCGTAGAACCGCTTTGCGTCGCCCGAAGCGATCGCCTGCATCACCGGATGCTCGGGCTGCCAGGTCTGGATCATGCCGCGGCTAGCGCGCCCGCCGCTGCGTCCGGCTCGGCCCGTTACCTGATGGAGGAGCTGGAAGGTACGCTCGGCGGCGCGCGGGTCGCCATTGGCGAGGCCCAGGTCGGCGTCGATCGCGCCCACGAGCGTCATCATCGGGAAATGGTGACCCTTGGCGACGAGTTGGGTGCCGATGACAATGTCGGCCTCCCCATCGGCGATGGCGTCGAGTTCGCGGCGAAGGCGCCTTGCGCCGCCGGGCAGGTCCGAGGACAGAAGGATCGTCCGGGCGTCCGGGAAATCGGTGAGCATCTCCTCGGCGATGCGCTCCACTCCCGGGCCGCAGGCAACCAGATGGTCGAGCGTCCCGCATTCCGGACAGGCCTCGGGTCGGGGCACCGCGAAGCCGCAATGGTGGCACTGCAGCTGACCGCGCAGGCGATGGTCGACGAGCCAGGTCGAGCAGTCGGGACACTGGAACCGATGGCCGCAGACCCGGCACAGCGTCAGCGGCGCATAACCGCGTCGATTGAGGAACAGCAGCGCCTGCTCGCCCTTGGCGACGGTTTCCGCGATTGCGGTAGCGAGCACCGGCGACACGAAGCGGCCCCGGGCCGGTGGGGCGCTGCGCATGTCGATCAGCGAGAGGTCCGGCATCGCGGCCTCGGCGAAGCGGCCGGTGAGCCGAACATGACCGTAGCGGCCAGACGCCGCGTTGACGCGCGTCTCCACCGACGGTGTCGCGGAGGCGAGAATGATCGGAAATGCGCCGATCGAAGCGCGAACCACCGCCATGTCGCGGGCGTGGTAGAAGGTCCGGTCTTCCTGCTTGTAGGCCGGATCATGCTCCTCATCGACGATGATGAGGCCGAGATCGTTGAACGGCAGGAACAATGCCGAGCGTGCGCCGGCAACGATGCGGACCCGGCCCTCGGCGATCTGGCGCCAGACCTTCTCACGCTGGCGCGGCGGGACATCGGAATGCCACTCCGCCGGCGGAGCTCCGAAGCGGGCATGGAACCGGTCGATGAAGCTCTGGGTCAGGGCGATCTCCGGAAGCAGGATCAGCACCTGGCGGCCCTTTTCCAAGGCCGCGGCGACAGCCTCGAAATAGACCTCGGTCTTGCCCGAGCCGGTAACGCCCTCCAGCAGCGTCGCGGTGAAGCCATCGACGGCGACCGTTGCCGCCAGCGCATCGGCGGCCGTTTGCTGGTCCTCGTTCAGGTTGGCACGGCCATAGGTCGTGTCCGGTTCGGCGACGGCAGGGGGCGGAGGCAGGCGGACGCGCTCGAACACGCCTTGCTTGATCAGCCCGTCCACCACCGATGTGGTGACCCCCGAGGCATGAGCCAGTCCCAGCCGTGCCCAGGTCGGGGCTTCAGCGGCCGTCGCCAGTACTCGCTCGCGCGCCTCGGTCAGGCGGCTCGGCGGTGTGTCTGTCAGGGCAATCCCGTCGATCCATGGCTCGGGATCGAACGCCGCAGGTGCGCGCAGGGCCATGCGGGCCACGAGGCCGGGCGGCGAGAGGGTATAATCCGCGACCCAGTCGATGAACCGGCGCATCGTGTGGTCGAGGGGAGGGCAGTCGAACACCTTGGTGATGGACCGCAGCTTGCGCGGATCGACATCGTCGGTCGCCCCGTCCCAGACAACGCCCGCCACCTGCCTCGGCCCGAGAGGAACCTGGACGATCGACCCGGGCTGGACCGACATGCCGTCCGGCACCGCATAGGAGTATGGCCGATTGCCGGGCAGCGGGACAAGAACCGGCACGGTGGTCGTCGCAAAGAGCTGGCCGGTCTGATTCAAATGACTGCGTCCGGTCGTAGGAACTTGGGTGGGCGGGGCTGCGAGGTTTCGAATCGCCGCGGCCGCGGGCCAGTCTATGCAGGTGGGAGGCCCCTCGAAAGGAAAGCCGCGCTCGCAGGGCGGCGCCGTGTCTCAACTGGCGGCGGATACGGTAATCCGCAAGTCCGCCCGGCATGTTCTCGGCCGACCGCCGCCCCCCTATATGAAGAGAAGAAGCCGGTCGCATGTAGCGCGAACCGGGGCCGGGCTGTTATGCATCCCGCGAATGATCACCGAGCCGAATGAGGGCGCCATGAAATTCTTTGTCGATACTGCCGATCTTTCCGAGATCAAGGACCTGTCCGAGACGGGTCTGATCGACGGAGTGACCACCAATCCGTCGCTGATCATGAAGGCCGACCGGCCGATGAAAGATATCATCGCCGAGATCTGCGAGATCGTCGACGGTCCGGTATCCGCCGAGGTCACCGCGGTCGAGACCGACGAAATGATCCGCGAGGGCAAGCTCCTTGCCGGCATCGCGGAGAATGTCTGCATCAAGCTGCCGCTGACGCTCGCCGGGCTCAAGGCGTGCAAGGAGCTGACGGACGAGGGTTTCCAGACCAATGTCACGCTGTGCTTCTCGGCGGTGCAGGCGCTGCTCGCCGCCAAGGCCGGTGCCACCTACATCTCGCCGTTCATCGGCCGGCTCGACGACATCAATATCGACGGCATGGGGCTGATCGCCGACATCCGGCGGATCTACGACAATTACGGTTTCGAGACCGAGATCCTCGCAGCCTCGATCCGGACGTCGAACCATGTTCGTGAAGCCGCACTGCTGGGCGCCGACGTGGCGACCGTCCCGCCGGCGACCCTGAAGGGCCTCGTGAAGCATCCGCTGACCGACAAGGGTCTCGATGCCTTCCTGGCCGACTGGAAGAAGACCGGCCAGACAATCGCCTGATCCGAACACACAGACCTTCGATATGAGAAAGGGGCGGTGTCGCAAGACACCGCCCCTTCTTGTTTCATGCTCACTTCCGACGATTCTTACGCCTGGAAATGGCTCTCCATGAAGTAGATGCCCTTGTCGAGGCCGCGGCCGATCGCCGTGAGCAGATCCTCGGTCAGCGGATCGCCGGCTTCCGAGGCTTCCTCGATGCCCTCCGCGACGGCCGCGCTCCACTTGGCGTAGCTCTCGGTCAGCCGCTTGAGGTGATCCTCGGACTTTACGAGATCAAGCGGATAGGGATCGAGAAGCGAGTTCTCGGAGGCCGCCTGCACGGTGCCATGGGCCTGGCCGCCAATCGCCGTCAGTCGCTCGGCGATGGTGTCGACATATTCCTCGGTCTCTTCGTGCAGGTCGTCGAACAGCTCGTGGACGGCGATGAAGTTCATGCCCTTCACGTTCCAATGGGCCTGCTTGGTCTGGTAGGTGATGTCGACGGCGGTCGCGAGGTGCGTCTGCAGGAGTTCGACCATCGATCCGCGGATGTTCTCCGAGATCGGGTTCATGGTCTTGTGCATCTTCGTCTTGGTGGTCTTGGCCATGGTGGCTCCTTGCGCTCGGGTCCCGCCGCCGCTCGCTGCAATGGGGGACGAAATGAGTTGTTCGCTTCGATAATCGCTCCTGCCGATAACGGTTCCATCTGCGACCAACCGCCAGGGCGATTTCGTCTGTTCATCCAAGCGTTCGGCGGGCGCTCGCCCTTCCCAAAATCCGTTCGATGCCCAACTGCCGCGACGATGCGGGTCTTGTCCTGACGGCAACGACCCGAGCGGATTCAACGGAGTATCGAAATGAAGACCATGCTCATCACTGGCGCCTCGACCGGGATCGGTGCCGCGACGGCGCGACGTGCTGTCGCGGCCGGCTACCAGGTTGCCCTCGCGGCCCGCTCGAAGGACAAGCTCGACGGTCTCGTCACCGAACTCGGCGAGGACAAGGCAATGGCGGTTGCCTGCGACGTCAGCGATTACGCCGCGCAGCAGGCGATGACCGCGGCGGTGCTCGAGCGCTTCGGCAGCATCGACGTGGTGTTTGCGAATGCCGGGGTTGGTTCGAATTCGTCCGGCACGGCCAAGGGGGATGTCGAGGACTGGCACCGGATGGTGACCACCAATGTGCTCGGCGTCATGTACACGGTGAAGGCGACCCATGATGCCGTCGTCGCGGCCAAGGGGCATTACGTCCTCACCGGGTCTATCGCCGGCCGGAAGGTGCTCGCCGGGTCGATCTACGGCGCGACCAAATGGGCGATCACCGGCTACGGCCAGAACCTGCGCGAGGAACTGCGCGACGACGGGGTGAAGGTGACGCTGATCGAGCCCGGCATGGTCGACACGCCCTTCTTCGACCAGCGCAAACCCGACGCGATGCAGGCCGACGACGTCGCCGGTGCGGTCCTCTACGCGATCTCGCAGCCGGAGAACGTGCTGACGGGCGAGATCTGGATCGAGCCGATGAAGCGCTGAGCAGCGCCGGCGCGGCGGACCGCTACTGGTCCGCCGATGCCGCGGTCGTCAGCTTGTCCAGCGCGCCCTGCATCGCCTTGATCGACGGATGGTCGGGTGCGAAGCCGTAGCGTTCGGCAAGCTCGACCGGATCGACATAGCCGAGCATGGTGACGCCGTCCTCCTCCCAGACCAGCACCTTCTGGGGCAGGTCGATGGCGACGCGGCGGTTCTCGGCGATCAGCGGCGTGCCGAGCTTCGGATTGCCGAAGATGACCAGGGTCGTTGCCGGGATCTCCGTGTCGATGGTCGCGGCGTTGGCCCGGTGATCGACGGTTGCCATGACCTTTGCACCGGCCTTGTCCACCGCCGCGGTCAGGGCGGCCACGGTGTCCGCCACCGACTTCGCACTCTGCTTCGTCACCCAGTCATCCGCCGCCCTGGCCGGCATGCTCATCACGAGCAGCGCGGCGGTGACGGTGGCGATTGCGCCGATGGGAGATCGCATGGGGCTTGTCCTTCCGACGGGTGACGGGGCTCGGTGCTGGGCTGAGGATCAGCCCATGGCGTCCTTGATGCCCTGGTAGGCCTTGTCGCCCCAGACGTCTCGGACCCGGGCGTTGCGACCGCAGCTGAAGCGGTAGTACTTATATTTCAGCGCATTCTTCTTGTAGTAATCCTGGTGGTAGCCCTCGGCCGGCCAGAAGGTCGGGGCCGAGTTGATGGGGGTCACCACTTTCGGCAGATCCTTGGCGATGGCGGCCTTGGAGGCCTTGGCCTTCTGCACCTGGCTCTGATCGGTCGCGAAGATCGCCGTCGTATAGGCGTGGCCGCGGTCGCAGAACTGGCCGCCGGCGTCGGTCGGATCGACCGAATGCCAGAACACGTTGAGCAGCTGATCGTAGCTGACGCGCTTCGGATCATAGGTGATCTTCACCGCTTCCACGTGGCCGGGATGGTTCTGGTAGGTGGGGTTCTGGTTCTGCCCGCCGATATAGCCGGAGGTGGTGTCGAGGACGCCGGCGACGTGGTCGAAGTCGCTCTCCACGCACCAGAAGCAGCCGCCGGCGAAGATCGCGGTCTCGGTGCTCTGAGCGGCGACGCCGCTCGGCATCAGGCTGGCGCCTGCCGCGAGGGCTGCGGCGGCGAGGCCCGCCAATGCGAATCCGGTTCGTCCTGCCATGGTCTCGTTCCCTTGCTGGTCTGGGGCCGCCGCCCGTGTCGGCACCATTGGTGCGCGATCGGAGGCTGCGGGCTCAACACAAGCTTCGGTGAGGCGGGACGAATTGTTTCAGGCGGAACGACAAAAAGATCGGCGGGCAGCGTCGATGCGGCGGAGATGTCCCCGCCGCATCGGGGGCGCTGGACGGAAGGCTCAGCCGCCGTCGGCGGTGAAGCCGGCGGCCTCGATGCCGGCGGTGGCGGCGGCCTCGTCATTGTCGGAGGTGTCGCCGGTGATGCCGACGGCGCCGAGGATGACATTGCCTTCGCCGCGGATCAGGACGCCGCCCGGCACCGGCACCAGCACGCCCTTGGCCAGCGCGTTCATCGACTGGATGAAATAGGGCTGCTGCTCGGCCCGCTGCCAGATCGCCCGCGAGCCCATGCCCATGGCGATGGCGCCGTTGGCCTTGCCGGTGGCGATGTCGGGGCGCATGCGGGCCGAGCCGTCGGCGCGCTCCAGCGCGATCAGCGCGCCGCCGGCGTCGAGGACGGCGACGGTCAGCGGCTTGAAGCCCTTGGCGGCGCCCATCTTCATGGCCTCGGCGATGATGATGCGGGCCTTGTCGAGTGTCAGCATGGTGTTTCCCTCCAAATGGATTGCGCCCGGCAGATAGCACAGGCGGGGAGGGAGTCACCTATTGGCGGAGGACACGCCGCACGGGGCCGGGTGGTGAGTGAAGCGCACGCCGGCCTGGCCCGGACGGCTCCAGATCAGTTCGACCTCGTGGGTGGTCCCCTCGGCGAGATCCTGCAGGAGGAAGATGCGCGGCAAATCGACATCGACGATGAATTGCAGCTTGGCGCCGCTGTCGGAGCGGTCGACCATGGCGCAATCGGCGATGATGGCGTTGCGCATGGAGAGGACGCGCTGGGGCCGCAGCCGCGTGCGCACCCGGCGCGCGCTGCGCTTGTCGCGACCCTGAAAGCCGGTCGCCTTGCCCCATCTGGCCAGCAAACTGCCCATTGCTCTCACCGCGTCTGTTCCTTGCAAGAGTATCGCCGAGATTCGTTAACCGGGCACAACCCGGCCGATTGAATCCGGCGGAAAACCGCGTCCTGTGGTCGCAGCCGGCCGGCCTTTCGCCGGTGCCCGCCCCGGTTCAGGCGAAACGGCGGGCGGCGTCGATGGCAAGGCCGAGGCCGACCGAGCCGAAGGCGTCGGACTGGGCGATGCGGGCGGCGGGAAAACGGGCGGTGGCGGCGGCCCGGACGGCCGGCACCTGGGCACCGCCGCCGGTCAGGATCACCGTCTCGATCGCCTGCGGACCGACACCGGCCGTCGTCAGCGCGTCGTCGATGGCGCCGCGTATGCGGCCGACCAACTCGGCGGAGGCGGCCTCGAACTCGGCGCGGGTGGCGGGGGCCTCCAGAAGCAGGCCGAGCTCCTGCAGCCGGATGGTGGTCGCGTCGGTCTCGCTGAGCGCGATCTTGGCGGTCTCGACGGCGCCGGCGAGGCGATGGCCCGAGCGGTGGACCAGCAGATGCTCGAAGCGGGCGAGCTTCTCCGGCTCGGCGGCCTCGCGGGCGAGACCGCGAATGTCGCGCAGGATCTTGGCGGTGTAGAGCGTGTTGACCCGGTGCCAGGTGGCCATGTCGTTGAAGTACCAGACCGGCAGGCGGCGCTTGCCGTCGGCGGTGTGGCTGCCCATTCCGAGACCCGGCATGACCCGGGCGAGCGACAGCACCCGGTCGAAATCGGTGCCGCCGACGTGGACGCCGGTCGAGGCGAGGATGTCGTCCAGCCGGTCGCCGGCGGCGGATTTCGCGCGCTCGGGCGACAGGCGCACCACCGAGAAGTCCGAGGTGCCGCCGCCGATATCGACCACCAGGGCGAGATGCTCGGCCTCGATCCGGCTCTCGTAGTAAAGCGCGGCGGCGACGGGCTCGAACTGGAACTCGATGTGGCGGAACCCCTCGGCGCGGGCGGCGGCGGCGAGCTGGTCCTCGGCGGTCTGGTCGGCGCCCGCATCGTCGTCGATGAAATGCACCGGCCGGCCGAGCACGACGCGGTCGGTGGCGACGGCGTTTGGCCCGCCCTCGCTGCGGGCGGCCTCGGCCTCCAGCTTTCCGCGCAGATGTTTCAGAAAGCGGCCGATGAGCGCCTCGAAGCTCATGCGCTGGCGGCCGATCGGGGTGGTCTCGGCCATCAGCGAGGTGCCGAGGATCGACTTCAGTGCCCGCATGAAGCGGCCCTCGGCGCCGTCGACATATTCGAAGATGGCGGCGCGGCCGAAATATGTGCCGCCATCCTCGAGGCTGAAGAACAGCGCCGACGGGATGGTCGGGCTGTCCGCCTCGACCGGCACCAGCGCCGGCGCGCTGCCGGGCGCCGCCAGGGCCAGGGTGGAATTGGTGGTGCCGAAATCGAGGCCGGGAAAGCGGGGCATTGGTGAAACTCGCGGAAGGAATCGGCCGCGCGCCCGGAACGGGACGGGGCGCAGGCAAAGCAGTCGGGCAGGGCGGGACGGCGAATCGGAAGCCGCGGTGTCTAGCCGATGCAGCGGCCGAGATGAAGGCGCGCGGACGCATTTCCGCGCCCGATCCGGGCCGGAGCCTGACAGGCCCGTCTCCCGCGCAGGCGACCGGGGGCCGTCATGGCGGGTATGTCTGGCCGCCAGCGTCCCGCGATGGGGCGGGGCGGGCGACGGCGCGCCGGAGGCAAACCCTCCGATATTTGGTCTTACGGTCCGCCTCCGGCGTGCCGCGCGGTGGGTGTCGGAAACGCGGGCGGGGTCTCGTCACCCGTCCGCCGCCGAACCATTCCCCCGCCGCCGCCGGCTGATGCCGGGGCGAAGGGTTCCGGGAAGCTGCCGGCAGGAGCACGACCTCCCGCCCGGCAACGTGCCGCCTTCCCCGCAGAACGGAAGGCCGGCTCGGCCGTCACCGGCCCGGTTCCGCCGCTCCGGAGGCGACACGAACCGGCACCGCCCGCCAGGATTGCTCCCTTGGCCCCCGAACGATCCCGGTGATCATTCGCGCCCGTTTCGCGGGCCGGCGGTGGAAAGATGATGCGGGAGGTGGGGCAGGGCGGGGAGAAGTTTTTTGGGGGGCTGCGGTGGTGGGTTCCCTTCGTGGTTCGACAGGCTCACCATGAGGGGGCGCCTGCTTTTGCCGACACCGTACTCCACATTCAACGGTGTCAGGGTGTTGCGTTGTAGCGCAACTACTAGCCGTCTGGACTCTTCGCAGGTTGAACCGTCTCCGCAAAACAGACGGTCGCTGACCGAACTCACGGTAGCGACCGTGGGCGAGGTCTTCGGCTTGTCTTCGGCTTTGCGGCTCCTGAATCGCTCGCCATCTTTCGGAGGCCGCTGAGGTAAGCAGATCGCTAAGGTTCTACCATTCCTTCAGTCAGCATATGCTTCAGTCCACATTGAAAGGCAGCAAAGGCGATCGGATCGCCGTGAGGGTCATCGATGAGGTAGAGCCAGAGATTGCGCGACGGCAGGCGCAGCATGCGATCAGCCGAGCTCCAAGCCATCGAGCGCTGCGCGGGTTTAATGATCAAGCGGCACGCCAGAGTCAAAAGCATGTGAAAAAGATCAGTGTTTCGGTCCTACTTCGTCGATTCCTCTGGGAAATCGAACCTCTTGTTCGGCAAGAACGCATCGTCAAAGCCGTTGACCAAATACGGGTAAGGATCGGTGTCGAGCTAGTCGCGTAGTACAAGTGAGTGGGAGCCAGCCGAGCGCGTTCGTCTAGCTCCCTCTGAAACAGCAGCAACACTTTCGTTTCGGTGGAGAGTGGCGGCTTTGGACCTTAATAAAGGCAGATCAAAGCTTTCTCATGGAAAGGCAGCGCTGACAGTTGGAATTGCCTATTTGATGGCTATCAAGGCCAACTGTCGAACCCTTGACTGCCCTAGAGCGCATCCTCTGATCGATGAATCGGATGTGAAGTGACGGTGTGCCCGACGTCTGATTCAACTTCTACCTCGA
>NZ_JAPFBM010000019.1:0-24033 GCF_026153195.1 Aurantimonas litoralis | reverse complement strand
TCGAGGTAGAAGTTGAATCAGACGTCGGGCACACCGTCACTTCACATCCGATTCATCGATCAGAGGATGCGCTCTAGCCGAGAGTGACGGACGCGGGAAGGCACGAGGGCTCGGCTGCAACCCTGACCAGTCGGAATAACGGGGATTGATCCTTGGCGCCGAGTCACCGGTCTCCTACACGTGAAGGTGCAGACGAGGAGCATCTTCATGGCGACGATACGGAAACTACGAGGACGCTGGCAGGCGATGGTTCGCCGCAAAGGGCTGCAGCCCCGCGCCAAGAGCTTCGACGTCAAGACAGATGCTGAGAAGTGGGCTCGGAGTCTGGAGGCTGAACTCGATCGCTGCGGCAATCTTCCAGACACGCGCGTCGCTGAGAAGATGACAGTCCGCGAACTCCTCGAGCGCTATGTCGCCGAGATCACGCCAGCCAAGCGCAGCGCATCATCGGAGACGTATCGGATCCGGGGAATGCTCACGCGCTCGATCTGTTTTCGCACGCTCGCGATGCTCACGCCGGCCGATGTCGCCAGATACCGCGATGAGCGGCTTGGTCAGGTCGCGCCCGCGACCGTCATCCGGGAGCTGAACACGCTCGGGCACGCGATCGACATCGGCCGCAAGGAGTGGGGCATTCACCTCGCGCAGAACCCCTGCCGAATGATCCGTCGCCCAGTCCCACCACGCGGTCGAAATCGTCGTCTACAGGATGGCGAGGAACGGCGCTTGCTGGAAGCCGCCGACGCTGGCCGTAACCCGTTCATGCGCGCCATGATCATCCTCGCCGTTGAGACAGCGATGCGTCAGGGCGAGATCCTGGCACTGACATGGGACAACGTCGACCTTGATCGCCGCGTCGCCCATTTACCGATGACGAAGAATGGCGACAGTCGAGATATCCCCCTTTCTCAGCGCGCGACAGAAACGCTCAGGAGCCTCGCCAGCGAGCGTTCTGGTGTCCGGGTGATGGAGACCACCAAGAGCGCCGTGGAGCAAGCCTGGGGCCATCTACGGACTCGTGCGGGCATCCCTGATCTTCGCTACCACGACCTCCGCCACGAAGCAGTGACCCGATTGCTGGAGCGCGGGTTCAACGTCATCGAGACCGCGACGATCTCCGGTCACAAGGAGCTCCGGATGTTGCAGCGTTACAGCCATCTGAAGGCGGCGGACTTGGTTGAGCGCTTGGGGTGATGGGAGTGTCCGCTCGCTCGAATGCGAGCTCGATGTCCTAGAAATCAGCGTCACGGTCGCAATGGGATGCCGGCTTCGAGATGCGCGGCCGCGGACGGATCCTCAACTCCTCAGACGCCATTCTTTGTCGAGGCGGAAACTCTTGCACTGCGGGACTGATGCCACGGTATCCGCCTTTTGAACCTCAACCTCCTCAGAATTCGTTAGTTCCTCTCTTTACGTTGCGATCTTTCGCATCGCATTTTGATCGATACTGGCACCTTCCGAGCCACCCATGTATCGATTTGCGCCCTTGTCTCTCTGCAATCTCAGCAGCTAACGCTGCACTTGCATCTTCGTATCCTGAATTTCCCGCGCCCTCTCTCGATGTCGATTCAAGTATTTGGCATGCTTCTCATTGAGTCCCTCGACGCGTTGAAACTCCATCGCCCCCAACCCAGCCGACGCAAGCTGATTATCCGTGAGATTTGCTGCATTAATCCAAGTCCCATCATCGGAAAGCGTAATCAACCCTTTGTCGAACGCTGCATCATAGGCCGCTGATAGCAAAAGCCCGTTGTAGGGGTCGAGACGTTCTTCGTTCGAAGCACACGACCATGGATGGATATGGGAAGCAACAAGCAACTGTTCGATATCTAGATCTGTCGAACAGCACCTCCTATTCCATAACTCCAAGAGATTTTGACGGAATTGCCCTTGGCCGATCCGCGCCTTCACTATCGCAGTTCGGGTCGTCTCATCGGGTGGGGGTCTGTTCCCCACGCTCGCGTCGCTGCGGATTGCTTTGTCGAGCCATCCCTGCCGTTCCACGTCTAGAATCATGGCTGCTCGGCTGAAAAGGATGTCGCCCTCACTTTCACGCAGTCGGGTCATATAGATTTGCGCACCCAGGCCTTTACCCGTTTCAGGATTATTCCGAACAGGCATATATTTTACACGGTCTCTGAACAGTCCTGAGGTAAGCTCATCTCGTGGGCGTCGTTTCGAGAACTCAATAAACTCGACTGGCAGGAGCCATCCTGATCCGTGCCAGCGCCTATCGAGAGTGAAACCTTGTGGTTTTTCTTGGTTTTCTATGGCCTCTTCTCGGGCTATCGCTAGACCTTCAATATACCCGTGTCGACAAAGGATAATAAACTCTCCTGCTTTAACTCCTTCAATCGCAGACCAGTGCCACGCTGGCGCGGTTAGGCTTCCATCTTCTCTGACCGTCTGGTTCGGGCACCATAGGGCCGAGGCTTCTTTCTGAGCAGCGAACCGTTGACCTAGATTTACCCACCAAACGCTCATCCTATTCCCTCCAATGCTATCACTAATCGAGATCTACAATCGACGCCGGCTCGTATGCCTCGAGCTTCTTTAAGCCGCTGACCATACCCTCTCGATAGAACGGCTCGCTGACGGAGCCTTTCAGCCAACACTCCGTCTTGCTCCGAACAAAGGTGAAGGCGATGCACTGGTCGTTCTGCACACATGAGAGCCGGCACTGCTGCATGGTTTGTGCGCCAATCTCAGCTCGCCGCGAGAGATCCCCGCCGGGGAGATCGACATTGTCGAAGACGCCCGCCTGGGGATCGATCACCCCCATCGTGAAAGACCCAGGATCCCGGTCGCTTCTCGTCAGCAGCTGCCCGGAGATCGCGATTATATTCCCGTCGACCGTGCCTATGCTCGACTTCAGGAAGCAGTTCGGTCCGCTCATGATTCGATCGTTCGCATTGTAGGTGAAAGCCTTGCACTCGCCGCCCATTTCCAGACAGGCGCGAGCACAGGATGGCGCATCATCGACGCGCTGCGAGCCGATATCTCCACCGTAAAAATCCAAGCCGGCAAAGATGGCCATGCGTGTCGGCCGACGCGCATACTCTTCTATTGCCGACAGCCTTGATGTCGACGTGCTGTTGAGACCGGGCGAGGAAAGAGAGCTTGGACCGCCTGCGGAGGCGCTGGCATCCGGCGCTCTCATGTCACTGGGAAATGACTCCGCGCTTTCTGTAGGCTCCGACGCATCCGGTGCCCGTTCAATACTCCGTCGGTTGATTTTGTAACGGGTGATCTCTTCCTCGGTGAAGACGTGCATGTCATCGGGCGGGGTTCGAAACATGATCGTCAGCACTTCGACCGGCGTGTCGAAGCGGTTCAGCACGTCGAGGATATCGGAGATCGACAATTGAGCACTGACGAGATCGCGACTGCCGGAGCTGACTTGATGAACGCCGAGCTCACCGTTCGCCTGACGTTCGTCGCCAGCCAGGAATATGAGCGCACAGGAGGAGTAGCAGCCAGATCCCGTCGGTATCAGGGTTGCCATTTTACGCCGATGCACATCGTCGGCGATCAGCAGTCCCATTGCCACAATGCCACCGGGGCTATTGAGAACGAGGACGTCTGCGTCGGGGGCAACAGTCAGAGCACGCCGGAAATTGAGCGCCGCGCCCGTGTCTATTTCGCCGTCCAACGCGATGACATTCGGCCGATCATCATCGATTGAAAAGGGCCCGTAGCGCTGAACTTCAGCGACGACGGGACACGCGGCCAGAAAGACCAGCGACAAGGTCGCCATCGCAATACGCAAACGAGCTAACATACGGACGTTGTTCCCCAGGGTCGTTCGGTGAACGGAACACAGCGCCAGTCGCCGTGGCAAGCCTTTTGATATGCAAGGCGAAGCAATTGCGAAGCTCGGCGAAGTCGGCTTTGCTGCGTGGCAATGAAGCTTCCGGTGACGCTCCTTGGCTCCCCCTGCCCCGCGTCCTATCAGCTCGCAGCTACCGGATCGGCCGGCAGCTTGAAGCTGAAGGAATATCGCAATGGGTTTCGGTTTCTCCGTCCGCCGTTTGGCGTGTGCTTCTTTGTGTATTTTGATGAGCGCACCAGACGCGACAGCGGGTATCCTGAGTCGTGCTGAGGTCGAAATGGCCATCAATGACGTCGCCTCCCGTTGGGGCGTCGATGCAGACAACCATCACCTCAGAATCATGCGCATGGCCACCCCGCGATCCAGCAGAGAGATCGGGTTCGCCTGCGGCGAAATCCTTCCTCTTGGCAGCCCGACACGAGGATCGGATTTTCGCAGCTTTCAAGCGACACTTGCGCAGCAGGACGGCGAAGTCGCCGTCATCGGCATCGCGCCCTTCTATC
Organism: Aurantimonas litoralis; assembly: GCF_026153195.1. Taxonomy (NCBI): domain Bacteria; kingdom Pseudomonadati; phylum Pseudomonadota; class Alphaproteobacteria; order Hyphomicrobiales; family Aurantimonadaceae; genus Aurantimonas; species Aurantimonas litoralis. The sequence goes on along the minus strand of NZ_JAPFBM010000019.1, from coordinate 19,698 downwards.
AGTCCGTCGAAAAGCTTCTGCAGGATGGGCTGTGCGATCGCTAGCATGACGTTGGCCGAGGCGATGACGCGCTTTACTCGGTGGGCGCTTCATCACCCGGACATCCACGCAGTTCGGCTGACTGCGCCACCGGCAACAGTGCGGCGCCGACGTCTGTGGTGACGATGGCATGCGATGAGAGGCTGGGCATCCCTCCAACTCGTCCGAAACTCCCCCGCGCGGCCAATGGTGTTGACACTAACGCGTTAGTGTTATATAACCTTTCTGACGCTAACGGAGTGGCTGGCATGGCGAAGACGCAGGCTGAATATCAACGCGAATACAGAGAGAGGAAAAAGGCCGAGCGAAAGACACTGCCTGACGAGACGGCGGGCTTCATCAGAGGGTCCTTCTCGGACTACTTCATCCGGGAGAGGAGCAACCACAACGCGGGATGGGAATACGCAGAGGAAACGTGTGCCTATGCAGGGGTGGAACTACCGAGCTTTGAGACGGACGAATGGCCGGAGTTCGGAACCTACGGGCTCGCGAGCCATGACATGGAGAATCGCGGCGCGCTGTCGAAAGCCGAAATGCTAGTCGGTGCTCTGTCGGATGCGCTGAGCGTCCTGACCGCTAAGCTCAATCACTTCAAGATCGAGGAGGTCGAGGCGCGAATTGCCGAGTTGGAGACAGCAGATCTTTCTGATCCACTGGCAAAGAAGCAGGCGCTTCGAGAGATCGTTCGCCTCACCAAAATCAGAGATCGACTAGGAAAAGAGGTCCGCCTTGCTTTCCCGGTCACCGAGGTCAAGGGCTGAAGCCCGCGGCAACCCCGCCCGACGCACGTGAGTGGAATCGGAGCGCGTCAGACGGGGTCACATCAGCAACCTAGGCCTAAAGGCCATGCAGGAGAATAACATGAATACATCATCTGCGACAGACGCCGAACTGGCAGCCGAATATGAAGCCACCGCTCGTGAAAAAATCGATGAGCTAACAGGGGTGCTCGATAGCGCCATTGCGGATCTCATGGATATTTCGGACTTCGATGATGGCTTTGGATCGCTGAAGTCAATCGGTGAAGCCTGCGGGCACCTCGGTCGCGCTCTGGATCTCCTCGACTGCATGAGTGGGGAGCGCGTGGCCGTGAAGCGGGGCGAGGAAGTGTGTGAGGGGGTCTACTATTGGAACCCCTACCACGATCGCGATCTTATTCTCGTCACCTATGAGGGGCGATCGAGTGTATCCCGGATCGGCCGATCCTCGAGCCAGAAAGTCGCGAAACGCCTACTGACACAGCTGGTGATCGAGGCTGCGGTCGTGCCGGAGGCCGTGCAATGAATGCTCTCCCGGAGGAGCTCCTCGAACTCATCCGCACGGAGAAAGAACGTCACGACGCTACTCAGAATCCGAGGCTCATGCTTCGCGAGTATCTTGACGACCTCGTGGAAGGCTACGTGAGAGATGACGGCTTTGATCTTGCCGGGCATTGGGAGCTCTGGCGAATGTGCGGCAAGCTCTGGAACGACAGCGGTCGTGCTTCGCGTTCGTTGAGGCTCGACGTAGAAGAACTGGTTCGCGGCCCGGATCGCGTGCCGGAAACCTATGCACAAGCGGCGCGGCTCGTGCGTTGGCATCTGACACTGCACAAACCTCTTGTCCGAGTCGCGGCAAGTTGCAGCATCCACTAGAAACAGAGGGCGCTCTCAGGCGCCCTCTCCTACTTGGCGCAACGCTCCAGGAATCAACTGCGATCGGCAGCTGCGCTCTTTGCCGTCGTGTTTCTTTCTCTAATCGCTGAATGGTCCGGTCGAAATCGAATCTCCGCAAATCCGCTCGACGCAGTATTGCGATCTGCGCGAGCGACGATAGCGGTCTTGGTCTTGTCTGCTGCCGAGGTAAAATGAGCCGAGCGGCGTTGCAGAATTTTCCCACTGTCGAGGCTTAAGGCGATTCCGCACCGGCAAACGCTCGCTGCAGGTTATACCCACTAAGAAGCCGCTGTTTCGGGCTCAGTCGCCTCTTGCAACCGCCGACGACACGAGTTCTCCAGCCTTTCGCCGACGATTCCGTCTAATAACTTGTTCTACCCCCTCTACAGTCTCTCCCTCTCACCATCCAGCCTTCTTCAGCTCTCTCTCTTCACGCTCACGCAAATTTCGTAGCGCGACCTCGACGGCTTTGTTCAGCTCCTTGTAGGCGACATACGTTTTGAACGGTCCGCGCCCGCTTCGATCCTCCGGCTTCACCTTCAGCTTTCGCTCATGCAGGTGCTCTATCAGCTTGGGACGGTGATGAGCACGGCGACGTTCGAGCGCGTCATCCATTTCACGCAATCCGATCATGCCGGTTTTGAGGAACTTCCTGCGTCGGTCTTCCTCCTGCCTGTCCGTGACCATTCCCATCACACCGGTGTTGCCCCGCTTGAACGTCGGCATCATGAAATCGAAGTAGCTGTCCCGCAGCTTCTCGAATGGATAGCGTCGGAGGTCGTGGATGAATTCGATCCCGAGCCGCCGGACTTCATCTGTCTCCAGCGTCACTTCGATCCTCGTGCGCTTCTCGGTCTCCGAGAGATACGTCGCTGTTCCGGCGTTGTGGTTCTGGCGATCGACTTCCTTGTCCATGAGGCGCCACATCACAGGTCCGCCTTTTCGTCCCGTGTAGTAATTGGCATCTCCAACCGGCTGCCGGTCCTGATCAGTGGAGACCTCCAGATGATCGTTTGATCGCCCGTCAGAGAGCGGGAGGAGCGCCGCCGTGTGCGCGTTCCCTCTTCCCCACGTGAAGCGAGGTCTGTCGCGACGCGTCCTCAGGATCTCTCCCGGTGGGAAATGGTGTCGCTGTAGAACCGTCAGCATTTTCGTTCGCGCATCCGGGCATGGGCTCCTCGGTCGGAAGTCGATGCTGAACTCAATCGCCCGGATCAGGCCGTGCATCTGCAAGCCGAACTTTTGCTCCATTGCCTTCTGCGCCGCGATCATCAACGCGATGGTGGGCTCCTGCAGCGTCACGGAAAACAGTGTGCCGGTTTGGCTGCGCTCGTCTTCGACATCTAGCGGCACGAGCTCCGAGAAGCAGTTCATGCCGAGTGACGCATCGATCCATCGCTTGACATGGATTGCCTGAGTCTCGCGCTCAAGCCAGAACCCGAGATCTACCCAATCAATCACCGCCTTCCGGCGAAACGCCTCGAGGTTGACGTCGGGCACCAAAGTGTATCGTCCGGCGAGGCGAGCCTGCGAGTTCAACAAGCTCTGCTCGCTGTAGCTGAGCGACACCGGCAGCCGATTGCTCTTGGCGAAGTCAACGTCGATGGCATTGCGCAGCACAGGGCGGCCTCGGCTTGGATCGATGAGTGTGGGACGAGCCGCCGCTGGAGCTTGCTCGCCACATCGCCAATACACAGCGAAGGCGGGCGACGAAAGCGCCTGCGCGCACATCTTGGGGCAACGCGGTTTGGGCGTCGAGGTCCTAGAAATCCCGCCGGATGTCCACGGGAGTGCCGCCTGCGGGTGTCGAGGGGCGGGAGCCTATCCTCAACTCCTGCAAGATGCTCATACAAGCTCACTGGCGCGCGTTGTCGACTCCGATGATATTTGCTGCTCCCGCACGAGGAAGCGCGCCACCGACTCGCCTTGAGCGACAGCAAGCACATGGTGGCGACAGACAGCTTCTACCCTCCATCGATCGTCGACGAGGCGGCGGGGGTCGAACACCGTTCTCCGGCGACGGCAGTAGATATGGACAGGTGACAAGGCGGTGACGGGGGGTGACAAAAGTTTACGTCGCAGCCCTCCGATGCTCATTTGAGGGCCGCTATTGGGTTACACCACCGGTTCGCCGATCACCTCTGTCACCCTCCTGGAGGGCCGAAACCCACCTTCTCCGGGCGACAGGTTTACGCAAACGTTACGCTAAGTTTACGTCGCATTGCGGATTTTGATTTTCTGCGATTCTGTCACCTTTCCCTCGTCTTCGATATGGAGCGCCAGGGTCAACGTTGCCACGATCAGAATATGGAGGCAGCATCTATCATCCGTGGATGATCGTCCGGATCGTGCTCTTCGCCGCTGGGCGGCAGCGATCGGATGGCGCGGATCCTCAACTCCATGGGAACGTGGTTAGCACAGCAGCCGCCTCGGCGACCACGCTCCGATTACCGGCTTACTCCGGCACAAACGCGTCGGTGAATGTCGCCACAGAGATCGCTCATCCCGGTGCGGCGTTCTCCCATGCAAGGCGCATGATCGTGCTCCTCTCTGCTTGAAGGCCCGCGAGGAGAACGAAGGCTAGCAGTCCGAGCACTGTCGCCAGCACACTTAGACCGCCGGCTGCCCGGATGATCAGTCGGCGCCCCAGCCTGATCTCCATCCTGTTCATCTCCGTTGCCTCCTGATTGCCTCGTTGGCGACATTCTGCAGCCAAACGATGGGGCGGGGAGAAATCGGAGGCCAGAATTCCGTCGATCGTCACACAGACTCACTGGCGAGCGTTCCGCGCCGGCTGCAACCGACTAGCACCGGAGGTCACGGAGCTCGCCAGCGAGCGCCCCTGAGTCTTGGCGGCGCATTCCAGCTTCAGACTATCGGTGGTGCGCCCACACTGGGCTGACACCGGCCGGATTTCCACATTCCGCTGTTCGAGGGGGTCCCCAGGCCTGCCAAACGACTTGCGATAGATCGGCCGAAATGCACGAATAACAATGGGGAATATTTTGGAGCCGAGCGGAATCTCGGTGGACGGGAGGGGAGCATGAAGTTCGACATCCGGAGGGGTTGGCGGAGGGTCCGGAAGCGGGTCGGCGATCACCGGCCCCCTAGTGGCTCCTCGCTAAGCCTGGGGCCGCTTCAGCGAATGCTTTCTCGATGAGGCTGACGGATATGCTGGCGGGTCTGCTCGCGTGGTTCCGTGCGCCGAAGGAGATCCGGCGGGAGGCCACGGTTCTCGTGGCATTGCACGGACCGCAAGGCGCATGGGTCGCCGCTCGCGACAAACGCCACATGGCGGAAGTAGTCGATGCGCTCGATGACGCTCGCCAGTGGAACGCGGTGATGCGCGAGATCGAGCGACAGACCGGCTATATGCACCAGCCCGACACCGCGACACGGATGGCAGAGCGCAATTAGCCCGAGGACGAGAGGGGGCAGGTCCACCGAAAGCACATGGCTCGGATATCGGCGTGCGCAGGATTCGCGATGGCGAGGACAGTCATGATTGCGTTGGCATGCGGACTCGCAGGAGATGCGCACGCTGAGCTGCTGAGCACGCTGCGTATCGTGCAGTGGGAAACGCCGATCGCTGAATTTCGGCCAGAGAGTATCCGATCGCTGTTACGTTCTCTGGACCTGAACGAGACAGAGTTCCTCCCGTTGCCGCGCTACCTGGAGTTCCGGCACGATCTGGTTCGCATTACGGCGGCATCAGGGGTCGCATGGTATCTGATCCCACTGAGCCCTGATATCTCCTACCGAGGGGATGCGGACTAAGATCATCTGCGACGTCCTATGAAGGCACCGAAGGGATGCAAGCCGGGGAGAGTTCTGCCGCGGACTGCGCGGATCGGCATGCTGAGTCACCAGCGAGCGTTCGGTGCCTGCTGCTACCCAACTACGCTCAACGGACACGGCGCGCGCCGGTGAGATTCCCTGAGACTTGGCGGCCCTATCCGATCCCGCACCGTCGACAATCTTCCGAGGTGCTTAGCGGATTGCGCAGACGAATAGCGGGGGCTCCTGGCCAGGAGGTGTGCGCCTTGCCGACTCTCAGCCCGTGGAAATGATGTTGGGCCAGCGGCTATCGCTGGCCCAAAAGACAATGATCAGAACTCTTCCCAACTGTCCGCATTAGGCTGCGGCGCTCGGGCCGCGCCGCCTGAGCCAGTCGGACGAAGCTGGGTGACCTTCGCGCTCTGACGCTGCGGAGCTCGGCTGGGCTGCCGACGTTGCGTCGCATCGCCCGCGCTGGTGCGGAACTTCGCCATAGCGTGAGCCAGCTCATCAGTCTCGTTCGAGAGCGTCTGGCTGGCCGCGGTCGCCTCTTCCACCATCGCAGCGTTCTGCTGGGTGACCTTGTCCATCTGGTCGGCCGCGCCGGAGACTTCGCGCAGGCTCGTCGCCTGTTCGCGGGCCGAGGAGGCAATGGTCGAAATGACTTCGGCCATGGCGCTGACTTCCGAGACGATCTCTTCCAGAGACTTGCCGGACGCCGTCACCAGTTCCACCCCGGCGCCGACCTGTTCGCGGGAGGTGGCGATCAGGGTCTTGATCTCCTTTGCCGCTTCCGCCGAGCGCTGGGCGAGCCCGCGCACTTCCTGGGCGACGACCGCAAAGCCCTTGCCCGCTTCGCCGGCCCGCGCCGCCTCGACGCCGGCATTCAGGGCGAGGAGGTTGGTCTGGAAGGCGATCTCGTCGATGACCGAGATGATCGAGTTGATCTTCTCCGAGGACTGCTCGATCTGGCCCATGGCGGTGACCGCTTTGCCGACAACCTCGCCACCCTTCTGCGCACGCTCCCGTGCGACCGTCGCCACCTTCTGAGCCTTGCTGGCGCCCTCGGCAGTCTCGTTGACGGCCTGAGTCACCTCACCCAGGGCGGCGACGGTCTCCTCGAGGCTCGCCGCCTGCTGCTCGGTGCGATGGGCCAGATCGTTGGATGCCGTGTTGATCTCGCCGAGACCCGTGCGGATCGAGGCTATGGACATTACGACATGGCCGATAGCCGTCTCGAGCGCCGCGACGCTGGCATTGAACTTGGCGCGGATCGGCTCGAATTCGTTGGCGACCCGATCCTGCATTCGAACCGTCAGATCGCCTGACGACAAACGCTCGAAGCCGACCTCGACGATACCGACGAACGCCCGCAGATCTTCGGCCTTGGCACTGTCGAGCGCCGCCTGGCGCTTCTTCGCCTCATCCTGACTAATACGAGCAGCCTCGGCTTCGGCAGCGAGAGCATCACGTTCGATAGCTGCAGTCTTAAAGGCCTCGACGGCCCCGGCCATCTCGCCGACTTCGTCCTTGCGGTCTGCCCCCGGGACGATGACGGTCTTGTCGCCGCTCGCCAGCTTCCGCATCACGCTGGTCATCTGAGAGATGGGCGTCGAGATAGAGCGAGAGAGGAAAAATCCCATGACCAAGGCAATTAGAGTGGCAACTACGGCACCAAGGGCAAGCGTAAGATTGGCGGCACTTGCAGCTGCATCACGTTCGACGACACGAGTAGCGATGAGAGCCTCCTGTCCTTCACGAACCTCATCGATGAGGACGCGCCCTTCAGCCAGCGTCAACTTACCCGTGAGCGCAAAGGCTTGTTCGCGCGTCAACGGATTGCGAGCAAGCTCCAACTGACGCTCGGCGGAGTTCGCTTGCCAATTTGCGACGATGGCCTCTAAGCGCTCTACGCGGCTCTTCTGCTCGTTCGATACTGTGTTGGCCTTGAATGAATTGGCATGCGAAATGAACTTGCTCTTCGCATTCTGATAAGTTGCGACGAACGCCTCGTCGCTGCTCAAAAGGTATCCGCGCACAGCGTTCTGCTGTTCCACCATATTTTCGACCATCTGCTCGGCATCGATCGTCAACCCGAAGCTCTTCTGGTTCAGATCAGCGTTGATGCCGATCGCGTCCAGGGAGCGATAGACCAAGAAGTCCGCCGTCACGGTGGCAATAATGACGGCAAAGAAGGCGAGCGCGAGCTTTCGTGCCATGCGCAGATCGTTGATTTTCACTGTCGTTCCAGTCGGATTCTCAGAAGACGTCCCAGCGACGCCTTCGCATTAAATCGGCCGATCTGGTTAATTCCGTCCTTACGAGATGACTGGCGTTTAGAACTTTGGTCTGCCGGCTCCGCCTTGTCCGCTATCGGCTTTGCGAAGCGCCGGCGACGCAGCCAATCGTCATGCCCACACGCCTGCGAGTGTTCCGCGCCGGCTGCTACCAAACTATGCCCACAGGCATGGGAGCGTGCCACGGAGCTCGCGTGAGTCATGGCGGCGCATCCGACGACCCAACGCACTATGCAAGCGGCTCCGAAGGTTGGTTGCGATCGTCAGGGTTGGCGGCGTGGTTGGCTGAGCATGACTGACGCGGACGATGAGGATGGCGAAAGATCTTCGGGTCGACAGTCTACAGGGTCAGGCGTGGAGAAGTCGGACATCGGTATGCGCGGATCGTCATGTCGAGTCACTGGCGAGCGTTCCGTGCCGGCTGCTACCCAACTACGCCCTGATGCCACGGAGCGCGCCACTGAGACTCCCTGAGTCTTGGCGGCCTATCCTATTCCTCGGCGTCGACAATCTTCTCGATCAGATTAGCCGATCGGTCAGATGAGAGGCGGATACTCCAAGCCGGAGGTGCGCCATGTCTGTCAGCCCGTGGAAGCGACAGGATCGTCTTGACAGTGCTGCCCGGCTGCGGCGGCGGTTTGAACGTGTTCCACGACGTCGCCAGCGACCCCGCTGGCCGCGGGACTTGTCGATGCTGCTCTTCAAGATCGTCGCAATCGTCGGCGTTGGCGGCGCGGCCATGTATGTCGCCCCGGACCGGACCGGCACATGGTCTGGGATCACGACCAAACATCTTTTCGGGTATCGGAACTGCGACGCGGTGCGCGCAGCAGGGAAGGCGCCGCTAAGGCGAGGGCAGCCGGGTTATGCTCGCCATCTGGACCGAGACAATGACGGGATCGCTTGCGAGCCATGGGTCGGGCGCTAATAGCGAGTGATCAGGTTCAGAAGGGCGAAATACCGCCATTCCTACGTATTCGCTCTTTAATCCCTCAGGACGCGACCGCGCTGGCGTTGAACGCGTCGATGACCTCGAACAGGCGGTCGGTTCGCTTCATGTCGAAGACGTTCTCCGGCCCCTGCGGCGCGATGTCGGTAAAGGGGCTCTCGTAGAGCAGCCCCGGGTCCATCACGCCCTGTGCCGTCAGGTGCTCGACGATGAGGCCGATGAACTCGATCTGGTCGGCGCTGGCCGAGCCGCCGGCGATGAACTCGCCGAAGGCCGCGTTAACGGACTGCCGGTCGAGCCCAACGAGCGAGCGCACGAACCGACCGAAGCCCTCGCTTGTCTCGCGCGCTCGCTCGATCGTCTCGGCATTGCCGATCCCGGCGTCGAGCAGCATGGCTTCGAGCGCGGCGAGATCGGTTGGCGTGAGAGGCTTTCCCGAACGCAGCTTCATCAGCGCGATGTTGTCCTCGTGTGCCTTCAGGAAGACCCGCGCCTTCTGCTTGAAGCGCACGAAGTCGATCTCGCCGACCTGAGGCAGATCGTGGGTGCTTGCCTCGCCCAACTCGTCCGCGAAGTTGGAATAGACGATGACGCGCTTCTGCTTCTCGATGTGCTGAACGAGATTGCGCAGCCGCAGGCGCACGAGTTCCAGATGCGGGACGGTGACGCCCTCCCACCAATGATCGTCCTGCAGCGCCTCGATCAGCTCTGCCACAGCCGCGACGCCAGGGATCGCGGTCTGACTTTCCAACGCCGAAGCGATCTCCAGAAGCTGGGTCTTGAGCTTCGCGAAACGCCGGGAGCCACTGAGGAGGGCGAGTTCCAGCTGGAACATCAAGAGATCGAAGCGCTTGGCGTCCTCGGTGCCGAGCCGCTTGCCCGAGGGCAGCGGCGCGACCTCCTCGATAAGTTGGTTGCGCTTCTCCGCGTCGAGAGCGGTCCAGGCCGACGGTTCCAGATACGCCTCGACCACCCGGCGTTTCCGACGCACAAGGTAGCTGTCGAGGCTCATGCCCGCGACGGTCTCCTGCAGCTCCTTCAGCGCGTCCTCGCGCACGTCCTTCTCGCTCGGCAGGTCATGCGCGACGCCGGCGTCGTAGTCATCGCTGTCCTCTTCCATCCCGCTCGGCACGTCGCGCTTTGCGTCGAGCCCCGTTACCAGATCGAGACGCGCGGCAAACAGGCGTTCTGACAACGATTTTGATCGCGATGCCTCGCGCATCTCTGGGTTTGCGCCGAAGAACTCCAGATTGCGGCAATAGTCGAAGACCCGGAAACACTCCTTGTCCGCGCCGGGGCCGAAGAGATCAGGGCAAAGCCGCGTGCCGCGCCCTATCATCTGCCAGAACTTGGTCTTCGAGCGCATCAGCTTGAAGAAGACCAGATTAACGACCTCCGGCACGTCGATACCGGTGTCCAGCATGTCGACGGAAATCGCCACATGCGGGTCCTTGTCCTTCTCCGAGAAGGCGTCGATCAGGCTTTGCGCATAATCCACCTTGTAGGTGATCACCCGCGCGAAGTGCCCCGCCAGATGCGGGAACATCTTGTCGAAACGCTCGGCGATATAGGCGGCGTGGTCTTGGTTCTTGGCAAAGACGATCGTCTTGCCGATCCGGTCGCCGCCCTCGACCTTGATGCCGTTCTCCATGAAATGGCCGATCACCTGATCGACCGTGTCCTCGTTGAACAGCCACTTGTTGACCTCGGCGGCGTCGACGCTGTCGGGCGGGCCGTCTTCGCCCCATTCCAGCATGTCCCAGCGGTCCTTGTCCTCCGGGGAAAGCTCGTCGTAGCGCAACCCCTCGCGGATGATCTTCAAGGGCACAGAGATCGGCTCGGGCGGCACCAGATGGCCGTCGGCGATCGCTTCGTCGAGGGAATAGGCGTCGGTCGGAACGCCGACTTCGAGGTCGAACAGCGCGTAGGTGTCGCGGTCGATCTCGTCGCGCGGTGTCGCCGTCAGGCCAACGAGGAATGAGTCGAAATACTCGAAGATCGCCCGGTAGCGCTGATAGACCGAGCGATGTGCCTCGTCGATGATGACGAGATCGAAATGCCCCGGCCCGAAAGCGCGTTTGCCCTGTGCCTTACCATCGATGAGGTTCATCATCGTCGGATAGGTGGAGAGAAATACGCGCCCCTCGGCCGTCTTCTCTGTGACGAGATTGACCGGCGCGGCGTCCAGCAGATGTGCCTTGAAGGCGCCCGTCGCCTGGTTCACGAGGCTGACGCGGTCAGCAAGGAAGAGGACGCGCTTAACCCAGCCGGCGCGCATCATCAGGTCGACCAGCGCGATGACGGTGCGCGTCTTGCCCGAGCCGGTCGCCATGACGAGCAAGCCCTTGCGCTCGTTATCGGCCTCGAAGCTCTTGGCGAGCGCCCGGATCGCGCGCTGCTGATAGGGCCGGCCGACGATCTTGCGGTTGATCACCTCGCTGCCGAGCAGCTTGCGGCTGGTCCGTCGCTGGATCAGAAGCGCCAACTCGTCGCGCTTGTAAAATCCGCCGATCTGGCGCGGGCCGTAGCGGGTATCGTCCCAGATCCAGTGTTCATAGCCGTTGGAGAGGAAGATTACCGGACGCTGGCCGTAAGCCAGCTCCAGGCAGTCGGCATAGAGCTTGGCCTGCTGCTGGCCCTTCTGAGCGTCGTGTTTCGTGCGCTTGGCCTCAACGAGGCCGAGCGGCTTGCCGTCGGCGCCCCACAGCACGTAATCGACGAAGCCACGTCCCTCTGCATTTGGCATGCCCGAGACTTCGAACTCGGTGTCGTCCGGCTTGTCGAGCGCCCAGCCGGCCTCCTTAAGCAGAAGGTCGATGAAGCGGTCGCGGGTCTCGGCTTCGATGTAGTCGTGGGCGTCCGGCGTCGCCTCGTTGGCCTTGCGCACCTCGGCCACCGCGGCGCGAGTCCGCTTCAGTTCCTCGTCGAGATCGGCCCTGTCGCTGAGGAGGCGGGTCAGCTCCCCGTCCTTTTCCTCCAGCACCTTCTGCTGAGCCTGGATGTGGGCGAAGGCCTTGTGCATGGCCTCGTCGCGGCGCGACAACGGCGAGGCGTCGAAGGCGAGCCCGTCGGCCGGCCGGCTGCCCCGCGCATAGGTGCGGGCAAACCAGAAACAGACGTGGAACAGTTCCTTGACGGCACCGAGCGCATCGCCCTCGGAGGTGGTCTTCTCCTCGTGCACCGCGCGGTTGCGGATGCGGTTGATGTATTTCGCCTTGGCGAACACCGCCTCGCCGGCGAGCCGCTTGAAGCTCGGCTCGTGCAGGAGAGCCGCGATATTGTCCTGATAGGGCAGTGTCAGGCCGGGGTCGTTCCTGAATGCCCATTTAACCGCGATCTCCACGGTCTTGCCGGCGAAAAAGGCGGCCGCCGTCGGCGAGGACTTCGCGTTTCGCTCGGCCTCGACGGCAGCTTCGTGGACGATGGGGAATTCCGGGAGGAGAAAGGCGAAGTTCGACATGGGCTAATTTCGGACATCCGGGAATTGAGGCAGAAACGAACGTTCGATTTGTCCCCAGAGCTTCGGATCAATGTCGTTTCCATCTCGAACCGTGTTCAAGACGCTGTATCCTCGGAACGCTAATTCCTCGGCCAGTCTGCGCTCCAAGCCTCCCACAATCTTACGCCGTTTGGAGTGTTCTTTAGCCCAAGCATCGCGCTGTTCATTATTACCTTTGTCGAACTCAGATTTGCTGATCACCGGTTCGAAGATTGGACCCCAACAGCGAAAATCCAACGATTTGATAGAAACGTCGGAATGGCCTGCCATGCGCCGGGACAGATAGGTCCGGAAACCATTCGCTGCCGCATTCGTGATCCCCAGATGCTGACCGAATCGATCATAGGGCGATGCCGCTTGAGGCGGTCTGTTGTCCCCAGTTCGGCCAACATAGAGAAACGCTTCATCTTTGAGGTAAGCTCGAAAAACGTAAAGCCAGAACCCCCGTTTCAGCATCGCTGGTGCCAGCTCAATTTGCCAAGTCTGAGGGCACATTAAATGTAAGTCCTGCTCATGCCGGCCCACGAGGAGAAACTCAGCTTCTGGCTCGCCTCGGCTTCAGCTTCTTGGGTCGTCGCAAATTTGGTAGGTGGAAACGCGAAGTTATTCATAAAACCGAAGGTGCCCGCCGGATAGTAAAATCGCAAGTTGCAGATGGTGCCACGCTAAAACTCTGCCCGCCAGTTCGCCGGCTGCAGCATGACACATTGGTCGAGCGGCGGCGTCAGTTCGAAGGCTTTCGGTGCCCGCGCGAAGTCGTAGAGACGGGCGAGGCGGAAGACGTCAGGCCGCTCTTCGGCAAAGCCGCGTTCGTTCTCGGAGAGGAAGAACGGCGTCGTGCCGATGCCCGTTGTCGTCTTCACCTCGATCAGCCTTTCGCGGCCCGCCTGATCGTAGGAGCGGATGTCGTAGCCGGCGCCGTCGCCATCCTCCTGCGAGACCCAGCGCACCTTCCGCGCCAGGTCGGCGCGGCCCGCGTCGCGCAAACTCGCCTGCTCGTGGTGAAAGATGCGCTCCTCGCCGCGCCGGCCAAGCGCCCGGTTGCGGGCGTCGCGCAGCGCTGGATCGAATTTTCGGACGATGCGCTCCAGCGGCGGCGGTGTGGGCTCGAAGCTCGGCACCGGCGGCGCCTCGAAGAACAGGGCGTCGTTCTCGGAAAGGCCCGATGCCGACGCCTCGGCCTGCGGGTTCACGAAGAGCGCCGGGTGGGCGGTGAGATGCCGCTCGATGCCGGTGATCAGCGCGCCCTGAAAATTCGCCTTCGGCTTGTAGCCGGCGATCCAGGGCATGCCGAGGCGCAGGAGCACCGCGCTGATGTTCTGGTGCTTGAACTCGATCGAGCCCCGGCTGCGCCCGGTCAATTCCTGCAGCGCGGCGTTGCGGTGGGCTTTGACGAAGGGCGTGCCGCCAAGTTCCATGGCCAGCATGTCGAAATAGTCGGCGACGATCAGGTCGATCTCGCTTTCCGTCCAATCGCTGCCGGCCACGGATTTCGGCATGGCTAGAGCTGACCGGAAAAGGCACGGGATTGAAGGGAGGCGAAGAGGGCGTTAAGCCTCTCCAATTGCAACGAGCTAGCTAGTTCTTTCGCTCGCAGTCGCTTTACGCCAAGGGCAAACCTCTCCTGTTCCGCCCGCTTGGGCACTATGATCGGGAACTGGCGCAGGTCGCCGAGATTGATTCCCTTGACCGCTGCACCACGCGTCCGTCGGTCCATCCAGTGGCGAGCGGGACCTGTTTCAAGCTGTGCTTTTATAAACTCCGCGTCCGCGTTCTTGATTGCCAGACGCGCAGTATCCTGCGTGATGTTAGCTCCATCGCATTCTTCGGGCGCGATCGCCATTCGACCAACATGGCCCCGGATCGAAATGAGCAAATCGCCACTCTTGAGTTTTGATCTGCGGTATTCGTGAGCGATTTCGGGTGTTGTGCGCCGAAGCTGATCAACCTTGACGCGGTTGTTTTGAATATCAACGACGCGAACGTATGGAACACCATCCACCACATCGGGACCGGGCTTCAGAATGCCGTAGGTTATTTTGCGGTCAGACGAAACGATTTCCGACAAGGAAACAACCGCGTGTCCGTTTGTATTTTCAATCGGATCCCCAAACATCTCCAGAAAGATCGACTGCGTCAGGCCGTCGAGCAGATCGAGCGCGCGTTTGCGCTTGCGGCGCAGCGCGTCCGCCTTGTCCAGGATCGCCGCAATCCGCCGCTGCTCGTCGAGCGGTGGGAGGGGGATTTCGATCCGCTCTACAACAGCTTTTGATATCTCTTTGAAGGTAGCGCCATTTCCGAGAGACTGCAGGTGGTTCTTATTCGCTTTCAGCCAGTGAAACAGGAACTTCGAGTTAAGCTTTTGGCTGTCAGGAACCAAGCTTTTGAAGCCTTGGTTTGTTGCCATTGGCCGCGTATTTATTGCGACGAGCCCAATAGGGGCTCGCGAACTCAGAAGAACGGAGTTTTGTGGGAGGATGGAGGCTGCGCAGCTTCGCAAACCATCCTGCGTAATGCTGCGCTGCGGCCAATCTAGAAATTCGGTATCAAGCCTGCTCAGGTCTTTTGGGGTGGCCCAAGGCACCTCTCCTCCCCAGAATTGAGCTTCTTCAGTCTTCGGTGTTGCTCCCGAGACAATCTTGCATAAGTCACCGAGGGCAGCAGCGGACCACGTCAAAGCATCGCCTCCAGCTCATCCAACCCCTCGGCGATCTCCGTCTCCAGCGCCTTCAGCTCCGCGATGATCTCCTTCGGCGGGCGGTGCTCGGTCGCTTCCTGCACCACCTCCTTGTAGCGGTTGATCGAGAGGTCGTAGTCGGCCGCCGCGATGTCGGCCCTGGGCACGCAAAAACTCTGGTCAGTGCGGGCGCGGGTCCGCTCCTTGCCGTCCCGCTCCAACCAGCGGGCGGCGATGTCCGGCAGATTGTTCTTGTCGTGTTCGCCCTCCTCCAGATGGGCGTCCGGGCCGATGCGGTCGGCATCGAGCAGCGGCGTGCGCTTGTCGTCCAGCGAATAGCCGTCGGCCTGGACATCATAGAACCAGACGACATCCGTGCCGCCGGAATTGGTCTTGGTGAAGAACAGGATCGCCGTCGAGACGCCGGCATAGGGCCGAAAGACGCCAGACGGCAGCTTGACGATGCCGTCGAGCTTGTGATCCTCGACCAGCATGCGCCGCAGCTCCTTGTGCGCCTTCGACGAGCCGAAGAGGACGCCGTCCGGCACGATAACCGCCGCGCGCCCGCCGGGCTTCAGGAGCTTCAGGAACAGGGCCAGGAACAGAAGCTCGGTCTTCTTGGTCTTGACCGTCTTCAGAAGATCCTTGGCCGTCGTCTCGTAATCCAGCGAGCCGGCAAAGGGCGGATTGGCAAGGAGAAGCGAATAGGCCTCCTCGTCGCCCTTGCCCTCGACGGGTTCGGCAAGGGAGTCCTTGTAGCGCACGTCCGGATTCTCGAAGCCATGCAGCAGCATATTCATCGAGCCGATGCGCAGCATCGTGCCGTCGAAGTCGAAGCCGTGGAACATGCCTTCGTGAAAATGCCGGCGCAGGGCCTCGTCGCGGAAGATCTCGGGGTGCTCGTCGCGTAGATATTCGCCAGCCGCGACGAGGAAGCCGCAGGTGCCAGCGGCGGGGTCGCAGATCGTGTCCTTCGGCGTCGGCGCGGTCATCGCCACCATCAGCGCGATGATGTGGCGCGGCGTGCGGAACTGCCCGTTCTGCCCGGCGGAGGCGATCTTCGACAGCATGTATTCGTAGAGATCGCCCTTGGTGTCACGATCGTCCATCGGCACGTCGGCGATGAGGTCCACCACCTTGGCGAGCAGCGCCGGCGTCGGGATGGTGAAGCGCGCGCCCTTCATATGGGCGCCATGCGCCGTCTCCGCCCCGCCCATCTCGCGGATGAAGGGGAAGACGTGCTCGCCGACGATACGATACATCTCGGCCGGCGCGTCGTTCTTGAAGCGCGACCAGCGCATCGCCTCGTAGGGCAGGCCGCGCGCGTCATTGCCCTCGGGAAAGACCCGCCGCTCCATCGGCTTCTTCAGCCGGTTCGCCTTGTTCTCCTCGCGGGTGTGGACGTCGTCGAGCCCGCGGATGAACAGGAGATAGGTGATCTGCTCGATCACCTCGAGCGGATTGGAGATGCCGCCCGACCAGAAGGCGTTCCAGATCGTGTCGATCTTCGAGCGAAGGTCACCGGTGATCATGCATGAACTCGAATCATTTGCGCTTTTCTGGTGCAACCGTAGGCTAAGCGGAACGCGAGAGGGAAGTGGCTGATGGCGAACGCCTGGATGGTGAGGGCCGAGATCAACGGCAGGCTCTACGATACCTTCAAGGAGAAAGGCGTCGTCGCGATCGGCTGGTTCGAGATTGGATCCCTCGCCAATCTCACAACGCGCGATGCCATTGCAGAGCGCGTTCGCCGGCAATGGCCCGAGATGAAGCCCCAGGCCGTCGCGATGGCTGCGGGCCAGATGCATCGGTTCCGCAGCGAGATCGCCAACGGCGACATGGTGCTGACATACGATCCGCGTCGGCGCGTTTATCTCGTCGGCACGGTCAGCGGCGGCTATCATGTCGACCCGAGCGTTGATGCGGAAGATCCGAACGTGCGTCCGGTCAAATGGCATGGCGAGGTCTCGCGCGACCTCCTGTCCCTTTCGAGTCGCAACAGCCTCGGTGCGATCTCGACGCTGTTTCGCCTTCCGCTGGAGGTGGCCGAGGATGTGCAGCGGGCCCTCTCCTCGCATCAGCCGGCCGAAGAAATCGTCACCGGCGAGGTCACGGCGACAGAAGAGGATGTCTTCGAGAACATCCAATCGAAGGCGACTGAATTCACCAAGGACCGTGTCTCGGCGCTCGAATGGGACGACATGCAGGAGCTGGTCGCCGGTCTGTTGCGGGCGCTCGGCTACAAGACGCGAGTCTCGGCGGCCGGTCCCGACCGTGGCAAGGACATCGTCGCCTCGCCCGACGGCTTCGGCTTCGAGGCGCCGCGCATCGTCGTCGAGGTGAAGCATCGACGGGGCGCCATCGGCTCGCAGGACATCCGCAGCTTTCTCGGAGGGCGGCACCCGCAGGACAAGGGCCTCTACGTCTCGACCGGCGGCTTTACCAAGGACGCCTATTACGAGGCCGAGCGCGCCAACATCCCGCTGGCTCTGATGACGATCGACGAACTCGTCGAGTCGCTGATCGAGAACTACGACAAGCTCGACATGGAAACGAAGCAGCTACTGCCGATGAAGCGGGTGTATTGGCCTGCGTGAGTTGGGGGAGAATTGGAGGTAGGTTCGTGGAGGAACGAGAGAAGGCGCCACCAGCACTTCGGCCCGGTGGAGCTGAGCAGAAGCGCGGAAAAGCAATCATCGAATACGTCTCTGGTGGCTTAGCAATGATCACAGGGGGCGTTTCGGAACTCGTGATGAAGCCCATCCGAGATCTAATCGAAAAGCGCCTACAGACGCTTGAAGAAATGCTCGTTCAGGAGCTTCGTGACGGCTTAATCGACGAAGAGGCTATCATTCATGAGGAGCAGCTTGCCTCCTTCATTCTGCGCGTGAGGCGCGCTGCGGCAGAAGGCGTTTCTATCCGCAAGCTTCGGATTATGGCGCGATACTTTTTTCGAAATGCTCCCACCGAGCATTTCGAGGAGGATACTGCCGCTGAGTATGCCACTATTACGGAGCAGCTTTCTGATCGAGACATGCGTGTGCTGGCGGTTCTGAAGCGCGCTCGAGAGCAGGGGATCTTCAATGTGTCCGAGGAGGGGCATTATCCCCGGCTTCTCTATGAGTTGGATACCGTCCCGATCTTCGCTGACGCGAGAAGCTTCAATGAAGCGGCTCTCGCGCTTGTTAGGTTTGGGTTTATCGATATGGCGTCAGCATTTGGGGGTTTAGCTCTCTTTCCAACTTACAGGTGTCTCGATTACGTCGACACGCTCGACCTCGAAATCCTCGAGTAGGAACTCAGCTCAATTACATACTGAGAACGCCCACACTCTCGGCTCGCGGCCCCGGCTTTGAAAAGAAACCGGCGCGCTCGCAAGGGCGCGACCAATGGCGCGGTTGATTTGAAGCCGCACCGCCCGGGACGCCCGTCGTCCCCACCCGGCGCGACACCTTCGAACAGGGTGGTCCCGACCGACGGGGCAACGGCCGGAGAGGTGGCAGAGTGGTCGAATGCACCGCACTCGAAATGCGGCATACGGCGCGCGCAAGCTTTGTGCGTCGAAGAGCCTGTCAAGCATCGGTGAAAGAGCCCGTGTGGGCTCAGCTCACCGTCTGCACAGGCGAACGACCGCCGAGTGACTTCGGCAGGTCCATCGAGACGCCAAGCATAGAGACCGAGGCACCGCGGTCAACCCTGACACGCATCTGCTCCCGATCGACTGAGCAGTGTTTCGCGATCACGGCAAGGATCTCTTCCCGCAGCAGGGCAACGAGATCAGATGGGTTCGTCGTCTCACGCTCATGCGACAGCAGAAGCTGTAGACGTTCGCGGGCTTGTTGAGCCGAACTCCCGCCGGTCTCGCCAATGGGGTCGTCCGACAAAAGATATCTTAGCCTGGCGCGCGCCTGGGACGCCGAGCTGTCGCGCGGTCTGAAGAGAGCCAAGAAGTTCATGCCGCTCTCCTGGCAAAGAATTTGCCAAAGAACCCTTTGGACTCGCTTGCCATCGCAATCGGGATGCTCTCACCGCAGAGCCGCTTGGCTGCGTCGCAATAGGCCCGCGCAGGCGCGCTCGTCGCATTGCTCAAGGTCACGGGCGTGCCAGTATTAGACGCCCGAAGCACCTCTTGGCTTTCAGGGATGATACCGAGAAGAGGCAGGGCCAAGATTTCCAAGACATCCTCGACCTTCAGCATTTCGCCGCGGGCGGCTCTGGCGGGGTCGTAGCGCGTAAGAAGCAGATGCTTCTCGACCTGCCCACCTTCTTCCGCCTTCTTTGTCTTGGAATCGAGAAGCCCAATGATCCGGTCGGAGTCGCGCACTGACGACACCTCTGGATTGGTCACGACGACAGCCACGTCGGCATGGCGCATTGCCAGGGTGGCGCCGCGTTCAATCCCGGCAGGGCTGTCGCAGACGATCCAATCAAACATCTCGCGCAATTCACCGATCACTCGCTCAACGCCCTCGGGAGACAGGTGGTCTTTGTCTCGTGTTTGCGAGGCAGGCAGCAGCGACAGCGTGTCTACGCGCTTGTCGCGGATCAGTGCTTGGCTGAGATTGGCGTCGCCCTGCACGACGTTGATGAAATCGTAGACGACGCGCCGCTCGGCGCCCATCACCAGATCCAAGTTCCGCAGGCCGACATCGAAGTCAACGACCACGACTTTCTGCCCGTTTTTGGCGAGGGCCGCACCGAGCGCTGCCGTAGAGGTGGTCTTGCCAATGACCTGAGACCCTGAACTTCCTCCAGATTTGGGTAGAGTCCGTCGATCACGGAGACGGACGATGCGACCATCACGG